>SVMI01000020.1 GCA_015067495.1 Oscillospiraceae bacterium | reverse complement strand
GGGAAAAGTATCTTTTTCACATCTACAAAATCGCTTGCTGTTTTTTCTGCCGTAGAAACGGCGAAACCCCCGATAAAATCGGGGGTTTCGGGGGCTACATCTTTTTTGTAGCCCTTTGATGGCGGAGTGAGAGGGATTTGAACCCTCGCGCGCTTTTTAGACGCCTACTCCCTTAGCAGGGGAGCCCCTTCGGCCTCTTGGGTATCACTCCGAATCAACAAGACATTTTCGATTGCCAAAGTATTCTATCATGCGGTCACACTTTTGTCAAGTGTGAATGTGGATATTGCTTGACTTTTTGCCATTCCAATGATATATTTGTGCGGTACGGAGAGATGTCCGAGCGGTTTAAGGAGCTAGTCTTGAAAACTAGTGATGGGGCAACCCACCGTGGGTTCGAATCCCACTCTCTCCGCCAAAACAGATCCACCTATATTGGGTGGGTCTGTTTTTTGATATATTGCAGCTGTGCTTTTATTTGACAAAATATACCTGCTCGTGTATGATTAAAACAGACTTTATTCTGTGGGGGAGTGAAACATGGAGCTTCAGCAGCTGAAATATTTCAAAACCGTTGCGGAGGTTGGGAAGATCTCCGACGCGGCGCAGGCACTCTTTATTTCTGCCCCTGCACTTAGTACCTCGATTTCCCGATTGGAACGGGAGCTTGGTGTAACCTTGTTTGACCGCGCCAACAACCGCATTACCCTGAATCAGCAGGGACAGATCTTGCTGCGATACGTCAATCAAGTCTTTAACACCTTGGACTGCGCGAGGGCGGAGCTGCGCCAAAGTATGCTGCTGCAACACCCCCATGTATGTATCGCGAGTGTTTCCTCTACACAGCTGGTTGATCTAATTACGGCATTTTCCCAGGAGCATCCCGGATTTACGTTGCAATGTACCAGTCTGAACCGTTCCGAGCTGAACAACAACGGACTGACGGCACAGCACAGTTTTCTCTTGGCATCAGACGGCGATCTTTCTTCGGAATATGCTCAAAAGCTGGAAAGCGTGTATCTTTGTGACGATCACCCGGTGGTGATGGTGCATCCTGAGCATCCCGCTGCGAAGAAGGGGTATGCAGACCTGAATGAGCTGACGGAGGAGACCATCTTTCTGCCGTTTCAGGACTATCCGCTCTTTGATCAGCTGGTCAGGATTTTTGATGATAACAACATTCCGCTTCCGACGGGGAATGCCTATTCTCATCTTACGACGCAGCAGATGGTATCAAATGGGCTGGGCGTTGCTTTTGCAACGAAGCTGACCGGTCGTACGCCATCGCTTTCGCTGCGGTATGTTCCAATCAAAAATAACTATCAGCCTTGGGCAATGCGCCTTTACTGGCGCAAAGGGCATGATTTTACAGAGGACGAAAAGACGTTCCGGGATTTTGTTATCCGTTACTATCGCTCTGCACAGATAGATTAACTGCATAAAGTTTAGGTTATGCAGCCTTAATGAAACAGTACTTGTCTTTCCGACAGAATGGTGGTAAAACCATCCTAGAAATAGGATGGTGAGGTGCTTACCATGACACTGGAAAGAAAATGCTTTGACTATAAATGGGTCATATTGGCTGCCTGCTTTTTTATGACGTTTACGTCGCTGGGCTTTTGCAGCAGCAATAAGGGCTTGTATCTTGCTGCCATTACCGATGCGCTGAAAATCCCGCGAAGTCTGTTTGCACTCCGTGACAGCATCCGCTATGTTGCATCGGCATTGCTCAATTTGTGCTTCGGCTTCCTGATCGGCAAATTCGGTATACGAAAGCTGGTTGCCTTTGGCTTTTTGATGCTGAGCGCATGTATGTTTGTGGATTCTGTTGCAAGCAATGTGCTGCAGTTTTACGCAAGCGGTGCAATGCTGGGATTGGGTCTTGCCTTTACAACCGGCACGATGACCAGCTCCATTATCCGACGCTGGTTCAAGAAGGATATCGGCAAGTATACCGGCATCGTCTATGCCGCAAACGGTATCGGCGGCGCATTGGCAGCGCAGATCGTATCGCCCATAATCAATGAGGCGGAAAATCCCTTTGGCTATCGCAACGCATACCGTCTGGTTGCGTGTGTGATGCTGATTTCGGGAATTGTGATCGTTGCGGTGCTGCGGGAGCATCCCAAGGGTGAAACGCAGACCACTTACGAAAAAACGTCCCAAAAGCGCGGTCATGGCTGGGTCGGGATGGAGTATCGGCAGGCTGTCAAACGTCCGACCTTCTATCTTGCAGGCGTGACGGTGCTGCTGACGGGCTTTATGCTGCAGGGGATCAGCAGTGCCTATAACGCACACTTGAAGGACATTGGTTTCGATCCGGGCTATATTGCAACCATTGCCAGCGTGTCGTCGCTGCTGCTTACAGGCTCAAAGCTGCTGGTCGGCGTGATGTACGACAAGCTGGGACTGAGGACTGTTATGCCGATTTGTCAAATTTCAGCGGTGCTGGCATTTGCGGTGCTGCTATTGATCAATACCTCAGCCTTTGGTATGTCTATGGCAGTTGCCTATACAGTCTTCAAGACCCTTGCTTTACCACTGGAAACGCTGATGATCCCACTGATCGTGTATGATCTGTTTGGGGATGCCTCTGCTGATAAAATTCTGGGCGTTTTCCTTGCCCTAAACTACACGGGTTATGCCATCGGTGAGCCGATCATCAATCTTTGCTATGATGTGCTGGGGTCTTACAACCTCGCATTCGCGATTTGCGCTGTGCTGATGCTGGCGATCACGGTATTGTTCCAATTCGCGCTGTGCAGCGGTTACCGTGATAAGAAAGAGATTTTGACTCGGCAGGAATTGGATGCCGTGTAAAGGAGTTATTATGACACGATTTTTTGTAACAACGGAAGAGTTGGCGACGGATTCGCCCATCCTGACGGGTGAGAACGCCCGTCACGCAAAGGTGCTGCGCCTGAAAAACGGCGAAGCGGTGCTGCTTTGTGATGGACAGGGGCAGGAGTGCGTCTGCACCGTTACGGACGCAACGGCAGACAGCTTCGTGCTTGCCGTGCAGGAGCGACGCGCGTCCCAGACCGAGGCTGCTGTGCAGGTCAGCATCTATATGGCATTTCCCAAGGCGGACAAGCTGGAGCATGTGATCCAAAAAGCAACGGAGCTGGGTGCTTACGAGATCGTTGCATTTCCGTCGGGACGCTGTGTTTCCAAGCCGGACGACAAGAGCTTGAAGAAAAAGCTGGAGCGCTGGCAGAAAATCGCCGCATCCGCCTCAGAGCAATGCGGTCGCGGCAGAATCCCGGAGGTGATCGTGCTTGGAAGCTTTACAGAAGCCCTGAAGCGGGCAGCGACTGCCGACAAGGCACTGATGTTCTATGAAAATGAGCAGGCGGTCACCCTGCGCATGGCACTGCAGACAGGTGCATACAAAACCGTAAGCCTTTTGACAGGTCCTGAGGGCGGTCTGGAGGAGCGGGAAGTGGAGATGGCAAGAAATGCAGGACTTCAGGTTTGCACCCTTGGAAAGCGCATCCTGCGCTGTGAGACAGCCCCGCTGTGCGCTCTGTCTGCTGTGATGTACGATGCCGGAGAATTTTGACGACAAAAGCCATCTTGACAGATGGCTTTTGTGCATTTTGGCGAAAAATAAGACTTGCAATTCGGCTGGATATGTGCTATATTATCAATCCGACACAGTTGTGTCCAAAAGGAGGCACCCTATATGACATTACATATTGATGGAAGAGCCATTGAAGCCACGCCCGGCAAGAGCCTGCGTGATCTGATTGCGGAGCTTGGTCTGGATGCGAGTGCGCTGTCTCAAAGACCGCTTGCTGCGAAGATTGCCGGCGAGGTTTTTAATCTTAACTATATTCCTGTCCGCGAGAAGGATGCGGATCCCGAGCGTCCCTCTATTCGCCGTGCCATGGCGGCATCCAATGGCGTGGTGCGCTTGCTCCGCTACAATGATCAAGCTGGCAAGGAGGTCTACCGCCGCACGGCGCAGTTTGTTCTGTTTTTGGCATTACATCGTCTTTGGCCCAAGGCAAAGACGAAGATGAACTGCACCCTTGGTGCGGGACTGTTTATTTCTGTCACCGGCGCAGCAGATTTTTCCGAGGAAAAGCTGAAGGCAGAGGTCAAAAAGATCGTCAGCATGGACATTCCGCTTCTGCGCAAGCGCATTACCACAGAGGAGGCGGTTCAGATGTTCACCGCTTCCGGTCAGACGGATAAGGCGAGATTGCTTTCGTGGCGTGCAGAGCCTTGGTTTGATTACTATTCTTACGAGGACTACTGCGACTATTTCTACGGCGAGCTTGCACCGTCCACAGGTTATCTTCAGGTGTGGGATATTATCGGTGCGGAGAGCGGCTTCGTTTTCATGTTCCCCGACAATAACGCGCCTGATGCTGTTGCGCAGTTTCAGGAGATGCCCCGGTATTTTCAGGTTTTCTCCGAGGGTGAACGCTGGTGTCAGCTGATGGAGTGTGAAACGGTTGCTGACCTGAACGAGCTGACCGATACCGGCAGGATCCGTGAGTTGATCCGGGTCAATGAGGCACTGCATGAAAAGCGTTATTCGCAGGTTGCCGATGCCATCTGCCAGCGTAATATTCAGGCTGTCATGCTGGCAGGTCCCAGCTCCTCCGGCAAGACCACCTCTGCTAACCGTCTTGCAACGCAGCTGCGGGTACACGGCAAGAAGCCGGTCCTGATGAGCCTTGATGATTACTACATCGACCGGGATAAGATCGATCCCGAGCCGGACGGAACCATCGACTTTGAACATATCAGAACCATTGATACCCAGCTGTTCGGCGAGCATCTGCGCCGGCTTTTGGCAGGGGAGAAGGTGCAGATCCCTTCCTTCAATTTCTGCACCGGCATGCGGGAGTGGAGAAACCACAAAATGCAGCTGCATTCGGATTCGGTCATTATTGTGGAGGGTCTGCATGCGCTGAACCCCGTTCTGATCCCCGAGGGCATGGATGCAAAGCGTGTGTTCCGGCTCTATGTCAGCCCGCTGATCCCCCTGAATCTGGACGATCACAACCGCATCCCCACCAGCTATCTGCGTCTGCTTCGCAGGATCGTGCGGGATCATGAGTCCCGTGGCACGACGGTGCAGCGTACCATCGGTATGTGGGATTCCGTCCGCAGAGGCGAAGCCAGATGGATCTTCCCCTATCAGGAGAATGCAGATATGCTCTTCAACAGCTCCACGCTTTATGAGCTTGCGGTGCTGAAAAAGCATATCTTCCCGCTGCTGCTTGCCATTGAGCCGGAGGATCCCTGCTACGAAGAGGTGCGCGCCATTGTCAAGGTGCTGAACTTCGTGAAGGAAGCAGAAGTGGATGATGAGATCCCGCCCACGAGTCTTGTGCGTGAGTTCATCGGAGGAAACTCCTTCTATCGGTAAACAAAAAAGAGTGTTGCCAACAGCAACACTCTTTTTATTTGTGATATTTGCTGCCTGCCTGAATCGCTTCCGCGCGGTAAAGCTGCTCCAGCACCATGATCCGTGCCAGATGATGGGGGAAGGTCATGGGACCCATGGACAGCTTGAAATCGGCACGTTCCTTCACGCGAGGCGACATGCCGAAGGAAGAACCGATCAAAAAGCAGGCACTGCTTTTGCCGGAGAGCTTTACATCCTTCAGCTTATCGGCAAAGGCTTCGCTGGAGAGGATCTTTCCCTCCGGCGTGAAGGTGCAAAACCACGCACCTTTGGGAATTTTGGAAAAGATCAGTTCCGCTTCTTTTTCAAGACCTGCGGCAATTTCGGCAGGGGACGGATCCTCCGGCAGACGTTGCTCCGGCAGCTCCAGAAGCTGAAAGGAGCAATAGCCCTTCAAGCGTTTGGCATACTCCTCCGCAGCGGAGATATAAAATTTTTCCTTTAATTTTCCCATGCAGATGAGCGTGATGTCAAACATAGAATCACTCCTTTTCGGTTATTATACCACAGGAGAACCAATCTGGCAACAAGGAGAACAGCAGATGCAAAAGGAAAGACCCATCGAAGAAGAAATGGAGTTTCACAAGGAAAAGCACATGAACCTGCTCGGCATGATCATCACAGATCCCATGGGCAGCTATACGGGACGACCTATTGAAAAATGGGAACAGCCTGTTCAGGATGCGGATGATCTGTAAGAAAAGCCCAACCGATTGGTTGGGCTTTTCCTATGTGTCCTTTTTGTATTTCCGTTGGGTCGCCATTCCGCCGCGGATGTGACGTTCCTGCTTGTTCAGCTCCAGTACCTGCCGTACCTGCTCGTGAAGCAGGCGGTTATACTGCGGAAGTCTTTGGGATAAGTCCTTGTGAACAGTAGATTTTGAGATGCCGAAATGCTGTGCCGCTTTGCGGACAGTCGCACCGGTTTCGATCATGTACACAGCCAGTTTGCAAGCTCTTTGCTCGATGGTGTCTTGCATGTTTATCCCTCCGATGCTGTGTGCTGACATAAATCTATGCGGCTGCACCGGCAGATATGCTTTTGAAAAAAATTCGCAGAAAATGAAGAATTCATGAAATATCTATAGAATTTTTGAGTGGGAGGTATTATAATAGAAAAAAAGGAGGGGTGGGAATGGAGTTTAACAAGAAGACCCTGCGCAATATTTTCCTCGGACTTGCCGGCTGCATCGTGCTTTACTGGATTCTGCATGAGACAGAGCGGGTAACTTCCCTGCTGAATGTCGTCTACGGTATCATCAAGCCCTTCGTTGCGGGTGCTGCCTTGGCATTTGTGCTGAACGTACCGATGCGTGCTTTTGAGCGTCTGCTGAAGAAGATCAAAAACAACACGCTTCGCCGTGTACTGTCCCTGTTGCTGACGTTCGTGAGCATTTTACTGGTGCTTTACGGCATCATCTACTTGTTGATCCCGCAGATCAGCGAGACGGTCGAATCCATTATTGCGACCCTACCCGGATTTTTCAACCGTGTTCAGCAGTCAGTGGTCATCTACCTGAATGAACACCCCGAGATCATGGAATGGCTGTCGGAGTACACAAACTTTGCAACCTTTGACTGGAGCGGTCTGATCCAAAAGGCGATCAGTATTATTACAGACGGCTTGGGTGGCGTTGTTGATACGGCGATCTCCACAATCGTAAATCTCGGCACAGGCATTTTCAATGGTGTTCTGGCGATTGTCTTTGCGATCTACTGCCTTGGAAAGAAAGAGGTTCTTGCCCGTCAGGGAAGACGACTCCTCTATTCCTTCCTCCCTGAAAAGGTCTGCGATGAAACGATCCGTATCCTGCGCATGACAAACACGACCTTCAGCAATTTCATCTCAGGTCAGTGCCTGGAGGCAGTGATCCTTGGATTGATGTTTGCGCTGTTTATGACGATCTTCGGCATGCCCTATATGCCGCTGGTCAGTGTGATCATTACGGTGACGGCACTTGTGCCGATCGTCGGTGCGTTTGTGGGCTGTATTTTGGGCGGCTTCTTCATTCTGGTTGTTGATCCGGCGTTGGCATTCTGGTTTGTGGTGATGTTCCTGATCCTGCAGCAGATCGAAGGCAACCTGATCTATCCGAGAGTGGTCGGTACGTCCATTGGGCTTCCCGGCATGTGGGTGCTGGTCGCAGTCGCGGTTGGCGGCGATCTGATGGGACCTGTTGGTATGCTGCTGATGATCCCGCTGGCATCTGTGCTGTATGCGCTGATGCGTGAATTTACCCAAAAGCGGATCGCGCAGAGAGAAATTCCTGCGGAGAAATTACAGGATCAGCCGCCGGAGAATCTTTCAGGCGATAAGGAAAAAGGAGGAAAAAAGAACAGCTTCTGGTCAAAGTTCAAACGCAAGAAGAAAAAAGGCTGATCTGATGAAAAAATCCACGTTTTTAACTGCAGTAATTGTCATCTTACTCGCTGTGTTGGTACTGCTGGTTTATATTGCAGCCGGATTGGGAAAGACAGAACCGACAGATCCATCCGAAACAACGGAAACGATCACGCAGACAGACCCATCAACTACCCAATCAACGACCGCATCAGAACCTACTACAGAGCCATTGCCCTCAGAAACAACAGCACCGACTGAAACACTGCCGGAACCAAAAGACGAGGACTTTGTGCGGATCCGGGATTACATTCCTGATCTCGTGGTTGACCTGAAGTACGCAACGGAAGACAATTTTACCGGTGTTGTAATATATGATTTTACAGAGCCGTGGCTGCGCTATGGTACAGTGAAAAAGCTGATGGCGGTTCAGGAGACGCTGAAGAAACAGGGACTTGGTTTGAAGCTCTGGGACGGTTTCCGCCCCACGTCAGCACAAGAAAAGCTGTGGAATATTTGTCCCGATCCGACGTATGTATCCAAACTCGGAACCGGCTCGCAGTCTCATTGCAGGGGAATTGCAGTTGATGTGACACTGGTTGATACAAGCGGCTGTGAGTTGGTGATGCCGACTGATTTTGATGATTTTTCAGAGCTTGCGGATCGGGATTATGCAGATTGCAGTGCCGAAGCCGC
Source organism: Oscillospiraceae bacterium (assembly GCA_015067495.1). Classification (GTDB taxonomy): domain Bacteria; phylum Bacillota; class Clostridia; order Oscillospirales; family Oscillospiraceae; genus Faecousia. The sequence goes on along the minus strand of SVMI01000020.1, from coordinate 2,476 downwards.
AGAAAATGCCGGACTATTGGAAGAGGTCATGGAGCAAAACGGCTTTAAGCCGTACTTTGGCGAATGGTGGCATTATTCAGATACGGTATCATATGACATTGCAAACGATTTTGAGCCATAAATAAAACGCTGGTCGCGAGACCAGCGTTTTATATTTGCGTAAACTCGTAGTTTTCAAATTTGAGCCGGTCACCCACGTCGATGCCGAAGGGCAGCAGGGCGATGGCAACCTCGGAAACAACGCCGGTTCCGTCGTATTTGACAAAGGCGTAGTCACCGCGAATATCGATCACAGTACAGAGCATGATGTTCTCCTTTGTGAAACCGCCCCGGTTACCCGGGGCGGTTCGTATTAGGGATTAGTCCTTGTACATTTCGACCAGCTTCTTCAGATGCTCCCAGCGCTCCTTGGCAGCTGCTTCGTTCTTGGCGAACAGATCAGTTGCACGGTCGGGGAACTCGCGGGTCAGACGGGAGTAACGGGCCTCGTTCATCAGGAACTCCTGATAGCCGTCCTTGGGATCCTTGCTGTCCAGCTGGAACTTGCCGGTCTCCTTGGAAGGATCGAAGCGGAACAGATTCCAGTAACCGCAGTCGACAGCCTTCTTCATCTCGGCCTGGCAGTTGGTCATGCCGCCCTTGATGGAGTGCATCTCACAGGGAGCGTAGCCGATGATCAGGGAAGGACCGTTGTAAGCCTCTGCCTCGCAGATGGCCTTGATGGTCTGCGCGGGGTTAGCACCCATGGCGATCTGAGCGACGTAAACATAGCCGTAGCTCATTGCGATCTCGGCAAGACTCTTCTTCTTGGTCTCCTTACCGGAAGCTGCGAACTGTGCAACCTGACCGATGTTGGAAGCCTTGGAAGCCTGACCGCCGGTGTTGGAGTAAACCTCAGTATCGAAGACGAAGATGTTGACGTCCTTGTTGGAAGCCAGAACGTGGTCAACGCCGCCGAAGCCGATGTCGTATGCCCAGCCGTCACCACCGAAGATCCAGACGGACTTCTTGGAGAGGTATTCCTTCTTGCTCAGGATCTCAGCGACGGTGTCGCAGCAGACCTTTGCTTCCAGGTTAGCGATCAGAGCAGCGGTAGCAGCCTTGTTGGCCTCGCCGTCGTTGAAGGTGTCCAGCCAAGCCTGGCAGGCAGCCTTGCGCTCTTCGGAAACGGTGGACTCCATGACGGAGCGAACCTTGTTGGCGAGGGACTCGCGGATGACAGCCTGAGCGGTGTACATACCCAGACCATGCTCTGCGTTGTCTTCAAACAGGGAGTTAGCCCATGCAGGACCGTGACCATTCTCATTGACGCAGTAGGGAGAGGTAGCAGCGGGGCCGCCCCAGATGGAGGAGCAACCGGTTGCGTTGGAGATGTACATACGGTCGCCGAACAGCTGGGTCACGAGACGGGCATAGCTGGTCTCAGCACAACCTGCGCAGGAGCCGGAGAACTCAAGCAGAGGCTTGCGGAACTGGCTGCCCTTGACGGTGTTGTCTTCCATTTCGGGCTTGCGGGAGACCTTGGAGACCATGTAGCTCCAGACTTCCTGCTCGGGCAGTTCGGCTTCCTGAGGAGCCATGGTGATTGCCTTGGTGGGGCAGACGCCGACACAGACGCCGCAGCCCATGCAGTCCAGAGGAGAAACAGCCATGGTGTACTTGTAGACACCCTTGCCCTTGCCTGCCTTGACGTCGACCAGACGTGCGCCTGCGGGAGCAGCGGCAGCTTCTTCAGCGGTCAGAGCGTAGGGACGAATGGTGGCGTGGGGGCAGACATATGCACAGTTGTTGCACTGGATGCACTTGGTCTCGTCCCAGTGAGGAACGGTAACAGCGACGCCGCGCTTCTCGTATGCAGCAGCACCCAGGGGGAACTGACCGTCAGCCAGACCGTCGAATGCGGAAACGGGCAGGGAGTAGCCGTCCATCTTGCCAACGGGCTGCAGGATGGTCTTGACGACCTTAACGGTGTCAGCAGCGCCTTCCAGCTCAGCTTCGACCTTGTGATCCTCTGCAGTTGCCCATGCAGCGGGAACGTCGATCTTGGTGTATGCGGTAGCACCTGCGTCGATTGCCTTCCAGTTGCACTCGACAACGTCCATACCCTTCTTGGCGTAGGACTTCTCGGCAGCGTCCTTCATGTAGCCGATCGCTTCATCGCTGGGCATGACCTTTGCCAGAGAGAAGAATGCGGACTGCAGAATGGTGTTGGTGCGCTTGCCCATGCCCACGGAGATGGCAAGGTCGATTGCGTTGATGGTGTACAGCTGAATATTGTTTTCAGCGATGTAACGCTTGGAAGCGGCATCCAGATGGTGCTCCAGCTCCTCGAGGGTCCACTGGCAGTTAATCAGGAAGACACCGCCGGGCTTGACGTCCTGAACGATCTTGAAGCCCTTGGTGATGTAGGAGGGGTTGTGGCAAGCCACGAAGTCAGCCTTGTTGATGTAGTAGGGGGACTTGATGGGCTTGTCGC
>SVMI01000019.1 GCA_015067495.1 Oscillospiraceae bacterium | reverse complement strand
CACATGAGTCACCGCGCCGACCAGCTTGCCGTTTTGGATGATGGGACTGCCGCTCATGCCCTGCACGATGCCGCCGGTGGCTTCCAGCAGTGCCGGATCTGTCACCCGCAGCAGCAGGTTTCTGCCGTTATCCCGTGTCTTCGGATAAATTTTCAGAATTTTCACAGAATATTCCCGGGGCGTTTCTCCTTCAATCGTGGATCGGATCACTGCGTCGCCCGTCTTGACCTCGCCCATTTGGGCAATGGGAATCGCCTGCCCTTGCGGCTCTTCACTGTATTTTCCAAAAACGCCCTGCTGCGTATTGCGGTACAGTTCTCCTACCGGCTCCGGCGATTTGATCGCCCCGATCAGCTGCCCGGGCTCGCCGATCTTGCCTTTTTTTACCGTCATCACCCGCGCCCGATAGGCTTTGCCTGAGGTCATCTTCAGCAGCTTGCCGCTGCCGTCATTGACACCGTGACCCAAGGTCGCGAAAGTGTCGCTTTCAGGATCGTACCATGTCACCGTGCCGATGCCCGCGATCCCCTGCCGCAGATACACACCCAGCCGCGGTCCGTCCTGCGTAATATGGGGAACGATCTGCAAAGACTGTACCTGCCCGTCGCGGCTGATCTGCAGGGTCACCGTGCCATCTGAGTGCTTCAATGCAGTGCGGATATCCTCTGCCGAGGCGATCACCGTATCGTCGATCTTTTGAATAATGTCGCCGCTTTTAAGTCCGGCAGCCTGCGCCGATTTGCCCTGCTCCTCGTCAAAGCCCGCCACCACGACCCGTTGATCGCACAGCTCCAACCCCACGATCTGCCCGCCGGGGATCAGCTCCCTGCCAAATACGCTCGTTGTCAATATCAATACGCAAAGCAACGTTTGCGTCATGCGTTTTATTGTACATTTCATTTTCCGCTCCTCCTTCGCTTCCTGCCTTCTTAATATTCCATGCGCAGGCGATTGTAACCGCTGAAAAAGTCGAAAGATTTAGAAAAAATTGGATGCAGAACGTTCCTTTTACCTATTGACAAAGTAGGTAAATAGTGGTATATTACCTACGACTTAACTAGGTAAATCCCTTCAGGAGGTTTTTATATGCAAGTTTACGCGGATAATGCCGCCACCACCAAGCTCAGCGCCACCGCCCTCAAGGCGATGATGCCGGCTTTTGAAACCTACTACGGCAACCCTTCCAGTCTGCATTCCGCTGGTCAGGAAGCCAAGGAGCTGCTGGAGGACGCCCGGGATCGCATCGCAAAATGCATCGGCTGCGAACCCCGCGAGGTCTATTTCACCTCCGGCGGCAGCGAGGCAGACAACATGGCGATCCTCTCTGCCGCGGCAGTGGGCGCGCGCAAGGGCAAAAAGCACATTATTTCCACCGCTTTTGAGCATCATGCCGTGCTGCACGTGCTGCAAAAGCTGGAAAAAGAGGGCTACGAGGTCACCTATCTCGATGTCCGGGAAGGTCACAATATCACCGCAGAAGCTGTCAAAAACGCCCTGCGTGAGGACACCTGCCTTGTCACGGTGATGTACGCCAACAATGAGATCGGCTCTGTCCTCCCCATCGCTGAGATCGGCGCGATCTGCAAGGAAGCAGGTGTTCCCTTCCACACCGATGCGGTGCAGGCGGCAGGTCATCTGCACATCAATGTCAAAGCGGAAAATATCGACCTTTTGAGCCTGTCTGCCCATAAGTTCCACGGTCCCAAGGGCATCGGCGTCCTCTACTGCCGCCGGGGCTTCCCCCTGACCAATCTGATCAACGGCGGCGCACAGGAGCGCGGCAAGCGCGCCGGCACGGAAAATCTTCCCGCCATCTGCGGCATGGCTGCCGCTCTTGAGGAAGCGACTGCAAAGCTCGACACCAACGCCGCCAAGGTCGCAGCCCTGCGGGACAAGCTGATCGCGGGACTCTCCCAAATCCCCCACAGTGCCCTGAACGGCGATCCTGACAACCGTCTTCCCGGCAATGTCAGCTTCTGCTTTGAGGGCATCGAGGGCGAATCCCTCCTGCTGCTGCTGGATATGAAGGGCGTTCAGGCATCCTCCGGCTCTGCCTGCACCTCCGGCTCTCTCGATCCCAGCCATGTGCTGCTGGCGATCGGACGTGTACACGATGTTGCCCACGGCTCGCTGCGTCTTTCCCTCAGCCACGAGAACACCGAGGCTGAAATCGATCACATTCTGACTGTCGTTCCCGAGGTCGTTTCCTACCTGCGGGGCATTTCCCCCGTATGGCGCGACCTGCAGACCGGCAAGCGCAACTATATTCTTTGATTGGAGATAAAAATTATGGCTCTTTACAGCGAAAAGGTTATGGACCACTTCACCCATCCCCGCAATGTGGGTGTCATTGAAAACGCCGACGGTGTCGGCGAAGTCGGCAATGCCAAGTGCGGCGACATCATGAAGATCTATCTGAAGATCGAAAACGACATCATTGTCGATGTAAAATTTGAGACCTTCGGCTGCGGCAGTGCTATCGCGTCGTCCTCCATGGCAACGGAAATGATCATGGGCAAATCCATCCACGAAGCAATGCAGCTGACCAACAAAGCAGTTGCCGAGGCGCTGGACGGACTGCCCCTTCACAAAATGCACTGCTCCGTTCTGGCTGAAGAAGCCATCAAAAACGCACTGAAGGACTATTTCGACAAGAACGGCATTCCCTACGACGAAAAGGACTTCCCTGACTGCGAGCATTGCGCGCACTGCGATTAAGCCTATGATCGTATCAACAAAAGGGCGCTATGCGCTGCGCGTGATGGTGTATCTGGCGCAAAAGGACGCAGGTGAATATGTTCCCCTGAAGGAAATTGCCGAAGCGGAACACATTTCCCAGAAATATCTGGAGTCCATTATGACCGTTCTGTCCAAGGCAGATTTTGTCGATGCCGTTCACGGCAAGGGCGGCGGTTATCGGCTCAGCCGTACGCCGGAGCAATATACCATCGGAAGCATTCTCAAATTGACGGAAGGCTCTCTCGCCGCCGTATCCTGCACCGCCAACACCCCTGCCGGCTGCCAGCGGGGCAACTGCTGTGAAGCACGTCCCATGTGGGAAAAGCTCGACGCCATGATCGACAACTTTTTCGAGGGCATCACCGTCGCAAATCTCTTGGAAAAAGAGTAACTGACACACCAAGGAGGCATCATTATGAACTACAAAAAAGTATTAACCATTCAAGACATTTCCTGCGTTGGACAATGCTCATTGACCGTTGCCCTGCCCATCATCTCCGCTTGCGGAATCGAGACCTGCGTGCTTCCCTCTGCGGTGCTGTCGACCCACACAGCCGGCTTCACGGGCTTTACCTTCCGGGATCTGACGGAGGATATGCCCGGGATCAAGGATCACTGGGTCAAGGAGGGCATTGCCTTTGATGCCATCTACACCGGCTATCTGGGCAGCACCAAGCAGATCGAGTACATCGAAGATTTCTTCAAAACTGTTGCCGCACCGGGTTGTGTCAAGATCGTGGATCCCGCTATGGCAGATAACGGAAAGCTGTATCCCGGCTTCGATGATGCTTTTGTAGATGCCATGAAGGGTCTTTGCGCAAAGGCAGACTTCATCGTTCCCAACATTACAGAAGCCTGCTTCCTCACCGATAGTGACTATCGGGAGGAATACGACACCGCTTATATCGATACTCTGCTTTCCAAGCTGACTGCTCTGGGCTGCAAAAGCGTCATTTTGACCGGCGTATCCTACAAGCCGGAAAGAACCGGCGTGCTGGTTCTGCAGGACGGTCAGAAAGCCTACTACGAGCATGACAAGCTCCCCAACAGCTGCCACGGCACCGGCGACATCTACTCCTCTGCCTTTACCGGCGCGCTGGTACGGGGCAAGACCGCCTACGATGCTGCCAAGATCGCCGCGGACTACACGGTCGAATGCATCAAAGCAACCGCAGGCGATGCCAGCCATTGGTACGGTGCCAAATTCGAGCCTGTGCTGATGAAACTGATTCAGGCTCTTGAAGGATAAGATTGATTATGACTTATATTTTTGATTTCGACGGCACGCTGGTAGACTCCATGCCCACCTTTGCCGATGCAATGGTTCGGATCTTCCAGAAAGAGGGACTCCCCTTGCCTGACGATTTCATAAAGATCATCACACCGCTGGGCTATAAAGGTACTGCACAGTATGCGATCCAATGCGGCTACACCAAGGACATCGACACCTTCGTCGCAAACGCGGCGGAAGCCATGGTTCCTGCGTATCTTTACGAAATCCCATTGAAGAATGATGTTTATGAAAAGCTGCAGCAGCTGCGCCAAGCCGGTCACAGCCTGAATGTCCTGACCGCCAGCCCCCATGTGGTTCTTGACCCCTGCCTGAAGCGGGTGGGTGTTTACGAGCTGTTTGACCATATCTGGAGCTGCGAGGATTTCAGTCTGACGAAGGCAGATACGCTGCTCTATGAAAAGGTCGCGCAGGCGCTGCATCAGGAGCTTGCCGACTGTATTTTCCTCGACGACAACATCGGCTCTGTCTCCACTGCGAAAAAAGCCGGTATGACTGCCGTTGCCGTCTACGACAAGTCCTCCGAGGACATGGTCGAGCAGATGAAAGCAATCGCCGACCGCTATATCTATTCCTTTGCGGAGCTGTAAGTAAGGAGCGATCACCATGTATACCGATCTGTTGGGCAAGCAGCGCATAAAGCTCAATCTGCATATGCACACCACCAATTCCGACGGTGGGAAATCCCCTGAAGATGCGGTTGCGTTCTACAAAGCAGCGGGCTACGATGCCGTTGCCCTCACCGATCATTGGAAATTCCATCCCAGCAAAGCGATTGACGGAATGCGTATTCTCTCCGGCATTGAGTACAACATCCCCGGACGTGATGCCACCGTCGGTGTCTGTCACATTTTGGGACTGGGCTGTAAGGAAGAACCAAACATCGGTAAAGAGGACTCCATGCAGAAAATGGTCGATGAGATCATCCGCTGCGGCGGTCTGCCGGTGATGGCGCATCCTGCGTGGTCGCTGAATATGCCGGAGGATGCCCTTTCTCTGAACGGCTTGGAGGTCACAGAGATCTACAACAGCGTTTCCGATGCACACAACTCCTCCCGCCCCTATTCCGGCTACTTTGTGGATGCCGTTGCCAGCCACGGCAAACAGCTTGCTCTGCTGGCGACCGATGACACCCATTTTTACGACGGCTCGGATGATACCAAGGCATGGATCATGCTGGAGTGCGCCGCAGACGCAACAGATGATGCGCTTCTGCAAGCCATCCGGGATCGGAAATTCTACGCCACCCAAGGACCCGAGGTGCACATTTGGCGCGAGGGCGACGAAGTAAAGCTGCGCTGCTCCCCTGCCTGCCGCATCAGTTTGTTTTCCAACATTGTGATCAACAGCGGCTTTTGCATCCGGGGTGAAAACCTCACCGAGCATTCCTGCCCCATCCAGCCCATGCAAAGCTACATCCGCGCGGAAGTCACCGACGCGGAGGGCAAGGTAGCATGGAGCAATATTTTGGACCTGCGCTAAAAAACGGACGGCTTTTGCCGTCCGTTTTTTCATTTCACAATCACCGATACGCCATCCGGGATCGCCGTGATAGTTGGATGCTCTTTATTAAGTAGTTTCTTTGCAATCTCCAACGCTTCTTCGATGGAATGTGCCGGTGTCATGTGCATTTTTCTGACCGTTTCATCGTCCATTTCGGAGATATAGATCACACTGGCGCGCATCAACACCCGGAGCAAAATCTGCGTCTGCCATTGATCGGGAACGGTCTCGCCGCGACCGCGGCTGCGGAAAAGTGCCATGGTCTTGTGGATGTCCGGCTCGTCCGCCAGCTGATGGTAGAAGTGATCGCCGCCCACGCCGTCATTGGATCTTGCAGCAATGATGATCACGCCGCCCTCCTTGACCGTCGCCTCGGCAGCGGTCATCCCCTTGACCGCCTGATACATATTTTGATCCAGCGGGTAGCCGCCATTTGTCGTGATGACCACATCCGCTTCCATCGGCTTGACCGCGCACAGTTTGGAAAGGAACTGAACGCCGGCTTCATGGGCGCGCTCGGGATGTCCGGCGGTGGCAAAGATGACTTCCTTATTTTCATTCAGCACCACATTGACGATGAAGGCAAGCCCCGCTGTCTTTGCAGCCCAGAGCATATCCTCATGGATGGGATTGCCCTCCAGTAAGCCGGTGCGGGCTTTGGGCGAATCGATAAACTCGGAGCAATGGTTGGCAAGCACCGTTGCTCTGCCGGCAATGCCGGGCAGCACGCTCTTTCTGCCGCCGGAGAAGCCCGCGAAAAAGTGCGGCTCAATAAACCCCTCGGCAACCAACAAATCCGCATCCAGCGCAATGGTGTTGATCTCGCAGGCACCGCCGGAGGGAAGCGTGCCGATGTTTCTCAGCTTTTCCCGCTCGTCACAGTTGTGGATATAGATCTCTTCCTTTGCAGCGATCTCCTCGCCGAATTTGGCGATCAGCTCCTGCTTTGTCGTTTCCCGATGACAGCCGGTGGCGATCAGGATGGTGATCTGCGCGTTGGGATTTCCCTTGCGGATCTCCTGCAGCATGGCAGGAAGGATGACCTTGCTGGGTACGGGACGGGTATGATCGCTGGCGATGATGACGACCCGCTTCTTCCCCTTCGCCAATTCTGCCAACGAAGGCGAAGCAATCGGCGCAGCAAGGGCATTTTTTACCAGTGTTTCCGCATCGTATTCCGCCTGATATTCGCCGATTGCCGAGGTCAAAACACCGGCAAGTTCTCCGTCCTCAAAGCATTGTGACAGTATTTCTTTTCCGTAAGGAAAGAAAATCTCTTTCATGCGAGCACCTCCTTTTTGCTGATTATACCATGCAGTGCTCCCTTTTACAAGACACAAGACGCCTGTCGAACGATTGCATTTTGAGAAATCGGGTGATATAATACCCAAGTGGAGGTGATCTTGTGATACCCAAAATCGGTTTTTCTCTGCAGGCACAATATGACTGCCCTATGGCAGAGGTCATTGCACTTCTGAATAACGCAGGCTTTTCCGCCGTTTCCCCTCTTTGGTCGGAGGATTTGGATATGGCTGCGCTCACAAGGTGCGTGCATGCAAAGGGCATGACCGTTCAGTCCCTCCACGCGCCCCGTAAAAGCACAGCACCCATGTGGCAGCCGGAATCAGCCGAAGCTGTCGAGGTGCTGGCGCTTCTCAAGAAAAGCATCGACACCTGCGCAAAGTTCCATGTGCCGATTCTTGTGGTTCACAGCTGGCAGGGTCTGCATTACACCTTCCCGGAATCATTGCCGGATTTCCGGCATTTCGATGCGCTTGTGGAATATGCCGGGCAAAATGGCATCTGCATTGCTTTTGAGAATTTAGAAGGCACAGAATATCTGTGCGCTTTGCTGACGCGCTATCAGGATCACCCGAATGTGGGCTTTTGCTGGGACTGCGGTCACGATTCCTGCTATCCTCCGAACACGGATCTGCTCCACCGATTTGGCAACCAGCTCATCATGACCCATCTGCACGACAATTTCGGCGTGCGTGATCCTGCCGGCATCTTCAATGGTGGCGACGATCTGCATTTCATCCCCTTTGACGGCAGCCTTGACTGGGATCATGTGCTCACGCGTCTGCGCTCCGCCGCACCACAGGAGATCTTAAATTTCGAGCTGAAGACCCGCACGAAATCCAAAAACGAAGCGGATCTCCCCTACCTGCACCTTTCCTTGGAACAGTTCATCGAAAGAGCGGCAGAACGGGCATTGGAAATTGCAGAAAAATATGATGAGATTATGAATCAGGCTTGACCGATAGGTCAAGCCTGATTGCTTTTGCCTTTATATGTAGTTATAGTTTTTTAAGGTAAATACTCTATCTCAATCTGTTATTTCTACAGGCTCTCCAATGAATGCTCCCGCTTTGTCAATAAAGGCATAGTAGTCTCTATAATCCGCCCCAGTAAACTCAATCCGCGCCTGCCCATCTGAAAAATCAGACATTTGGGTCACCTCGAAATTTCTCACTTCTTTTGATAGATCAATTGCAACCTCGCCATTCGTATTATAATAAACCGCAGCTGAACGTTTAGTGCATAGACCATAAAACAAGCCTTCGCTTAGCTTTCCGATGGCTTCACCATCTCTCAAGGTGCCTGAGGCATCACCATAGGAAGGCCAATCAACTCCAGGTTGAAGTTCAATAACTTCGCCCCGAGGATTCATAATTTGTCCCCAGTCTGCACCAAGAGAGAAAAACACATAGCCCTCGCCGATATCGTATTTTTTTGCCTTGCAATAAATATTAGCAATTACTTCTCCTGCTTTATTTACTACATCGCAATCATAATAATCATAAGCATATCCCTTTGTTGTAATAAAGAAGTAGTCACCGCATTTTGCTCGGTATTGTATATCATATTCTCCCCATTCAGGATCCCAACCCCTTATAATATTGCCTTCCATATCTAAAATGGCAATAGATTCCTCCACGTAATCATATGTGGATATATGCCTTTTTGCAAAAATTAAATCATCACTTAAGGGGCATAGCGGTAACAATGATTCTTCTCCTGTTGCTGTGTATAGTTTAGTAAGCAATTCGCAGTATTCCTCTAGAGAACACGCCTCCGCAAAATATGAATAATTGTAAAGCGCATCCACCGCAGACTCCAAATTAACACTAAGATTAATATACGTTTCCGGACTTATTTCGGAATACTCCGAATACGAATTAATTTGATGCTCTGTTAAGCCGGTATCCCTCATATGCTTAATGAGATCAATATACTCATCCGAAGTGTATTTATTCACAAACACAGAATAATTGGATATTTGCTCGTCAGTAAACGTTGCACTCTCCATATCGGCTACAACTTGGATATATTCATCTATAGTATACCTGCTATATACACTTAAAAAATACGCTCTAATCAATTCATTCGGTTGTTCGGCAATTTTCAAAAAATCATATGCATCCATTGGATACTCAACGATACTGCTTATGCTCAAATAAAGGACAATCTTTTCATGCGACAGTCCGGCTTCTTCTAAAATATCAACGGCTTTCCTTTCCTCAGTCGGAGGTATGGATTCTTCTGTTGTCAAAGCGGATTGATCCGTTGATTCAGTTACTTCCCCAATATTGTCGTTGTCAGGCATCGTGGTCTGGTTACTATTACATGCCGATGTCAGTAACAAAATCAGGAATACACACAGAAGCACACAAATTTTTTGTTTCATATAAATTCATCCTTTCTTTACATAAACAACTGGTTTTTGCCAACATTATCTAAAGGCGAATTTAATTATATGATTATATTTGCAACTTGTCAAGTTGCATTTGAAACATTGTGCGTTGTCGCTTTTTGCAAGCTTGTGATATATATTGAACTAGGGTGAGTTTATGAGGAATAAACATCAATTGGAATATAAACATTTGGGACTAACCATCGCATACTATCGCAAGGAACATGGATTATCACAAATGCAATTGGCTGAATTGATTGGAATCAGTCGCACTCACATGAGTCGTATTGAAACAGCCGATTGTGCAGTATCTCTGGATGTTGTATTTGATATTTGCAGCGCGCTGAATGTAACACCCTCAAGATTATTTAATTTTAGAATAGACTAATGTAATCTAAAAAGGTTTGACCGAATGATACTGCCCCCGTTTGTGCCAATGGCACAAACGGGGGCAGTTTACAATTAGTCGTTTCTTTCGGTGTCAGTTTTATTCTGGCATTTATACGCCGAAAGCCAGTGCCAGATGCTTGCCGATGTGCGCTTCCAGACCGGCTGCAAGGGCAGCGCGGTTATTCTTCAGGCAGTCGTAAAGTCTGTCGCGGAATACATACTCGCCGTCGCGCTTTTCATTCAGGATCAGACCGTAGGTAATGTGCAGGATCTGACGGGTGTCCTCCACATCCAGCAAGGTGGGAAGCTGAGAATCGGGCATATTCTCCACAGAGGGAGCATCTGCCTGAGAGGGTCTGATGTGATAGTAAGCCTGGGCGATGGGCAGCTTCTCCACAGCGTAAACGTACATCTGACGCATCAGCTCGGGATCTGCCTTGGCGATCACGCGGAGGGCTTCCAGCCAGTTGGTGCCGGCGGTCTTCACATGCACGCCGCCCACGGAGACCTTGTGGATCACAGGGAACACGCTGAACTTGTCGCTGCCGGAGTGCACGCTCACGCGATAGCCGAAGTGACGGGCAATGCGGTCATGGACAATGTACTCTTCCTCAAACTGTGCCACATTGCCGATGTAGTCGATGCCCTTCTGGAACTCGCCGCAGAAGCGGGGTGCCAGAGTCTCGCATTCCACGCCCCGGGCATACAGCTCAGAGGCAAGGAAGAAGTGGTTTTCGGGAGAGGTGGGCGTTGCGGTCTCGTCAATGGACATCTCGAAGTCGATGCCATTGGGCTTGATGAAGCGGTTATAGATACCCACAGTGTACTCGATGGCATCGCCGTAGATCAGGGCGCTCTGCATCAGGGACTTCATGGTAAAGGCAATGCCGCATTCGGTGTTTTGCAGGTACTTTTCCTCGTATGCTTTGCGGATCGCGGGAGAGATCTGCTCATACTTCGCAGCCAGTGCGGCGTCGTCCAAGGACATGATGGTGTTATCAATATGCTCGGAGCAGTCCAGAGTGATCATGGAGAAGCCGCAGGCAATGGCATATTCGATCTCGAAGGGCTGCTTCAGGTGGTCGCCGTCAGCACCGTAGCCATCGGTATAGCCTGCGTTGAACACTGCCCAAACAGAGCTGCAAAGCACATCCTCATAAGTACGGCCGGTGAGATTCAGCTCGCGGATGGACTGCTGTGCCAAAACAGGGAAAATGCCCTTTCCCGCCAGCAGCTTCAGGTGACCCTCACCTGCGCAGCCGAGGCGGTCGCCCAGACCGATGGTGAACTTGTGACCCTTGCGGGACACGGGGTTCAGGTAGCCGATGACGCTACGCAGAAGCGTGGCATTCTTGTTGTTCTGAGGACAGACCTTGGTGTCGCCCTCTGCAGCCAGCACATCAAAGGCGGGAGTATTCTTTGCGGTAACCACCAGATAGTCATCATTTCCGACTCTCGCGGTATAGTATCCGGGTGCGCGCTCCAGCGCGGCGGAAAGACAATCCTTAATCAAATTCTGCACGTTGCAAGACTCCTTTTTTGTTTTTTTAGCTTGATAATTTTACCATACGCCCATGGAAAAGTCAAGGACGCGGTGAACATCCCCGTGCCCTGCTTGTGTTCAAGTTTGGCACATTACTTTTTGAAAAAACTTGCATTGTTCATGCAGCCGTGCTGGAATATTCTTGCGACACAACTTTATATTTCTGAATAAATACATAAAAGGAAAGCCTGTTTTACGGGTCGATGTAGGCATATTTACGATTCACATCGTAGGGGCGGATGCCCACATCCGCCCGTTAAAATAATGTTGTTATCCAATAAATCAATCCATACACCACGCTGGCAGAAACACCGTACACGATAACAGGTCCCGCTATTGTAAACATCTTTGCGCCGACGCCAAGAATAAATCCTTCTGTCTTGAACTCGATCGCCGGGGCGACTACTGCATTGGCAAAGCCCGTGATCGGCACCAGCGTGCCTGCGCCTGCCACCTTTGCGATATCGTCATAAAGGCTCAAGCCCGTTAAAAGCGCAGAAAGGGCGATCATCGTCATGGATGTTGCAGTGCTTGCATCCGTCTTCTCCAGCCCCAACGCGGTGTACCCATTCATCGCCAGCTGCGCGATGGCACAAATCAGCCCGCCGATCCAGAATGCATTAAAGCAGTCCTTCCCCATCGGTGAACGGGGCTGCATCTGCTTTACCAGCTTTGCATACTCTTTTTCCGTCATCTTCCATCCCCTCCATATGCAGTTTGCCCATCTGCCTGAAAAATATGAAAATTGCAAACTTTGGGTTTACAGACCGCCCCTGTGTGTGCTATGATATAGGTTAGAGATATTTTGAACAGAGGTTGCAGTCATGGATTATATCGTACTGGATATGGAATGGAATCAGCCTTGGCCGGGGTCTCCCTCTGCCAAGAAGGTGCTTCCTGTGCATATTCGCGGTGAGATCATTCAGATCGGTGCTATTCGCGTCACAGAGGATCAGCTTGTGCAGGACGAATTTCAGGTTCTTGTCAAGCCGAAGTTCTACCGCCATCTCAATCGCCGCGTCAGCAAATTGACCGGCATCAAAGAAGCCAGACTCCGTGACGAGGGCATCCCCTTCCCTGATGCGATGGCGCAGTTCCGCCAGTGGTGCGGCGATGACATCATCTTCCTGACATGGGGCTTCGATGACATCGGCATCCTGCGGGAGAATCTGCAGCTTTTTGGCTTGGACGAAAGCTGGACAGAGCGCTGGTACAATGCACAGATGATCTTCAATGCCCAAACCGACGGCTCTACCTCCCAAAAGGCGCTGAAAACCGCCATGGAGATCTTCAGCATTGAAGCATCCCGCCCCGCCCACGATGCCTTGGGTGATGCCTACCACACCGCCCTGATCTGCGCGCGGCTGAACTTGAAGCAGGGCATCGAGCAGTACGGTCAGGCACTCAAGAGCCACGACGACGGCTTCCACGGCGCAGAGCTGCCCGGCTGCATTGCAAGAAAGGTCTTCTATGACTATGCGGACAAGCGCGCCGCCCTCTCCGCCATGACCGGCGAGGAGAACAAGTGTCCCGTCTGCAGCCGTCAGATGCTCGGCTCCCGCTGGTTTGCCCAGCCCGGTCATCGGTATATGGATCTCGCCACCTGCCCTGAGCATGGCAAATTCCTGATCCGTGTGCGTCTTTCCCAGCAGCCCGACGGTCTGACCCGCGTCAGCCGCCTGACCTATGAAGCCACCTCTGAGGCAGCCGCTGCCTATGCGCGCCGCGCGGAAAAAGCCGATCCTCCGGAGCAGTACCTCTCCCGCCGCCGGCGCCGCCGTCATGCCGCCAGTCAGGAGATCCGTGACGGACAAAAAGAAGACAGTAACAACCAATAATCAGATGATACAAATCCGCGCCTTTGGGGGCGGATTTGTAAAATAAACCCTTGACAGAATTCCTTTTCGGTGGTACAATAGCGTCCGTGATGGTGTTGCGGCACCGACTATATGGGCCCTTAGCTCAGTTGGTCAGAGCCTCCGGCTCATAACCGGATAGTCCCGGGTTCAAGTCCCTGAGGGCCCACCATCTTAAACAAAGGCAACAGCCTTTTACATATAGGGGTATAGCTCAATTGGTAGAGCGGCGGTCTCCAAAACCGTAGGCTCAGGGTTCAAGTCCTTGTGCCCCTGCCATATTTGCACAAAAAGTCGTCCTGAAAAGGGCGATTTTTTGTTGTCTATATATGAATTTTACACAATAAACAAACAACCGTTCTACAAATCCGCGATTATGTGGTACTATTAGTGTTAGATAGTCCCTCCCAATCTGTAATAAACATTGTAATAATTGTAATAAAGATTGTAATAAACATTGTAATACCAGATTGTCATACATACCAATTTGAAAGGGGTTACTAACATGGCTGAATCTAAACAGCGTCGTGAGTACGGCAGCGGTTCTATCTCCCAGAGAGCAGATGGGACTTGGACTGCCCGAATGGTTATCGGTGTCAACGAAAAAGGAAGACCTCGCATCAAAGCCTTGTATGGCAAGACTGAGAGGGAGGTTAAGAAAAAGTTAAAGGATTTCCAAAAAGAATTCTACAAGAACGACCAGTCGGTTGTTCAGCGTAGTACGGTTGAGAATTATATGCGCACTTGGCTCTATGAGAACAAGCAGAACCTTTTGAAGCCAAAGAGCTTCGACAGACTTGAGCAGACAGTTCTGTACCAAGTTATTCCTCTCGTAGGCCACATTCAGTTGGCGGCATTCCAGTCGAGTGATGTGCAGACAATGCTCAACACCCTCAAGAAGAATGGGCTGTCCTACTCCACTGTAAAGAAAGCATACGATGCAGTCAATGAGTGCTTCCGCACAGGAGTTATCCAGAAGACTGTGCTATTCAATCCTGCGCTCGGCGTAGCTGTGCCTGCCAAGAAAACTTTCGGCAAGTCAGAAATACGGTATTATAATAATGACGAAGTAGACAAGCTGTGCGAAGCCGCTACATCCGTTTACACGAACGGTAAGCGTGTATATCGTCTTGGCGACGGTATCATTGTAGACCTCAATACAGGTCTTCGTATGGCAGAGCTTCTCGCCCTCAAATGGACAGAGGTTGACTTCGAGCATCGTAGGGTCGTCGTCAATGCCACCCGTGTGATTGTCAAAGACCGCACAGACGACGCAGAGCATAAGTACACAGTAATCGAGCAAGACTCAGCGAAGACGGCAACGAGTATCCGTGAGATTGATATGAACGATGCGTGCTACGAAGCGCTGATGCGCCTGAAAGAAATTACCGGTGAGTTCGACTATGTGCTATCCACAAAAGACGGCAATCCAATGACTCCAAGATATCTGGACAGAATGCTTCGGAAAATCGCTGTTGCCGCAGGTTTCTCGGAAGATAAGGTTTACGGTCTGCACGCACTACGGCACACATTTGCAAGCCGTCTGTTTGCCGCCGGCGAAGATGTCAAGACGGTCAGTGAGTTGCTCGGTCACTCCGACATCACAATCACCTACAACACATACATTCACCTTATCAACGAACAGAAGCGCAAAGCTGTTCGAAGCGTACAAACGAAAAGCTAAAAAATGGCAGGGACGGTATTACTCCGTACCCTGCCTATTTTATTTTCTGGGCAAAATGTTAATAAAACTCAGACCTCGCAGGAGGCTCTCAGAAGCCCTCTGACGGCTCGTATTTTGACCCAACAACTTATAAGAAAAGACTCAGAAATCAACGCCTGCCTTAGCCTGATAGGCAGAGCGGTAAAAAGAAGCGGACTATCATACGACAGTCCGCTTTTACTATTTTTCTACTCCATACCCGACACACCCACAGGTCGGGTACAGATTTTTATGGTTGCTTAGTTATTGTAACCACGCACATCCTCAAGGAATGTGTGCTCACGCATATGAGTGGCGTAAGACTCTTTGATGACACGCATAGCAATATCGGTCTCGCCGTTCTTCAAGCCACGCTTTTTCAGGAACTTCTCATAGTCCTCGTGGACTTTGAAGATACGGTGGAATTGCTCACGAGAAATAATCTTTTCTCCATCGGCTACGAGTATACCGAAATCGATAATGCGGTCACGGCTGCTTTGAACGAACAGTTCCTCAGTGAGCTTGGAGTTGTCTTGTAAAGCTGCGGTAAGCAAAGCTAGATTGTCTTTAATCTCCACGATGGAGTTATCATAGACTTCGGCTCTTGAGTTAACCCAACCCATCCAGGCATCACGCTTGCAAGAGCGTGCGAGTTTGCAAGCAACACCGAAGTTTACCCGCTAACGAATGGTAAGGTTAAGTTGACCTTGACATTCCACGGTCTGGTTCGTCCTGTTGAGTAAGGAGGTGTAAGTATGCCCCTTGTGAGTACTTATGATATTGTAGACATGGTCGTGGAGGAAGCCTCCGAGCAGTTTGGTAGCCGGTGGTCTATCTCCAAAGACAAGAGAAAGAATCTAAAGACAGATTGCGCCCTCATCGACCGACTCGTTTCCGAGTTCGACTGTGAGTCTGCCGAGGCAGATGTCAATGATGAGACTATGAAGCTCACGGTTTCAATCATTTGCCCCGACATGGTTCTGGAGTACGGTAGGACACATCCGTTCTTTACTTTAATCCAGCACGCAGAGTCGTTCAGCTTTTCTGCCGTCGAAGATTCTCTGAAAGTTGATTTCGTTTTTGCCGGTCTTTGGGAGCACAAAGATTGAGGTGAATACCAGTGAACAAAAAGCGGAGAGAATTGCTGAAATCAGCAAGACCGTTTTTATCTCAGGCGGCAAGCATTATTGAGCGAGCCGCCGAACAGGAAGGTCAATCTGACCTTTACCTCTATGTTAATGGCGTGCAATCCAAATGTTATTTGCCTAAAGAGCGGCGAGAACACGCTGCACTTCGAAAAAGTGAAATGTATTTATCTTGATGCGGACAGGTCTCCCCTCGGCACGGTGTTGGATATTGTCTGCGGAGACAGCAATACACGGGAAAATGACATAAAATTCACCCTGATTACCTCGTAAAAAATTTTTTCTTGTAAATGATAAAATTAGCTTGACATTCTCGCGGGCGTGTGTTATACTAGCACCAAAGACAAGAATTCTTTGGTGAAAGGAAGTACACCGTGCCTATGAAGAATGAAGACAGAACCCCTAAGATTGGCGAAGTCTACATGATGAAGTTTGAGGGAACT
>SVMI01000008.1 GCA_015067495.1 Oscillospiraceae bacterium | reverse complement strand
GTAGGTTACCGAAGCCTACTGATTCTCGATGGAGAGCCGTATGCGGTGAAAGCCGCACGTACGGTTCGAAGTGGGGGAAAACGACCCGTAACAGATAATGCTGACGGTGTTCGTTACCTATCACTACTTCCTTGGCTTGCGTAACCTGACTGTCATCCATGATGCGGAAAAGCAGATCCGCAGGCTCCATCCCGAGTTCGATATCCGTTACATTCCCGATAACGATCCTGAAACCTTTGCCATGCTGGCAGAAGGTAAGACCCAAGGTGTCTTTCAGCTGGAATCTGCCGGTATTACGGGTGTTTGCGTCAACATGCGCCCCACTACCATCGAAGATCTGACCGCGATTGTGGCACTTTACCGCCCCGGTCCGATGGACTCCATCCCGACCTTTATCGCCAACAAGCTGGATAACCGCAAGATCACCTACAAAACTCCGCTTTTAGAGCCGATTTTGAAGGTCACCTACGGCTGTATCGTTTATCAGGAGCAGGTCATTGCGATCTTCCAGAGCCTTGGCGGGTATACAATGGGTCAGGCGGACAACATCCGCCGCGCGATCTCCAAAAAGAAGATGAAGATCATCGAGCAGGAGCGTCGTGTTTTTGTCTACGGCGACAAGGAGCAGGGCATTCCCGGCGCGATGGCGAAGGGCGTATCCGAGGCTGCCGCACAGTCGATCTATGATGAGATCGTCGATTTTGCGAACTATGCCTTTAACAAGGCACATGCAGTCTGTTATGCGGTTGTTTCGTACCAGACAGCCTATCTCAAGTGCCATTATCCCCGGCAGTATATGGCTGCGCTGATGACCTCTGTGCTGGACTCTGCCGTCAAGATCTCCGGTTATATTCGCGAGTGTAAAGAGCTTGGTATCCCGGTTCTGCCGCCGGACATCAATCATTCCGAGGATCAGTTTACGGTGGAGGGCGATGCCATCCGTTTTGGCATGGGCGCTGTCAAGAATGTTGGTCGGGGACTGATCCGCTCCATCGTTGCGAAACGCGTTGCAGACGGACTGTTTCAGTCGATGGAGGATTTCCTGCGCCGTATGGGCGAGGGCGAGCTGAACAAGCGCGCTGTTGAAAATCTGATCAAATGTGGCGCAATGGACTGCTTCGGTCATCATAGAAGTGAGCTTTTGGCGGTTTATGACAGCATGATGGACAGTGTTTCAGCCTCCCGCAAGAGGAATCTGGACGGTCAGATGGAGCTGTTTGCCCTTCTGGATGTGGAGGACAAGGCGGCAGTCATTGAGATCCCCAGCTTGCCGGAGCTGAGCCGTGCGGACATGATGAGCATGGAGAAGGAGACCACCGGCATTTACATTTCGGGTCATCCCATGGATGATTACCGAGCCTTCCTCAAAGGATCACACGTAGTACCCATTGGCGAGCTGATGGATGAGGAAAATCCCTATGCTGACGATTCTGTCGTCAGTATTGCCGGCGTTGTGCAGGCGGTCAAGATGAAGACCACCCGCAATAACTCCATGATGGCATATGTCACCTTGGAGGACGACACCGCATCCATTGAAATGCTGGCATTTTCCAACGTGCTTAACCAGTACGGCGGTTATCTGCGGGAAAACAGCCCCGTCGTAATCACGGGCCGTCTGTCGATCCGGGATGAAAAAGAACCGCAGATCGTCATCAACAGAGCGCGCCCTATGTCTGATTTTACCCAAAACCCCACCCAGCCTGCACCGGCTGAAGAACCGCCCCGCAAGGTGGAAGCAGACAAGCTCTACCTCCAGCTGCAGGGTGAGTCCGATCCCCGCTATCGTAAGGTCAAGGCGATCCTTAACATGTTCCCCGGGGACAAGCAGGTGGTTTTGTTCTTTGCGGATACCCGCACACGCCGCGGTACAGCTGCTGCGCTTGATGAGCGAATGCTCAACGAGCTAAGAAGTGTGCTTGGTCAGGCAAACGTGGTTCTGAAATGATTTGGATTTCTGATCCATTCGTGTTATAATAACCAATCGAAAGGAGTGGCTGCTATGAAACGAAATAAGGTTCTGCTTTGGCTGCTGCTCGTGTTTGTGTTGCTGCTGAGCGGATGTAATATGCGAACGATAGATGAACTCTACTGCCTGCCGAAGCGGTCGGAGGACTATCAAAATCTTAAATCTGTAATCGACAACGCAATGCAGGGTCTTGAATATTACGCACCCGTTTCCGGCGATAACCAGCAGACGGTGCAAACTGCCGATCTCAACGGCGATGAAGAGCCGGAGTATCTGGTTTTCGCGAGAGGAATTGAGGACAAGCGGCTGCGTATCCTGATCTTTACCTGCGTCAACGATGAATACATCCTTGCTGAAACCATTGAACGCAGTGCCAACGCCTTTGAAAATGTTCAATACGTTCGTTTTACCGGCAGCGCAGGCTACAATTTAGTCTTTGGCTGTCAGGTCAGTGATCAGGTGGTACGGTGGTTGTCTGTCTACGAGATGAAGGGCAGGAATGTGGATGAGATTGAGTCTCTCCACGCCGTTGGCTACTCCCGTTTTGTCTGCGCGGATCTTGACAATGACGGATTAACGGAGCTGCTGGTATTGCGCTCAGATGAATTAAGCGATTCAACAAACGGCGTTGCGGAGCTGTTTCAGATGGGGACGAACGGTGTCGAGCGGTTCAAGGAAGCCATGATGTCTCAGCCCGTTGACCATATCAAACGTATCATGGTCAGCAAGCTCAGCGGCGGCTCACCGGCGGTCTATGTGGCGAGTGATGTAGATGGTTCAGCGATCATTACAGACGTATTTGCGGTCGTTGACAATGAGTTTATCAATGTCACGCTCTCCAATGAATCCGGCACCACAGTTGAGACCCTGCGCAACTATTATGTTTATGCCGATGATATTGACAGCGACGGTGTCTTGGAGCTGCCGAGCCTGATCCCCATGCAATCGACTTCTGCCGGTTCTCAGGAGGAGCAGTACCTGATCCGTTGGTATGCGATGCGTCCCAGCGGTAACGTTGTGGATAAGAAGTACACCTACCATAACTATTTGGGCGGCTGGTATTTGGAACTGAACAAGAAGATCGTCAGCAGCTTATTGGTCGACCAGCGTGGCAACAGCTATGTTTTTTCGATTCAGAAAGAGGATGGTACGCAGACAGAATTGATCACGGTCTACGTGTTTACAGGTCATCTGCGCGAAGAGCAGGGCGTTGCGGATAACCGATTTGTTCTGCATAGAACGGAAACGACAGTCTATGCCGCACATCTCGGTGTGGAGTCGGCGGCCTACAACATTTCTAAGGAATCACTCATCAACAGCTTCCATCTGATCGTTCAGGATTGGAAGAACAGTGTAACGTAAGGAGTCGTTATGAAAAAAGTATTGATCATGGAGGATGAACTGAATATCCGCAGCTTTGTCGTCATCAACCTGAAGCGTGCAGGCTATGATGTTATCGAAGCAGGCACAGGTCAGGAGGCACTGGAGCTTTTGGCGCAGTATCCTGATATCGGCGTTGCGATCCTTGACATTATGCTGCCCGATATGGACGGCTTTGAGGTCTGTCGCCGTATCCGCGCGACCAACAAGCAGATGGGTGTCATCATGCTGACTGCCAGAACGCAGGAAATGGACAAGGTCACAGGACTGATGACCGGTGCGGACGACTACGTCACCAAGCCGTTTTCGCCGGCGGAGCTGACAGCCCGGATTGACGCGCTCTTCCGCCGTCTCGGCGGCGACAGCGTGGTTGTTGCCGATGTTTTGGCTCAGGGTCCGTTTGTCATGAACACTCTTAACCATACCCTTGAGAAGAACGGTGTACGCATCCGCCTGACACAGGTGGAGTACGCCATCGTCAAGCTCTTTATGCAGAACCCCGGTCGCGCCCTTGCCAGAGAGGAAATTCTTTCCGCGGTCTGGGGTAGGGAATACGAGGGAGAGCTGAAAATTGTCGATGTCAACATTCGCAGATTGCGCATCAAGATCGAAGACGATACCGCCAACCCCGTCTATATTACAACAGTCTGGGGCTTTGGCTATAAATGGGGCGCATAAACCTTTTTGTGAGGTAAATGTAACATGAAAAAGCTCGGTGGACTGCGAAAACGTTGGCTGATCAATTCAGTTGGCATTTTGTCTGTACTCGGACTGATCTGTGTATTGATCGTGACAATGGTTTTCTCTGCCTATTATTACTCCGGCATGACCTCTGATTTGGAATATCGCGCACAGACGATGACAGCATTCTTCGGAAGCTACGTCAATCAGAGCTACAAGGAGTTCTATCAATCCTGCGTGGATTATGCAAAGACCTTTGAACAAAAGAATACCATTGAACTCCAGTTCATCGACGCAGATGGGCAGCTTGTGGCATCGTCCTACGGCTCATGGCCCGGGCAGTCGCCGACGACACCCGATATTCGTCTGGCGATCAGTACCCTCAAGATTGAGCCCTTTAACGGCATTGACCCTGCCAGCGGAGAGCGGATCATTGCGGTGTCCTGCCCAATGGTACACAGCAACGGAGAAGTTGTTGGTGTGCTGCGCTATGTCAGCTCCACAAGATTGATCGATCGTCAGGTGACGACGATCTGCTTGCTCTCGCTGGTAGCCCTTGCAGTGGTGCTGGCAATCGTTCTGGTCAGCAGTAACTACTATATCCGCTCGATCCTTGTCCCGATGGATGATATCATTGACAAGGCGAAACGGATTGCGAACGGCAGCTATGGCATTCAGATTCAGGCAAAATATGACGATGAGATTGGTGATTTGGCACAGACGATCAATGAAATGTCAGTTCAGATCAACCGCAACGAGGTCATTCAGCGTGACTTTATTTCCTCGCTGTCCCACGAGCTGCGTACTCCGCTGACGGCAATTGCCGGCTGGACAGAGACCATTCTCGCGGATGATACTTTGAATCCGGATACGGAACGGGGCATGCGGATCATCTCCCGTGAAACCAAGCGTCTGACGGAGATGGTGGTTCAGCTGCTGGATTTCACCCGCATTCAGGATGATCGCATGACTCTGAATATTCGCGAAACAGACATCCGCGGTGAATTTGAGGACACGGTCTATATGTACTCCAGCCGTCTGTCTCAGGACGGAATCATGCTTGAGTATCTGGATAACGATGATGATATTCCTGAGATCCCCTGCGATCCCGAGCGTCTGCGTCAGGTATTCCTCAACATTCTGGATAATGCTGCCAAGCACGGCGGTGAGGGGAAGCGTATTGATGCCTCTATGTCCCTTGAAGATGACATGATCGTGGTGCGTATCCGCGACTATGGTCCCGGCATCCCGGAGGATGAACTGCCGCTGGTGAAGAAGAAATTTTACAAAGGCAGCTCGAAGACCCGTGGCACCGGAATCGGTCTTGCCGTTTGCGATGAGATCATCGGGATGCATCAGGGTACACTCACACTTGAAAATGCTGAGGGCGGCGGCACGCTTGTAACGGTATGCCTGCCCACAGTTCAGTAAGGAAGGTTTGCTATGAGTAACAACAACGAGCAGCAATGCTGCAGTCAGTTTAAGACCACCATCGGCGGTCAGGCTCTGATGGAAGGCATTATGATGCGCGGTCCTGAAAAGGACGCGGTTGCTGTGCGTACAAATGGGGAGATCAAAGTCGAGATCACACCCAGAAAGGTGCGCTCCAAGAAGTCGATCCTCACATGGCCCCTCATCCGTGGGCCAGTCAATTTCTTTGATTCTCAGGTGGTTGGTGTCAAGGCACTGATGCGTTCTGCTGACCTCGCGCCGGAGGATGAGCAGGAAATTCCGTCAAAATTTGATATGTGGCTTGAAAAAAAGCTGGGCAATGAACGTTTTCAGAAGGTTCTGATCAATATTTCCGTCTTTCTGGGACTGGGTCTTTCCATTGTTCTGTTTTTCCTGCTTCCGATGGTCATTGGCAGCTTCTTTGATCAGTGGATCCATAACACGCTGCTTCTGAATCTGGTGGAAGGCGTCGTGCGCATGATCATTTTTATGATCTACATGCTGCTGGTTTCCCGGATGAAGGAAATGAAGCGCGTCTTTGCCTATCACGGAGCAGAACACAAGACCATCCGCTGTTACGAGGCGGGTCTTGAACTGACAGTGGAGAACATCCGCACACAGACCAGACTTCATCCCCGCTGTGGCACAAGCTTCCTGCTCGTGGTCATGGTCATCTCTATTTTGCTGTTTTCGGTGGCATCTACGCTGCTGCTGGCACTGATCCCGAGTTTGGCTGCGATGAAGGGCGGCGTTCTTTACCGCATCATCATGATCGTTTTTAAGCTTCTGCTGCTGCCGTTGGTGGTTGCTGTTACTTACGAGATCAATCGATGGGCAGGACGTCACGACAACAGGTTTACGAAGATTTTGACCGCACCCGGTATGTGGCTGCAGAATTTCACCACCAATGAGCCGGACGATGAGATGATCGAGGTGGCGATTGCGGCTGTTGAGGCGGTTATTCCTGAGGAAGCGGGTGCAGACCGTTGGTAAAAACCTATTCTCAGCTTTATCTGGATGCCCGCAGGACGATCATGCAGACAGAGGAGATGCAGTATGCCGGTATGCTGGCACGTCAGATCGTCTGCCACGCATCCAATAAGACCCATGAGCAGATCCTTGCTGACAGAGATCTCTATGCATCCGAGGTGATCTGTCAGACCGTAAACGATCTGACACAGCGCGTGATAAAGGGTGAGCCGCTGGCATATATTCTGGGCGAGTGGGAGTTTTACGGTCTGAAGTTATTTGTTGATCGCAACGTTCTCATCCCACGGGACGATACCTGTGCAGTAGCGACACTTGCGATCCAGCAATCCCTTTTCCTCGGAAAAGATCCGCGCATCCTCGATCTTTGCACCGGCTCCGGCTGCATCGGTCTTGCGGTTGCAAGTCGTGTCAAGGATGCGAGAGTGACTTTGGCAGATATCTCCAAGGAAGCACTTGCGGTCGCCAAAAAGAACATTGCACTTAACCATTTATCAGGTCGCGTTTCCTGCATTCAGGCGGATGCTCTTGGAAAACCCTCCGCTTTTTTGGGGAAATTTGACCTGATCGTATCCAATCCGCCCTATATCACCTCGCAAGAGATGCTGGAGCTGCCATCCAGTGTCCGGGATTTTGAGCCGGAGCTGGCACTTCACGGCGGCGATGACGGGCTGATCTTTTATCGTAATATCGCACAGAATTATGCTGCCGCGCTGAAGCCCGGCGGGTTCCTTTGCTTTGAATATGGCGATACGCAGGGCGATGATGTCTGCAAAATTCTGGAAATGAACGGGTATACCATACTGGAACGAACCAGAGATTATAACGACAGAGAACGGGCAGTTATTGCCCAGTTCGGCAGGAAGGAAGAATAATATGGCTACAAAGAAAACAGCTTACGAAGCACCGACTCCCGCATCCGATAAGAAAAAAGCACTCCAGACCGCTCTGGCGCAGATCGACAAGAGCTTTGGTAAGGGTACTGTCATGCGTCTGGGCGATCGCCCGGAGATGAATGTGGACGCGATCCCCACCGGCTCCTTGGCACTGGATGCCGCTCTTGGCATCGGCGGTGTCCCCAAGGGTCGTATCATTGAGATCTACGGGCCGGAATCCTCCGGCAAGACCACGCTGGCTCTGCATATTTTGGCAGAAGCACAGAAAATGGGCGGCGAAGTCGCCTTTGTGGACGCGGAGCATGCTCTTGATCCCGTTTATGCCGCTGCTCTGGGTGTTGACATTGATAATCTGCTGGTTTCCCAGCCCGACACCGGCGAGCAGGCACTGGAGATCACCGACGCTCTGGTACGCTCCGGTGCGGTGGATGCCGTTGTCGTTGACTCCGTTGCGGCACTTGTTCCCAAGCAGGAGATTGAGGGAGAGATGGGCGATACTTTTGTGGGTCTGCAGGCAAGACTGATGTCTCAGGCACTGCGCAAGCTGGCTGGCACCATCGCCAAAACAAATTGTGTCGTCATCTTCATCAACCAACTGCGTATGAAGATCGGCGTGATGTACGGCAATCCCGAGACCACCACCGGCGGCAATGCGCTGAAGTTCTATTCCTCTGTCCGTCTGGATGTGCGCCGCGTCGAATCCATCAAGGAAGGCAGCAATGTGGTCGGCAACAAGACCCGTGTCAAGGTCGTCAAGAATAAGGTCGCGCCTCCGTTCCGTGAAGCTCACTTTGACATTCTCTACGGTCTGGGCATCAGCAAATGGGGCGAGCTTGTGGATCTGGCAGTTCAGATGGATATCGTTCAGAAGAGCGGCAGCTGGTTCAGTATGGGCGATGAGCGCATCGGTCAGGGCGTCAACTCTGTGAAGGATTACCTGATGGCAAACCCTGAGATCGCTGAAAAGGTCGAGGCTCAGGTTCGTGAGAATCTGCTGAAGAACAGTACGGCTCAGCCCAAGGCTGCAGCAAAGGCTGCGGAGCGTCCCATCGCGATCAGTGCTGACGATTTTGACGATGAGGATTGAGTCCTTTTCAAACACTCCCGACCGCACGGGCAGATACCGTGTTGTCTTTGAAGATGGCGCGGTTATGCGCCTTTATCGGCAGACCGTTGAAGACTTTGGTCTGTACAGCGGCATGGAGCTGTCCCATGAGGCGTACGAGAAGCTCTGTAGTGCAGCAGGGGAGATGTCCGCAAAAATGCGCGCTGTGCGCATTGTTGCCGCTACCAGCGTCTCCAAACGGGATCTGACAGAGCGTTTGATCCATAAAGGGGAGACTGCTGAGGACGCGGAGGCTGCGGTTTCGTGGATGGAAGAACTGTCCCTGCTGGACGATTCCAAAACAGCGCAGCAGATCGTATCCCAGTGTATCGCAAAGGGTTACGGACTTGCCCGCGCAAAACAGGCACTTTATGAAAAACGCATCCCCCGTGCGCTATGGGCAGATGCTCTTGCAGATTATCCCGATCAGCAGGAAAAAATCGTTGCTTTTCTGCGCTCCCGCCTTGACGGGGAATCGACGGACAAGGATGTAAAGCGTGCCATTGATGCACTGCTGCGCCGCGGACATTCCTATGGGCAAATCAGGCGGGCATTGGATCAGTTCAAATATGATTGCGGGGATTTCCCGGAGGATTAACATGGCAAATATTGGATTTATTTCCCTTGGCTGTGCCAAAAATCAGGTCGACTGCGAGCGGATGATGTATCGCGTGCAGGAGGCAGGACATAGGGTAAAAGCGGATATCGTGGGAAGCGACGTGGTTGTGATCAACACCTGCGGCTTTATTGATTCGGCAAAATCTGAGGCGATCGACTTTATTCTGCAGACTGCGGCGTTGAAAGCGGAGGGGCTTGTAAGTAAGATCCTTGTCACCGGCTGTCTATCCCAGCGGTATCAGGACGAGATTCTGGAACAACTGCCTGAGGTGGATGGCATTCTCGGCACCGGCAGCTATACGCAGATCGTTCCTGCCATTGAGGCACTGTTAAATGGCGACTGTGTCCGTGATTTCGGTTCCATTGATGCGCCGGAGCAGGAGACAGGTCGCATCCTGACCACCCCTGAGCATTATGCCTTCATCAAGATCGCGGAGGGCTGCGACAATCGCTGCAGCTACTGCATTATCCCGTATCTGCGCGGAAAGTTCCGCAGCCGTCAGATGGATGATGTCCTTTACGAAGCCCGTCTGCTGGCAGCCGGCGGTGTGAAGGAATTGATCGTTGTTGCGCAGGACACCAGCCGCTATGGCACAGACCTGCCCGGGCATAAGCGTTTGCTGCCCGAGCTGCTTCGGAATATGTGCCAAATTGAGGGACTGCATTGGATCCGCGTCCACTATGTCTATCCCGATGAGATCGATGATGAGCTGATCGAGGTGATGGCGACCGAGCCGAAGATCCTCAAATATCTGGACATTCCCATTCAGCATTGCAACAGCAAGATCCTGAAGCTGATGAACCGCCGTGGAGACGGTGTATTTCTCAAGGAACTGTTTGCCAAGCTGCGTGCCAGAATCCCCGGTCTGGTGCTTCGCACGAGCATTATCACCGGTCTTCCCGGTGAGGGGGAGGCGGAATTTGAAGAGCTTTGTAATTTCCTGAAGGAGATGCGGCTGGAGCGTGTTGGCGCATTCCCGTTCTCTCCCGAGGATGGTACGCCTGCCGCCGAAATGGAGCATCCCGATGCTTCTGTCGCACAGACGAGAGCGGAAATGGTTGAGACGATTCAATCTGCCATCATGGATGAATATTCTAAGGCGATGATCGGCAGGACGGTCGAGGTGCTTGTTGACGGCTATGATGAGGAATTTGAACAGTATTTCGGCAGAACCTATGCCGATTCGCCGGATATTGACGGCAGAGTCTGGCTTGCTTCTGATGATGATCTGTCGGAAGGAACATTTGTGAATGTACAGATCGATGGTCTCATTGACGGCGATCTGTCCGGCTTTGTTGTGGAGGATTAATCGGTGACAACTGCAACCAAAATTACGCTGCTGCGTGTGGCACTCATCCCCGTGTACATGATTTTGATGTATCTTAGTCAAGGTCAGGCGGGCATGTGGATGTGGATCGCCTTGGCTGTCTTCATCATCGCAAGCATTACCGACTTTATCGACGGAAATATTGCAAGGAAACGCAATCAGATAACGGATCTTGGCAAATTTCTCGATCCGCTTGCAGATAAACTGCTGGTGATCGCAGCGATGCTGATGTTCTGCCAGTGGGGGATGTTCCCCGCGTGGGCGCTGATGCTGGTGCTGACCCGGGAATTTGCCGTCACGGGACTTCGTCTGATCGCGGTGCAAAAGGGTGTCGTGATCGCGGCAGGCTGGAGCGGCAAGGTGAAAACTGCCAGCACTATGGTCGGCTTGTGTCTGTGGATGGCATTTCCGCAGATCGGTTGGCTTGGCTATCTGGTGATCGCTGTGATCGTCCTGACGACACTGTACTCCGGCATCGAGTATTTCATTCAAAACGGAAAATGCCTGAAGGATTAAACTGAAAGTGCGCTGCGGCAGCAGCGCACTTTTCCTATTGTTTCTTACAAAATTCTGTGGTATAATAGCTCCAGTACATACAAGTGAGGTTTGTTATGAACATCAGGGAAGTGGGCGAGATTCGCCGCCATATCCGTCGTGACCGCAGCAACATGACATCTCTTTATTGCTGCTATGTCAATGACAATAAGGAGATCATTTCGGAATTTCGCAAAAGCACCGGCTTGATGAGCGAAAACGAAGGGGAGAAGTACTTTGCCCTCCTGAAGCGCGCTTTATCAGGTACGATCGGCAAAAATCTGATCGATATCGTGTTCAAGACCCAGCAGGTGATGGACAGTCCTGAGCATAAGCTGCTGATGGAGCTTCGCCGCACCGGGCTTGAGGATTCAGAGCTTCGTCAGGAATTCTACCAGAAGGTCATCGAAACCGTCTCTCTCAAGCAGAACTATCTGATCCTGCTGGGCTGTGACAGTTATGATGTTCCTTTCAGAAGCAAGAACGATGAAGATGACTCCGGGCGGTCAGAGGAGACATTCCGTTTTATCCTTTGTGCAATCTGTCCCGTGAAACAGACAAAGTCGAAGCTGCACTATGCGCCGGAGGAAAAGGAATTCAGTGACAGCGGTATTGACAACATTGTCAGCGCGCCGGAGCTTGGTTTTCTGTTTCCTGCCTTCGATGACCGGGCGACGAATATCTATGGCGCGCTTTATTACACACACAGCCCCAAGAACAGTCATGAGGAATTTGTCGAGCGTGTTTTCCATACACCGATTCCGAAGCCTGCCTTTGAGCAGAAGCGTTCCTTTGAGGCGATCCTCGCAAATGCGCTGGATGAGCAATGCAGTCTTGAGGTTGTCCAGTCGATCCACGAGGATCTTGCGGGACGTATTGAGCTGCACAAACAGAGCAGGGTTGCTGATCCGCTGCTGGTGTGCAAGGAGGATGTGACGCAGGTTCTTTCGTCCTGCGGCGTCAGCGACAGTAAGATCGCCAAGTTCAGCATTGATTATGATGAGACCTTTGGTCATGAGGCTGATCTGCATCCGAAGAACATCATCAACGAAAAGCGTATCGAGGTCACGACCCCGGATGTGTCCATCAAGGTTGCGCCCGACCGTGCCGATCTGATCGAAACACGGGTGATCGATGGGGTGAAGTATATTCTTATCAACGCAGAAGAAAGCGTTGAGGTCAATGGTGTCAGTATCCATATTCGTGACGAGGAAAAAGCAACAGTTTAAGTTCTGAGGTGAACATATGAAATTGAAGCAATACTGCCGTTTTCAGGTGGATTTTAAGAGCAAGTGGATCGAAGCATGCCCGCTTTTTATGGGTCTGGGATTTTTTGCTACCCTTGTTTACTATTTCGCAGTCACAACCCTGCGGGATGTTCCGATCATTGAGGCGATCGCAGCAATTTTGTCCGGCGTGCTGGCAACGGCTGCTTTTGTGGTCTGCATGAAATGCCTTTTCCTGAATGCTCCGGGCTTGTATGCGATTTTCGGTGCGATCCAGTGCGTTGCGATTATTCTTATTGATATCGCCAACGGCGGAGCAGCCCAGATCGTTTTGTCGATCATTTGGTATCTCTTGGCGGGAGCCGTTCTTGTGTTGACTGCCGGTGGCTATTTGCCTGGCAGACTTCTGGCAGGTCTCATGTTCCTGATCCCGATCCCGGTACGGATCTTGTTCTTTGATCTTGGAAAACTGGGTTTATTGCAGTGGGTCAGAGAGCTTTCCGTTCTGTTGATCCTTGCCGGCATCGGCTGTATGGCAATGGGCTTGACCCGTATTACCCGAGGAAGAGAATAATGAAACGGCATGCCAAATGGCATGCCGTATTTCTTACTTCATGTTATGGATCAGGGATACTACAATGTCTGCTGCTTCCTCCACACCAATGACAGAGGTATTCAGGCAAATATCGTAATTTTCGGATGCGCCCCATGTCCTGCCGGTGTAGTGATGATAGTTGACGCTGCGCCGCTTGTCTTTTTCCTGCAGGCGGGCGACGGGGGACTTTTCGGACTCGCCGTAAAGCCGAACGATGCGGTCAGCGCGGTAGTCAAGATCCGCATAGATGTACACATGCAGCGCATCCTCGCGGTCCTTCAAAATGTAGTCAGCATTTCTGCCCACGATCACGCAGGGTCCCTTGTCTGCAATCTGCAGGATCGTGCTGCATTGGATAGACCAAAGGAAATCCGCCGTGGAAAGTCCGTTCATCACCCCCGGAACGCCGGTGGATGCGAAGGCGTAGGAAAGGAGGGTGCGGCCGGGAGAATGCTCACCATGCTCTTCAACAAACGTGGGAGCGAAGCCGGATTCAAGTGCGATATTTTCTACAAGCTCCTTGTCATAGAAGGGGATGCCAAGCTTTTCGGCAATCAGGCGACCTACGGTACGGCCACCGCTGCCGAACTGACGGCTGATGGTAATGATCGTCTTTTTCATGAAAATACCTCCTTATTTCTGCTTTCTGATCTTATTATACCAAAGGGATGGGTTGCTGTCAAACATCAACTGCGTTTCCGATTTGAGCAAAATGCCGGGAAAGTGCCGGAACAGAGCGAAGAAAATTCGTGTAGCACATTTCGTAGCGCGCCGGGTCGATCATATAGCTCAGTCCGTGACCGGCATAGGGAAATGTTTCGACCGCTATATGTCCGTCTGAATTGTTGCTGATCTCTCGTCCCATTTCACAGGGGACAAGCCGATCATCTTCCCCATGGAAGATCATGGCAGGCAGGGAACAGCTCCCGGCGACCGCTGCAGCGCCTCCTGAGCTGAGATCGAACGAGCCGAATATTCGGGCTCCAAACCATAAAAACGGGTAAGACAACCACGCAGGGAAGCCCAGATCCCGTGAGACCGTGCAAACGATCTCCTTGGGAGATGAGTAAGGGCAGTCTGCAAGCACGCAGCAAACCGATGGTGGAAGGGGAAGTGCTGTTGCCATAATAACAGTCGCTGCGCCCATGGAGAGACCTGAAAGAATAATCGGTGTATTTGCGCCAAAGCGCTGCGCTGCATATTCTGCCCAGCAAAGGCAGTCGTACTGCTCTTTCACGCCGAAGGTAATAACATGACCGCCACTTTGACCGTGTGCGCGCTGGTCAACAGCAAGCACGTTGATGCCCAGATTTTTATTCAACCGAAAGCCGCCTGCGCCGTCCCGAAGTGCTGCACTGCGGTAACCGTGAAAGAAGATCATGACCGGCGCGCCATCCTTGTGATGATAATACCGACCAAACAGCCGTGTTCCATCAAAAGACGTAATGGTTACGCCCTCAAAGGCTAGCCCATCCATAAAGCGTGTATTCTCGAGCATCTTCTCTTTCACTTCCTGATACTGGGGACCGCGCAGGGGTTTGTAGGGATCTGTTGGCTTTCTGTTAGCTGCGTAAAAGCATTTGCGGAAGCAGCCGTAGCTCAGGATTATAAATATAGAGATCAGTATTGCAGGAATCAAATACCACATGGTTGTCACCACCTTCGAGTAGGTTATCTCTATTATATCTGGTTTTCAGAATACCGTCAAGAAAGTGTGTGATATTTACCAAAATCTATGGAAATTCTCAATCGTCTGTGTTATGATAATCTCATCTATAATAAGGAGGAAAATTATGAAGAAGCTTATCAATCCCTTTGACTATGCCGGTACGTTCGGTGAATGCATGAAAAAAGGCATCCTGCTGACTACAAAAGCAGATGATTTTGTCAATACCATGACCATCGGTTGGGGTACGATTGGAATTGAGTGGGGAAGACCCATGTTTGTTGCTTATGTGCGGGAAAGCCGTTATACACGCGAGCTTCTCGACAAGAATCCCGAGTTTACGATCAACTGCCCCATGGGGGAATTTGACAGCAAAATTCTGGGCTTCTGCGGTACAAAATCCGGGCGTGAGGTGGATAAGTTCAAAGAGCTGGAGCTTCATACGGAGGAACCTATGAATATCAGCGTTCCCGGCATTCGGGAGCTGCCGCTGACCTTGGAATGCAAGGTCGTTTACCGCAATCCGCAGCCGACGGAAGGCTTGCCGCAGGCAATCCTTGACCGTTACTATCCTGAAGTGGATGGGAAAAGAGATTATCACATCGCCTATTACGCAGAGATCGTAGGCGCATACATCATTACAGAATAAGGAAAACAGGGACACATTGTGTCCCTGTTTTTGTCATTTAATAACGCGAACACGCAAAACGCCGTCGATCTCGCAAAGCTCATCAATGAGTGCATCGGATGCCTTATGATCGAGATCCAGCATGGTATAGGCGTATTCACCGCGGCTGCGGTTCATCAGATCGGAAATGTTGATATTTTCTTTGGATAGGGTAGAGGTAAAGCGGCTCAGGGAGTTGGGGATATTGCGGTGCAGGATCGTCACTCTGCTTTCCTTGCTGCAGATGCCCAGATCACAGTTGGGGAAATTGACAGAGTTGACAATGTTGCCGTTTTGTAAATAGTTCTGCAGCTGCTTGACAGCCATCTTGGCACAGTTATCTTCCGATTCCTCGGTGGATGCACCAAGATGGGGAATCGCGATGACACCTTCCATACCGGCAGTGCGGTCGTTGGGGAAGTCGGTCACATAACGCTTGACCTTGCCAGCCTTCAGTGCTTCCTCCAGCGCGTCATCATCAACCAAAGCATCACGTGCGAAATTCAGCAAAATCACGCCGTCTTTCATCTTTTCCATGGCATCAGCATTGATCATTTGACGTGTGGAGTCAAGCAGGGGAACATGGACGGAGATGATGTCGCAATTTTCATAGATCTCGTCCAATGTCTTGACTGGCTGAATATGGCTGTCCAGATGCCATGCGGCATCAATGGAAATGTAGGGATCGTAGCCGTAGACCTTCATGCCCAGCTGAATCGCTGCATTGGCAAGAGGTCCGCCGATGGCACCAAGTCCGATAACGCCGAGCTTTTTATCGATGATCTCATTGCCGGCAAACTGAGACTTGCCCTTTTCAACCTTCTTGGCGACGTCACCTTCATCCTTAATAGACTGCACCCAATTAATGCCGCCGATGATGTCACGACTGCCCAACAGCATGCCGCAGATCGCCATTTCCTTGACACCGTTCGCGTTGGCACCGGGGGTATTAAAAACAACGATGCCCTGCTGCGCGCACTTGTCCAAAGGGATGTTATTGACACCTGCGCCGGCGCGGGCAACTGCCAGAAGATTGGCTGGCAGCTCCAGCTCGTGCATGGCAGCACTTCGTACCATCACCGCATCTGCGGTATCGATGCTTTCTGCTGTTTGATAATCCTCCGTCCAAAGGGCAAGACCCTTCGGAGAGATTTTATTCAAATAATGGATGTTGAACATAGTGAGCATCCTTTCATCGGTTATTCTTTTCAAAGGCTTCCATAAAGGAAACCAGCTTTTCAACGCCCTCGGTAGGCATTGCGTTATAGATGCTGGCGCGCATACCGCCGACAGTTCTGTGACCCTTCAGGTTGACAAAGCCTGCCTGTGTTGCCTGCGCAATGAATGCGGCATTCAGCTCTTCGCTGTCCGTAACGAAGGGTACGTTCATCAGGGAGCGATCCTTTTTAACAACTGTTCCCCGGAACATCTCGCTGGCATCAAGGAAATCGTAGAGGATCGCAGCCTTCTTCTTATTGTATGCCTGCATCGCTTCGAGACCGCCCTGCTCCTTGAGCCATTGGAAGACCTTACCGCAGATGTAGATGCCATAGGCAGGAGGGGTGTTGTACATCGACCCGTTGTCACGGTGGATGTGATACTTAAGCATGGTGGGCGTGCCGGGAAGGGTGTCTTCCGTAATCAGGTCTTCACGAATGATTGCGATCACGACACCGGCAGGACCGATGTTTTTCTGCGCGCCGCCGTAGATCATGCCATACTTACTGACATCCACAGGTTCGGATAAGAAGCAGGAGGAAACGTCAGCCACCAACGGTTTTCCCTTGGTGTCCGGCAGTTGATGGAACTTTGTGCCGTAAATGGTATTGTTCTCGCAGATATACACATAGTCTGCATTTTCGCTGATCGGCAGATCAGAGCAGTCGGGGATGTAGGAGAAGGTCTTATCCGCAGAGGATGCTACGGCGTTCGCCTGACCGTAAATATTGCCTTCCTGCCATGCCTTCTTTGCCCACTGACCGGTGATGATATAGTCCGCCACCCGATTTTTCATTAGGTTCATGGGGATCATTGCAAATTGGGTAGAAGCACCACCCTGCAGAAACAGAACCTTGTAGTTGTCCGGGATGCCCATCAGCTCACGCAGATCCGCTTCAGCAGTATCGATGATCTTCTGATAGGTTTTTGAGCGGTGACTCATTTCCATAACAGACATACCGCTGCCGTTGTAATCCATCATCTCAGCGGCGGCTGACTGCAGAACGGACTCAGGCAGAACGGCGGGACCTGCGGAAAAATTGTAAACACGAGCCATAGCAAAAACCTCCATATAGATCAAATGATGCAAATTGTCCGCACAATGCGGGCATTTGTATTTGTATCATATAATAGCACTTTCGACATGGGAATACAATAGGCAAAATATTTTTTGTAACGAAGGACAAAAAGCAGGGGAGAAGCATGCCTGAAATTGGGGATGGGGCACAAAAAGTGCCCCATCTTTTTACAGATCAAACGCAGGGTTCATGCAATAGACATTCTTTTGATTGAGCCGTTCACGCAGCTGCTGCAGCGATTCACCGAAACGCTGGAAGTGTACGATCTCCCGTTCCCGGAGGAATTTAATAACATCATTCACATCCGGGTCATCGGACAGGCGCAGGATATTGTCATAAGTGACCCGGGCTTTCTGCTCTGCAGCAAGGTCTTCCGTCAGATCGGCGATGGGGTCTCCCTTGACCTGCATGGTGGCAGCGGTCCATGGAAAACCCGACGCAGCGGCGGGGTATACACCGTTGGTATGATCCACAAAATACTGCTCCAGAGGGGTATTTTCAATATCCTTTTCCTTCAGATTTCTGGTCAGCTGATGAACGATGGCTGCGATCATCTCAAGATGTCCCAGCTCTTCCGTTCCAATATCCGTTAAAAGCCCCTTCTGATCATCAAAGGGCATCGAGTATCGTTGGGAAAGGTAACGAAGGGAAGCACCCAATTCTCCATCCGGTCCGCCGTACTGGCTGATGATGATAGACGCAAGCCGAGGGTTGGGGCGAGCGATCTTCACGGGGTACTGCAGCTTCTTGTCATACAAAAACATACTTACACCTCCTGATTGGCTGCAAATTCCCACGGCCACGGATCGTCCAGCCAACGGTAACGCTCTCCGTCAGTTGGTTGTGCGTGATTAAGCTGTGCAACATGCTCGCCGTATTCCTTTGCCAGTTTTGCGTAGATTTTCTGATAGTTTTGGTAAGCTTCCAATGCTTCCCGATCATCAGGGTGCGTGTCAAGATACAGTGCCAGCTCCTGAATCATGAAGGCAAGTTTTTGAAGTTCAGATTTCGGTGTAGGTTCCTTTTCTTTGTTGTTGACCATGTTCATGAACGGCAGATCCAGCCCCGGAAAGAGCGTACCGCGGATCAAAGCCATACCCGGCTCGTATTTCGGCGGATTTTCCAGCTGAAAGGGAACGTAGGGGTTTGCCAGCGGTGCCATTTGCGGAAGCCGCCCTTCTGTACAGCGCTTTCTTTGCGCCTGTGATTCCACATCGATTCCTCCTGTCAAATTATACTCGGAACGGTCGTTCCTCGTCATACTATGCTGGATGACAGCCCGGAGTTCTGTTATAATGCCGGATGCATACAATGCATTGAGGTGTTTGTATGAAACGGATTAACTGGTTCGGCTTTGTGCCGTTTTATCTTTTAACGTTAATTTTGGTCATCGGCATTGCCGGGGCAGGCAGTAATGCCGTTACTGTAATTTCTCAAAACCAACCGGTGGAGCGTCAGCACCGCATTGTCATTGATGCAGGACACGGTGGTATTGATGGCGGTGCGACGTCTTGTACCGGCGTGCTTGAAAGCCGGATCAATCTTGAGATCGCCCTGCGTGTCAACGATCTGTTTCGATTTCTCGGATACGAAACAGTGATGATCCGCACGACGGACGAGTCTGTCTACACAGAGGGAAATACCATCGCCGCACAGAAGATCTCGGATCTGAAGGAACGTATACG
This sequence comes from Oscillospiraceae bacterium, assembly GCA_015067495.1. Taxonomy (GTDB): domain Bacteria; phylum Bacillota; class Clostridia; order Oscillospirales; family Oscillospiraceae; genus Faecousia. Next base: position 71,391 of record SVMI01000008.1, on the reverse strand, counting down.
TATTTCAAATGAAACAGACGGAGCGATCCTGATCAGTATTCATCAAAATACCTTCTCTGATTCCCGCTATTTCGGTGCGCAGGTTTTTTATGCGCCCACAGAGGGGAGCGACCGCTTGGCAAAGCAATTACAGGATTCGTTCGTTGAAAATCTTGATCCAACAAGCAACCGAAAAAGCAAAAAGGCACAGAATGTCTATCTGCTGCAAAATGTGACCTGTCAGGCGGCGTTGATCGAGTGTGGTTTTCTTTCCAATCCGCAGGAGGAAGCCAAGCTGCGCTCGGGGGATCATCAAAAGAAGCTTGCTGCGATTATTGCATCCGCTTGCAGCATGTATCTTTCCGGCTTGAAATAAAAATGCGCCCGTCTGGGCGCATTTTTATTATAGTTTTTCGATCAGGACACCATCCGTCAAGCCAAATTCTCTGGGATAAAGCTCCATGAAGTTCGCATAAGTCGCATAGGTGGTCAGATCCAGCTTGCATTTGCCGCCAGCGGGGCAGGGGAGAATGAACGGTCGGAAAAGAAGCTCCTGCGTTTCCCCATCGTTCATTCGAACGGATACGCCGTTGTAGGCATTGGGTATATGCAGCTGATAGCTGCCGTCCCCGGGAATGTACGCTTCCATATGGTATGTGACGCCGCCCATATAGAAGGGATGTCCCTGCAATGCCGCGGACAGATCCGTACGCAGCACCTGAGATCTTGGCTTGAGCGTGACATGGATCTTTTTTGGCACAAATGTTGTCAGATTGTAGGTGTAGAAGAATTGCTTGTAGAAGGGATCTTCCGCGTCAATATCAAGATCAAAATCACCCATCAGGAAGAAACGTTCGGAGTAGTGGATCGGTGCATTTTTTGTGATGGAAATGACATTCAGACCGCTGTACGTTTTGACAGTATAGCAGACGTAAGGATCATCAAGGAAGGTCACCCTGCGGGCGCTGCCCATGTCAACACCTTCGATCTTTTCAATCGCATCCAAGGAATTGGCGGGAACATAGAATGTAAGCTCCTGCATAGACGCATCTGCTTGGAACTCAAAACGAAGCACATCCGCATCCTCGCTCTGAATGACCGTGTTTCCGTTCTCGTCGAGCCATCCGGCAATGGGCAGAACATTCTCACGCTCCCACGTTACAGGGCAGACAGTTGCAAGGGGGGTGCTTTCTATAGCATTGGTGGGGGCGCGGTAATGCTGTTCTTCCTCGGAGAAGAAAGCGACCTCGCCGCTGAAGAGGCTGATAGGGTACTCCTTGCCGCCAAAGAACACCTTTCCAAGGATCTCACCTTCGTTCTCGATGTTAGCGATCAGTGCGCATTGACCGCGGTCGGTATTGCGAACCATGAAATGGGGCGTTCCCATACCTTCGTATCGGACGACCGGGGTCAGTGGGTTCAGAGCAGGATCCAGCTCGTCAATGCTGCCGATATTTACAACCGGGATGCCGGCTATGGAGTCGAGCTTCTCAACACCGGTGTTCAGAACAAGCTTGATCGCATCCTTTTTCTTTTCAATGCCGGATGCAGTCGCGATCACATAACCGAAGGGTCTGCGATTCAGCTGATGACAGACATCCATAAAGAGGTTGTAGTTGCCACGATGCCGCCAAAGGTCCTCTGTGATGTCCAGCACAGCCACCGGGGCATCAAGAGAGCCTTTTGTCGATTGGGAGAGGTACTGCACCAGTGTATCGTTGAACGCCCTGCAGTAAGGCAGGTGACCCTTGTCAGAGAAATCCGGCGGGGCAAAATATTTGGTCTGACTATGTACGCGATACTGGTACGCATGGGGGATGATGAAGGTAATACCCTGCATGATCTGGAACGCGGCTACTTCGCGCAGTTCCTCATAGGTCGCACCATAATTTGTTGCCGCAAACATCTCGCACATAGCACCGGGTTTGTCGTAAATAAAGGCAGTGGATTGTGCCTGCTTGGTGCGTACATCACCCCAGAGGTCATAGTACTCAGCAGAGCGGCGGCAGCCGGCGGTGTTGCCCCAAGAAACCTTGGGTGTATAGAGAAGTCCTTTGGTGTAATGCTTGCCACCATTGAGCTCCAGCAGCTCCTGATCGGTACCGCAGTAGTCAGCGTTGCTCTCTACATCACAGAAGCGACCTTCTGTGAAGGCAGAGGATCGTGCCATGACATCATAGCCGAAGGGGGAGGTGTCACTGGTGTGGAAGGTGTATTCCAAATCGTTTGCCTTGCACCATTCATAATTTCCACGGAACCATTGGCAATAGAGATCACCGCAATGCTGCCAGTAATCGACCGCGTGAGCGGTATCCTTGCGGTCAAGCACTTCGTCAATATAATCCCAGATGTCGTAGCCGAATTTTGCCTTGAAGGTATCCCGAAAATCTTCTGACCAAGGGAAATAATCCTTTTGCTTTGTGTTGGGGTCGGTGAAGACATTTGCATTGACCCGGCGGTTGTCCGCATCGGAAAAGAAGCCGCGAATACCCTTGCCAAAATACTGACCCAGATGCTTCTTGTAGGCTTCGTAAACGATCTCAAGGAACAGCGCGGAGGATCTGGGGTTTTCAAAAGCAGGGAAGCCCCAATCCACCGCCACGGGTGTCGGCACACCATCCACGCGGGCAAGCTTGTACATCACAAGTGACGGATCGACTTTTTTTACCTTTCCGGCGGCAGCACCGGGAGGATAGTCAAAGCCGTCGTTGATCCACATTTCAAGGTCAAGGGTGATGCCTGCCTTGATAAAATTCTCGATCACACGGAACCACTTGTCAGAAAGATATTCCTCTGCATTGAAGCCATGAGGCGGCTTGTTGAAAAGAACCGCGCCGCCAAAGCCCCGCGCTTTCAGCGTGCTCAGAGATTCGTAGGCTTTTTCATAGGAGAGCTCCGCTTCATCGGAGGTAGTCAGGAAATAAAAGGGGATTGGGCGCAGTGTTTTATGTGACATATCCAAAGCTCCTTTGCACATTTTTGATATGTTAACTATACCGCTAAATCCTTAAAAGTCAATATGTTTTTATCGATAAATTTGTATATAAATATATGTTTGAATTCGACCTTGACCGACATAAAAAGCTTTGGTAAAATAGAGTTATCATAGTAGGGGAGAAGTGTTCTCATGGCAAAGACGAAAACTGTATTTTTCTGCACTGAGTGCGGTTACGAGACCCCCAAATGGATGGGACGTTGCCCGTCCTGCGGTGCTTATAATACCATGCAGGAGCATGTGGAGAAGCCGGTTGCGCCCGGACGTGCCGTTTCTGCGCCTGTTGGCATGAGCCGTAAGCCGCAGATGCTTTCTCAGGTCGATACGGGGCTTGAGCTGCGCTTTTCCACCGGCATGGGAGAACTTGACCGTGTTCTCGGCGGCGGTGCTGTAGCAGGATCTCTCGTCCTTGTGGGCGGTGCGCCCGGCATCGGTAAATCTACACTGCTTTTGCAGATCTGCAACCGTCTTTGCGCGGAGCGCAGCGTTCTCTATGTTTCCGGCGAGGAGAGTGAACGGCAGCTGAAGCTGCGCGCTGAGCGTCTGGGTGTTGCTTCAGACTCACTCTATATTCTTTCCGAGACCCGCATGAGCGACATTACAGAGGCAATCGATGAGCTGAAGCCGGATATTCTGATCATTGACTCGATCCAGACACTCTATCAGGAGTCAAACGAATCCGCACCCGGCAGCATTTCTCAGGTCAAAGACTGCACAATGCATCTGATGCAGCTGAGCAAGCTGCAGGGGATCACAGTCTTTGTCGTGGGTCATATCAATAAAGACGGCAATATCGCAGGTCCGAAGGTGCTGGAGCATATGGTCGACTGCGTGCTGTATTTCGAGGGCGATCCCAATTCCTCTTACCGGCTGCTTCGCGCTGCAAAAAATCGCTTTGGTTCAACCAATGAGATCGGCGTGTTTGAGATGATCGATACGGGGCTTCGTGAGATCCCCAATCCCTCAAAAATGCTGCTGGAGGGGCGTCCGCAGGATGCGCCCGGTACTTGCGTTGCCTGCGTGATGGAGGGAACGCGCCCGGTGCTGGCGGAGGTCCAGGCACTTGTGGCGAAAACAACGCTTAATCAACCTAGACGAGCTTCTGACGGCTTCGATTTTAACCGCGCTGTTCTGCTGCTTGCTGTGATGGAAAAGCGTGCAGGCATCAAGATGAGCCTCTTTGATGCCTATATCAACGTCATCGGCGGTTTGCGGCTTGATGAACCGGCAGCGGATCTTCCCGTGGTACTGGCATTGGCATCCTCCTATCGCGACAGCGCGGTTGCCAATGACCTTGTTGCCATCGGAGAAGTGGGCTTGACTGGCGAGATCCGGGCTGTTTCCAACATGAATCAGCGTCTTGCTGAGGTGGCACGCCTTGGCTTCAAGAAGTGTATGATCCCCAAATTCGGCTCTGAAAAAGTAGAAATTCCCGCAGGACTGACCGTATATCGTGTCAGAAATCTGCACGAAGCGATCGAGACCGCATTGTAATATGAAAAAGATTCTGTCTGAGATGGGACTTGGTGAACCTTTGTCCATCACCCCGTTCGAAAATGAAGAGGGAGCAGGGGAGTACGACGTATGGAAGGTAGAATACGCAGACCTTCGGTATGTCTTAAAGCGTGCCAAAGGAAAAGAACCTGAGATCTATGAGTGCTATCTAAAAAATGCCCCCTTTGCACCTGCACTGGTTGCAAAGGGGACAGTTGATGGTCAGCAATATCTGCTTCTTGAATATGTTGATGGCGAGAATCTGATGTGTTGCAGCAACGATAAGCTGATTGCTGCAATTGATGCGCTAACCGAGATGCAGGGCATGTACTGGAATTGTCATGGTTCAACAGATGCCCTTGATAGTCGGAGAAACCGCAGAAATTGTCTGCAAAATGAGCTGCTCGAACGGGTTTACGATGCGTACTTGCGGGATTGTGAGCAGATCCCGTGGACATTTTGCCATGATGATCTGCTGCCATTCAACGTGCTTGTTTCAGGTGGCAGAGCTGTTTTGATCGACTGGGAGGTCGCGGGCATCCTGCCATATCCGGCTTCGCTCGCTCGCTTGATCGCACATACAAGCGAAGAGCCTGATGCACTCTTTTTCATGAAGGAAACAGATATTGCGGCGGCGGTCGATCGTTATTATCAGCGGTTAATTGCACCAAGAGGGATCTGTTTCAATGAATTTCAGCGCAGTCTTGATCTGCATCTGTTTTATGAATATTGCGAATGGGTGTATGTTGGGAACAAATTCGGTGATCAAAACAGTGAATTGTTCTTGAAATACAGCGATCTTGCAATGAATATGGCAAAAAAGCTTATTCCTCATCTTCGCTGAAATCCAGCTTGGAGAGGGGATTGGCTTCTGCTGCGATCCGAAGCTCGGTGCTTTCGATATGGGTGTAGATCTGTGTCGTGTTCAGGTTTTCGTGTCCGAGGACTTCCTGTACCGTCTTGACATCCACGCCGCCGGAGAGCATCATGGTTGCAGCCGTGTGGCGAAGCTTGTGGGCGGAGAACTGTGTTGCATCCAGACCTGCCTGCAGGAATGCTTTCTTCACAAGCCGGTGAACAGCAGTTACGGTGATTCGGTTTCCGTTGCGAGAGCCGAAGAGGGCACGATTATCCGTCAGAACGATTTTTTTTCGTTCTTCCAGATAGGCATCGATCGCTTTGCGGCAAGCAGTACCAAAGTAGACGATCCGCTCCTTATTACCCTTACCGACAACACGAATGCGATCCTCATATACGTCTGTGATGTTCAATCCCACCAGCTCGCTGCGACGGATGCCGCAGTTGAGAAACAGCATCAGGATCGCATAGTCTCTCTTTTGGTTTTGTCCACTTACAGCCTGCAAAAGGGCGGCAGATTCCTCTAAAGACAGGTATTTTGGCAAGCTTTTGCGCAGTTTCGGATACTCAAAATCCGCAACGGGGTTTTCTTCCAGCTGCTTCGTTCGCACTGTCAGATACTTAAAAAAGGACTTTAGCGCAGAGAGCTTGCGGGCGCGGGCAGCAGGGGAGATGCCGTACTCCGGATGCAGCGCGTCAGGATCAGGTGTGCGATCACTGGCAAGATACGACAGGAAATCGTAAATATCTGATGTTGTGATCGATTTGATAAAATCGAGATCGATATTCTTGATGCTGATGTCTTCAAGACGGGTATGTACCGGCATCTCGTCACGCATCAGCTTCATGAAACGGAAGAACATGCGAAGATCCAGATGATATTCGGAAATCGTGCGGGGAGATTGACCCTTGATTGTTTCATGGTAAGTCAGGAAGTCACGGACGACCTGCGGACAATCGGAATAATTCTGCATAGCAATCACCACATTTACAGTAAGATTCTTTAATGAAAGTATAACACAGTGCCGGAAGCAGTGCAAGTATGACCTTTTTGACTAAATTACAAGCAGAGGGGATCGAAAGGACCTTGCATGACCATTATAGCACATCTTTCCACCGAACGCAACAAAATAAAAATTTTGTTGCGTTCGAGGAGCGGTTTTGCGGAATATTCGTCAAGGTTGTCGGATGACAAAGAAATCTTTGCATTTTGCTGCGAAATCATATATATTATAGGTAAAGCAAATTTAGGAGGCCTTTTTATGAGTATTAAACGTATCGGTGTTCTCACCAGCGGCGGCGACGCTCCCGGCATGAATCCCTGCGTCCGTTCCGTTGTAAGAACTGCTATGTATCACGGCATTGAATGCTACGGTATCCGTCGCGGCTATAACGGACTGATCAATGGCGACATTGTCAGGCTTGATGAGAAAAGCATCTCTCATATTATCAATCGCGGCGGCACGATCCTCTACACTGCACGCAGTAAGGAATTCATGACTGAAGAAGGTCAGAATAAAGCTGTTTCCATGTGCAAGCTGCTGGGTCTTGACGGAATTGTTGCAATCGGCGGCGATGGCACGTTCCGAGGCGCACGCGCGCTGAGTAAGCACGGAATCAATGTAATCTGCATCCCTGCGACGATCGACAACGACATCAGCTGCACCAATTACAGTATCGGTTTTGATACCGCTGCCAACACGGCAATCGAATGCATCGATAAGCTGCGCGATACCATGCAGTCCCATGAGCGCTGCTCTGTTGTTGAAATCATGGGCAGAAATGCAGGATTTCTTGCAATGTACGTAGGACTTGCAGTTGGTGCTACAGCGATCCTTGTGCCCGAGAAAAAGTTCGACTTTGAGCAGGATGTGATCGAAAAGATCAGAAAAGCACGTCTGAACGGCTTTACACACTACATGATCGTCGTAGCCGAAGGCGCCGGCTCTGCTGCAGATATCTCTGCTAAAATCAAGGAAGCTATCGACCTTGATCCCCGTGTTACCGTTTTGGGTCACATCCAGCGCGGCGGTGTACCCACCGGTCGTGACCGTGTAAACGCAACGAAAATGGGCTATCTTGCTGTTGAGATGCTCCTTGCAGGCAAGACAAACCGAATTGTATGTACTCACGCAGGTCGATTTACTGACATCGACATTAGCGAGGGTCTCGCAATGCATAAGGATATTCAGCAAATGGAAGTTGATATTCTGGCAGCTTTAACGGGTATCTGACCTCTCCCCTTCCACTGATATACATAATAAAAATGCCAACTGTGCTTTGCTTGCGCAGTTGGCATTTATGCTTTTGGATGGCATTTTGAATAGACGGATCTGATCTTTTGGTCGATCATTCCGGTATAGAATTGGGTAGATGAAATGTCACTGTGACCCATCAATTCCTGCAGCGAGCCGAGATCGGCACCGTTTTCCAGCAAATGAACCGCAAAACTATGGCGCAGTGTGTGTGGTGTGATCTCCTTCTCAATATTCGCGGTTTGCTGATAGTGCTTCAGGATCTTCCAGAAGCCCTGCCGGGTCATCCGAAGACCGTTCACATTGACGAAAAGTGCTTTTTCGTCAGGACTTGCCAGCATAGAAGCACGAACATTATTGATGTAGGCAGCCAGTGCCTGAAGTGCGGCGGGATAAAGCGGAATGGAACGGGTCTTCTTGCTGCCGATGCACTTAATGACACCCAGATCCAGATTGACAGCATCGATGTCAAGATCGATCAGCTCGGAAACACGCATACCAGTTGCGTAGAGTACCTCCAGCATTGCCTTGTCCCGATAGCCCTTTGCATCGGTGCAGGAAGGCTGGGACAGCAGCAATTCGATCTCGCGGCCGCTGAGGATCTGGGGCAGCTTCTTTTCGCCACGGTCAACGCGAATATCCTTCACAGGAGTTGCCTCAATAAAGCCGGTAGAAACAACATAACTGTAAAAATTCTTCAGGCTGGCAAGGTTGCGGGACACCGTAGCAGCAGAACGACCGTCCTCCTCAAGATGGGACAGATACCGGGCAATATTCACTTGTGTTGCATCCACAACATCTGTATCCTCGTTTGAGCGCAGCCAGTCGGAAAACTGACGGAGATCGCGCATATACGAAGCGATGGTGTTGGCAGATGCCTGCTTTACCTTACTGAGGTAATTTTCATAAGCAGCAACCAAGTCCAACATGAAATTGCGTACCTTCCTCTTAAAGGGCATAATGCCCAAATAATATCAAATGCATAAATACTATACTGCAAAACTTTCGGTTTTGCAAGTAAATTTGTCTAAATTTACGATTTTTGTAAATATTGCTGATTTTTTATGTTAACATCATTATGTAAACTCAGAAGGATCACGGCACAAGATTTTTGCCATTTTCGATTATTTTGCAACATTTGGTATGAAAGCAAAACGCCAACCACTAAATGTGCGATTGATGACATAAATTACAAAATGTAACCGCCCGGTAAATTTTACTTACCGGGCGGTATTTTTTGTACAAGTTAACGATATTGCCTTTTTCGGAACCTGATTTTTCCACTTTCCTTTCCCGGAAAAAAAGCAACCAGCAATCCACCGGCTACCACGATCAATGCGCTGACCCCCATCCCGCTGTACTCCCCTCCGAAGAAGAGCGCAGTTATTCCGATCAGGATCAGATAGTATAACGCCGACGACATCAGACTGATTTGCAACCGCTGTTTTTGAACACTGCGTTCAGCCGTCAATGCTCCCGCGATGGATGCGACCAGAAGGATTATCATTGAACCGTATCCGATCCCCTGTTCCCCTATTACCTCTGACAGAGCAAGATAAGAAAGCAACGCTGAGCCGATCAGTGTAATGATCAGACTGACACATCCTCCGATTGCCAGCCCGATCGGAATTGCTTTTGCCGTACCTTTTGGTTTGGTTTTATACACAGATATCACCCCTTGGTACAAGGTATTGCATTTCCGAAAAAATAGAACAGGAGCGACATAATCGCTCCTGTTGGGAAAATTTCTTATTTTGAAAACTGGGCAACCATTGCATCAAGAAGGCTCTTTGCTTCCGCGTAGGTTGCACCGACAGCGGAATAATAGAACTTCACCTTCGGCTCTGTGCCGGAGGGACGGGCAATTACGCTTCCCCGATCCCCGAGGATCATTTCCAAGACGTTGGATTTGGGGAGGTTGATGGATTCTTCCTCTCCAGTCGATAGGTCGAGAGAAATGCTGCTTTTGTAATCATTCACCTTCGTCACTGCTGCGCCGCCGATGGTTTCGGGCATATTGCTGCGCAGATCTGCCATCATAGCAGCTGCCTTCTCCATGGCATCAGCGCCCTTGAGTTCGATATTCTGGACGTAGGCAAGGAAATAGCCGTGGGTCTTATAAAGGTCTTCCAGCGCCTCCAGAACGGTCTTGCCACGCTGCTTCAGAGCTGCGGCCATTTCGCAAACCAGCATCGATGCCACAACCGCATCCTTATCACGGGCATAGGTACCCTTCAGATAGCCGCAGCTCTCTTCAAAGCCGAAGATATACTTCTGCTCTTCGCCCTTCTCCTCCAGCGCGAGGATCTCGCCGCCGATATACTTGAAGCCGGTCAAAACGGGCTTCATTGCAACGCCGTAATAAGCAGCGATGCGGTCAGCCATGGGTGTTGTGACGATAGAGCGGATCACCTCACCGCCTTCCGGCAGATCTCCGCGGGCAGATCTTGCGCTCAGGATATAATCCAGCAGCATACAGCCCAATTCATTGCCGGACAGCTTGCGGAAACCGTCAGCAGTCGGAACAGCGATCGCAACGCGGTCAGCGTCCGGGTCGGTGCCGAGAATAACATCACAGGGCACCTGACGGGCTACCTTGTAGCTCTCATTCAGTGCAGCGTCCGTTTCTGGATTGGGATACTCGCAGGTCTTGAAATCGCCGTCAGGCTTTTCCTGACACGCCACAACATGGATGTTCACGCCCAGACGACCGAGGATTTCACGTACAGGCTCATTACCCGTACCGCAAAGGGGCGTGTAGACGATGTTCAAGCCAGCTTTTGTAATAATTGCGGGATCAACTGCTTCTGCCATTACTGTTTGGTAATACTTCTCCCAGATGCTCTGATCGATGTATTTAACAGTACCTTCTGCAAGGAAAGCTGCAAAATCCTTTGATTCAGGGATAAAGAAATCAATAGCTCCGATCTTTTCGGTCACAACAGCAGCAGGCTCATCGGTCATCTGGCAGCCGTCAGGACCGTAGCACTTGATGCCGTTATAAGTGCCGGCGTTGTGGCTCGCGGAAATAACGATGCCGCAGCCGCAGCCCAGCTCACGCACCGCAAAGGATAACATAGGAGTCGGTGCCAAACGATCGTACAAATAAGTTTCGATGCCTGCTTCAGCCAACGCAACGGCGCAGACCTCCGCAAACAGCTGGGAGTTATGTCTGGAATCGTAGGCGATCGCTGCTTTTTGGGGAAGATCTGTTTCGGAAAGCCATGCTGCCATACCCTGCGCCGCTCTACGGACAGTGTAGCGGTTCAGACGGTTGCTGCCAACCCCCATAACGCCGCGCATACCGGCAGTGCCGAACTGCAGGTCACTGCCAAAACGGCTCTTCAACTCCTCTTCATCATTTGCGATACTTTTCAGTTCGTCCTGAACCTCTTTGGGCAGCATTGCACTGCACCAGAATGCGTAACGATCCATGTAATTCATAAAAGTCCTCCAATCTCAAAAAAACAGCTCAAAATATTTGAGCTGTTTTTCTATATTTCAGCTTTAGGCTTCTTCAGAAGCGGAAGCAGCGGGACGATTGTCCTGTGCCTCGGTCAGAGCATGGAACTTGGAGCGGGTCTCACGAACCTCGTTGAGAGACTGGGCAATGGCTTCTTCAGTACGGCGCAGAGCCTCATCCATATACTCGTTGCTGACCTTACGCAGCTCGGCAATGCGAGCCTGAGTCTTGTTGAACATCTCCTGGCACTGACGGCGTGCTTCCTGATAAATAGCCTCCTCAGCCACCAGCTCCTTGGCTTCCTGCTGAGCCTGACGGACGATGCTCTCAGCCTCACGGCGAGCCTGACCGATCAGTTCGTTGCGGGATTCCACGATGGTGCGGGACTGCTTCAGCTCTGCGGGCAGCTGAGCGATGATCTCGTCCAGCATATCCAGAGCCTTGTCACGCTCCAGAATGCACTTGTCTGCGCCCAGAGGCAGCGCACGTGCGTCCTGAATCATGTCATACAGGGCGCTGATAATATCCTCAATGTGTTGCTCGTTCATAATTTATTTTCCTCCTTGATGATTAGTGGATATGCGTTTTTGAAAATCCGGAATGATCTCCTCAGGGAGGAATCCGGACAGGTCTACGTTGTAAGCCGCCAATTCCTTGACAGTGCTGGAGCTCATGTACATATACTCGTGCTCAGCAGTCAGGAACATGGTGTCAAGATTGGGATTGATTTTGCGATTGATCATTGCCATCTGAAATTCATTTTCAAAATCAGAGCCGGCGCGCAGCCCCTTGATGATCACACAGCTGCCTTTTTCCTTGGCATACTCTGCCAAGAGAGAGTCGGAAGAATCCACTTCCACATTAGGAAGGTCAGCAGTGACCTTACGGATCATATCGACGCGCTCAGAAAGAGAAAACATAGGGTTTTTTGCCGCATTGATCATCACGCAGACGATCAACTTGTCAAAAATATTGGATGCGCGGCGGATGATATTCAAATGACCGCAGGTGATCGGGTCAAAGCTGCCCGGATAAATCGCAATCTTCATAAAAGATCCTCAGTCCTTGCGATAAAGCGTCAGCAAGGTGTTGCCGTATTTGTAATCCTTGGAACGGGAAAAGCCGTCAAAAGTGCAATCCAATGCCTTTTCAACAGGGCGTTCCGCAACTATTATACCACCAGATTGCAAAATGTCAATTTCTGATATCTTTTTTAGCGAATTTTCTAAAAAAATTTCGGCATAAGGGGGATCTAAGAGAATCAAATCAAATTTTTCGCGGCAACGTTCAAGGTACTGCAGATAATCACTGCGGATGACCTGTGCCTCCCCTTCCAGCTTGGTGCGGCGAAGATTTTCTCTGATCAGACGGCAGGCTTGCTCGGATGCGTCAACGAAAACGGCATGCTTCGCTCCCCTGCTGAGTGCCTCGATCCCCAGCTGTCCCGAGCCGCCAAACAGATCGAGAACCCTTGCGCCGGGAATATCAAATTGAATGATGCTGAAAAGAGCTTCCTTGACTCTGTCCGTTGTCGGTCTGGTCTGCAGACCCTCCGGCGTTTTCAGGACAACTCCCCTCGCCTTTCCGGTGATGACTCTCATGGATCCGTTTCCTCGCTTGATTTGTGAAAATGTTCGTAAACTGCACGGGCGGTATTTTTCGGCAAAAACCGCTCCAGCTCCGGCAATGTCGCGTGAGCGATCGCAGTCAGGGATTTGAAATGCTTCAAAAGGTCTTCTTTGCGTTTTGGTCCGATGCCCTCGATGGCATCCAAAGCCGAATAGCGCAGTCGTTTGCTGCGAAGCTGCCGATGATAAGTGATGGCAAAACGGTGGGTCTCCTCTTGGATCGTACCAACGAAGGAGAAAACCGTTTGATTTGCATCGATGCTGATCTCCAGCCCGTCCGGCGTCACCAGTGCCCTTGTGCGGTGTCGGTCATCCTTGACCATGCCAAACACCGGGAAGTGCAGATCAAGAGAACGTAGTGCCTCCAGTGCCACGTTGGCATGGTTGACGCCGCCATCGATCAGCAAAAGATCCGGCGCGGCATCAAATCCCTTGTCACCGCTAACAAAGTGGGTAAATCTGCGCAGGATCACCTGACACATGGATGCGTAGTCATCCTGATCCGATAAGCCCTCAATGCGGAATTTCTTGTACTCGCTCTTCTTGGGCTTACCGTCCTCAAAGACTACCATACTTGCCACGATATCTGTGCCGGAAATGTTCGAAATGTCGTAGGATTCGATCCGCATGGGCGGTTCGATGGAGAGCATTTTTCCCAGCAGCTGCACCGTTGCGGAGTGTTTTTCATCCTTGTCGGTCAAGCGCCTCGCCTCTTCATAGGCATTTTTGATAGCAAGCTCCACCAGCTGCATGTTATTTCCCCGCTGCGGGACGATCAGTTTTGGCTTGCGCCCTGACTGCTGCTCCATCAACTCAGAAAAGAGCGAAGCATCCTCCAGTGCAAATGGCAAGAGGACACGCTTGGGCGGCAATCCGCGGCTGAGATAAAACTGCTTGAGAAGGCTGCTGACAGCTTCATGCTTATCATCCGGCAGCGGAAAAACTTCGTATTCCTTGTCCAGCAGGTTTCCGCCGGAAAAATGCAGTACAGCGAAGCATGCTTTCGTTTCCGTTTGTGCATAACCCACAACATCCGTATCAGCGATACCTGCAGTGGTAACAAGCTGCTTCTGGCTGAGGTTCTCCACTGCGTTCAGCCGATCACGGAGGCTGGCAGCCAATTCGAAATTCAATGCATCCGCGGCGGCGAGCATCTGCTCACGGATCTGTGCAGCGACGGATTTGTAGTTGCCCTGCAGCAGCTGCCGCGCCTGATCGATTCGGCTGCGGTAGTCCACCATGGTCGATAAGCCCTGACACCAGCCGGCACATTGCTTCATGTGATAATTCAGGCAGGGTCTTCCCTTTCCGATATCACGGGGAAACTCCCGGGCGCAATCGGGAAGCTTCAGGGTCTTGGTAATTGCTTCCATGATACTCTGGGTTACGCCGCGGCTGCCAAAGGGACCATAATAGGTTGCGCCGTCATCGCTGATGCGCGGCACCATGCTCATCCGCGGATAATCCTGCTTCAGATCCAAGCGCACGAAGGGATAGCCCTTGTCATCCTTCAAAAGGATGTTGTATTTTGGCATATACCGCTTGATCAGGGAGCATTCCAGCACCAGTGCTTCAAATTCCGATGCCGCAACAATGACCTCAAAACGGTCGATCTTGCTGACCATGATACGGGTCTTCGGTGTATGGGATGCGGTATCCTGAAAATACTGCGTGACACGGTTCTTTAGTTTTTTCGCCTTGCCCACATAGATGACCTTGTCATCCTTGTTGCGCATGATATAAACACCCGGCGCATACGGAAGGCTCAGTGCTTTTTCCTTCAATTCGTCATGGGTCATGATCTCACCTAAACAAGACCGCCTCAATGCTCGAATAAGGGGCATTGAGGCGGGTCAGATACATTCGTTATCAGTCAACATCCCGCGAAAGCAGAACTTCCAGCGCATTCACAGCGGCTTCTGCATCCGATCCGACGGCGGACAGAGTAACAGTTGCACCCGTTACAATACCCAACGACATGATACCGAGCAGACTTTTTGCATTCATCCTGCGATTATCACTCTGCAGGTAGATGCTGCTTTCAAACTCATTGGCCTTCTGCACGAAGTATGTAGCCTGACGGTTATGCAGGCCGGATTCGCAACGAACGATGATTTCCTTGCTGAACATATCTTCACTCCTCTTCTGGTGGAAGTCATAATAATATGATAACAAATTTCCGGGAAAAGTCAACCATAAACCTTAATTTTTACATTATGGAAAAGAAATGCTGTAAAATTATGGAATCTTTCATCGGAATTCTGCTATGGTAACGCCATCCTCTCCCTCGCCGTAAACACCGAGGCGGAAGGTTTTGATAAACTTATTCTTCTTCAGCTCCTGATGGACAGCCTGCCGCAGCACGCCTGTTCCCTTTCCGTGGATGATGCGCACTGTCTTCATGCCGGAGCGCATGGCATTGTCGAGGTACAAGCCGAGGGTGCAGATCGCTTCCACCGCATCCATACCCCGAAGATCCACTTCCATGGGCGCAGCTTCCATCTTCATTTCCCGTCCTGAATGTGCGGGACGGGCTTTGGGCTTCTGATAGGGATTATCCTCCTCCAGAAGATATACCTCATCCGGCTTTGCCGTCAGCTTCAGAATACCTGCCTGCAGCTGATACGTGCCGTCCTTGTTGATGGCGATCACGCTCGCCTTTGTACCAAGCTTCAGCAGCTCAACAGTATCACCCACGAGAACGCCGCGCTTCGGTTCAGGGCGTTTCTGCTGGGGTTGAGCGGCGTGCAGACGGTCTTCCATCTCATTGAGGGTGCGGCGCACTTCAGCCTGACGCTGATTGATGCCTGTGGTATCGGCGTTTTCTGCGAGCTGTTTGCGCAGCGCGCGAAATTCCTCTGCCGCCAGATTTGCAGCTGTACGTGCCTCCTCAATGATCCTGCGTGCTTCGGCGCGTGCTTCTTCCAGTGCCTTGTCCTTCTCCTTCTGCAGGCTCAGACGCGCCTCTTCGCTTTGCTTTCGGATCTGCTCCGTTTCCAGTCTGAGCTTTTCCGCCTCCTGACGGGCAGCTTCCATCTGCTGACGCTGCTGCTCCAGCTGGGAAAGGACATCCTCAAAGTCCTTATCGCTCTTGCCAACCAGATCGTCAGCTTCCTTGAGGATATACTCAGGAAGCCCCAGCTTGCGGGAGATCGCGAATGCATTGGATTTGCCGGGGATGCCGATCAGCAGCTTGTACGTCGGCTGCAGGGTCTCCACATCGAATTCGCAGGAGGCATTGATGACTCCGCTTGTCCGCATGGCGTAGAGCTTCAGCTCCGCATAGTGAGTCGTGGCAGCAACGCGGCTGCCCATTTTTCTGGCAAATTCGATCAAGGCGATCGCAAGTGCTGCGCCCTCTGCAGGATCAGTGCCGGCACCCAACTCGTCAAAGAGAACAAGGGTTCTGTCGTCACACTGCTCCACGATCTGAACGATGGTTCGCATATGGCTGGAGAAGGTGGAAAGGCTCTGGGCAATGGACTGCTCATCACCAATATCCGCAAGGATCGCATCAAAGGTAGAAAGCATGCTCCCATCCCCCGCGGGAATGTGCAGACCGCATTCCGCCATCAGGGTCAAAAGACCAATGGTCTTGAGTGTAACGGTTTTACCGCCGGTATTGGGGCCGGTGATGATCATGGTATCAAAGTCCGAGCCGAGCCGAAGAGAGATCGGAACGACCTTCTGAGCCTCGATCAAAGGATGCCTTGCATTGCGAAGAAGGATCTTTCCTTCCTCGTTCATTTGGGGTGCCCATGCATTCATTTTGAAGGACAGCTTTGCTTTCGCAAAGATCACGTCAAGTCGGATCAGCAGCGAATAATTGAGGTTGATATCCTCACGGTGGGCAGCAGCTTCTGCGGAAAGCTCTGCCAAAATTCGTTCGATCTCCTTTTTCTCCTTCAATTCCAGTTCACGCAGTGCGTTGTTGGCAGAAACGGAGCTCATCGGCTCGACGAAATAAGTCGAACCTGTGGCGGAAACGTCATGCACAAGACCCGGAATGTCATTTTTGCACTCCGCTTTTACCGGGACTACATACCGTCCCTGACGAATGGTGATGATCGGTTCGCGCAAATACTTGGAAAAAGCCGGCGACGAAATGATCTTCTGCAAACCGTCACGGATCTTCCCCGCCTGAATGCGCATATGGCGGCGGATGTCCGAAAGTGCCGGCGATGCGGTATCGGCGATCTCTTCTTCCGAAAGGATCGCACCGAAAATGCGGTCTTCCAGATATTTATTGGGCGTCAACCCGTGGAAAAGCTCGTCCAAAACGGTCTTTTCGCCGTCTTCCGACAGATAACCTTTCACTGTTCGTGCTGAACGCAGAACGCCGGCGATGCGAAGCAGCTCGATGGGCTGCAACGAACCGCCCATGTCAGCACGCTCCAAGGCAGCGGAAACATCCGTAACATCGGAAAACATCGGATTTCCGCGCTTTGTGCTCAAGTTGTAGGCATCCGTTGTCTGCTGCAGCAGTTCCTGAACAGTTTCAAGATCCGAGCTGGGACACAGCTGCAGGCATGCCTGCTTGCCACCGGCACTGCTGGCGCATTCAGCAAGCCGCGCCAAAACCAGAGGAAGCTCCAGCTTGCTGATAGATTTTTGATATAATTCAGACATGTGTCTCTCCTAAATAAGTAGCGATTTGTAAAAATCGAGGGTTGAAAAACCTCGTTCCAGCTGTGTGGACAGATAGGCTTCCGTCAGCGTGGAAAGCTTTTCAAGATTTTCTTCTCCAAGGGAAAAGGAAAACAGCTTTCCAGATTCGCAGCCGGAGATATACTGCAGTGCCTGGAGCATAGCCACATTAACGGGCATACGAATCCCGTCCGATTCCCCTGTTCTGCATCCGAGACATTCCAGCTGTCCGGCAGAAAGATCAAAGCGATCCGGCGTCTGCGAACCGCAGACACGACAACCGAACAGATCCGGCGTATATCCGGCAAGGCAGGCTGCGCGCATCTCAAAGGCAGCCTTCACAAGACTCTCCGAAAGATCCAGCTGCGAGAGCGCATAGAGACTGTTCAGCAGAAGCGATTGCAGCTGCGGATTGGGCAGATCCTCTTGGGAGATCACTTCCGTTACCTGTGCAAAATACGTACCGAGGGAGAGCTTTGTCAGCTCCCTGCGCAGGTTACGGAACAGCTCAATGGCATGCGCCTCGTTGATCGTATACATCCCGCGATATTCAAATAACGTAAATTCACCGTATGCCAACAGCTGACATGGCGCGATCAGGGGACTGTTTTTCCGGCGCAGACCCCGCGCCTTTATGGTCAGCTTCCCGTGATCACGGCTCAGAACAGTCAATAAAGCATCCCGGTCATTGTAGTCCGTAACCCGCAGGACGATTGCACGGATCGTCAGGTACATGCTTTTCCTCCGTCTTTTTGGCTCGTTGATAGAGCAAATACATTTCAGGCGCGCCGGTATCGAGAAACAACTGCCAATAATTCATCGCATCCATTTGCATCCCTCCAATAAAAGGATTTGCAAGTGGGAGCAGTTTACACTTGGAAATTATTCTCTGTAGCCGAAATTGCGGACAAGAAAGTCGCTGTCGCGCCAGCTTTCCTTGACCTTGACCCATGTGGTCAGGAATACCTTCGTACCCATGAATTTCTCGCAATCGCTGCGAGCCATGGTGGAGATCTTCTTCAGCATCGCACCCTGCTTGCCGATGATGATGCCCTTGTGGCTGGCTTTTTCGCAGTAAATGGTCGCATCAAGATCGATAATTCCGCTCTCACGCTCGGAAAATTTGGTGATCTCAACGGCTGTGCCGTGGGGAATTTCCCGATCCAGACACCAAAGAAGCTTCTCGCGGATGATCTCTGCCATCACCTGCCGCTCCGGCTGATCGGTGGTCACATCCTCATCAAAAAGGAACGGACCTTCCTGCGCGTACTTGGCGCATTCTGCCAGAAGCGCGTCCACGCCGTCGCCGGTGCGGGCGGAGATGGGAATGATCGCAGCAAATTCAAATGCCTGCGAATAGGCGGCGATTACCTCAAGAAGCATTTCCTTCTCGACGGTATCGATCTTGTTAATGGCAAGGACGACAGGGCATTTTCTTGCCTTCAGCTGCTCCAGAAGTACCTCCTCCTGCGTTCCCACCGATGCGATCGGCTCAACAACGAGAACGGTCAGGTCCACATCCGCGATAGACTCCTTGGTCACATTGACCATGTAATCGCCCAGCTTTGTTCTGGGCTTATGGAAGCCCGGCGTATCCACAAAGACGAACTGGGTATCACCCTTTGTGACAATGCCGCAGATGCGGTTTCGGGTAGTTTGGGGCTTATTGGAAACGATCGCGATCTTCTCGCCCACAAGGAAATTGGTCAGTGTGGATTTGCCCACATTGGGACGACCTGCAATCGTGATCATAGCAGATTTTGTCTTCATAATCTCTCTCCTTACTGTCTTTGCATACCGGGGATCGTGGCGGCAATGGCTTCCTCGCGGGTGCGCATCTGCGCCTTCTGCTCCCCTTCATCCAGATGGTCGTAGCCCAAAAGATGCAGCATGGAATGGATTGTTAAGTAGCCCACTTCCCTCTTGACGCTGTGACCGAACTCCTTCGCTTGCGCGATGGCACGTTCAAGGGAGATGCACATATCGCCCAGCGGACACATTTCGGTATCGGGATCGAGATATTCCTCCCAATCTGTGGGCGGATTACCGGCTTCCATTTCGAACATAGGGAAGCTCAGCACATCTGTCGCCTTGTCGATATTACGGCTGGCAGCGTTAATGGCACGGATACCCCGGTCGTTTGTCACAAGAATGTTGATCTCGCAGGTGGCGGTGATATGCTCTGCTTTTAAGGTCGCTTCCACGCACTTGCTGATGATATGGGCAATCATCGGCTGGCGCAGCGTGAAGCAGTCAAACGTCATATTGATCTTATTTGCCATAATTTCTCTTCCTTTGTGCGTTGGAGTTTTTCGGAGGCTCCGGCTTTCTGTCTGCCTTTTCGTACGCGTTGATGATCTGCTGCACCAATGCATGACGCACAACGTCAGCAGAGGTCAATGTGCAGATGGCAATGTCCTTCACGTCGCCAAGTACCCGCACCGCATCCTTCAGACCCGATACCTTGTCATCCGGCAGGTCGATCTGGGTCACATCGCCGGTGATTACGATCTTGGAACCAAAGCCCAGACGGGTCAGGAACATCTTCATCTGCTCACGGGTGGTATTCTGTGCTTCGTCAAGGATAATGAAGCTGTCATCCAATGTACGGCCTCTCATATAGGCAAGGGGCGCCACTTCAATAGAGCCACGTTCCTGATACTTTTGGAAGGTTTCGGGTCCCAGCATGTCATACAGAGCATCATAGAGGGGTCTGAGATAGGGATCGACCTTGTTCTGCAGATCACCCGGCAGGAAGCCAAGACGCTCGCCCGCTTCCACAGCAGGACGGGTCAAAATGATGCGGTTGACAGTCCGCTCCCGGAACGCGGCAACCGCTGCGGCTACTGCCAAATAGGTCTTGCCCGTACCGGCAGGTCCGACGCCAATGGTGATAGTATTGGACTGGATCGCTTTCATATAATTCTGCTGACCAACGGTTTTTGCCTTGATGGGCTTGCCCTTGGCGGTAATACAGACAACATCCTTTGCCATTTGGGAAACCAATGCGTCGTTCCCCTCCTGCACAAGGGTGATCAGATAGCGTACCCGCTGCTCGTCAATAGTCTCACCCCGGGCGGCGAGCGCAAGAAGACCCTCGACCGTTCTCGCCGCTTTGTCCACAGCTTCCGCTTCGCCGTTGATCTTCAGCTCATTGCCACGATTGACGATGCTGACATTGAGCGTTTCCTCAATTTTCTTAATATTCTCATCGAACGAGCCGAAGACCGCGATCAGGTCTTCCACGCGATCGACGTTTACAATGCGTTCTGTGATCAGACTCATGGTTTGATAATCTCCTCATTTTGTTCCCTGCCGATCATTTCGATGCAGCCATACTCCCCTGTCAGACGGATCATCCCGTCAAGCACCTCGGTATTCTCTCTTTGGGAAAGCACCGAACCTGCGATCATTTGCTGCTCGATGTACCGACGGGACAGTTTGCTGAGCAGCTGGGTATCGTCCCGGGATGAAACCACATCAGCGGGTTCTCGGTAGGTGATCCATGCTTCTGTGACGATTTTGATCGGCAAATGAAAGCCGCCCGGCAGCGTCAAATATTTTTCCTCATACATTTTAACACAACTGCTATCCAAAATTCCACTACCTGAGAAGAAATTTATTCGATTTTTTCCAAAAATCACACTAATTTTTTGCGTTTTCTCCATTTGGACGCCTCGCAGTTTATAATCCATCGGCATCAAAGCATCAATTTTGTGGATCGTGGCGGCGTAAATCTCTCCTGCGGAGCGTGTCGCGCGGACAGAACGGTCACAATCCACATAGCCTGTGATGAGCTTATCCCCTTTTGAAACAGCTTGACCGATCTGACAGACCGGCGCGCCGCTGGTGACAGTCATATCACAGATCACCCCATCGCGGCTTGCGACGATGCTTGTTGCCATATTATGATCCTCCGGCAAAAGGGGCAGCTGCCGTTCTTTTACAGAAATAGTCGCAACGCAGCCGGATGTATTCACCCCTGCCCATTGCAGCTGCGGAATGGCTTCAAGGAGGGCGTTTTTCACCCTCTCACTCCTGACATCGCCGGCGGATGCGCCGAACCCGATACCGCACTGCTCTGCCTTGTCAAGAATCAGCCGTGTCGGAACTGTTCGGTTTCCCTCCACACGGAGAAAAAAGACCCTCTTGGGCAGATACAGCCCGGCTATGAGCAGCAGAACCAGACCGATCAGCAGAACGGGACGATGCAATGCGGCTCTGACTGCACCGGTGAATCGGTCGGGTCGAACGACCGTGATCTGCGCGCCCCGACGTTCTGCCAGACGCTTCAGTCTGGTCAGATCGCGCTGCTTGAGCTGTAAGCGCAATGTAAGCTCATCGATCTGCTGTACAGAAGAAACGGTGATATTCTCCCGTTCAATATAGGAAAGAAAAGCACCCGGATCAGCGCAGATCAAGGTAATTTCCGTTGTGCCGCTCATTTTCTTTGCCTCCTATGCAGATGGACGCTGTCAATTCTCCCTGCGACGATCAGCTGCCCTTTCATCATCCGGGCAAGCTCCAGATCGCAGCCACAGACCGTTACAGTACCAAACCTGACATTCACACGGATCTGATTTGTTCCGTACTCCACAACTCCTTGGTGATTTTCGATCAGCACCCGTTGATCGTTCATGATCTCCACAAGCGGCTGGTGAGGTATTGCCTCGTCGTGCAGCTGTGCGGCATCGGTCAACCGATAAAGAAAAGATCTACCCTTTGACATTTGATCGCCTCCTGAAAAAGCATATGAAACGGTTGTGCTGAAATATCTCTTTGACGCATACATTCTTCTGAGGTGATCGGGTGAAAAAGCCATGGTTCAAAACAGTACTTGCTCTGTGCGGAGTTTTGCTTCTGATTTTAGACTCAAAAACAGCGATCAAGGGAGCAGTTGATGGTATCACACTGTGCCTTCAGGTGGTCATTCCCTCTTTGTTTCCTTTCTTTGTGCTGATAAATCTGCTGAACAGCTCATTGCTGGCAACAAATTTGTCATGGCTTTCTCCCATGGAGCGGCTTTTACGTATCCCACAAGGCTGCGGCAGCATTTGGCTCTGCGGGATGCTTGGGGGATATCCAACAGGCGCGCAGCTGGTTCACAGTGCATGGAAGCAGGGTTCCCTGCGCAAAAAGACAGCCGATCGCATGCTTATATTTTGCTCCAATGCAGGTCCTGCATTTCTGTTCGGCATCGTAGCCGCGCAATTTGATAACAGAGCCATCGTTTGGTGGATATGGGGGATTCATATTATTTCATCCATATTGGTCGCAGGGATGTTAAAGAGTGATGAACGCTTTGTCGCAGAACAAAAAGAAAGCACACCGCTTACCTTCATTGATGCGCTTAAGAAATCCATACTTGTAATCAGCCATGTATGCGGCTGGATCGTTCTGTTTCGAGTCCTGATCTTATTTTGCTCCCGTTGGTTTTTATGGCTGCTGCCCAGCGAGGCTTCGGTTCTGATCGTCAGCATACTGGAGCTTGCAAACGGTGCAACATTTCTCCGGCAGATCGAAAATGAAGGAATGCGCATGCTGATCGCGACCATCGGTGTCAATTTCGGCGGATTATGCGTACTGATGCAGACAGCCTCCGTCACCTCAGGCCTAAAGCTTTCCAATTATCTGAAGGGAAAAATGCTTCAAACACTTTTCAGCATCGTTCTTTCGTTGTCGGTTCTGATAATCAGCACCCCTGATTTCGGTATCCCCTTTCTGCGGCTTTGGCTCATGACCGGTGTAATTTTCGTCGTAATTCTCATTTATTTGCTGAAGATCAGAAAAATAACAGTAGCATTTCGGCGGAAACCGTTGTATAATCTACTTAACGATAAGAGAAAGGGTTGAGATCATGCTGTTTCGCAAGCGCATTGAGAAGAACTGTACCTATTGCCGCTTTGGTACTGCGCTAGAGGAGGACAACATTCTTTGCACAAAGCGCGGTGTGGTCAAAGCCGGCAACAAGTGCCGCAAGTTCACTTATGATCCCATCAAGCGCATTCCCGGAAAGCCCAAGGCGTTGGATTTTAAGAAATACGACGATGTCGACTACAGCCTGTAAAAAGCAGCGGAAGAAACTCTTCCGCTGCTTTTTTATTCGATCATATTCAGAAAATCGTCCTCTGTCAGGATCGGGATGCCAAGCTCCCGTGCCTTTCGCTCTTTTGAGCCGGCATTTTCGCCCACAACGACATAGGTCGTTTTCTTGGATACCGACCCGGATGCCTTACCGCCAAAGCGTTCGATCTTCTCCGTCGCTTCCTCCCGGGTGAACTTGCTCAATGCGCCAGTCAGAACGAAGGTCATTCCCGCAAATCGGGTGTCGGTAAGCACGACCTTGGACTCAAAATTCAGTCCCGCTTCCCGCAGACGTTCGATCATTTGGCGGGATTGGGGCTGGGCAAACCATTCACAGATGTTCCTTGCCGTAACAGCACCCACATCGTTCACTTCTGTCAGTTCTTCAATGGTTGCATTCATCAGCGCGTCCATCGATCCGAATTGAGCGGCAAGCACCTTACCGGTCTTCGCGCCCACCTGACGGATGCCGAGGGCATAGATGAGCCGTGCAAGATCCTGCTCCTTGCTTGCCTCAATGGCTGCAAGCAGCTTCTTTGCTGCCAGCTCGCCCTTCTGCCACAGGCTCTTGACCTGATCAAGGGACAGATAGTAAATGTCCGCTGCCGTCTGCAGGCACCCTTTTTCGATCAAAGCATCCACAATAGCACTGCCGAAGCCGTCAATATCCATCGCGTCTCTGCTGACAAAATGGGCGATATTTCTGCTCAGCTGCGCAGGACAAGCCACACCCGTGCAGCGAAGGAACGCGCCATCCTCATCCTTTTCTGTGGGTGCGCCGCACACCGGGCATTGCTTCGGCAGCAGATACGGAACTGCATCGGCAGGACGCTTGCTCAGGTCTACGTCCAAGATCTCAGGAATGATCTCTCCCGCCTTTCGGATACGCACGGTATCGCCAATGCGGATATCCCGTTCCGTAATAAAGTCCTGATTGTGAAGGGTTGCGTTTGTGACGGTCGTTCCTGCCAGACGGACTGCCTTTACAACCGCCTTGGGGGTCAGGACGCCCGTTCTGCCTACCTGAACAACAATGTCCTCAACCACAGTTGGCTTGATCTCCGGCGGATACTTGTATGCAACCGCCCATTTGGGACACTTTGCGGTAGATCCCATCCGATCGCGCTGAGAAAGGTCGTTGACTTTGATGACCGCACCGTCAATATCGCAGGAAAACTGCTCCCGCATGTCATTGATCGCGAGTACGTGATCGATAATGGCATCCACGTCCGAAAGCATGGCATTGTCAATGACCTTGAAGCGAAGCGTTCTGAGGAAATCAAGGGATTCCTGATGGGTTGTGAACTCTACGCCTTCCGCCAGCTGTACATTAAAGATCAGGATATCCAGCTTTCGTTGCGCGGCGATTTTGGGATCAAGCTGCCGAAGAGATCCGGCAGCGGCGTTTCTGGGATTGGCAAAGAGGGGCTTACCCTCCGCCTCCTGACGCTCGTTCAGTGCCTCGAAGCTGCGCTTCGGCATGAAGACCTCGCCGCGCACGATCAGCCGTGCAGGTGCGCCCTCAAGGCGCATGGGTATGGATGGAATGGTCTTCAGATTCTCAGTCACATCTTCGCCCACATTGCCATCACCACGGGTCGCGCCGCGAACAAACATGCCGTCAATATACTCAAGCGCAACAGAAAGTCCGTCGACCTTCGGTTCAACGGAAAACACGCTCCCCGGGTGGCTTTCGAGGGTTTTATGCAGAAATTCAGCCAGCTCCTCTTCAGAGAACACATCCTGCAGGCTCATCAACGGAACAGGATGCGCCACCTTTTCAAACTTACTGATCGCCTCACCGCCAACCCGTTGGGTCGGAGAATCAGGGCGAATCAGCTCAGGATTGGCAGCTTCGAGGTTCTCCAGCTCACGCAAAAGCCGGTCATACTCAAAATCCGGCATAACAGGGGCATCCTGTACATAGTACAGATAATTTGCCTCCTGCAGGATCTTGACCAGTTCATCAATTCTCTGTCTCGCTTCCATAAAAGCCTCCGGTTTGGAAAAATGTGTCGGGTACCTGACCGACGATGATCGTTTCGGCTACCACCACCTCGCTGGTAACTGTAAAGCTTTCTGCACGACCCAGCACCAGAATGGAAACATCCACACTAACCGTCATAGTCAGTTTTTGCAGGGTTTGGTTGATCCCCGCCTGTGTAAAATAACTGTCAAACGCCGCATCGGAATTGCTGATGGACATGACGCGAATGGGGATCTGCGGACCTTTTCCCGAGAGCATTTCCGGCAGGATCAGGCTGCCGATAGGGATGCCCAGATCTGTCGTATCCATGGCGAGGATCTCATCGTTTATGATGTTCAATATGCTGGTTTTCAGTCGGTTGACCTCGCTCATATTGGTCTTAAGGGCTGTTATTTTACCCGAAAGATCCTTTTCAAAATAAACGATGCGGTCGTATTGAATATTGCCGCGGTCGATCTGCGCGTCAATGGCATCGTTGATCAGGTCGGAGGTGGTGTTTGTGACCTGCGTCTGTGCCAAGGTGCGGATCGTTTCGTGGTATTTGATGCGAAAAAACGCAAGCGCAAGAATCGCAAGTACAACGATCGTCAGGAATACTGCAATAACCTTCCGAAGCCATCTGCCCATAATATCACCTCTTGCAAGTGTATGGGTAAAGGCAGTGAAAATTACAGCTTTTTCATGTGGGCAAAGGCTGTTTTCGCCATCAGCTTCTTTGTGCCGATCTCGTCAAAGATAATCTCAAGCAACGCATCGCCGCCCATCTTCATCACAGACAGCACCATACCCTTGCCAAAGGCCTTGTGGCTGACCATATCGCCCTTTTTGAGATCCGGGATCGGTGTAGATGCCGCAGCTGCAGGCGTTGAAGGTGTGGATTTCTTCGGCGTGGCGAACTCCTGAGCGTTGCGGAAGCTGCTGTGCTGTGCAGACTGCGCTGCAGACGGGCTGTACTGCTGATAAACGTAGCCGCCCTTTTTGACGATCTCCTCCTGAGGCAGCTCCCGCAGGAATCGGGACGGCAATGCCGAATTGGTACGTCCGTAGAGCATGCGCTGGCGGGCATGGGTAATGGTCAGCGTCTTTTTGGCGCGGGTGATCGCGACATAGCAAAGACGGCGTTCCTCCTCCATCTCCTCCATATCACCGATCGCCTTCAGGCCGGGGAACAGCCCGTCCTCACAGCCGACAATGAAAACGTGGGGAAACTCCAAGCCCTTAGACGAGTGCATGGTCATCATTACAACGGTATCATCGCTGTCGTTATACTCCTCGATGTCCGTGTAAAGGGCGATCTCCTCGAGGAAGCCGGCAAGTGTGGGTGTTTCCGCATTCTCAAGATAGGCATTGATGCTGGATTTCAATTCACGGACGTTTTCCAGACGGGTCTTGTTTTCCTCCGTGTCTTTTTTCTGCAGCATCTCCACATAGCCGGAGCGGAGCATCAGCTCTTCATAAAAATCAAGAAGGCTCATACCATCGTCCAGCAGCTGTGCAAGACCCTCGATCAAATCAGTAAAGGCTTTCAGCTTAGGCGCGGTCTTTTCAAGAGGAGCATAATCCTGACAATGGGAAATGACCTCGTACAGAGGGAAGCCCTCCGCATCGGCAAGCCGTTGGGCGACCTCCAAGGATTTCGCGCCCAGTCCCCGGGGCGGATTGTTGATGATGCGGTTCAGCCGCAGATCATCAGCACGGTTATTGATGACGCAAAGATAGGCAAGCATATCCTTGATCTCAGCCCGGTCAAAGAAGCGGGTACCACCGATGACACGGTATGCGATACCGTTGCGCTTCAGAGCGTATTCCAAAGCATTTGACTGGGCATTGGTGCGGTAAAGGATCGCATAATCCCGGAAATCCGTACCTTTCGGCTTCGCGATGATCTGAGCTGCAACAAAGGACGCTTCGGCACGCTCATCGGCAGCTTCGTAGACCACTACCGGCTGACCAACGCCGTTGGATGTCCAAAGCCTTTTTCCTTTTCTGCCGCGGTTATGTACGATCACAGAGTTTGCCGCATTCAGAATCGATTGTGTGGAACGGTAATTCTGTTCCAGACGGATCACGCGCGTACCCTGATACTGCTTTTCAAAGTCCAGAATATTGGCAATGGTCGCGCCGCGGAAGCGGTAAATACTCTGGTCGTCGTCACCGACAACACAAATATTCTCCCGACCGCCCGCAAGGAGTGACGTCAGCAGATACTGAAGGTGGTTGGTATCCTGATACTCATCCACCAGTACATAACGGAACTTACGCTGATAATAAGCGCGGATATCATCGTTTTCCTGCAGAAGCCTGACTGTCAAAAGGATGATGTCGTCAAAGTCAACCGCATCGTTTTCACGAAGTCGGGTCTGATATTTCCTATAAAGCGTCGCCACATGGCTGAGCTTCAGATCACCGGCTTCTTCTGCCCGTTCTTCCAGCTCATCAGGAGAAACCATCCCATCCTTTTCCTTGCTGATCACACTCAGGACAAAACGCGCTGGGAATGTCTTTTCGTCCATACCCATATCACGGATGATGTCCTTCATAATACGCTCAGAATCGGCGGTATCGTAAATGGTAAAACGCTTGCTGTAGCCAAGCCGTTCGATCCATTGACGCAAAATGCGGCAGCATGCGGAGTGAAAGGTCATCGCCCATATATCCTGCGCTTCTTCGCCCAGCATGTTCATCAGACGCTCTTTCAGCTCATTGGCTGCCTTGTTGGTAAAGGTAATGGCAATGATGCTCCACGGTGCAGCAGGCTCTACAGCACAAAGATACTCCGCGCGGCGGTGATCCATATCGGAAGAAGCATCCGAGATCCCCTCAAGAAACTCCACATCCTCTTCCGTAACGGTATCAGGGATCAAATCTACAGAAGGATCGCTTCCCGCGCCAAAACGGATCAGGTTGGCAATTCGGTGGATCAGCACGGTGGTCTTACCGCTGCCGGCTCCTGCAAGGAGCAGAAGCGGACCTTCTGTTGTCGTTGCAGCCTCCCGCTGCATAGCATTCAGATTATTGAATTGATCGGCAATATACTTGCGGCGGGCAAGCAAAAATCGCTGCTGTAGTTGTTCTGTCATAGCTGTAACCTGCCAAAATAAGATACAACTATTTTACCGCATTTTTGTTAAAAGGTAAAGAAAAATTTATGCTAATCCATCAGTTGTCGCAGAATTATGAGTGCTTTCTTTTCAATGCGGGAGATCTGGACTTGACTGACCTCCATGACCCGTGCCACACGCTCCTGCGTTAAACCGTGGAAGTAACGCAGCTGTATCACACTCCGTTCCCGTTCAGGCAGCTTCGAGATCGCCTGACGCAAAGAAATCTTCTCAACAAGTGAGTCCTCCGTCTGCGTGTCGGACAGAATGTCTTCAAGGGAGAAGCCATCCTCCCCGGTCTCTCGCTGGATCGATTCCGTGGCAGCGGTGGCGGTTTCCGCAGTAGCGATCTCTTCCGGCGTTAAGCCGGTAACTTGAGAAATCTCATTGATCGTCGGTTCACGGTTGAGGGTGTGATTGAGTTTGCTGCGTGTGGATTTGATCGTCGCGGCATGCTCTTTGATGGTGCGTGATACCTTAACAGCACCGTCATCGCGCAAAAAACGTCGGATCTCCCCTGCGATCTTGGGTACAGCATAGGTGGAAAACTGTGTGCCATAGGCAAGATCAAAGCCCTCCACTGCCTTCAAAAAGCCAAGGCAGCCCAACTGGTACAGATCATCTGCCTCTGTGCCGCGTCCCAAAAAACGGCGCGCAACAGACCAGATCAGACCGGCATTCTCGTTGACCAACGCTTCTGATGCATCCTTATCCCCCTGCTGCGCCTGGGCGATCAGCTCCTCTGTGCGGCTCATTGGCGTTTTTGAATGCGACGTCTCATATGTACCGTTGTTCCTTTCCCGGGCATGGAAGTCACCTCAAAGGACGTCATGAAGCTTTCCATGATGGTAAAGCCCATGCCGCTGCGATCGTTGCCGCCGGTAGTGTACATGGGACGTCTTGCCTGCTCAATATCGGAAATGCCGATCCCCTTATCCTTGACCACAATGTCAAAAACGTTGTCTTTCAGGATCCTGCAGCGCAGCATGATCTGTCCGATCCTATTCGGATAGGCGTGAACGATGCAATTTGTAACCGCTTCGGAAACAGCGGTTTTGATGTCACCCAGTTCTTCCAACGTCGGATCCATTTGTGCCGCAAAGCATGCAACGGCAGATCGGGCAAATGCCTCGTTGCTGGAACGGCTGGGAAACTCGAGAATCATATAATTTTCAAACTTCATGATACTGCCTCCTTAATATCTACCAATTTGTCAATGCCCGACGCGCGGAAGACACGCATCGGCTGTTCACTCATACCTGTCAGCATAAGTCTTCCTTCAATTTGTGTCATTGCACGAAGCGCATTGATAACAACTGCAATGCCGGAAGAATCAATAAACGTGACATCCTCAAAATTAAGGATGCAGACCTCAGGTGTGTATGCCTCGATCTTCCCGGCAATCGCCTTGATATAATGCTTGGCGCGATGATGATCGATCTCGCCATTGAGAGCGACTGTTAATCGTCCGTTTTCCAGATAACTGGTAAATTGCATTTTCCTTCCCCCTTGTTAAGATTGCCACTTCAGTATAAAGAAGCATTTATGTTCTTTGCAGTCGGATTTCGCCCGATAAAAAAATACTCTCCCATGCAAACTGCACGGGAGAGTAAAATTGGAATATTACAGCTTCTTCATGGCTGCTTCGCTCTGCTCCAGCTGGGCGATCAGATCACGTGTCTTTTGTGCCTTCTCGCGCTCTGCGGCGACGACAGCCTCCGGCGCGCGGGAAACAAAGCCTTCATTGGAGAGCTTGCTTTCAAGGGATGCGAGGAACTTACGGTTCTTCTCCAGCTCCTTGGCGATACGCTCCAGCTCCTTGGCGACATCCACCAGCTGACCCATGGGAATGTAGATCTTGGCATCACTGGTGGTGCAGGTGACCATACCGTCGAGATTTTCAGGTTCTTTATCCAGCAGCGTGACCTTGTCAGCATAGGCAAGGCGCTGCATAAAGCCCTCACCCTCCGCAAA
Source organism: Oscillospiraceae bacterium (assembly GCA_015067495.1). Lineage (GTDB taxonomy): Bacteria > Bacillota > Clostridia > Oscillospirales > Oscillospiraceae > Faecousia. Next base: position 40,926 of record SVMI01000008.1, on the reverse strand, counting down.
AATCGCGGGATCGTTTGCAAGGATATAAAGCTCTGCCTTCTTGGACGGCGGCACGTTCATTTCCGAGCGGCGGTTGCGGATGGAGCGAATGGCGTCCATCACGGACTCCATGCTGGCTTCCTCAGTCTTGAACGCAAGGTCAGCAGAGTAAACGGGCCAATCGGCAATGATCAGCGCTTCGCCCTCATGGGGCAGGCTCTGCCAGATCTCCTCGGTGATAAAGGGCATAAAGGGATGCAGCAGGCGCAGCGTCTGATCCAGAACATAGACCAGCACGCCGATGGCGGTCTGCTTGCGGACAGCATCCTCGGAGTACAGACGAGCCTTGGTCAGCTCGATATACCAGTCGCAGTAGGTGTCCCAAATGAAGTCATAGATCTTCTGAACGGCAACACCCAGCTCATACTTCTCGAGATTATCTGTCACTTCCGCAATCAGAGTGTTCAGCTTGGACAGCACCCACTTATCCGCGATCTCAAGGTTCTTGGCATCGGGCAGCTGATTTACGGCGTCCTCAGCAAGATTCATCATGACGTAACGGGATGCGTTCCACAGCTTGTTGGCAAAGTTACGCATTGCCTCACAGCGCTCCACGTAGAAACGCATGTCGTTTCCGGGAGAGTTGCCGGTAACCATGTTCATACGCAGCGCATCACAGCCGTACTTTTCGATCATTTCCAGAGGGTCGATGCCGTTTCCAAGGGACTTGGACATCTTTCTGCCCTGATTGTCACGGACAAGGCCGTGAATGAGAACGGTGTCAAAGGGAGTTTTGCCGGTATGCTCACAGCCGGAGAAAATCATTCTGGCAACCCAGAAGAAGATAATGTCATAGCCGGTGACCAGCACGCTGGTGGGATAGAATTTTGCCAATTCAGGCGTCTTTTCAGGCCAGCCAAATACCTCAAAGGGCCACAAAGCCGAGCTGAACCATGTATCCAGCACATCGGGATCCCGCTCGATGTTGGTGCTGCCGCACTTTTCGCACTTGCAGGCATCCTCACGGGAAACGGTGATGTGACCGCAATCTGCACAGGTCCATGCGGGAATCTGATGACCCCACCACAGCTGACGGGAAATGCACCAGTCACGGACATTTTCCATCCAGTTCAGATAGGTCTTGGAGAAACGATCCGGCACAAACCGGGTCTCGCCTTCCTTGACCACACGAATGGCTTCCTCAGCCAAGGGCTTCATCTTCACAAACCACTGTGCGGAAATGATCGGCTCAACATCATTATGGCAGCGATAGCAGGTACCCACGTTGTGGCTGTGATCGTCGATCTTGACGAGGTAGCCGCCGGCTTCCAGATCGGCAATGATCGCCTTTCTGGCTTCATAGCGATCCATACCCTCGTACTTGCCGCCCAGCTCGTTGACGACACCGTTATCGTCCAGAACGCGGATGATCTCCAGATTGTGGCGCAGACCAACCTCAAAGTCGTTGGGGTCGTGGGCAGGAGTCATCTTGACACAGCCGGTGCCGAACTCCATCTCTGCATAATCATCGGCAACAACGGGAATCTCTTTATTAACAAGAGGCAGAATGACCTTCTTGCCGACAATGGAAGTATAACGCGCATCATTGGGATTGACGCAGACGCCGGTATCGCCCAGCATGGTCTCAGGACGGGTGGTGGCGATGACGACCTCACCGCTGCCGTCAGCCAGAGGATATCGGATGTGCCACAGATGACCGGGCTTGTCCACATACTCGACCTCGGCATCGGAAAGGGCTGTAACACAATGGGGACACCAGTTGATGATACGGCTGCCCTTATAGATCAGACCCTTTTCATAGAGTGAAACAAACACCTCGCGAACAGCTTTGGAGCAACCCTCATCCATGGTAAATCTGGCGCGATCCCAATCGCAGGATGCACCCAGCTTCTTCTGCTGCTGGACGATGCGGTTGCCGTACTTATGCTTCCAATCCCAAACACGCTCCAAAAACAGCTCACGACCCAGATCGTAACGGGTCAGACCTTCCTTGCGAAGCTCCTCTTCCACCTTGATCTGTGTTGCGATACCCGCGTGGTCAACACCGGGAACCCACAGTGCATCGTAGCCCTGCATTCTCTTGAAACGGATAATGGTATCCTGCAATGTTGCGTCCATAGCGTGACCCATATGCAGCTGACCCGTGACATTCGGGGGCGGCATCACGATGGTAAAGGGCTTTGCGCCCTCCTTGTTCCGGGGACGGAAATACCCCTTCTCCTCCCACATGGAGTAAATTTCATTTTCTACCTGCTGAGGCTCATAGACCTTCGGTAATTCTCTTGCCATAATGATCTCCTTTCAAAAAAGAAACGTCCCGAGTCAACTGACTCAGGACGAAAATCTACATTTCCGCGGTACCACCTGAATTTCCGTAAAGAACGGACACTCTTGCTGCTGTAACGGGCAGACCCGCACTTCCCTACTGCGTTCAGGAAGCAAGCTCCGAAGCGACCATTCCGGGGCTGCATACGGACTTGCACCAACCGCCCGCTCTCTGAAAAGAAACTGCCGGAAACCTCTTCATCAAAACTTTTACCGACGATAAATGTACCATATTTGCCTGAATATGTCAATAATAAAATCATACTTGTTGCATTTATCAAAAGGCTATTGTATAATGATAAAAACGCAAACAAAATCCGATAGGAGCGCTGAATATGAAGCTTTCCCTTGTTGTTCCTTGCTATAATGAGGCAGAAAACGTCAAAAACTTTCACGACGCGGTGGTCACCGCCTTTGAAGGTTGCGGATATGATTATGAAATCGTATTTATTGACGATGGCAGCCGGGATGCCACACTGCACAATCTGAAAAAGCTGCACGCCGCGCAGGTCTGCCCTGTGAAGGTGATCTCCTTCTCCCGCAATTTCGGCAAAGAAGCCGGACTTTATGCCGGTCTGAGCCATGCCGATGGCGAATATATCTCTCTGATCGATGCGGATCTGCAGCAACGCCCTGAGATCGTGCGGGATATGGTTGCGTATCTTGAGGAAAATCCCGATTACGATATGGTCGCAGCTTATCAGGACAGACGCGGCGAGAGTAAGCTCCTCTCATTCTTCAAGAAGGCATTTTATTCCGTCATCAACCGCCTTTCCGATGTGACACTTCACAACGATGCCAGCGATTTCCGCACCTTCCGCAGAAGTGTTGCTGAAAGCATCCTGCAGCTCGGAGAATATCACCGCTTCAGCAAGGGTATTTTTGCATGGGTCGGTTACCAGACCCACTTCATCCCCTATACCGCCTGCGAGCGGGTCGCCGGTACGACAAAATGGAGCTTCCGCAAGCTCTTTAACTACGCGATCGACGGCATCATCGGCTTCTCTACCAAACCTCTGCGCATCGCAACCTATCTCGGTTCGATGACCGCCATTGCTGCGCTGATCTACCTGCTTGTCGTGGTCATTCAGAAGCTGTGTGTCGGCATTGACATTCCCGGCTACGCAACACAGATCGTGCTGATCCTCTTCCTTGGCGGTATGCAGCTGCTGTGCATCGGCATCATCGGCGAATATGTGGGAAGGATCTTTGAGCAGAGTAAGCAGCGCCCGGTCTATCTTGCAAAGGAAGTTCTCACTTACGAGAAAAGTGAATAAGAAAATGGTCTGTTGCGAGGCAACAGACCATTTCATTTATAAATTTACTTTTCTTCCTTCTTTGCCTTCTTGGCAGCCTTTTCCTTGGCGCGGGCTTCCTGCCGCTTCTTGGCTTCCTCCTGCGCAGCGGCGGCAGCCGTATCGTTGCTGGAAAGTGCCCACTTTGCGAACTCAATACGAACCTGATCGGCACCTGTCTCGATGACAAACTTGTCGTCCTTCACGCTGACGACCTTACCGTGGATGCCGCCGATGGTGGTGATCTCATCGCCGACCTTCATGCTGGAGCGAAGCTGCTCCGCTTCCTTCTTACGCTTGTTCTCAGGGCGAATGACCATAAAGTAAAAAATAGCGATCATACCGACGATCATAAGGATTGTCATAATGTCCAAGCCGGGAGCCGGAGTGGTACCTTCAGTTAAAAAATGCAGCATATTGAAAACTCCTTTGGTTTAATAATCTTGATTATTATAACATTGTTGTGCAAAAAAGCAAGCAGAATTTAGATTCTCTGGCTCAATTTAACAGAATATTCACGACGGAAATCCTCAAAAGTGCCATGATCGAGAGCATCTCTGATCTTTTCCATCAGCTTATTGTAGAAATACAGATTGTGCATGACGGAAAGACGCATTGCAAGCATCTCCTCTGCAACAAACAGATGACGGATGTATGCCCGGGAATAACGGCGGCATACGGGACAGTCGCACTTGGGGTCGATGGGATTTTCGTCCAGCATGTACTTCTGATTTCTCAGGTTGATCGCGCCGTCCCATGTGAAAAGCCGCGCGTGGCGGGCATTCCGTGCAGGCATAACACAGTCAAAGAAGTCAACACCCCGGGCAACTGCCTCAATGATGTTACTGGGTGTGCCGACACCCATGAGATAGCGGGTCTTGTTGACGGGCATATGAGGCTCGACTGCCTCGATGATGTCATACATCTCCTGTGCCGTTTCACCAACAGCCAGACCGCCGATGGCGTAGCCGGGCAGATCCAGATCCGCAATGCGCTTCATATGATCGATGCGGATGTCCGCATACGTACCGCCCTGATTGATGCCCCAAAGCATCTGATCTCTGTTAACGGTGTCGGGCAGTGCGTTCAGACGCGCATTTTCATTTTTGCATCGGACAAGCCAGCGGTAGGTGCGGTCAACGCTCTGCAGCACGTAATCCCGGGGCGCGGGATTCTCGATACACTCGTCAAAAGCCATGCAGATGTCGCTGCCCAGATTGGACTGGATCTGCATACTCTCCTCAGGACCCATAAAGATCTTGTGTCCGTCAATATGAGAGGAGAAATAGACGCCCTCCTCCTTGATCTTGCGAAGAGAGGACAGGCTAAACACCTGAAATCCGCCGGAATCCGTCAGGATCGGTCCGTCCCACGTCATAAACTTATGCAGACCGCCCATCTCGCGAACCACTTTATCGGTTGGACGCAGATGCAAATGATAGGTATTGGAAAGCTCCACCTGACAGCCGATGTTCTTCAGGTCTTCCGCGCTGAGCGCGCCTTTGATCGCACCTTGCGTACCCACATTCATAAAGACCGGCGTTTGGACAGTACCGTGGGCGCAGGTAAATTCACCCCGGCGCGCCTTGCCTTCTGTTTTCTTCAGTTCAAACATAGATTACCTCCGTTACGGCAGCCGAACCCCGTTATATTCACAATTTACGCAATCCTCAAAGAAGAACTCCCGCGCGCGAAACGTACCCGAGCTGCATTCACGATATATTAGATTGCAGGCGGAAATGCCGCCAAAATTATACAGGTTATTATCCGCTTCGCAGGCAGTTACCAAAAAATCGCCCTGATTATCAAGGGCATATCGCTGCGGATCAAACCTGCCTTGATGCTCAAAAAAGAAGCCGAAGATCCTGTTATCGCGGGCGATGCAATCACGGATCTCGATGCTCTCCCCTTCGGTAAATCCGTAACCGATCCCAAAGCCTGATGCGCCGGTGGCATCTTCGTTCGCAGCTTTACCACAGCCTATGGCTGTGCAATTCACGATTGTGCTGTTGATGGGACAGTCCACGCCAAAGCCGGTTGCGTCTGTAAATTTCACTGTGACATTTCGCCAATGGCAATTACGGAAGAGGTTAAACATAAAGCCCTTGCCGGCAGATGTGTAGGTTTCGCAGGATGTGCCGGATGCATCGATCACGAAATCCTGAAAACGGCAGTTTTCAAGATAGTCCGCTTTCCCGTGGTCAAGATAATCGTTGAAATAAAACAGATCAAGACCGTACCGGGACTCGCCGACGGGCATCAGGATCGTCTGGTCGCCGCTTCCGAGGATCGACACATTTGAGCGCATTTTGATGCAGTGATCGCCGTAGGTCTGCGTGCCGTTTTGGCAGAACAGATACTCACCTTGCGGTATAAAGATCGTACCGCCCTTGACTGACACACGATCGATCAGGTCCTGTAAATTTTTGCTGTTTTCACTTCCGTTATTGCCCGGCAAAACCCCGTAATCGGATGCAACATAGGTGTGATCCCGTTCCGAAAGCAGGAAAATAAGCAATGCCGCGCAAAATAAGATCGCAAGGAAAATCCAGACCTTCTTCATATGCTCAGCAGATGATCATCGCATCGCCGAAGCTGAAAAAGCGGTAACGTTCCCGCACAGCTTCGTTGTAAGCATTCAGGACATTTTCACGACCGGCGAAGGCGGACACCAGCATCACAAGCGTACTCTCAGGCAGATGGAAGTTCGTGATCAGTCCCTGCATCGCCTTAAACTGATAACCGGGAAATATAAAAATGTCCGTCCATTTGGACTTGGCTTCAAATGTTCCGTCCTCATTGACAAGGCTTTCAAGGGTTCTGCAGGAGGTCGTGCCGACACAGATGATACGACCGCCGGAGGTCTTGGTTTCGTTCAGGATCCGGGCGGTTTCCTCGCTGATCATGCAAAGCTCGGCGTGCATATGATGCTCGGAGATCTCCTCTGCCTTGACAGGACGGAAGGTTCCCAAGCCAACGTGAAGGGTCACAAACGCAGTTTTGATGCCCTTTTGGCGGATCTTATCCAGCAGCTCCGTTGTAAAATGCAAACCTGCTGTGGGAGCTGCGGCAGATCCCACCTCCCGGGAATAGACAGTCTGGTAGCGCTCCTGATCAGAAAGCTCCGCCTTGATATAAGGCGGCAGAGGCATTTTACCTAACCGTTCCAGCACTTCCAGAAAGATGCCCTCATATTGAAACTCAACAACCCGATTTCCGTCTTCCTGAACGGCAGCTACCGTGGCGGTCAGCTCGCCATCGCCAAAGATCACCTCGCTGCCCACCTGCATTTTGCGCCCGGGCTTGCACAGACATTCCCACTTCTTATCACCAAGATCACGCAGCAGCAAAACCTCCACCGCGCCGCCGGTAGGTCTGTGACCCAAAAGACGTGCCGGCAGAACACGGGAATCGTTCATCACAAGGCAGTCTCCCGGCTGCAAATAGTCGATCACGTCAAAGAAATGCTTATGTTCAGTTGTCCCGGTCTTCCGATCCAACGCCAGCAAGCGGGAGGAATCACGCTGCTGCAGCGGGGTCTGAGCGATCAGCTCCTCCGGAAGCTCATACCAAAAATCATGGGTTTTCATAAAGTGACCTCATTTCTTTCATTACGGACATAGTATAGCCTACTTTCCAGATTTTTGCAATACGCAAAAGTTTCCCCTCCCGCATAGAATGCGTGGGAGGGATGAAACATGGAAAAACCGTTATTTACCGGTGTATGCACCGCGCTGGTCACTCCGTTTCTGAACGGAAGGATCAATTACCCAATGGTAAACATCCTGCTGCAGAGGCAAATCGATGCCGGGATCTCAGCTGTTGTGATCGCAGGTACTACAGGCGAATCCGCAACACTTACCGATGACGAAATAGCAGAATTGATCCGTTACTGCAAGGCGTTCGCAGGCAGTAAAATGCTGATCATCGCCGGCAGCGGCAGCAATAGCACCGCCCACGCAATCGAAAAGAGCGTCGCAGCCGAAAATGCCGGCGCAGATGCTCTTTTGATCGTCAGTCCATATTACAATAAGGCAACACCCGATGGGCTTGTCAGTCACTACGCCGCCATTGCGAAGGCGGTCACTTGTCCGATCATTCTATACAACGTACCCTCGAGAACCGGGCAGGATATTCCGCTGACCGTTTATCAGAGGCTGGCAGCGATCCCGAACATTGTCGGAGTCAAGGAAGCAATCAATGATCCTGCGAAAATTATGAAGATCAAGGCATACTGCCCTGCTCGGTTCCAAGTTTGGGCTGGAAATGACGAAATGACTGTTCCCTTCATGTCCATTGGAGCCGCAGGAGTCATTTCAGTCATTTCCAATCTATTCCCGGAGGAAACAGCCTATATGGCTGATGCTGCATTGGATGGCGATTTCGATACTGCCTCTGCCCTGCAAATCAAGCTGCTCCCTTGGACAGAGTTTCTCTCCTGCGAGGTCAATCCGATCCCCGTAAAAGCCGCAATGACGGCTCTTGGACTGGATTGCGGCACCGGCAGATCACCACTGACGGAGCTGAACGCCGCACATCAGCGTCAGTTAAAGCTTTTGATACAGTAAAAGAACCACCGCGATTGCGGTGGTTCTTCTGAAATTAAGCCAGAATCGCCTTATGGAAGACCTTCTTGCCCTTGCGGATCTTGACGCCTTCCTTCAGCATTTCCTCAGTCACCGCAAAGGTGGGTGCGGGAACCTTCTCGTCATTGACGAATACACCGCCCTGCTCTACAAGCTGACGTGCCTGCTTGTTGGAAGGTGCCAGACCGCAGGCGACCATCAGGTTCAGGATGCCGATCTTGCCGTCAGTGAGCTTGTCAGCCGCGATTTCGGTGGTAGGCATATTCGCATCATCACCGCCGGCAAAAAGTGCCTTCGCCGCAGCCTTTGCCTTGTCAGCCTCTTCCTCGCCGTGAACCAGCTTGGTCAGCTCGTAGGCAAGGATCTCCTTGGCGGTGTTCAGCTGGGCATCCTTCCAGTCGGACATGGCATCGATCTCCTCCATGGGCAGGAAGGTCAGCATACGGATGCACTTCAGGACATCTGCATCCTCCACATTGCGCCAGTACTGGTAGAAATCAAAGGGACTGGTCTTATTGGGATCGAGCCACACCGCGCCGGAGGCAGTCTTGCCCATCTTCTTACCCTCAGAGTTGAGAAGCAATGTGATGGTCATGGCATGGGCGTCCTTGCCCAGCTTGCGACGGATCAGCTCCGTACCGCCCAGCATGTTGCTCCACTGATCATTGCCGCCGAACTGCATGTTGCAGCCGTAGTGCTGGAACAGGTAGTAGAAGTCGTAGGACTGCATGGGCATGTAGTTGAATTCAAGGAAGGAAAGACCCTTTTCCATTCTCTGCTTGAAGCATTCCGCACGCAGCATGTTGTTGACTGAGAAGCAGCCGCCGATCTCACGGATGAAATCAACGTAATTCAGGTTCAGCAGCCAGTCAGCATTGTTGACCATGCGAGCCTTGCCTTCACCAAACTCAATGAAACGCTCCATCTGCTTTTTGAAGCAATCGCAGTTGTGCTGGATGGTCTCCTGCGTCATCATGGAGCGCATATCGGTACGGCCGGAGGGGTCGCCGATCATGGCAGTGCCGCCGCCGATGAGCGCAATGGGCTTGTTACCTGCCATTTGCAGGCGCTTCATCAGGCAAAGTGCCATAAAGTGACCGACGTGCAGGGAGTCAGCCGTAGGGTCAAAACCGATGTAGAAGGTCGCCTTGCCGTTGTCGATCATCTCGCGGATCTCTTCTTCGTTGGTCACCTGCGCGATCAAGCCGCGGGCAACCAGTTCATCATAAAGTTTCATAATATTCTCTCCTTTTATTGGCAGATCAGCGTAATAAGAGCCGATCTCAAAATGTTGATATTGGTTTGTTCGAGAATTGTGTCCCGTTCTGTGTGGATGCGGTCGCAATACAAGCCGATCAGCTTCTTGCGCTTAAACGCCATAATGCCCACTCCCAACGGAAAGTTACTGCTGTCAGAGGGGCAGATTGCAAAGCCTTTTCGGTGAAGTACCAATTTTCGTTCACCAAACTGACCGCAGATGCTGTCAAGCCGATCCATATACTTCGCGTTGCCTTTCAATAATTTATTGGGGAACATGACGATCTCGTTTCCGTCACCGACACAGTCAAGGTTCAAAACGATCTGATTTGCGGTGGCATGCTTGTGTGCTTTTCGATAGGATGCAGAGCCGATCAGACCGGCTTCTTCAAGGTCAAATAAGACAAAGCATACCTTGCGCCGCAGATGTTTGGGCATGGTACACGCAATTTCCAGCAACGTGATTACGCCTGAGGTGTTGTCATTGTAATTGTGGCGGTTTGCAGGTCCGAACATCATCAGAAAAAGCAAGCCGAAATAGCTGATATAAGCACTGAAAAATGCCAGTTCCTCTAAACCGGTAGCCAACGTGACAACAAAGGAAACCACGAATGCCGCCACAAAGAACAACAGCACGATCAGAATTTGATAGGCAAGATATACGGCAAAATTGCAGGGCGTGATGAAATTGGGAAAAAGCATCCTTGCCGGCGTGTCATAATGTGCAGTCACCAAATACTTGGCGCTATCGGGATCGCCGATCACGATGTTCATCGCTCCAAAGCTCCCCTTCTCAACAGCAACGGAATATCCCAACTTTTCAGCATAATCCTTCACCGCTGACCGAAATGCCTGCTTCTGTTTGCCGGTCTTGCGAACGGGAAACAGCTCAAGGATGTCCATCGGCGTATTGATCATTCTATCTCTCTCCTTTTGCAGAAAAAACGCCCTCTGTCCATGCGGACAGAGGGCGTAATGAACGCGGTACCACCTCTGGTTCAGTTGCATCTCACAATGCAACCCTCACGGTGTCAAACAACACCTGACGCTGTTTCGGGCGAACCCGTTCTTCCCTACTGTGTTTTCAGGAAGACCGCTCCGGGAGGTATTTCAGCGCGTTTTCTCACTGCCTTGCACCAACCGGCAGCTCTCTGACAGAAAAAGATACGCCTACTTCATCCCATCCTTGCGTTGGAAATATCCTAACAAAAATCCGGCTTTTTGTCAAGAATTCATTTTTCTTTCAGCAAATCGAGGAATACGTCATAAAATTCCGGCTCATCGTACTGAATGACGATGTTTTCGTATACCTCCCACCGCTGCCACGAAGGATCTCCGAAGACAACAGAAAATAATCCCATCGCAACAGGATGATAAAATTCCTCCTTGCAAGCCTTTGCCTCTTCCTCGGTCTCAAAAATGGAGAAGTAGATGTAATCACCATCGGGATGATTGGCTTGAATATAGCCGATCTCGCCATTCTCCAGCTTTTCGTCATAATATCGAAACCAAACAGAATAACCGGCGGCTTCGTATGCCGCAACGATTTCCTCGGGAGTCACATCCTCACGATAGGAGGAACAGGAGGAAAACAGCAGCAATACGATTAGAAATAAAACAAAATAACGTCTCATCCCAGCATTTCCTCGGCGCTCCTGAGTGTTGTTTCTGTGATGTTTGTACCGCCGATGATGCGGGCAAGCTCCTGCTTTCTGCCTTCAAGATCCAAGGGAGTGACAGTTGTATATGTACGTCCGTTCCGTTCGCCCTTGGCAATCAGCAGATGGGTCTGTGCCAATGCCGCCAGCTGCGGCAGATGGGTAACACACAGCACCTGCTTGTGGATCGCGACACTTCTGAGCTTTTCAGCTACCTTTTGCGCAGCCCGACCGGAAACGCCGGTATCGACCTCGTCGAAAATCAGCGTAGCTACCTGATCGCGTTCTGCAAGAACATTCTTCATCGCCAGCATGATGCGTGCCAGCTCACCGCCGGATGCGACCTTGCTGAGCGGTTTCAGGTCTTCGCCGGCGTTGGCGGACATATAAAACGCAACTGCGTCCACACCCCGCACGGTCAAATCCGTTTCAGTGAAGCGACATTCGAACTGAACCCGGGGCATATCCAGCTGTGTCAACTCCTCCAGAATGTGCTTCGACATCCGCTGAGCGGCGGTCATGCGGTCACTGCGCAGCTGCTTTGCCGCATCCCAAGCCTCTTTTTCTGCTTTGGCGAGCTTTGATTTCAGCCGCTCCAAATGGTCATCGGCAAACTCGATCTCGTCCAGCTCGACCTTTGCCTTCTCAAGATAGTCAAGAATATCCGCACAAGTCGTGCCGTATTTGCGCCGCATCTTGTGAATGATGTCCAAACGATATTCGATCTGCTCCAATTCATCGGCGGAATAACTCAACTCATCCCGGGCATCCCGCACCAGCTCCGCTACATCCTGCACCTGATACATCAGGTCAGCGACCTTCTCCTGAAGCTCGGAGATCTGATCGCTGAACTTTGCGATACGGGAAAGTGAATGTGCCGCAACGGACAGCATGGTTGCAGCACCATCGGTATCGTCACCGCCGTAGAGGTTTTCAACCGCTTCGTTCATGCCGTCAGCGATCTTTTCGGCATTCTGCAGGAGCTTACGGCGCTCCTCGAGCACCTCATCCTCACCAACCTCCAGCTGGGCTTTTTCGATCTCGGCAATCTGATAGCGAAGCATCTCCATACGTCGAAGCTTCTCTCCTTCGTCCATGGTCAGCGACTCGATCTCCCGCCTGAGGGCAGAAACTGTCGAAAACTTATCAGCATAATTCTCACGCAGCCCGCCGTTATCAGAAAAATCATCCAAAAAAGTCAGATGGTTCTCCTCATCAAACAACGATGCCGAATCGTGCTGACCGTGGATATTGATCAGCTGAATGCCAAGCTTTCGCAGGATCGACACAGAAACAAGCGTTCCGTTGACACGGCAGACATTCCTGCCATCTAAATGTATCTCACGCTGGATGACGGTTTCCGCATCATAAGGGACACCAAACTCCTCAAACCACGAAAACCGGGGAACATCGGTAAAAACAGCCCGCACAGATGCCTTGTCTGTGCCTGTACGGATCATATCACGGTACGCCCGCTCTCCCAAAACGGCAGAAATCGCATCGATGACGATGGATTTACCTGCACCGGTCTCGCCTGTGAGTACGTTAAAGCCACGATCAAAGGAAATATCCGCCTGCTCAATAACTGCAATATTCTCAATGTGCAGAAGACTCAGCATAGGAAAACCTCCCGAAGTTACATATCCAGCAAGCTCTTGATCTCGCCGCAGAAGGCTGCAGCGGCATTATTGTCACGCATGACAACGAAAACGGTATCATCACCTGCCAGCGTGCCAAGAACCACACTCATGCTCATGGCATCGATTGCAGAGGCTGCAGCGGATGCAAGACCCGGAAGTGTATGAATGACCAAAATATTCTGGGCATAGTCAAAATTGGTGATACATTCCCGGAAAATCATATTCAGTCTTCCCGAAAAGGAAGTGGAAACATCACTGCTCGACACGGTGTAGCGGTATGTGCCAAAGCTGGTCAGTTCCTTAATGATCCGCAGCTCCTTGATGTCACGGGAAATGGTTGCTTGTGTGCTGTGAAAGCCTGCTTCCTGCAGCTCAGCAAGCAGCTGCTCTTGGGTTTCGACATTTTTATTGGAGATGATCTCAACGATCTTAGCTTGTCTTTGTGCTTTCATAATCTACCTCATCTTGTATTTCTAAACTTCAAATCTACGATGTCATAGAAGCTGCGCTCCTTGAGACGGACAAGTCGTGTCTCGAGAGCAGACTTCTTAATTGTCGTCACGTCACCCATATTCAAGCGCACCGCTTTTCCGCCGTCAACAGACAGGAAGGCATTTCTTCTTGCGTTGGCAGCCAGCTTGACCGTGATGATGCGCTTGTCTGAGGAGACCATACAGCGGCTTCTGACATCATGGGCACAAATAGGAGTGATCAAAATGCTGTGCGCCTCAGGCTCAACGATCGGACCGCCGGCAGACAGACTGTAGGCAGTGGAGCCGGTAGGTGTGGCAACGATCAAGCCATCTCCGCCGCATTCCAGTGCCTGAACGCCATCGCAGGCAACAGCCAGATGGACGATACGGGCGACCGCGCCCTTTGTGATCGCAACATCGTTCAGACAAATGTCGTGGAAAATGATATCACGGTCACGCTGAACGGTCACATCCAGCATCATACGCTTGTCGATGGTGTAATCGCCGGTAGCAAGACGCTTCAGCTGATCCAGCTCCGAGCTTTCCAGTTCGGCGATAAAACCCATTGTGCCGATGTTGATTCCAAGGATCGGAAGACCTGCGCGGGTCGCCATTTTGGACATATGCAGAATTGTGCCGTCACCGCCAAAACAGACGATCAGATCTGAGTCGTGCATTTCCCGCTCGATTCGGGAAAAACGGAGATCCTTGGGCAGCTCAAAGCCCTTGTCCACTTCGAAAGGCAGGCACAGACGAACATCGATGCCGGCATCCTTCAGGATTCTCATCGCGCGCCTGACGGTCTGAAATTCCTTGTCGCGGTAAGGATTGGGGGTCAGTATTACCTTTTTCATCGTATCACCCCTTCAAGGTTTTATGAGCATCCGCTACCACTGCAGCGGTGTCAGGAACAATGCCCTCCACATCCGCAAGGGTCAGATGACTCAAAAATTCAATGTTGCCTTCCGGGCCTTTCACGGGCGAGAAGGTCAGACCAAGTATCCGAAAACCAAGTTCATTGACAGTCTGTACAAAGGTGTCAAGAACCTCTTTATGGGTCTCAGGGTCACGTACGACACCCTTTTTGCCAACCTTTTCCTTCCCTGCCTCAAACTGCGGTTTGATCAGGCAAAGCACCTGACCGGTCGGCTTGAGGAGCGTCTTAATGGTGGGCAGAACGATCTTCAAGGAGATAAAGCTCACATCGATCACAGAAAGATCAAGTGCTTCTCCAAGATCCTCGGGTGTTACGTAGCGAATATTGGTGCGTTCCATCACAACCACGCGCTCGTCGGAACGGATCTTCCAGTCAAGCTGACCGTAGCCCACGTCAATAGCAAAGACCTTCCGGGCGCCCTGCTGCAGCAGGCAATCGGTAAAACCGCCTGTAGAAGCGCCGGAATCGCTGCACACAAAGCCCTCCGGCTTGACACCGAAATCCCGCAAGGCTTTCTCAAGCTTCAGTCCGCCGCGGCTGACATAAGGGCAGGTTTGTCCACGCACTTCTATCTGAACGTTTTCCTCGTAGGAAACACCGGGCTTGTCTGCCTTTTGTCCGTTAACATAGACCAAGCCCGCCATGATGATCGCCTGTGCCTTGGATCGGGTATCGGCATACATCTGTTCGGTCAGCAGAACATCCAGACGTTTTTTAATTTTCATCCCGGAATACCTCCCTGACCTTATTGGCGATGGCATCGGCATCGATACCAAGCTGCTTGCGCAGCTGTGAAAGCGAACCATGGGTCACAAACCGGCTGCCAAGATCAATGCTCTCAATTTGAAGCTTCTCAAGCTTCTTATGAAGTGACCATGCGAGTGCCTCGTGAATCCCCGAACCGGCGCAGGCTTCTTCTGCGATCAGCACTTTGGAAACAGCACCCAGCTGCTGAGTGATCGCATCAACGGGAAGCGGATCGACGGAAAGCAACCGCAAAACCTTCACCGCGATCCCATCAGCCTCCAGCTGCTCAGCACTTTGCAGGGCGATTTCAGCAGTAGTGCCATAGGTAATGACCGCAGCATCCTCGCCTGCGGTATGACAGCAGACACTGCTACAGCCATCCTGAAAAGCAGATTCCGTCAGCCTGCCGTCGCCACCGCGAGGATATCGAATGGCGATCGGACCGCTCCCCTTCTGAACTGCCCATGTCAGCATGTCAGAAAGCTCCTGCGTGGACGCAGGGCAAAGAACAGTCATATTCGGGATCTGCCGCAGATAACCAACATCAAAGACGCCGTGATGTGTTTCGCCGTCCTCGCCCACAAGTCCGGCGCGGTCAACAGCAAAAACAACGTGTAAATTCAGCATGGCAATGTCCTGCAGGATCTGATCGAAGGAGCGTTGCAGGAATGTGGAGTAGATCGCGACGACCGGGATCATGCCCTGCTTTGCCAAGCCGCCTGCCATGGAAACTGCGTGTTCCTCCGCGATGCCGACATCAAACAGGCGATCGGGAAACAGCTTCTTGAACTCGAGCAAGCCGGTACCGCCCGGCATCGCCGCGGTGATGGCACAAACGCGCTCATTTTCAATGGCAAGCCGGCACATTGCATCACCAAAAGCATTGGAAAAAGTATAGGATGAACCGCCCAATATCTCGCCGGACACAGGATCAAACCGACCGACTCCGTGAAATTGGGAGGGTTTCTCCTCTGCGGGAACATATCCGCAGCCCTTCTGGGTCATAACGTGCAGCAAGACAGGTCTTTTGATCGTCTTTGCAACCTTCAGCACACGGATCAGCTCCGCCAGATCATGACCGTCAATGGGTCCCAGATAGTTCAGACCCATGTTTTCAAAGATGGTTGTAGGCAAAATAGATCGCTTGATCCAACGCTTCGCGCCGCTGGACAAGCTGTAAAGGAATTTGCCGCCCGGAATGCGCTGCATTGATCTGCGGTAGCGTTCCTTCATGCCGAGATATCGTTCCTTTGTACGCAGCTTGGAAAGATGCTTGGACATGCCGCCGACGTTTCTGTCGATGGACATTTCGTTATCGTTAAGAATGATGATCAGCGGTTCGCCGCTGTAAGAGGCGTCGTTCAGCCCCTCATATACCATACCGCCGGTGGCGGCACCGTCACCGATCAGTGCCACAACATGATAATCCTCCTGCAGCAAGGTTCGGGCGCGCGCCATGCCAAGCGCAATGGAAACGGAGGAAGATGCGTGTCCGGCTACAAACGCATCGGTATCACTTTCGCTGGGCTTGGGAAAGCCCGCAATTCCGCCAAATTGGCGTAAAGTGCCAAAAGCCGCCTGGCGACCGGTCAACAGCTTATGAACATAAGACTGATGACCCACATCAAATACCAGACGGTCTTTTTGCGTATCAAAAACAGTCTCCAATGCCACCGTCAGCTCTACGACACCGAGATTCGATGCCAAATGACCGCCGGTCATGGAAACGTGCGAAATCAGAAAATCTCTGATCTCCTGACACAGAACAGTTCTCTGCTCATCGGTCAGGCTCCGAAGATCTTCATGTCCGCGGATTTTCTCTAAAATACTCACAAAATGACACAACCTTATCTATTGTTGTTCGTTTTTTGGGAATTGCGGCAGAAGAATGAACGCAAGGCGTAGATGGTTCTTCCGACAAAATGTACGATCGTGGTCGAAGAGTTAACAGCAAAGGTCTTGCCGATCGCCTTGCCGCCAACGGTCAGCCCGGAGACGAGAGCCGACATCAGAAGCGAGACCATCGCCGGCCATGAAAATTCAAATCTCACCAGCAGCTGCGCGGAAATCGTTGCAGCGGCAGTGCCGGAAATAACGCCGCAAATGTCGCCGATCACGTCATTGCAGATGGAACTGGCACGCTCCGCCTTGCGCAGAAGCTGCAGTGCTTCCTTTGCGCCGGGGACTTTTCTGGCAGCCATGGAATGGAAGGGCGATTCGTCAGCAGAGGTGACAGCAACGCCTATAATGTCAAAGATAATGCCGATCAGAACGATTAGCAGCAGAATGATAAACGAGGTCACCAATCCGCTGCGGATCATGATCTCATCCGAGATCAGGGTGATCGCGCCGGAAACAAAAATGGTGACCAGAAAGATAGTGACCACCCAGCGGATGGTCTTGTTGCGTTCCTTTTTTATATGGTCAGGGTCAACTTTAGACACGTCGACATACTCCTTTATTTTTTGAATGACGGCAGCAGGCAGGATAAATCTTACGGCTTAGGTCGGGTTGGTTTTCCCCGGACAGAACCTGCCGTTGCCGCACAGGCCGTTTCCGTTTGATCCGTCCGCTCAGTCGTCACCGAGCTGAATACCCGATTGCCACTTAGTCCGTACTGTAATCCCCTGCCTGCCCCATTACGGCAGCCTAGGTGATTTCCACGGCAGAATGCACCAAAGTCTTAGCCTCTTTTGCAAGGATGGTTTCCAGGAGCAATATCGGCAGCTGTCTTGGCCACGACAGCCAGCCGCATGATCCCCTTTCCCCGCATACTCACTCAAGGCAGGCTACACTGCACGCAGCAACACGATTCTGTGCACCGCTTTGCAGGTTCATACTTGATTCGTACGCAATGGAGGCTTCCCACGTGGGAGTTCCCGCCATCGTCGCACAAGGTTCAAGTCTCCACGGAAACCGGGTCGTATGCTCCATGCCATTGGAGCGCGCCCGGAATCCTTAACCCCCAGCATCCACCCTAAACTGGGCGTAAAAAGCAGACACCAGGGACTTCATCGATGTGCCCTTCAAAGGATTTTTAGGCCCTTCCTGGAAGCTGGCCATTCTGACTAGGATACTGCGCCGTCGAATGCAATAATAGCATATAAATTCCGAATATACAAGTATTTTTTCAAAAAATACGCAAATATTTATGAAATATTCATTATTTGAACCAATCATCCACAATGTCGCTGTGGGTGATGACGATATTGATGTCTGCAAGCTCTTCTTTTGTAAAGAAGCGAAGCTCCTTGGATTCACTGCTGATGCGAAGCTTTACATTCCCCTGAAGCTCCAGCGCAAAGACAACGATCACCATCCGCCAGATGCTGCCGTCCCGGTATGCCGCGATGCGCCCCGGCTCACCGTAGACCGCTTTTTTCTGAAACCGCTCCTTTGGGATACGAAGCCCCAGCTCTTCATAGGTTTCACGCACGATTGCATCGATGGGTTCTTCCCACTTCTTCACACCGCCGCCGACCAACCCCCATGTATCGCTGTCCCGGCGGCGCTCCAGCAGAATACGTCCCTCATGGGTGATAATTGCATTCGCGCCGAGATGGGCGGGCATGGTGGTTTTCGGTGCATTGGGATCTCCCCGGTAGAATTTGACGATTTCCATTACGATCACCTCTGGTGTGGTATTCTTTTTACAATATACTTCAAGTGAGAAGAAATTTCCACTCAAAATTCGTCAGGGATCGGTTTTGTCACACCGGTACGGCGCGCCTTGTCAAGACCGCCGGTCATGTGTCCCTCCGGGTCCTGTGCAAACTTGGCGCGGCGGATCACATCCTCCCCGAACCGATCACGCAGCGCGTCCACAGTCTCATCGAGGCGCAGCTTCTTTTCATATTGCTGCGCCGTAACGCCGGAAAACAGATCGTACTGTTGGTAAGGTTCGGAGCTTAATTGCGTCACCTGCACGCCCAGCTGCCGCAGCGGAGAAACGCCATCCCATGCCTCATCAAAAATACGGCACGCCTCCTGAAAGATCTCCGCCGTGATGTTGGTCGCGCCGTGGAGCTTGCTCTGGTGAGAAAGCTGCGCAAATTCATTCGTCCGCAGATGCACACAGATGCACCTGCCGCATTTGCCGTCCCTGCGCATACGGGAGGCAACCGTCTCACATAAGCCAAGCAGCACCTGATGGGCATGCTCCGCCGTTGTAACATCAGATGATGTGGTCACGGAATTGCCGTAGCCCTTGTTTTCAGGTGCTTCCGGGATGACTGCATCCGCATTGCGCCCGTTTGCAAAGTGCCAGATGGTCTCCCCATGCTTGCCGAGCCGGCGGCGCAGGATCTGAAGATCCGCCTTTGCAAGATCACCGATGGTGTAAATGCCCATCATTTTCAGCTTCTTTTCCGTTGCAGGACCCACCAGAAACAGATCCCGCACGGGAAGAGTCCAGAATTTCCCTTCCATCTCTTCGGGAAAGAGCGTATGTATCTTGTCAGGCTTTTCAAAATCCCCTGCCATTTTGGAAAGGATCTTATTGCTGGAAATGCCGATATTGACCGTAAAGCCCAGCTCCTCCTTGATGCGTCGGCGCATCTTGTCCGCTGCCAGCAGAGGGCTGCCCCACAAACGCTCTGTGCCGGTCATATCCACCCATGCCTCATCGATGGAATACTGCTCCACCGCAGGGCTGAACTGCCGCAGCAGCTCCACAAAATGGCGGGATGCTTCCACGTACATGGGATAGTCCGGCGGGATCACCACCAGCTCCGGGCATTTCTCCAGTGCCTGAAACAGCGGCTCGCCGGTCTGGATGCCGAACTTCTTGGCGGGACCGCTTTTTGCCAGTATCACGCCCTGCCGCTTTTCTTTATTTCCTGCCACAACTGACGGTACTTCCCGCAGGTCGACAGTTTCGCCTAAAACCTTCAGCCGATATACCGCCGACCAGCTGAGGAACGCTGAGTTGGCATCCACATGAAAAATAACGGGATCTGACATCAGCAAATCCTCCTTAGCAAGCACCAGCTATGGGTACGGATGGTGTAGCGCAGCTCAAAAAGTGCCTTCTTTCCCTGCAGCGTTGCGCGGCAGAGAAAGATCTGGGCTTCGATGCCCACGTACTGCACCTGCTTAACGCTGATCACCTCATCAATATCGATGCGCTGCAGCTGATGCGCATCATTCTCCAGACGCAGACGAAGCGGGCGGATCTCGCCATCAGCGCTGCACATGGATATCACATCTACCGGGCAGTTTTTCTGCTCCAACTCCGTCACCTCCGTTCGTTTGTTCTATTATAGCACATTTGTTTGCAAATAACAAGAGAAACTTCTTCCCTGCACTGCAATATTTTTCAAAAAGAGATTGACAAAACAAAATACATATGTATAATTGTATACAATTATACAACATCAATCAAGGAGGATGCGCCATGCTTGAAATTTCCAGAAAAACAAACCTGCTGGAACAGAAATCCTACAAGTACTCCCTTCAGGATGTTACAGAGCCTAATCTGCACCGGGAGATCTACTCCTATGGCACAACGCCGAAGGTTTCCTTTAACCACCGGCGTGTTCCCATGAGTATGCCGGAGGAAATCTGGATCACCGACACCTCCCTGCGGGACGGTCAGCAGTCTGTTGAGCCCTACACCGTCGATCAGATCGTCAATATCTATAAGCTTCTTTCCAAGCTGGGCGGTCCTTACGGCATCATTCGCCAGACCGAGTTTTTTATCTACAGTAAAAAAGACCGTCAGGCAATCGAAAAATGCATGGAGCTGAACCTGAAATTCCCGGAGATCACCAGCTGGATCCGTGCAAGTAAACAGGATTTCGCTCTTGTCCGCGACCTTGGCATTAAGGAAACCGGCATTCTGGTCAGCTGCAGCGACTATCACATCTTCAAGAAGATGAAGATGACCCGTCAGCAGGCGTTGGATCACTACCTTGGCACCATCAAGGATGCCTTCGCCGCCGGTGTAATCCCCCGCTGCCATCTGGAAGACATCACCCGGGCTGATTTCTACGGCTTCGTTGTTCCCTTTGTCAACGAGCTGCAGCAGCTTTCTCAGGAAGCGGGTATTCCCGTCAAGATCCGCGCCTGCGATACCATGGGCTACGGCGTTCCCTACACCGAAGCAGCCATGCCCCGCAGCGTCGCCGGTATCATTTACGGCTTGCAGCACTATGCTGATGTTCCCAGCGAATGTTTGGAGTGGCACGGTCACAACGATTTCTATAAAGCCGTTGCCAATGCATCCACTGCCTGGCTCTACGGCGCTTGCGCGGTCAACTGTTCCCTGCTTGGTATTGGCGAACGCACCGGCAATATTCCGCTGGAAGCGATGGTATTTGAGTATGCCTCTCTGCGCGGCTCGATGGATGGTATGGATCCCACCGTCATCACTGAGATCGCTGAATACTTCGAAAAGGAAATCGGCTATGACATCCCCGTCATGACACCCTTTGTCGGACGGAATTTCAACTCCACCCGCGCCGGCATCCATGCTGACGGACTTTTGAAGGATGCGGAGATCTACACGATCTTCGACACAGAAAAGCTGCTCAACCGAAAGGCTCGTGTCGAGATCAGCAAGACCTCCGGCTTGGCAGGCATCGCCTACTGGATCAACTGCAACTATCACCTCTCCGGCTCCGATGAGATCGCAAAGAATGATCCTCTGGTGGTAGAGCTGAAGAAGTGGGTCGATGAGCAATACGAGCAGGAACGGCAGACTGTCATGTCCACTGCCGAACTGGAGGAAAAAATCGAGGAATTGGCACCCGGCAGATTCACTGCCGGACAGGAGGACTGAGTATGGCAGATTTTAAGACTGTTTCTCTGGCAGATCAGGTATTTGAAAAGCTGGAGCATGATATTATTGTCGGCGTGTACCCTCGTGGGACGATCCTGACAGAGCTGAAGCTTGTGGAGCAGATCGGCGTCAGTCGCACCCCCATCCGCGAAGCGCTGCGCCGGCTGGAGCAGGAACGCCTGATTGAGGATACCGGCAAGGGTTCTCTCGTCCTCGGCATCACGCTGGATGATCTGATCGACATTATGGACATCCGGCAGCAGATTGAGGGGCTTGCCGCCTACTATACCACAAAGAACCTGACGCCCGAGGGTGCAGAAATGCTGAAGCAGATCAATGATCTGCAGGATTTCTACTATAACAAGCAGGATCTGGAGCATCTGCGTCAGATGGATGATCGCTTCCATCTCGCAATCTACACTCTCTCCCAGCGTCCCGTTCTGCGTGACACACTGGTGCCGCTGCACCGCAAGACCCAGCGCTACCGTCTGATCTCCATCGCTGACAAGCAGAGATTGGACGCATCCATTCAGGAACACAATGACATCTATAAGGCAATTACATCCGGCGACGCGGAGCTTGCGTCAAAGCTGATCACAGAGCATATCAGCCGGGCAAAGCAAAATATGATTGCGAGGTGCTATCAAAATGGGTAAAACAATTGCGCAGAAAATCATCGCCGCCCACATGCTGTCCGGCGACATGACCCCCGGCAGCGAGGTCGCCCTTCGAATTGATCAGACCTTAACGCAGGACGCCACCGGCACGATGGCATATCTGGCTCTTGAGGGCATGAACATCCCCCGGGTCAAGACAGAGCTGAGTATCGCCTACGTCGACCACAACACACTGCAATGCGGCTTTGAAAACGCGGACGATCACCAGTATCTGCAAAGCGTTGCCGCCAAATACGGTGTTCGCTTCTCCCGTCCCGGCAACGGCATCTGCCATCAGGTGCATTTGGAGCGGTTCGGAAAGCCCGGCAAGACCCTGATCGGCTCTGACAGCCATACACCCACAGCCGGCGGTCTTGGCATGCTTGCCTTCGGTGCAGGCGGTTTGGACGTTGCCGCCGCCATGGGTGGCGGTGCGTACTACATCACCATGCCGAAGATGTTCCGGGTCAATCTGACCGGCAGCCTTCGTCCCGGTGTGACCGCCAAGGATGTCAGTCTTGAGATCCTGCGTATTTTGAGTGTCAAGGGCGGTGTCGGCGCGATCATCGAGTGGGGTGGTGAAGGCATCAAGACCTTGTCCGTCCCTGAACGTGCAACCATAACGAACATGGGTGCTGAGCTGGGTGCTACCACCTCCGTATTCCCCGCTGATGAGGTCACGAAAGCATTTCTCGCCGCCCAAGGGCGCGCTGATGACTTTACAGCCGTATTCGCTGACGATGATGCTGTCTACGACCGTGTGATCGACATCGACCTGTCCGCTTTAACGCCCCGCATCGCCTGCCCCCACAGCCCGGACAATGTCAAGTCTGTGGCGGAGCTGAATACCATTAAGGTCGATCAGGTTTGTATCGGCTCCTGCACCAACTCCTCCCTCGCAGATATGCTGAAGGTGGCTGCGATCCTGAAGGGCAAGCGCATTGCGCCGCATGTCAATCTTTCCATCTCCCCCGGCTCCCGTCAGGTGCTGACGATGCTCGCCAAATGCGGCGCGCTGGAAGATATTCTTGCCAGCGGTGCGCGGCTTTTGGAATGCGCCTGCGGACCTTGCATCGGTATGGGCTTCTCCCCCAATTCCGGCGGCGTGAGTCTTCGTACCTTTAACCGCAACTTCCTCGGCAGAAGCGGCACCCGGGACGGTCAGGTCTATCTGGTTTCTCCCGAAACCGCAGCTGCATCCGCACTGACCGGCTACATCACCGATCCGATGACCATCGACAGCATCCCTGCTGTTTCGCTTCCCGACCAATTCACCATTGACGACTCCGGCGTTCTGATGCCTTTGGATGAAGACGCAGCGAAGGATGCAGTTGTCCTGCGCGGTCCGAACATCAAGGAATTTCCCGACGGCAAGCCGATGCTGGATTCTCTTGAAGGCAGCATCGTCTTGAAGGTGGGCGACAACATCACCACCGACCACATCATGCCCGCCGGCGCAAAGATCCTCCCCTACCGTTCCAATATTCCGTTCCTTTCCAAGTTCTGCTTTGAGGTCTGCGATCCTGCATTCCCGGAGCGGGCAAAGGCAACAAGCAACGGCATCATTCTCGGCGGTGAGAACTACGGTCAGGGATCGTCCCGTGAACACGCGGCACTTGTTCCCATGTATCTGGGCATCCGCTGTGTCATCGCAAAGAGCTTTGCCCGTATCCACATCGCAAATCTGATCAATGCAGGCATTCTGCCGCTGACCCTTGCAAATGCGGAGGATTATGATGTCCTCGCACAGGGCGATGTGTTAAAGCTCGACAACATCTATGACGGTATGGAAAACGGCACGGTCACTGCAACCGTCGGCGATCGGAAGATCACTCTGAATTGCAGCCTGACAGCACGTCAACAAAAGATTTTGCGTGCAGGCGGACTCCTGCACTACATTGGGGAGGGCGGAATATGAGCCAGATTGATCTTGCCTGTGCAGCGTTCCGAACGCTTCTGGAAGAGCAGCTGCTGCGCATCGATAACGCGAAGGTCGAAAAGACAGATTTCACAAACAAAAAAGTCGTTACCGTCGGCATCGTTGACGGCGACGGCATTGGCCCTCTGATCCTTGAGCGTGCTAAGCAGGTGCTGAACATTCTGCTTGCCGATGAGCTCGCAAAGGCCAGCATCATTCTCAAGCAGATCGACGGCTTGACCATCGAAAACCGCCTTGCCTTGGGAAAATCCGTTCCCGAGGATGTCCTTGCTGAGATCAAGTCCTGCGATGTACTGCTGAAAGGCCCTACGACGACGCCTATGGGCGGAACGATGGAGAGTGCAAACGTTACCCTCCGCCGGGAATTGGATCTCTACGCCAACGTCAGACCCGTCTGCATCCCCGAGGAAGGCATCGACTGGATCTTCTACCGGGAGAACACCGAGGGTGAATATGTCCTCGGCAGCCGCGGCATCAGTCTGCCCGGTCTTGCGATGGATTTCAAGGTGACCACCGATTTTGGCACACGCCGCATTGCAAAGGCTGCCTTTGACTATGCGAAGCAGAACGGAAAATCCCGTGTCAGCATCGTGACCAAGGCGAACATCATGAAAAAGACCGACGGCAAATTCACCCAGATCTGCCACGAGGTCGCAGCCGATTATCCGGGCATCGCAGCAGACGACTGGTACATCGACATCATGACCGCAAATCTGGTCAATCCCGCCATCCGCAGCGGTTTTCAGGTATTCGTCCTTCCAAACCTCTACGGCGACATTATCACCGATGAAGCGGCGCAGATCCAAGGTGGCGTGGGCAGTGCCGGAAGTGCCAATCTGGGCGATCGCTATGCCATGTTTGAAGCCATCCACGGCTCTGCCCCCAGAATGATCGCTGACGGGCTGCAGGCTTACGTGAACCCGGTCAGTATCCTGCGGGCGACCGTGATGCTGCTGCGGCACATCTGCCGTCAGGAAGCCGCCCAGCGTCTTGAGAATGCACTGGATTCCTGTAAGACGCTCGTCACCGGCGAGCGCAGCGGTGCTACCTGCGATGCTTACATGCAGGAGCTGCTGGCTAATCTGAAATAATTGAAAGACCGACAAGTTGAAGCTTGTCGGTCTTTCTTTAGAGCCGAGGGGAATTGATTTGCATTTTTGCCTATGGCAAAAAATATGGTAGCCACCAGTTTTTGAACTGGTGGCAGCAATATGCCACCGGCATATTGCATCTAAATCGGTTCGATTCCCCTCTTCAGTCATTCCACCAATAGAAAAAACCACCCATTCGGGTGGCTTTTTCTATTGGTGGAGCCGAGGGGAATCGAACCCCTGTCCGAAAGCAACTTGGAAGGAACTTCTCCGGGTGCAGTTTGTTATTTACATTCCCTCAACCGCACGGGAACAAACACCCTTACGGAATCAGTAGCTTCATAATGCATGGTGCGCTCAAAGCTTTACGCACGCACGTGCTCCACTCAGATGACACCCGAGCCCGGCTCGTGGACCTTCCGGGGCGGATGCGCGCCTAATTAGGCAGCGAATGCAACAGTATTGTTGTCAGTTAAATTTAAAAGATACCCGTTTTATCGTGGTCAGGTGCCACGACCCGCTATTCCAGCCTCACTACCCCCGTCGAAACCAGTACGGCCCCGTATGGGTGGTGGGATGGCTGGCATCCCACCAAATAATATCAGAATCTTCCGTAGGGATCAGGCAGCTTCTTCAGCTCTGCAAGTGCTGCACCGTTCAGCTCGACAGTAATGGAAGCGATCTTCTGCTCCTGCACGGGGCGATCCATTGCGCCGGTCTTTGTGGCTGCGATGGCATCCACAACCTCCATGCCGGAAGTGACCTTACCGAAGGCTGCGTACTGACCGTCCAGATGCTTGGCATCCTGATGCATGATGAAGAACTGGCTGCCTGCGCTGTTGGGACTCTGGGAACGAGCCATAGACAGAACACCGCGCTTATGGCGAAGGTCGTTCTTAATGCCGTTGAAGAAGAACTCACCCTTGATGCAGTAGCCGGGACCGCCCATGCCGGTACCCTCAGGACAGCCGCCCTGAATCATAAAGCCGGGGATGACGCGGTGGAAGATCAGACCGTCATAGTAATTATGATTTGCCAGATCCACAAAGTTTGCAACGCTCTGGGGTGCGATCTCGGGGTACAGCTCGCCCTCGATGACGCCGCCGTTTTCCATGGTGATCTTAAAAGTAGGATTCATAATCAGTACCTCTCTTTCATAGCCCGCTCGATCTGACGCTTGGCGTCCTTCTCTGCAGCGGATTGTCGTTTGTCATACAGTTTTTTACCCTTGCAAAGTCCGATCCTGACTTTCACAAGGCTACCCTTGAAGTAGACCTCAAGAGGGATCAGCGCATACCCGTCCTGCTTGACCTTGCCGTAAAGGCGCATGATCTCGCGGCGATGCATCAGCAGTCTTCTGACCCGCTTGGAATCGCGGTTGAAAATATTGCCGTGGTCATAGGGTGCGATATGCATCTGATTGATGAGCAGCTGACCGTCCTTAATGCCGCACCACGCATCCTTCAGTGAGATATTTCCCTGACGGATGGATTTCACTTCCGTGCCGCACAGCTCGATGCCCGCTTCCATCTCTTCTTCCACAAAATATTCATGGTAAGCCTCGCGGTTGCGTGCGACCGATTTGATGCTTCCCTTTTCCAGCTTGCTCACCTCCTCCAAGATTTTACAGAACCATTATAGCACAACTGTCAAGCACTCAGACAAAGAACGGCCTGCCACAATCGCAGCAGGCGCGTTATTTATGCGGGGAATGTGTTGGTCACGAGGATCAGCAGCGGCAGCAACAGCGAAAAGACGCTGACGAGCCACGGAGTCAGCACTCTCTTGGAGCAGAACATCAAAAGCAGGCACAGTGCCGTGATCGCCATTGGTCCAAGTGCCGCGACCTCACGGACGATCTGGATGGAAAAATCGCCGGAAGTCTGCAGGTCAAGACCGACGATCACCGGCAGCTTGACCATATTCTGCAGTGCGAGAATAACCGCCATCGTGCCAACAGGAACAGCAAGGAATATCTTGCGGAATTTTGAAATGTATTTCCATACGGCAACCAACGAACCGGTCGTTTTCTTTGTACCATGGCTGACTTTACTGATTGTGGGGCTGATCTTCTTTGTAAATTTTTCCCAGCTCTCCATGAAACGATCGATGAAGTTCATGTGCCACCTCCTTGCCCTATTTTGTACATTATAGCACAGATTTTATGCAGATTCAAGTGCGTTTGTTTTCATAATACAGATGGGAAAGACCTTTGATCAACAGATCCTTATCGTAGATGATCTCTCTGCGGCACATAGGCAGCACGAAGCGCGCGATGCCGCCGGTAGCGACAACCGTCGTCTTGCAGCCAAGCTCTTCCTCCATACGCTCGATCAAACCGTCGATCATGCAGGCTGCTCCCATCATGATGCCGCTTCGCATGCAGTCGATGGTATTGCGTCCGATCGCCTTCTTGGGTCGATCCAGCTGCAGACCGGGCAGCAGAGCCGTGCCGCCGGTCAGGGCATCCATGGAGATCTTCACGCCCGGGCTGATCGTACCGCCAACAAGGCTGCCATTCTTATCCAGCACCACCATGGTCGTAGCCGTGCCCATGTCGATGACGATCATCGGCGGCTTATGTTCCCGCAGGGCGGCTACACAGCCGACCACAAGGTCTGCACCCGTCTGTGCGGGATTTTCAATGGCGATATTCAGCCCTGTCTTCAGTCCGGGTCCGACCACCAGTGCCTTCTTCCCGGTCAGCTTCATGATCGCCGTTTGAAAGGTATTGAGCACCTGCGGTACCACAGAACCGATGATCGCGCCTTCGATCTGCACTCTGTCAACGTGATAGATGTCCAGAATATTTTTCAGATCAATACAGTATTCGTCGGATGTCTTTGTGGAGTCTGTCCGAAGCCTTGCCTCAAACTCAATACTCTTTCCGGCGACTCCGCCGACGACAACATTGGAGTTGCCAATATCAACTGCTAAAATCATACTTAACCCTCCAGATCAAGCTCATCAATAATTCTGCAATTTGTGATTCGACCGCCTTCCACCTCGATCAGACCTGCGGTTCTGTGTCCCATGCCGCAGCTTCCGGGGTTCATGACCAGAAGATCATCCTCCCAATGGCAGTCGGCATTGTGGGTATGTCCGTAAAGTGCTATCCTTGCATTCTTTTCCCGTGCCTCATTGATCAATCGGTGCAGTGAGCCTTTGACAGACTGAATATGACCGTGGGTCATGAAAAGGCGTACACCGCAGACGTCGTAACAAAGCACCTCCGGGTGGGCATCAAAACCGAAATTGCGGTCACAGTTTCCGGGTGTGACATGAAAGACGGTATTGGAAAATTCTTCCGACATCGCCACAGCATCGTCGTAATGATCGCCGAGGTGAACCACCGCATCCGGCTTGACGGATCGGATTGCCTTGCGCATGAACACCAAAGACGAATGAGAATCAGACAATACCAGTATCTTCATAAGCGCACCCCCTTTATTTTCTGTCAGTATAGCACAGTTTCAGAAAAATATCTACGATTATTTTCCATCTGCTCACATCCTCCAAAACCGCAGCATATATTACTCTGAAAAGCTATAATGTGAAAGGAGAAACGCTATGCAGAATATCCCTATTGAGGAAGCTATGAAGCTGGCGGCAACACCGCAGGGTCAGCTGCTTTTGCAGCAGCTGCAGGAGCAGCATGGGACGTTGATGCAATCAGCCATCGCGCAGGCACAATCGGGAGATTACGATGCGGTCAAGAAATTACTCTCCGGCTTACTGAATACACCACAGGGCAAAGCGCTGCTGGACCAACTAAAGGGGTAACCGATGGAAGACGTTGAAAACAAGCTTAATTCCATCCTAGGCGATCCGCAGATGATGGCAAAAATCATGTCCATGGCGCAGCAGTTGGGCGGAGGTATGAACGCCCCGCCTCCACCCGCTCCGCCCCCACCACCGCAGCCGGCAGAAATGCCGGCAGGCTTTGACATTGGGACGATCTCAAAGCTCGCAGGCTTTGCAAACGCGGCACAAATCGACAAAAAAGAGCAGGCATTGCTTTGCGCGTTGGGCGCATATCTGCCAAACGAGCGTATTTCAAAGCTGGAAAAAGCGATGCGCGCCGCAAAGCTTGCCGGACTTGCCTCCTCCTTATTCGGCAGCGGTGTTTTTTCCCAGATACTGAGGTGATCCATGATGTATAACCGCTATATTCCACAGCAGGACGGAACGTATCAGAAAAATCGCATTCCTGTACAGCAGGATAAGCCGCCCGCGCCGCCGGAAGATTGCCCGCAGCAGCATAGTGCAGATATACCGGTCTCCCTGCCGACGCAAACTGCCGGTTCCTTTTTGCGAAATCTGCTTCCGCAAAATCTTGACACGTCCGATCTTTTGATTATTGTTCTGCTTTTGCTCCTTGCCGGAGATTGTAAAGATAACAAAGGAACGTGGTTGCTGACGTTGGCTCTGTATCTATTCCTGTAGCTTGCAAACGGCTCTCCTGCATGATATAATAGCAAAAAAGGGGGGCTGACGATGGGCAGAAAGAAATGGATCATCATAGCCGTGACCGCAACAGTTGTTTTACTGGTTGCCGTTATCGCCGCAATCATTGCCGCAGTCGGACTTCCATGGGGATTCGCGCGGGAAGTTTCCGCAAAAGAGGCACAGCTGCGCACGGAATTTGTCGAGGCAGCGGAGCAATGGCTGGGCAAAAACAGCCGTGACGGATCACACAAGGAGATCATCGACCTATATAATGCCCACGAGCCGCTGGCACAGAATTATACGGTGCAGTATGACGACAAATGGTGTGCCACCTTCGTCAGCGCAACCGCGATTGTTACCGATCTGACCGATATCATCCCGACGGAATGCGGCTGTGAGCGCCAGATCGAACTGTTCAAGGAGCTTGACAGCTGGGAGGAAAACGATGCCTATACGCCCCTGCCCGGCGATGTGATCTACTACTGCAGCTCTGATAAGGGCATCGGCGACTGCGAAGGATGGTCTGACCATGTTGGCATTGTTGTCGGCACCTGCGGACATTTTCTTAAGGTGATCGAAGGAAACGTCGGCAGCACTGTTGCATACCGCTATTTACCTCTCAACGCTATAACGATACGCGGCTACGGTCTGCCGGACTTTGACTCGCATATCAACAAAACGCCCACGGAATGATCCGTGGGCGTTTACCTTATTTTGCAACGAAGCCGACTTTCTTGTAGACCTTACGCAGGGTCTTTTCCGCAACATAGCTTGCCTTCTGTGCGCCGTCACGGTAGACGGACTCCAGATATGCCTTATCCTTCATCAGCCGGGCAGCTTCTTCCCGGATGGGACGCAGATGCTCCACGACCGCCTCGCCGACCACCGGCTTGAACTTGCCGTAGCCGCAGCCGACAAACTCATTTTCGATCTGATCATAGCTCTTGCCGGTAACAGCAGAGTAGATCGTCATCAGGTTTGCGACACCGGGCTTGTTTTCCTTATCGTAGCGGACGCAGTTTTCCGTGTCGGAGTCGGTAATGGCACGCTTGAACTGCTTCATGATGATTTCAGGCGCGTCCATCAGCAGAACTCTGCCCGTGTCCTCATCCTCAGACTTGGACATCTTGGCAAGAGGGTTGGTCAGGCTCATGATCCGGGCGCCGACCTTGGGAACGAAGGGTTCGGGGATCTTAAACACATCGCCGTAAATGCCGTTAAAGCGGCGTGCAATGACGTGCGTCAGCTCAACATGCTGCTTCTGATCCTCTCCCACAGGGACAAGATCCGGCTGATACAGCAGAATGTCGCCTGCCATCAGGCTGGGATAAGTAAACAGACCTGCATTGATATTGTCCGCATTCTTGGCAGACTTGTCCTTGAACTGGGTCATGCGGCTCAGCTCGCCGAACATGGAGTAACAATCCAGCACCCAGCCCAGCTCGGCATGCTGATGCACATGGCTCTGGATAAACAGTGTATTCTTCTCCGGGTCAAGACCGCAGGCGATGTACTGCGCCAGCTGCTCAAGCGTGCGGCGACGCAGGTCAGCAGGATTCTGACGTACAGTAATGGCATGCAGATCCGCCATAAAGTAGAAACACTCGTATTGATCGGCACGCTCCGCCCAATTCTTGACCGCGCCCAGATAAGAGCCAAGGGTCAGGTCACCGGAAGGCTTGATACCGGATAACATTCTTTTCTTTGCAACGATTTCTTCCATGATATTCGCCTCTTTTGTTGATTTTTAAGTATTCTATCACATGGGGAAGAAAAACGCAACGATAAATTGACTTTATTGTACCATGCGTGATATAATGTGAAAAATATGTCAAAGGGGACTTGCGTATGTGCGTTGACAAGGACTATATCGTTCACATTCGCCGGGAACTGCACCAAATCCCGGAGGTCGGATACGATCTGCCAAAAACTCTGGCTGTGGTTCGCCGGGAGCTGGATGCCATGGGCATCCCGTACACGGAAGAATACGGCATATCCAGCATCGTCGCGACACTGAATGAGGGTATCGGCAACAAGACCATCGCCATCAGAGCGGACATGGACGCGCTGCCTGTGCAGGAAGAAACGGGACTTCCCTATTGCTCCACTCACCCGGGGAAAATGCACGCCTGCGGTCACGATTGCCATACCGCCATGCTTCTGGGAACTGCCAAAGCACTCAAGGAAATGGAAAAGGACATAGACTGCTGTGTGAAGTTCGTTTTCCAGTCCGCGGAAGAGGGTCCCGGCGGCGCGAAGCCTATTTGCGATGACGGCTTGATGAGCGAAGTGGACATGATCGTCGCTTGTCATGTGTACCCTGATCAGGCTGCCGGCACACTGGAGGTGAACAAAACCTGCCAATACGCAAGTGATCACAGCTTTAAGATCCATCTGTACGGAAAATCTGCCCATGTTTCCCAGCCCCATAACGGTGCAGATGCAATCGCCATGGCAGTCAGAGTATTTTCCGACATTCAGATGATGCGCGCCCGGGAGCTGAACCCCATCGAGCCGGTGATCATCGGCATTGGCGAGTTTCATGGCGGTACTGCAAACAACATTATCTGCGACCATGCAGTACTCCACGGCACAGTCCGCACCATCAATGACGCCACCGATGCATTGATTTTCCGTCGCATTGAGGAAATCGCCACATCTGTTGCCGCGGACATGGGCGGAAGAGCCGAGCTGGAGTCGGGGAGATTCTATCCGGCATTACGAAACGATCACGCACTGGTGGATGAACTGAACGCCTCTGCCGCCAAGATCATCGGTCAGGAAAATGTTCTCGACCACCCCATTGCCATGGCTGGCGAGGATTTCTCCTACTACACCCTGTTCAAGCCCGGTGTGCTCTTCAACTTCGGTGCGATGGTGGACGACGGTGACTATGCGCCCCTGCACAACGGCAAAATGCGCATCAACGAAACGGTTCTCGATCAGCCGCCGCGGATTTTTATCCAATTCATACTCGATCAAATGAATAAGTGAACTTACGCAAAACAGCCACCCGAAGGTGGCTGTTTTATTAAATTTCAAATTCATCATTTAGAAAATATCTCTTTGCTGTTCGGTGAAATCTTTCTATCAACGATAACAGAGAGTTACTGCTTGTTTCCCTCGTTCCGGCTACGATCCGTATGCCAATGCCGTCATCCAGAATATTCCAATCCTTGCCGTCCACATCCTTCGAGAGATAGCCGAAATAATACTGCAGGCTATTGCTATCAAATCCCGTGTGATGATCCATAGAGATCACTTCCTGCGGTTTGAACTCAGCAAGGGAATCATTTAGCGCGTGGAAGGTATTGTATATATGCATGCCCTCGACAAATCCGATATTGACTCTATCCACGATCTTTGCAGTGTATGTCCCCTTCATGGATTCGCAAAGTGCCTGACCGCCGTGCCAATCAGTTTCACAGATCAAAAGAGGATAGACCGACATCTCATTCGTATCACCACCGAATATGCCAAGCCTGCCCACCTTCAGCTCCGGGTCATAGACATAAACAAAACAGTCCTGCCCATTTGCCAGCATTTGCTCAGCAGAAAAGGTTAGGGTCTGCCCAACATCGGAACGATCCGCCCGGGGAACAAATATGGGCCATTCTTCATTGGCGGGCGGAAAACAGATGATACAGAACAAAATTACAGCGAGTGCAATGATCACAATTGCCAAATATAGCGTTCTTTTTTTCATGCACAACCTCCGTCACGCAACACATTCGCACTTTCTTTTCATCTATATAAATTATAACATAAATATTTACCCCAGTCAATATTTATACCGCCTAATATCTTGAATTGATTTTTGCAGTTGAATGTGCTATACTTTATTCATGATTTTCACAAAAGAGGTAAAAACTATGGACTATCAACTTCTGGCAGAGCTTCTGTTTCCCAACGTGACCGAAACTCCTGACGAGGTGCAGGCGCGTTTCCCCTATCGCAACCTTCCCGAGGGTGCAGTCGTCACCCGTATGGCACCCTCTCCTACCGGCTTTGTCCATCTGGGCAATCTGGTGCAGGGCATGATCTCCGAGCGCATGGCGCATCAGAGCGGCGGCGTGCTGTTCCTGCGTGTGGAGGACACCGATGCCAAGCGCGAGGTTCCCGGCGCTGTCGAGGTGCTGATCGACACCTTAAAGCATTACAGCATCAATTTTGACGAAGGCGCAACTCACGACGGCGACAGCGGTCTTTATGGACCTTACCGTCAGCGTCAGAGAGCATCCATTTATCACGTTTTCGCAAAGAAGCTGGTCTCCGAGGGCAAGGCATATCCCTGCTTCTGCACTGAGGACGAGCTGACCGCCATGCGCGAGCAGCAGGAAGCCAACAAGGAAAACTTCGGCTACTACGGCAAATACGCCATCTGGCGTGACCGCTCCATTGCGGATATCAAGGCGCAGCTGGATGCGGGTATGCCTTGGGTGCTTCGCTTCCGCAGCGAAGGCTCGATCGAAAACCAGTTCAAGTTTGACGATCTGGTCAAGGGCAAGCTGACCATAACCGAAAACGACATCGACAACGTGCTGTTGAAATCCGACGGCATTCCCACCTATCACTTCGCCCACGCCGTTGACGATCAGCTGATGCGCACCACCCACGTGGTTCGCGGTGACGAATGGCTGCCCAGTCTTCCCTTCCATATTCAGCTGTTCCAAGCGTTGGGCTTCAAGCTGCCTAAGTACGTCCACATCGGACCGCTGATGAAGATGGACGGCACCTCCAAGCGCAAGCTCAGCAAGCGCAAGGACCCCGAGCTGGCACTGACCTATTACAAGGCTGAGGGCTTCCCCGTGGATGCTGTCCGCGAGTACCTGATGGGCGTTCTGAACTCCAACTTTGAGGACTGGCGACGTGCCAATCCCGACGCTGATATCAACGACTTCAAGTTCTCTCCCAAGAAGCTGAACCCCGCCGGCTCTCTGTTTGACTATGCCAAGCTGACCGACGTCAGCAAGAATGTCATTTCCAAGATGACCGCCGAGGATGTGTACTCCCAGCTGTTGGCATGGGCTGAGGAATTTGATGCTGACTTCGCACAAAAGCTGGCATCCGACAAGGATTTTGCGATTTCCATCCTTGCCATCGGTCGCGGCGGCAAGAAGCCCCGCAAGGACATCGCGGTCTGGAAGGAAGCCAAGCCTTACATGGGCTTCTTCTATGATGAATATTTGGAAGCACCCATATTCGACAAAAAGTTCGACAAGACTATTGTCAAGACTGTTCTTGAGAAGTTCATCGCAGGCTATGACCCCGCTGATGATTCCGCAGTTTGGTTTGATAAGGTCAAGGCGATCACTGAACAGATCGGTTTCACCTCTGATATGAAGGCATACAAAGCCGATCCTGCCGCGTTCCCCGGCACGGTAGCTGACGTATCCACCTTCATCCGTCAGGCTGTCACAGGCAAGCCCAACTCCCCTGACCTGTTCACAGTCATGCAGATCCTCGGTAAGGATCGTTCCCTCGCGCGGATTCAGAAGATCATCGCTTCTCTGTAATGAAAAATCCGACCCGTTTGGGTCGGATTTTTTATACCAATTCAGACAGATCTGCTTCGTAGATGCCGCGATAGCCCTCGTGGATCGAGTCGAAGGAAACGACCTTTCCGTCAAATCTCCATCTGGGGTGCAGATCGCAGCGGATATCTACCAGTTCATCGGTGTGAGGAGAATAGAAGCGTCCCAGCTCCCAGCAGATATCCTTACTGAAATCAGCCAGCTGCAGGTGGCGCATATCCTTGGCATCCCAATATGTATCGGTGATCATCTTGGTGGGATCTGTGGGAGAGTAACTCATGTGATTATCCTCCACAAAGAAGCCGTCTGCCATGATCTCGCCATTGTGGGTCTTGTCCTCAAGGATGTAATTATTCGCCCAACCGCGGCAGCAGGCAAGCTCCTTGCCGTCGTTATAGAAAGCGACGTGGGTATCATCGATCCACCAGTAGTGGGATTGCACACCATAGTCGGACAGCATGTAAAGGTCGCTGCCGTCCCGGTTTGCGGTCAGCAGAAGCGTATCATGACGCTCGCCCTTCTTGGGGAAGTTGCGCACCAACGCGAGGAAGCGGGTTGCGCTGGGATTGAACGTGATGTGATTGATGATCATCTTCTCATCCCTGCCGCCGAAGAACGCGCCGGAATAGTCCCATATCTGCTGCAGAGACAGCACCAGCTTTGTTTCGCCGGATTCCAGATCGGTGATAAAGACACCATCCTTATCACTGTGCTTCTGCCAATAGAAGGGATCGCCGACAGAGGCATAGCCGTAGCCGGGGCGGAAATCGTAAAGGCGATGGAAGTTAATGCTGATCGCCCACTTGCCATCCTTGGAAACGTTGGCAAAGGGCATCTCATAATCACGGCGTGCGCCGGTCTTAATATTCAGGCAGGTGCCGTGAAATTCCTTGCCGTCAAAGGAATTGAAAAGGATCTCATCGCTGGGCTTCTTGGGATTCCACTGGAGCATCGCGCCCTGCTGGAAATTCCAAGCTTGCGTTTCAGCAACGACCTCAAAACTGCCGGTGGCAAGCTCGATAAAGCCCAGCTCCGCCTTATCACCCATCACCTGCAGGCGGTCAGCAAAGGCAGTTCTGTGGGCAAGGTGCAGCTTGCCTGTTGCATCATAGGGATTCAGATCATAGTATCCGAAGAACATTTCCTGATCGGCAGGAGAAATTCTTTTAATGGGAACACTGCTGGATACCAATTTCATAAAAAACCCTCCTTATTCCTTATGACCATAAGTGCCGTTTACATCCACAATGACAGATGCCTTCTGCTCCTTCTTGATCTTGGAGTTTTTAATGCGCTCCTGCAGCAGCTCGTAGAACAGATCCTCATCCATGGGCAGGGTGATCTCCTCACCTGTCCAATCAGAAAGGAATGCAGCATTGGAGATGGTCAGCCCGTTGATTCCCTCGTAGCCCAAGCTCATCAGCTCTTCGCCGTAGAGAATGTGGTTGATGAAATTTTGCAGGATGCCGGTGTGCTGCGTGCCGTAGGTGTCAAACTCATAGACCTCCTCGGTTCTCGGAACATCCTCCGGGGGAATGAAGGATTTGTCACTGGAGTAGCAGAATTCCCGCTCGGGAATCGCAAGCTTTGTAAATGTGACCTTCTTGCCGTTATCCACAACAATTATACCGCGGTCACCTGAAATGATCAGATGGTTGCAGCCGGGGTACTCGCCGGTGGAGGTAATGAAGGTAGCAGTTGCGCCGTTTTCATACTCAGCAGTAATGGTGACATCATCCTCGATCTCAACATTGTGATACTTACCGACGGCGCACTTTGCGCTGATTTTCTTGGGCATGCCGAACATCCACTGCCACAGATCCAGCTGATGGGGACACTGGTTCAGCAGAACGCCACCGCCTTCCCCTTCCCAAGTTGCACGCCATGCACCGCTGTCGTAATATTTCTGGGTGCGATACCAGTCGGTAATGACCCAAACCAGACGCTTGGGTTCGCCCAACTGCCCGGTCTTGATGATCTCGCGCACCTTCTGATAGGTGGGATTGGTGCGCTGGTTGTACATCATGGCAAAAACCTTGCCGCTTTTTTCCGCGGCTGCGTTCATTTCGCGAACCTTCTTGGTGTAAACACCTGCGGGCTTTTCAGATATGACATGGTAACCCTTCTCAAATGCCTCAATAGCAATGACAGGGTGATCATAATGGGGCGTTGCGATCAGGATCACATCGCAAACATGATCATCCAGCAGCTGATGATAATCGGTGTATCTCTTGACACCCTCACCAAGTGTCTCCTTAGCCCAATCCAACTTTGCGGGATCAAGGTCGCAGACCGCCGTCAGCTCGCCATCTTTCAGCTCCTTATTCAAAAAGCGCTTGGAATGGGCAGAACCCATGTTGCCGATACCGATAATACCAAATTTGACAGTGCTCATCGTAATATCTCCTTAATTTTGATTTTAACGGTTGCCCTTCCACCGCTCCTGATATGTACCGTAGCTACCATCATTAGCAGGATGCTTTGCAACCTTTTCGCTCAAATTCACCTTTGAATTTTTGATCTTCTCCTGCAGCAGCTCGTAATACAGATCCTCGTCCATGGGCAGGGCGATCTCCTTACCGATCCAGTCTGAAAGGAACGCCGCATTGGAAATGGTCAAAGCATTAATGCCCTCGTAACCGCTGCTGATCAATTCTTCATGATGCAGAATGTGATTTACAAAATTCTGCAGAATGCCGATGTGCTGCGTACCGAAGGAGTCAAACTCGTATACCTCCTCCGTCCTTGGAACATCCTGCGCCGGAAGAAAGGCTTTATCGCTGGAATAGCAAAATTCGCGTTCAGGAACAGCAAGCTTTGTGAAGGTGATCTTCTTGCCGTCCTCCACCACGATTTTTCCCCGGTCACCAGTTATGATCAAGTGATTACAGCCGGGGTACTCGCCGGTAGAGGTAATGAAGGTAGCGGTTGCGCCGTTTTCATATTCGGCAGTAATCGTAACATCGTCCTCGACCTCAATGTTATGATACTTGCCAACTGCGCATTTTGCGCGAATGCTCTTGGGCATACCAAACATCCACTGCCACAGATCCAGCTGGTGAGGACACTGGTTCAGCAGAACGCCACCGCCTTCTCCTTCCCAAGTTGCCCGCCATGTGCCGCTGTCATAGTACGCCTGGGTGCGATACCAGTTGGTGATCACCCAAACAAGGCGCTTCGGTTCACCCAGCTCGCCGGACTTGATGATCTCACGAACCTTGCGGTATGTAGGGTTTGTACGCTGGTTAAACATCATCGCGAAAACCTTACCGCTCTTTACAGCAGCCTCGTTCATTTCGCGTACCTTCTTGGTGTAAACGCCCGCAGGCTTCTCTGATAATACATGGTAGCCCTTTTCAAACGCCTCAATGGCGATAACAGGGTGCAAATAATGGGGCGTTGCGATCAAGATCGCATCACAAGTACGGTCATCCATTAGCTGATGATAATCTGAATACAGCTTGACATCTTCACCGAGGGTCTGTCTTGCCCAAGCAAGCTTTTCGGAATCGATATCACATACCGCAGTTAACACGCAGTTTTCGATTGCGCCATCTTGAATGTGCTTGGCGTGAGCTGATCCCATGTTGCCAATTCCAACGACCGCAACCTTTAATTTTTCAGTCATCATTTCATCTCAGGGAAGCGTCCAACGACGCTGTTGTAGCTTCTGCGCAGACACTCAAAGGGATCCTCGTCGTAACAGTTGTCCTGTTCGACCAAGGCATACTCCGTGCCGGCATTCTTCAGCGCGTTGATGATGGCATCATAATCCATCTTGCCTTCGTAGATGGGGCGCATATAGGGTGCCTGCTCGATGCTGCCGTCTGCAGGCAGATCAGCATAGTCCTTCAGGTGGATGCGGGAGAGTCTGCTCTTAAGGGAGTCGATCAGCTTGGGCACATCCTGACCGGCAAAATCAGCCCAGCCACAGTCAAGGGTGAACTCCATCGCATCCTCGGGGAAGTCCTCCATCAGGTGATTGAAAATGGTGTTTCCATTATGATCTTCAAATTCAATCGCATGGTTATGGAACATCAGCTTTGCGCCCATATCACGCATCTTTTCCGCGATGGGGATGAACACCTTGCGGAATTCAAAGTAACCTTCGTATGTTCCGAACCAAGGTGCGGGAATGCTGCCGATACCAATGTTCTTACAGCCAAAAACAGCATGCTCGGCAACGACCTTCTCAAGCTCGTCGATCAGTCTCTGAGGCGGAATATGCGTAATTGCGCAGGTCAGATCGTACTTCTGCAGCTCATCACGCAGCCAATATGGGTCGTAAGCACAGGTGCCGGAGACCTGAACCGCCTTATAGCCGATATCAGCAGTCTTTTTAAGACCCTTGTCAAAATCCTCGAGATTTGTAAAATACTTACGAACAGTATAAAGCTGTGCACCAATTTGCATATTGATTACCTCCATTGTGTATTCAGCTTGGAAGTGCGTTTGCAGATAACTACACTCCCTCTTTACTAAATTGTATATTACAATTTCTGACAAGTAAATTGATTATAATTCTCTTTTATATTGCAAATAGTTTCATTATGTGTTATACTTTTTGCCGAGGTGATCCCATGAATAACATTTCCTGCCATAACGGACTGCTGAGCTTTCACTGTGCTACAAACTACCCTCCGCTTCCGCAACACAGCATCCACGCACATGACCGCTGTGAGTTATTCTATCTGATCAAAGGCGACGGATACTACATTACAGAGGGTTCCTCCTATGCTTTTGAACCGGGAAAAATTCTGCTGATGCGTCCCGGGGAAACGCATCGCGCCGTTTGCTTCGATACCTCCGAGTATCAACGGATATCCATTCATTTTGACCCGGCTATTCTTGATCTTGTTGATCCCCAAAGGCAGATCCTGCGGACATTCTATAACCGTCCTCTTGGTATAAACAACGCATATAAGCGAAGCGTTCTGCTCGGAACGGGAATCTACGATTATCTTGAAAAGATGTGCCAGCCATGTGAAGACAACGATGCTCAATGCGCGCAAATTTGTTGTTACCTGCTGCCGGTCTTAACGGAACTGGCAAGAATATTTGATGCCGGTTTTGATGTAAGCCGCGAGGCAGCATTCCCCGCATCGCACGATATTCTCGAGTATATCAATCATAATATTGCAACTCCACTATCCGTCGATCTTCTCTGTGAAAAATTTTACCTGACGCGCACACAACTGTTCCGAAATTTCAAAAAAGCAACAGGCGTCAATCCGTGGGAATATATCACGCTGAAGCGACTTACTCTGGCACGAAGCTACATGAATGATGGAATGACTGCAAGCGAAGCAGCAATCACAAGCGGTTTTGGTGACTATTCTTCATTTTATCGTGCATATATCAAAAACTTTGGTTGCTCCCCTTCCGGTAACAATAGATGAAAGACGGATCCCGATTGGGATCCGTCTTTTGATTAGTTGACCAAAGTTAACCACCGGCTCTGCCGGTGGCAAAAAAATAGCTTCTAGCGAGGAGTAAAGTAGACAAGAAAAAAGCTCCCCATTATAGTAGAAGTGGTTTGCCGACCACACAACTACCAT
>SVMI01000018.1 GCA_015067495.1 Oscillospiraceae bacterium | reverse complement strand
GCTGATGAGAACAGCCCCTGCGCTCTGACTGTTGACTTCGCTCTGACCTACTTCCTGGTCTCCGGCGAACTGGAGCGCTCCGGTCAGCCCGTCAACCTGATCATCACCGATGCATCCGGCATGTCCGTTCTGACCGCATGGGCAGCAGGCAAGCTGTCCTCCTCCACCATCAAGAAGACCTTCGAGGAGCTGGACATCGCCAACAAGATCAAGAACCGCACCCTGATCATCCCCGGCAAGGTCGCCGTCATGAAGGGCGAAATTCAGGAAAAGCTGCCTGAGTGGAACGTCGTTGTCGGTCCTCTGGAAGCTGTTCAGCTGCCCAAGTACCTGAAGGATAAGGAGTACGAGGCAGGTGTCGCTGCTGCTGAGGCTGAGCGCGCTGCCAAGGCCGGCACTGTTAAGGAAGAGGTCAAGGAGCTGTCCTTTGAGGAGCTGCTGGAGACCCGCGTTCCCAAGATCGAGATCGTTGACATGGGCGTCAAGTACAAGGGCTACAACCCCGAGTCCAAGACCTTCGTCACCATCGGCGAGCGCATCCACTGCATCGCTCCCGCCATCCGCAAGGCGATGGACGAGCGCGATCCCGCTCCCATTCTGGAGCGTGCCGCTGCTCAGATCAAGGCAGGCGCAACCTATCTGGACGTGAACATCGGACCTGCTGAGAAGGACGGTCCCGAGCGTATGATGTGGGCTGTCAAGCTGCTGCAGGAGAACTTCGACAATGTTCCTCTGGCACTGGACACCGCCAACATGAAGGCTATCGAAGCCGGTATCCGCGTCTACAACCGCACCAACGGCAAGCCCATCGTCAACTCTGCTGACGCAGGCTCCCGTATCGGCTACATCGATCTGGCTGCTGCAAACGATGCAATTTGTATCGCACTTTGCTCCGCTGACGGCATCGCAAAGGACAACGAAGAGCGTATGGTCCACTGTGACAACATGCTCGAGCGTGGTCTGAGCCTTGGCATGACCTCCGACGATCTGTGGTTCGACCCGCTGTTCCTGGTCGTCAAGGGTATGCAGGACAAGCAGATGGAAGTCCTCGAGGCGATCAAGATGTTCTCCGACAAGGGTCTGAAGTCCACCGGCGGCCTCAGCAACAACTCCAACGGCGCGCCCAAGCACGTCCGTCCCATCATGGACTCCGCTCTGGTCGCAATGTGCATGATGCAGGGTCTGACCTCCGCGATCGTCAACCCCAACGACCTGCGCCTGATGGAGACCATCAAGTCCTGCGACATCTTCAAGAACCACGTGCTGTACTCTGACAGCTATCTGGATCTGTAATTATTCCCGCATTTTATGGCCGGGAGGGAAGACTCCCTCCCGGTCAGTTTGCCTTTCAGGTATCCCCCATAGGGGGATGACTGCTTAAAT
This sequence comes from Oscillospiraceae bacterium, assembly GCA_015067495.1. GTDB lineage: Bacteria > Bacillota > Clostridia > Oscillospirales > Oscillospiraceae > Faecousia. The sequence continues at coordinate 15,521 of SVMI01000018.1, read as the reverse complement.
CGGAGAGAAAACATGAAAAAACTGATCTGCGCGTTTCTGCTTTTATCAATATTGTGTTCCTTTGCTGCCTGCAATGGCGGGGAGAAGGTCACGATCTATGTCCCGGATAAGATCACGGAATATGGCGGTGATACTTTCACTACTTACCTGTTGTATGAAAAGAACTGGCAGAAGAAGGAAAGCTTCACAGTCAGCTACAGCGAAGGCAACACGACGATCACTTATGCCGACAGGCACACCATGACCCGTGGTAACGGTACGCAAGTGGATGAATATATGGACGAAAGCGGCAACGTTGTCAGCCGTGCGGTGTTCCATGAGACCTCCTCACAGCTGATCCAGTCTGTCCTTACCTATGACGAGCATGGCAGAATCCTGACGCAAACCACCTCCACCTCTTTTTCCGGCGGTAAGGACACCTATCTTCCGCAGGTGACCTTTACCTACGAGGAAACTGAGCAGGGCAGCAAGGGCGTGGGTGAGCAGAGCGGCTATGTGGAGACCTATTTTTATGATAAGGCATACCGCATGATCGGCTATTCCGTGACCATCATGGGCGTGGAAAGCAGCCGTACCGAGTATAGCTATGACAAACACGGCAACAGAACTGAAATCGCAGTCTATGCCAATGGAACGCTCGACACAAGAAGCGTGATCACCTACAAGGCAATAGAGGTGAGCCTTGAAATGGCAGACCGTCTGCCCCAGTTCAAAAGAGAAAACTGAATTCGTATATTCAGCCCGAGCGGGCTTGATATAAAAAGTGGTGGGAGCAAGCACCCGCCCTACAATATCAATTATTGGGAGGAAAAAATCATGAGTGTATTAACCGATCTGATCTATGGCGGCAGCAATGCTGTTGCCGGCTTGACCGAAGGCGCGGTCAACGATGCCATCGCCAAATATGGCGCAGAGAAGGAAATTGCCTTCCCGGACACTGCTTACTACTTCCCCACGATTTATGCCGCAACCGGCGTGAAGGTCAAGACGCTGGGTGACCTTGTTGCCTGCGTTGGCGTGCTGAAGAGCCTGATCACCAATCAGGAGGATCTTGGTCAGGCACTGAACGCCGGTCTTGCCACCGCTGTCGGTGCGGAGATCCTCGAAGGTCTGAAGTACCTGGAGGCTGACCCCTATGCCAATGAGTCCGGCATCGGATTCGTACCCGATCCCATTATCCGCAGCCTTGGCGTGCCGCTGGTTACCGGCGACATTCCCGGCGTTGCTGTCGTTCTGGGCAAGGCTGAGAATGCTGAGGACGTCGTCAAGGTAGTCAAGGACTACCAGTCCAAGGGCATCATGACCTTCCTGGTGGGCGACTGCATTGAGCAGGTTGCCGAGGGTGTCAAGATGGGTCTTGAATTCCGCGTGATCCCCCTTGGTCACGATGTTACCTCTGTTATCCATGTCGTTACCGTGGCTGTCCGTGCTGCGCTGATCTTCGGCAACATCCAGCCCGGCGATCTGGCTGGATTGCTGGATTACACCAAGAACCGCGTTCCCGCATTCGTTAACACCTTCGGTGCCATCGACGCTGTTGTGGTTTCCGCCGGTGCCGGTGCCATCGCACTGGGCTTCCCCGTGATCGTTGACATCGATCTGGGCGAGAATCAGGTTCCCGGCGCACTGGAATCCGTCTGCGATCACAACGAGACCGTCAAGAAGTCTCTGGAGTTGCGTGAGATCAAGATCAAGACTACCGAGCTGCCCATCCCTGTGGCATTTGCTGCCGCTTTTGAGGGCGAGATCATCCGCAAGGCTGACATGCACAACGAGTTCTTCTCCGGCAAAAATCCCACCGCAGAGCTGGTGGTGATGAAGGAACTGAACGAGGTGGAGGATCACAAGATCACCATCGTCGGTCCTGATCTGGACGAGGCCAAGGATCTGGCACTGGCTACTTACGTCGAAGTTGCCGGCAAGAAGATGCAGGTGGACTTTGAGTCCGTTATCGAGCGCAAGTTCCACGCATGGTTCAACTACATGGAAGGTGTCATGCACACCGGTCAGCGCAATCAGGTTCGCGTTCGCGTATCCAATGCTGCTTACGAAGCCGGTCTGCGCCTGAAGGACTTTGCGGAAGTGCTGTATGTCATGATCATGAACGAGTTTGACGCTGTCGTCGACAAGTGCCAGATCACCCTGATCACCGACGCTGCCGAGGCAGGCAAGTTCCGCGATGAGGTCGCAATGCCCCGCTACAATCAGAGAGATGACCGCCTTGCTTCCATGACCGACGAGGCAGTGGATCGCTACTACACCTGCATCCTCTGCCAGAGCTTCGCACCCGCACACTGCTGCGTGGTTACCCCTGAGCGTCTGGGTCTGTGCGGTGCAGTTTCTTGGCTGGATGCCAAGGCGACCAATGAGCTGAATCCCAACGGTCCCTGCCAGCCCATCTTCAAGGAAGGCTTGATCGACGAGCGCACCGGTCGTTTTGAATCCGTCAACAAGATGATCGCAGAAGCCACCCACGGCGCAGTCGAGAATGTCACCCTGTACTCCATCTTGGAGGATCCCATGACCTCCTGCGGCTGCTTCGAGTGCATCTGCGGCATCGAGCCCATGTCCAACGGCTTTATCGTCGTCAACCGTGAGTTCAAGGGCATGACCCCCGCCGGCATGACCTTTGGCGAGCTGGCATCCTGCACCGGCGGCGGTGTGCAGACCCCCGGTTACATGGGTCACGGTCGTCACTTCATCAGCTCCAAGAAGTTCATCGCTGCCGAAGGTGGCATTGAGCGTATCGTTTGGATGCCCAAGGAGCTGAAGGATGACGTGGCAGAAAGATTGAACAAGACCGCTTTCGAGCTGTACGGCATCGAAAACTTCATCGATCTGGTTGCTGACGAAACGGTCACCACCGACGGCGAAGAGCTGCTGAACTGGCTGACTGAGAAGAACCATCCCGTTCTGGCAATGGATCCGCTGCTGTAAAAACATAAAAAAGGAACCGGGGCGACCCGGTTCCTTTTTGCGTATCAAAAAGCCTGCTGCATTAGCAGCAGGCTTTTGTTATCATTCTTTCATTGCTTTGGCGATCGCCAGAGCGATATTGACAAGTGCGAGGACAGTCAACGCGATGCTGATGCCCAAGCCCAAACCAAAGGTTGCACCCAGTTTATAGATGGGATGACAAAGATACATCCAAATGCCGACCACACCGGTAGCAAGGCTGAATGCCATACCCAGAGGCTTGCCCAGCTTGAAGGGGCAGAAGATGAAGCTGAACAGAGAAATGAGGGTCAAAATAGCAGCGGGATGTACAAAGTCATTGATGCCCATCTTCTTGAAAGCATCAGTGGAAGTATCCATCAAACCGGCGTCCTTGATCTGTTCCTTCATGTCCTTGATGAAGCTGGTGTAGGGCTTCTCGTAGTTCAACCAAGTTTCATCGAAGATAGACATTTGAGTACCCTTGCTGATGGTCCAGTTGGGCAGGCAGAAGGTTACAGCCAGAGCCACAATCAAAAGCAGACAGGCGATACCGATGATCTGGGTTGCGGTGATTTTGAACTTGGTTTTTTCCATAATAGGGTCCTCCTTATGTTCTATGGGCGGATATGCACGGGATTTTGTTTATTATAGCATCAAATAATCCATCTTTCAAGGGGATTTTTTACATATTTACAAAAAATATAAAATCGCAAATGACGTTAATAATGCTGCTGCATTTCCTTCTTTGCCTGCTCCAGCTCTGCCTTCAGCTCTCGGGCACTCATGCGCAGCACACCGCTGCGAAGCGCGCCCAGCTGCACCAGTGCGTCAGAGGTGGCAACTTTTACGTTGTAATTGCTGCCGATTTCCGCGACCAATGCTTCAATGTAGCAGTCGCCGGTCTCATTTTCTTTGGTGTAGACCACCTGAATATTATGATGCTGCAGCTTTTCACCCGGATTTCCCTTGACCTTGTAGCCGTCGAAAACCACAACAACCCGGCATTTGCGGAAGCCTGCGTAATCGCTCAGCGCATCGCACAGCTTGCGCCGCGCACCCTCCAGATCCTCTTTGGCGATGGAAGCAAGCTCATCCCACGCGAAGATAATGTTGTAGCCATCGACGATGAGATATTGCTGCTTCAGGGGCTTGATGGATCGCAGGTCATCGCCTTGCGTGCGGACAGGCGGGCGGTAGAGGGAGGTCTTCATCGGCCCAAACTCCCGTTCCATGATCGCTTCTACCTCCCGGTCGTCGATGTGGATCGCCCGTGAGATGAGCTGCGGTTCTTTTTTTGCCTTCAGGCAGCTTTCCAGATCCATATATTCGGTGACCTGATTCCATTTGACGGTAAAGCCCGCGCCGTGGGCGCAGAAAACAGAGTCAGGGGTATGCTCCAGATCTGCTTCGGGGTCATAGCCGATCTCGGAAACGACGGTCTCGGTGTTGTGGCACGGCTTATAGCCGTCCAGCGCGATCTGTAAGCGACCGCGGCCTTGGGTGTAGGCAGCCACCTGATCGGGATAGTCCCCCAGCTCCGATGCGGGAAGTGTACCCCGCAGCACGGAAAATTCGCCGTTGCTCTCCGGCGCGTCAAATTCGCCCCCCATGGTGCGGATGTCGGTGATCGCCCTGCCAATGTGGGGGGTGGGTACGGTCAGTACGAAGCTGTACCATGGCTCCAAAAGGACGGATTTTGCCTGCATCAGACCCTGCCGGATCGCCCGGTAGGTCGCCTGACGGAAATCGCCACCCTCGGTATGCTTCAGATGGGCGCGGCCGGATGCCAGCGTGATCTTCATATCCGTGATCGGCGCGCCGGTCAGCACACCCCGATGGGTGCGTTCGGACAGATGTCCGAGGATCAGATGCTGATAGTTGACATCGAGTACATCCAGCGAGCAGCGGGTGTCAAATTGCAGACCCGTGCCTGCCGGCAGCGGCTCAAGGAGCAGATGGACTTCCGCGTAATGACGCAGCGGCTCGAAATGTCCGATGCCCTCGACGGTGTTTGCGATGGTTTCCTTGTAGAAAATGCGACCGGCATCCAGCGTAATATCCAGCGAAAACCGCTCGGCGACCAGACTGCGGAACACCTCCAGCTGAACCTTGCCCATGATCTGAATGAAGATCTTACCGTCCTCCCACAGAAGGTGCAGCATGGGGTCTTCCTCCTCCAGCTGCCGCAAAAGGGGCATGACCACCGCCGGATCTTTTCCTGCGGGCAGGTTGACCCGATACGTCATGACCGGCTCGAGGGCGGGCAGGGGGGAAGAGGTTTCCGCACCCAAGCCCTGACCGGCATAGGTCGCCGTAAGACCAGTGACCGCCACCACCTGACCGGGGATCGCTTCCTCGGCGGGGGTGAATTTTTCGCCGGAATAAAGGCGCAGCTGCACCGCCTTTTCTTCCAATGCATCGCCCTTGCGGTTTACATAACACATAGACGCGCGGACACGCAGGCTGCCGCCGGTAAGCTTCATCCAAGTCAGCCGATTGCCTTGAGGATCCCGGGAGATCTTGAACACCCGGGCGCGAAAATCCGCTGCAAATTCCGGGCGGGGAAGATACTGATCCAGCCCATCCAAAAGAGAATCCACGCCGTCAAGCTGCAACGCCGAGCCAAAGACGCAGGGAAACAGCTTGCGCTTGCCGATCAGACCCCGGATGTTGCCGTCCGTCACTGAGCCGGTTTCCAGATAGGATGCCAGCAGTGCTTCATCGCAAAGGGCGGCAGCTTCCTGAATTTCATCGATGGGCGCACCGAAATCGACGCAGCCGGGGGATAATTCCTTTTGCAGCTGCTGCAAAAGCTTTGTTCGATCCGCCCCCGGCAGATCCATTTTGTTGATGAACAGCACTGTCGGGATCTGATAGCGCTCCAGCAAATTCCAGAGGGTCAGCGTGTGCGCCTGAATGCCGTCCGTGCCGCTGATGACCAGAATGGCACTGTCCAAAATCGGCAGCGTCCGTTCCGCTTCAGCGGAAAAATCCACGTGACCGGGGGTGTCTACCAGCGTAATATGCAGTTGTGTTGTCTCAAACAGTGCCTGCTTGGAGAAGATCGTGATACCACGGGAACGCTCCAAGCTATGGGTATCGAGATACGCGTCGCCGTGATCTACACGGCCGAGGCTTCTTTTTGCACCGCTGCGGTACAGCAAAGCCTCGGACAGCGTGGTTTTTCCGGCGTCAACGTGGGCAAGAATGCCCATGACTACATTTTGCTTCATTTGCGACCTTCTACGGTGAGTCCCTTGTTGTTTTTTGCCTTTTTCTGCTGGGAAAGCCACACGCGCATCACGATGCTGTGGGGCAGCAGCTTCACAAGCCACACCTGACCCTTAATGGGCAGACCGTGGACGGAATAATCCTTTTTGGTTTTGTAAAGGTCGTGCAGACCCGTGCGGACGCAGTCGCAGGCTTCGTAGAGATGGTTGAAATACTGCACCTCGTTGCCGTTGGTCTGCATGGCATGGTTGAAAAATTCGGTTTTGACCCAGCCGGGATTCATTGCCATCATGCGGATGCCGCTTTTCTTCAGCTCCTGATTCATGGCGCGGCTGTAGCTGAGTACGAATGCCTTGGTTGCACCGTAGGTGGTGATGTAGGGAACGGGCTGGAAAGCGGACAGACTGTCCAGCTGCAGCACATGGCTGCCCCGGCGCATGTAGGGAAGCACCAGACGGGTCATCATCACCAGTGCCTTGCAGTTCAGGTCAATCATCAGGCAGTCGTCACGGGGCGTGACCTTCTCATAGCTGCCGAATTTGCCAAAGCCGGCGGCATTGACCAGCAGCTTGACATCGGGCTTTTCGCGCTCCAACAGCTGAGAAAGCGTGTCGAAGCTCTCTTCCTTCGTCAAATCGAGGCAGACGGGACGTACAGGAACAGAAACCTCGTCCTTCAAGGATTCCAGTGCTTCGCGCCGCCGGGCGATCGCCCAGATTTCATCCACCTCTACGTACTGGGACAGCTGCAGGACAAATTCACGTCCCATCCCGGAGCTTGCGCCGGTTACGATTGCGATTTTCATTGTGTTAACCTCCTTGCAGCCGCCAGCAGTGCGGCTTCTTCGTTGGGGATCTGCTCATCTACCACCATGCGCAGCAGTTCGTTCAGGCAGCTGCCGATGGCAGGACCTGTCAGACCCATTGCCATGAGATCATGACCGTTAATTTTCAAATTACGGATGGTCAGGCAGGCATCTTCCGCGAGAATTTCTTCCAAAAGCCCGTGGATCTCCTCGAAATCCTCCGGCTCGTTTACGACGCCCTTGCAGGAATAGTCGGCTTGCTGCAGCTGCAGCAGCATACGCAGCGGCTGCTCACCGTACTGGCTCAGGCGTCGGCGCACCAGCTTGCGGTTAGCCTCGAGGGTCGTCATGTGATGGCTGATCAGGAACACGACCTCCTTGCGCAGCGCGGTGGGGGCTTTCAGCCGCAGTAGGATCTGATCTGCCAGCTGCGCCCCGGCTTCGGCATGACCGTAAAAATGCCCGCAGCCCATTTCGTCAAGGGTGAAGGTGGCGGGCTTACCCACATCATGCAGCAGTGCCGCCCAACGCAGCGCAAGCACCGGGGAAACAGCGGCAGTGACATAGGCGGTATGGGTAAAAACATCGAAAAGGTGATGGGGATTGTGCTGCTGAAAGCCGACAGAATCCGTAAGCTCCGGGATTGTCTGGGTGATCACAGGAGAGAAACGCAGCAGATCCTCTGCTTTGGCAACAAGGAGCAGTTTACATAACTCGTCAAAAATCCGCTCCTTGGCGATTTTTTCCAGCAAGGGTGCGAGAGCGAACATCGCTTTTTCCGTCTGAGGCTCTGCCGCCAGACCAAAGCGGGCAGCAAAACGCACGCCCCGCAGAATGCGCAGCGCGTCCTCTTCAAAGCGGACGTGGGCATCGCCCACGGCGCGCAGAAGCTTGTTTTCCATGTCCGACTGACCGCCGAACGGATCGGCAAGACCCCGCTTGGGGGAGTAAGCCATGGCGTTGACGGTAAAATCCCGCCGCGAAAGATCCCCCTCGATCTCGTCAACGAACGTGACCCAATCGGGATGGCGGCTGTCTGTATAGCTGCCTTCGGTGCGGAAGGTGGTGATCTCGATGACACCCTGCTCTGTCACGACACCGACTGTGCCGTGCTTTTCTCCTGATAGCACCAAGGTGTGATCCCGGAAGGTTTCACGAATGGCATCGGGGCGGGCGGCGGTGCAGAGGTCGTAGTCGTGGGGTTCGATACCCAATAGCAGATCACGCACGCAGCCGCCCACGGCATAGCAGGCAAAGCCCCGGTTTTCCAGAGCATCGATGCACGACAGCACGTGGGGCGGCAGAGTAAGCGGATTATGCTTCATCTTTTTTCGGCTGCTTGCGCAGCGGCTTCAGGCTGCAGGGGGTCGTGAACATCCAAGCGGCGCAGCCGATGTAGAAGGATGCGTTGGCAGAGCCGGGGATGGCGGCGACGCAGAAAAACAGCGCAGCCAGCCCATGGAAGGTATATGCCTTGCGGTTGCCGTGACCGGCATCGAAGGCTGCGCGCTGATAGCAGGACAGCATCACGAATACGATCGCCAGCAGCTCAAAAACATAGGTCTGCAGCTGGGGATAGGCACTCCAGATCCGATAGTTGGCGATCAGGTGGAACATCAGGTAGATGCATACGAAGCTATGAAACAGCAGGTTCGGCTTCATGCCTCCTTTGCGGCAATAGGCAATAAAGCCCAGCGCAGCGGCTGCGATCAGACCCAGCACGGAGCTGAAAACACCCAGCCGTTCCGCACCTGACAGCAGCTCCACCAGCGAGGTAATGAAAATGCCGAGGGCGGCAAGACCGGTGCCGATAACCGCGTGCAGCGATGCAGGGAAATTAAAGCTGTATTTTGTTGCTTCGTTCAGCTCCTGCGTACCGATGAACAGCATCGCAAACAGCACTGCCACAAAGATCCAGCTGACCACGTCAGGGAATGTGCCGACACGCAGAAGACCGCGGTCGTCGGTGCCGATACCGTAGATCCACATCCGCAGCAGCATGGTCAAAAGACCGCCGGACAGTGTCAGCGCGGGAAGCAGGGAAGGCTTAAGATTCAGTTTCATAAGATACCTCCGTCAATTATTTTGGAAAGCGAGGATCAGATAGCAAATGCCGTTGAGAACCGGCTGGTGCAGCAGATAGATCCACAGAGAGTGCTTGCCGCACAGCAGGAAAAAGCGGACGATGGGGTTTCCGGCATTGACCTTCGGCAGAAGCGTCTCCTTTTTGCGGTAGACTGTTTTTCCCAGCACCGCGCCCAAAAGGAAAAAGCCCAGATAGGGAAGCAGCGGGAAATAGTCAGAGGTCAGGAAATTCGGCACATGAAGTCCCAGCGGTATCAGCCACAGATGATCCACACGAACCTTTGCGTCGATATAAAAGCCGGCGGCGATCAAAACGACACCGATCACCAAAAGCAGCCACCAAGGGAATTTTTTGAACAGCGGCCACAGGATCATACACGCGCCAAGACAATGCAGCACACCGAAGTAGATAATGATGATGCTGCCCGCCAGACCAAAATAGTACATGCCGTAGGTCACAACGGTGCAGATCATGCCGCAGGCGAAGACGATCAGACCGCGGCGGACACTTCTGGAGCCGAGGGTGACACAGATGCCGGACAGCAGAATAAAAATGATGCCGCCCCAGTTTTTGATGAACTCAAAAAGAGGTGGATATTCCCAGTCTATGATCTCGTGAAGATCCACGAGGTCGTAGATCAGATGCACGATCACGACTCCGAGGATGCAGACACCCCGCAGGAAATCCAGTTCCCATATGCGTTTTTTCATGTCAGCCACCTGCCTTTTCCTTGGCTTCTGCTTCCAAAACCCGGTAGGCGACCTTGCCGACGGCGGTTTTGGGCAGCTCTGTGCGGAATTCGATGCGCTTCGGCATAGCGTATTTGGCGATACGCGCGGCGCAGTAGGAGAGAATGTCCTTTTCCAGTGCTTCGTCCGGGGTGATGTCAGGCATCGGCACTACATAGGCGCAGACACGCTGACCCTTGTAGTCATCCGCGACACCGATCACGCAGGACTGCAGGACTTTTTCGTGGGAATCGATGATATTTTCCAGCTGCGAGGGGTAAATGTTGTAGCCGGAGGAGACGATCATTCGCTTCAGTCGCTGCCGGAAATAGATAAAGCCATCCTCGTCCATGAAGCCCAGATCGCCGGTGTGCAGCCATGTGTGCCCATCCTCATGACGCTGCAGGGTCTGGGCGGTCTCTTCGGGGTTGTCCATATAACCGAGCATCACCGTCGGTCCACGCAGACAGATCTCGCCTTCCGTATTGGCATCCACCTCCTCGGTGGTGCCGGGCTTGACGATTTTATAGAAAGTATCCGGGAAGGGGACACCGATAGAGCCTTCCCGGGCGTAAGCCTTCGGGGTCAGGCAGGAGGCGGTGACACACTCGGTGGTGCCGTAGCCCTCCCGGATCTGCTCGGCGCAGTTGTGGGCAGCGAGGAATGCGTCCACTTTTTTCTTCAGCTCCGGGGAAAGACTGTCGCCGCCGGAGAAGATGCCCTTGAGGAAGCTAAGGTCGGTGTTTTTCAGATCCTCGCTGCGCAGCAGTGCTTCAAAAAGGGTCGGCACGCCGGGGATGAAGTCAGGCTTCTGCTTTCGCAGGATGTCCGCATAGGTCTTGATGCTGAACTGGGGTACCAGAATGCACTTCGCGCCGCCGATCAGGGCGGTGTGGATGCCGATGCCCAGACCGAAGCCGTGGAAGATGGGCATCACGGAGAGCATTTTCATACCCGCAACGGACGGATATCCGGATGCGGCGATGGTCTGCAGACCCAGCGCGTTAAAATTGCGGTTGGAGAGCAGGATGCCCTTCGTCGTGCCGGTGGTGCCGCCGGAATAGAGGATCGCGGCGCAGTCATCGGCATTCCCGTCGTGGGCGGGAAGGGTGATATTTCGTCCCTGCTTCAAAAGCTCGGACCAGAGAGTATAGCCCTCAGCGGGCAGAGGTTCGACCTTTTTCGCATTTTTGCTCAAAGGATACAGAAGCTTCAGATGCAGCGGCAGCTCATCCTGAATCTTGGCGATCAGAATGGTGCAGGGGTTTTTCAGCTGATCCCGGATGGATGCGACCTTGCCATAGAACTGGTCAAGGGTCAGGATCGCCTTACTGCCAGACACGTTCAGATAAAAGACGATCTCCTGTGCGGCGGACAGCGGATGGATCATATTGGGGATCGCACCGATGCGGTTCAGAGCATAAAAGCAATCCAAAGCCTGAGGGGTATTCGCCATGCAGAGGGTGACCCGGTCGCCCTTGCGGATGCCCATGGACAGCAGTCCCTTCGCGGCAGCGTCAATGCGCTTCAAAAAGGCAGCATAGGTCGTGGTTTTGCCCATGAAAACATAGGCAGCATGGGAAGGATATGTCGTGGCAGCGGCTTTCACCAGCTCATACATCGTGCTGTCAGGATAGTCGATGGAGCGGGGCATGCTGCCGTAGTAGGCAAACCACGGTGCGGAAGCGGACAAAGACATAACGGAAACCCTTTCTTCAGGCAATAATACTATATTATAACAGTTATTTATCATAATTTCTACCCCTGAAGTGGGGTTTTTACACTTGTTTCCTGCATGGATATGGGTTATAATGAAGAAAATTGTGATTTCGGAGGATACCCTATGTATTTGGGCGAGCTGATGGTGTGCCATTTGAAAAAAATGCACGACCATTTCTGGTGGCAGTTTCCCTTGGGCGTAGTCGTGGGGATTCTGGCGGTGGTGCTGGCAGCATTTCTGTTTTTGCTGATCGCGTGCCTTTTTGTGGATCAGAAAAAGAAGCAGCAGCACGACAACCTCTTTTACCGCGGTATGATGTATTTCTACATCCGTATCGTCATGGTCGTGCTTCGGGTGCGGGTGCATACCAAGGGCTTGGAGCAAACACCGAAAAACGGCAGATTTTTGCTGGTGTGCAACCACCTGAGTGATGCCGATCCCGTGATTTTGAATTACTTTTTCCGAAAAAGCCAGCTGGCATTCATCACCAAGCGGGAGAATACCTCCATGTTCATCGTGGGTCCTTTGATGCACAAGACCATGTGTCAGCCGATCAACCGGGAAAATGACCGGGAAGCACTGAAGACGATCCTTGAGTGCATCCGCCTGATCAAAGAGGATGAGGTCTCCGTCGCGGTTTTCCCGGAGGGACGTATCGAAGGTGACGGGCTGCTGCATCACTTCCGCAGCGGTGTCTTCAAGATCGCCCAGAAAACCAAAGTGCCGATCGTTGTCTGTACGCTCAAAAATCCCGCCGAGATCTTTGTGAATCTTCCGAAGCTGAAGCCCACCGATGTGTGGCTGAACCTCATCAAGGTCATCCAGCCGGAGGACTATGCGGAAATGAACACCGTGCAGATCGCGGACACGGTCTATCACCTGATGGCGCAGGATCTGGGGTCTGAGCTGGTGGCGCAGGAATAAGCAAGAAATAGCTTGATTTCCGAAATCTTTCCATGTATAATATTTTCAACAAAAAATAATCCCGGAATTTGGAGGATATACACATGAAAAACAGCGAGAAGACACTGGATATGATCGTCAATCTCTGCAAGAACCGCGGCTTCGTGTACGCAGGCTCTGAGATCTACGGCGGTCTGGCAAACTCTTGGGACTACGGTCCTCTGGGTGTCGAGTTTAAGAATAACGTCAAGAAGGCGTGGCTGAAGAAGTTTGTGCAGGAATCCGACTACAATGTGGGTCTGGATGCCGCCATCATCATGAACCCCACCACTTGGGTTACCACCGGTCACGTGGGTTCCTTCTCCGATCCTCTGGTGGACTGCAAGGGCTGCGGCTCCCGTCAGCGCGCTGACCAGCTGATCTCTGCCTCTGAATCCGGCAAGGCTGTCAATGTGGATGCCATGGACACCAAGGAGATGAATGCCTTCATCGAAGAGCATGAGGATGTGGTCTGCCCCGTCTGCGGCAAGCATCACTTCACCTCCATCCGTAACTTTAACCTGATGTTCCAGACCAAGATCGGCGTTACCGAGGACTCCTCCTCCGTCGCGTATCTGCGTCCTGAGACCGCGCAGGGTATTTTTGTCAACTTCGCAAACATCCAGCGCACCACCCGTAAGAAGCTGCCCTTCGGTGTCTGTCAGGTGGGTAAGGCATTCCGTAATGAGATCACCCCCGGTAACTTCACCTTCCGCACCCGCGAGTTCGAGCAGATGGAATGTGAGTTCTTCTGCCAGCCCGGCACCGACCTTGAGTGGTTTGCCTACTGGAAGGATTATTGCGTTAACTGGCTGCTGAGCCTTGGCATTAAGAGAGACTCCCTGCGCCTGCGTGACCATGATCCGGCTGAGCTGGCATTCTATTCCCGCGCCACCACGGACATCGAGTATCAGTTCCCCTTCGGCAACGGCTGGGGCGAGCTGTGGGGCATTGCCGACCGTACCGATTACGATCTGGGTCGCCATCAGGAGGCTTCCGGCAAGAATCTGGAATACTACGATCAGGAACGCAACGAGCATTATATTCCCTACGTCATCGAGCCGAGTCTGGGCTGCGACCGCGTGGCACTGGCATTCCTGTGCGAAGCATACGATGAGGAAGTGGTCGGTCAGGATAAGAACGGCAAGGACGATGTCCGCACCGTTATGAGACTGCACCCGGCACTGGCTCCCTTCAAGGCGGCTGTCCTGCCCCTTTCCAAGAAGCTGACTCCCAAGGCGGAGGAGATCTTCCAGATGCTGCGTAAGGACTTCATGGTCGACTTCGACGATGCCGGCTCTATCGGCAAGCGCTACCGCCGTGAGGACGAGATCGGCACACCGCTTTGCATTACTGTCGACTTCCAGACCGTGGGTGATGAGAATACCCCTGCTGACGATTGCGTCACTGTCCGTGACCGCGACACCATGGAGCAGGTTCGTATTCCCATCAGCGAGCTGAAGGCTTATATCGCCGCAAAGTGTGAATTTTAAGCGTAAAGAACCCGAAGCATGCTGCTTCGGGTTCTTTTTGGGCGAAAAACAGGGAAATGTTCCTTTGGAAAAGGACTTGACAAACAGAAACTGCTATGCTACAATAGCTAGGCACTCAGGAGTGCGTCTCATATCGCGGAGTAGAGCAGTTGGAAGCTCGTCGGGCTCATAACCCGGAGGTCGTAGGTTCGAGTCCTGCCTCCGCAACCATAAAAACAAAGTCCACCCAAAGGGTGGGCTTTGTTTTTTATTATTGTTGGTTAGTGAAATCGAACCTACGGCCGAAGGGTTCCCGGAGGGGAGCGATGGGAGCGCCGCCGGTGGCGGAAACAGGGAAGGCGCAGCGTGTGCAGCGGTCGATAGCTGACGAAGCTATTTTAATGGCAAGGAAGATATCGGGCACCGCAAACGGGATGCTCGTCGGGCTCATAACCCGGAGGTCGCTAGGCTTAAAACATGAAATAGTGTATATCGCGGAGTAGAGCAGTTGGAAGCTCGTCGGGCTCATAACCCGGAGGTCGTAGGTTCGAGTCCTGCCTCCGCAACCATAAAAACCACGGCTTTTACCGTGGTTTTTCTTTGTTTTCTGAACTTTTTGCAGTGAAATAGAACATATCAAAACTCGTTTGACACCAATTTTGACACCAACGCTGTGTTGAGATGTGATTGCAGTACTAAACGTGTCGTGATATAAATGTGTAACATAATCCAAGTAAAACAGATTTATAGGAGAACTAAATGGCTAAGAAGTGTATTTTTTGCGGCGAACCAATATCAGAGAAGTCGAGAGAACATGTAATTCCTCAATGGCTCATAGAAATGACGGGGGAAAAGAAGCGAATAGCAGCCATTGGAATAGATTATTCTGAGATTATTCTGAGATATTTGAAGGAAGACAGGAAAGTGAAAAGACTAAATATAGGAAGTATCCATTTTTACAGTTTACCTTTCCTGCCTGTAAAAGATGCAATGAAACATATGGCTCTACACTGGAAGTAGATGCAAAGCATGTGATAACTAAGGTGTTAACCGAACAGAAAATCAATGCAGAAGAAATAGCAATATTATTGAATTGGTTTGATAAGGTAAGAATCGGACTGTGGTTAGGGTATGTCTGGCTTCCCAATGAAAGAAAAGTGGTGATCCCGCAGAAGAACACCATGATATGGATTTTCGGGATAACGCAAAAACCCGGTTCGCCGAAATAGCGAACCGGGTTTGATATGTAATATTTACTTTTCGGGGGCAAATTTCAGCAGCTTGTAGGGCTCGATCTCCAATACGGCTGCGATATTGAAAAGCACATCCAGCGACACAGCCCGGATCATATTCGGTGCTTCAATGGCACCCATATGTTGCCGGCTGATGCCGACCTTTTCTGCGACCTGTTCCTGCGTCATGCCCTTTCGCTTGCGATAATAGGCAATTGCGTAGCCCAGGTCGCGATATCGCTCTGCATTATCAAGTGTTATCTCGGCAGCTTGCATTTTCCTATCACCCTTAGATATTTTACAGAAAAAGCCGCAAATCTTAAATTGTGTATAATGTGACACTTGATATTTGAAATGCGACAAGATAT
>SVMI01000017.1 GCA_015067495.1 Oscillospiraceae bacterium | reverse complement strand
GTCGGGAACAGGATGACCTCGCGGATGGAGTCGGAACCTGTAAACAGCATGACCGCCCGGTCGATACCGATGCCCATGCCGCCCGTGGGGGGCATACCGTATTCCATGGCGTTGAGGAAATCCTCATCCAGCATTTCGGTTTCATCGTCGCCACGCTCGCGCTGCTCCACCTGCTTCATGAACCGGGCTCTCTGATCAATGGGATCATTCAGCTCGGAGTAGGCATTGCCCATCTCGCTGCGGCAGATGAAGAACTCAAAGCGCTCGGTCAGGCGGGGATCTTTGGGGCTGCGCTTGGTCAGGGGGCTGACCTCAACGGGATACATGGTAATAAAGGTCGGCTGCACCAGATGCTCCTCCACACGCTGGTCGAAGCAGGCATAAAGTGCGTTGCCCCATGTCTTCTCTGCAGCATCTGCCAGCTCAACACCCTTCGCCTTCGCGGCGGCGACAGCCTCGGCATCGTCGGAAATCGCATCAAAATCGATGCCCACATACTTCTTGACTGCCTCTACCATGGTCATTCTGGGCCAGCCGGGGGTCAGGTCGATCTTCTCACCCATCCACTCCAGCTCGTAAGTGCCAAGCACCTTCTGTGCGAAGGTGGTGAAGACGCCCTCAGCGATGTCCATCATGTCATGGAAATCAGCGTAGGCCTGATACAGCTCCACAGAGGTGAACTCCGGGTTGTGCTTGGGATCCATGCCCTCGTTGCGGAAGATTCTGCCGATCTCGTACACCCGATCCATGCCGCCGATGATCAGGCGCTTCAGGGGAAGCTCCGTGGCGATACGCATGAACATGTCGATGTCCAACGTATTGTGGTGGGTGACAAAGGGACGGGCGGATGCGCCGCCGGCGATGGTGTTCAGCACGGGGGTCTCAACCTCGATGTAGCCCATATTGTCAAGGTAATCACGCAGGTGCTTGATGAAGCGGCTGCGGATGACAAAATTCTGCTTGACCTCGGGGTTGACCATCAAGTCTACATAGCGCTGACGGAAACGGATCTCCTTATCCGTCAAGCCATGGTATTTTTCAGGCAGGGGCAGCAAGGACTTGGACAGCAGGATCACGCTCTTTGCGCGAATAGAGATCTCCTCGGTCTTGGTCTTGAACACTTCACCCTCAACACCGATAATGTCGCCGATGTCGTTCTTCTTGAAGCGGTTGTATTCCTCTTCGCCCAGCTCGTCGATCTTGACGAACAGCTGGATGCGGCCGGCGCAGTCCTGCAGATCGCAGAACATGACCTTGCCCTGACCGCGCTTGCTCATCAAACGGCCGGCGACCTTGACGGTCTTGCCCTCAAAGCCCTCGTAATCTGCCTTGATGGCAGCAGAATCGGTATCAAAGTCAAACTTGGTCTGGACAAAGGGATCTCTTCCCTCTGCCTGCAGGGCAGCCAGCTTTTCCCGGCGGATCTGCGCCTGCTCGGATACAGGCAATTCAGCCTGCGGTACAAACTTCGCCATGATTTAGCCCTCGCGTGTAACGTTGATGACCTTCATCTCGTAAGAGCCGGCAGGTGCGTTGACCATAAAGGTATCACCGATAGACTTACCGACAGCAGCGCGGCCGAAGGGAGAATCGTCAGAGAGCTTGCCCTCCATGGGGTTGGCTTCCTGAGAGCCGGTGATGCGGTAGGTGGACTGCTTGCCGGTCTTGACGTCCTCGACCACAACGACACAGCCCAGACCGACGCGGCCGGTAGCCTCGTTCTCGTCCTCGATGATCACAGCATGGGACAGAATGTCCTCGATCTCCGCAATGCGGCCGTAGAGCTTTGCCTGCTCGTTCTTGGCGGCATCATACTCGGAGTTTTCGGACAAGTCACCGTAGGAGCGAGCTTCCGCGATCATTGCTGCGATCTCACGTTCACGGGTGGTTTTCAGATAGTTCAGTTCCTTCTCAAGATCCTGCAAGCGCAGACTGGTGATTTTATATTCCTTTGCCATAATCAAAATCCTTTCTCAACAATAAAAATGTCCATAGCTTTGAATATTATAGTTTATTTTACCCCCGCAGTCAAGGAATTTTTCCATTTTTTGCTGCATAAAACGTTGAAAACGACCCATCGCGTCAATCCGGCACAATGGGTCGCTTCTATTTTACTGCAAAGCCTCGATGGCAGCGAGGATCTGGGGATCCTCCATGGGTTCCATCAGACCCGCGTAGATGTCCTGTGCGGTCTTCTCATCCACGGGAACGAGGACGTCGGGTGTCAGACCGACGCCTGCAAGGGAGTTGCCCTTCGGGGTGAAATACTTACCCACCGACAGTGCCACGGCAGAGCCGTCCGGCAGGCGGAAGGTATTTTGGAAATAACCCTTGCCGCTGGTCTTTTCACCGACCACTACAGCCGCATCATACTCACGCATCGCCGCCGCGAAGAACTCCGCCGCAGAATAGGAATTTCCGTTGATCAGCACCGCCATGGGCATTTCAAGACAGGTGGCATCCGACATATCGGTATTTTCCCTGCCTGCGTAGTCTACGGTTGTAAAGAGCTTGCCCTCCGGCAGCAGCCGGTCAAGAACATCCACCAGCTCGGTGGCATAGCCGCCGGGGTTGTTGCGCACGTCAAAGATCAGCTTCTCCGCGCCGTCGGCGATCAGCTTCTCCACTGCCGCGATGGTTTCCTTGGCGCAGTTGGTGTTGAAGTTGACGATGGTCACCAGACCGATCTTACCATCGAGCATCTGCGCCTTAGCGACGGGGGTCTTGATCTCCCGGCGAGTCACTTCCTTTTCAAGTTCAGCACCGTCACGCAGAAGGGTCAGCTTCACGGTTGTGCCGGAAGGACCTTGGATCAGCGTCTTGATATCGTCCAGTGCCATACCGGCGATCCGTGTTCCGTCCACACCAACGACCACATCCCCTGCCAGCACACCGACTTCCTCAGAGGGACCGCCCTCTGTTACCTGACGAATGTCAAGTCCCGTGCCGTCTGAGCGCAGGTTGACCGTGATGCCAATGCCCACGTAGGCATTTTTCATCTGCTCCAGATATGCCTGATAGGATGCGGCGGGAATATAGTAGCTCCAGCGGTCGCCCAGCGATTCGATCATCGCATTGGCGGCGGCATCCTGTATCGCGGTCTGATCCTTTTCACCGATAAAGTAATTGGTGATCAGTGCCGAGAGCGTATCCAGCTTTGACTGATTCGCCTGAGGCTTGACAAAGCCGATCAGTGCCAGCATCGTCACCGTTGCGGACAGCACCGCCACAGTCACGTAAGACAGTATTTTGATCCAACGTTCCTTATTCAAAATTTTCACCTCATTGTAAGTATTCCCACAGCTTCCGAAGAAGCTGTGGGATCGTTTTAGCTTGCTAAGTAAATCATCGGATTTTTGTATTCTCCGTAATAACTGATGCCGAAGTGCAGGTGCGGACCGGTAGACCAGCCGGTAGAACCGACACAGCCAAGAACCTGACCCTGACCAACGAAGTCGCCAACGCTGACGTAGGGGCGCTCGCACATATGCATATAGACGCTGCGGAAGCCGTCACCATGGTCGATCATGACGTAGTAGCCGGCACTTTCGCTCATCCATGTGGTAGCAACAACCACGACACCGGCGCGGGTAGCGTAAATGGGAGTGCAGTCTGCATCGAAGTCAACGCCGTTATGCATTCTCCAGTCACCGTGGACCGGATGCCATCTCTCGCCGAAGGGGCTGGAAACTTTTCTGTAATCGCAGGGGATCATCCAAGAAATGCCATCATGAATGTTGATAGAACCGCCGACTCCGGCACCACCGTAGGAAGGTGCAGGAGGCTTTGTCGTAGGCGGCACAGAGGTCGCCAGCCATTCCTGATACAGCGCTTCGTCGTACTCCACTTCCTTATCAGCAAGCTCCTGCTCCAGCTTGGAGAGCTCCTCTTCCTTCTCGCCCATCCACTGCTCGAACTCCTCACCCTTGGCGATCAGCTCGCTCAGCAGCTGCTTGGACTCTTCGGATTTGGCAGCCAGCTCCTTCTCCTTGGCGGCAAGCTGCGCCCGGCTGCCCATGAGGTTGACTTTTTCCGCCTGCAGAAGATCCTGTGCCTGGGAAACCTCCTCGGCAACCTTGCTCATCTCATCCAAACGGCGCTTGTCAGCTGCGGCGATCTCCTGCACCATGTCCAGTCGATCCAGAAAATCCGAAAAGCTGTTCGCCTTGAAAAGCACCGACCAGTAAGAGATCTTTCCGTCCTCTTCCATAGCACGGATGCGCTCTTTGTTCTTCTCATTAAGTTCCGCCAGAAGTGCCTGTGCTTCGTCAAGCTCAGCCTGCTTATCCGCGATCAGAACCGCGTAAGCAGAGATCTGATCATTCATGTTATCGATCTGCTCATGAAGCAGCGCGACCTGCTGGTCGACCAGCTGCTTCTGCGCCGCGATCTCATTGATCTCGTTCAGGTTTTCCTTCTTCTGCGCTTCCAGCTCTTCCAGCTGATCCTGCAGAGCAGCCTGATCCTTTTCCATTTCATCGATCTGATTCTGGATCTCGCTGGACGACAGCGCGTTTGCCTGCGTCGGCAGCAGCTGCAGCAAGAGCGTCAGGATCATGACACCTGCCATGATACCCGCCAGAAGCGATATCCAAAATTTCTTATTTTTCATGCGTAGGTCTCCTTGAAATTTTAACGCTTACACATCCAGGAATTTCCGGATGGAGATCCAGCTGCCCACATAACCGACAAAGAATCCGGCTGCAGCAAAAATGACCGCGATGGGAACAAGCAGCTGATCGAATGCCACAAAGCTGAACAGCTGCAGCGTATCGACTTCCGCCAGCTTTCTGAGCAGCAGATCATATAAAAACCATTGCAGCGCAAATGCCGCAGCCGCGCCGAACAGACCCAGCAGACAGCCTTCGACCACATAGGGGAAGCGGATAAAGCCGTTGGTCGCACCAACCATCTTCATGATGGCGATCTCATCCCGGCGATCCTGCATGGCAAGCTTGACCGTATTGTAAATGATGATCGCACCCACCAGCAGCAGCACCGCAGCTACCGCGACTGTGGCGATACGCAGGACGCTCTGCAAGGTGGAGAAGCCTTCCGCCAGCTCGCTGGCGGCATTGATCTTGACAACACCGGGGATCTTCTCCAGTCGCTCGATGGTCTGGCGCATCTTCGCGTTATCCTCAAGCACTACAATAAAGCGATGACGCAGATCCTCTGCATCGACGCCGTTAAAAGCTTCTTCGTCCTGATGATCCGCAATGAAGTCCTTCAGTGCCTCTTCCCGGGACTTAAATGTCGCCTTATAGACATTTTCCACCTGATTGATCTGAGTGCCGACGCTCTTGGCTTCCGCATCCGAAAGGTTCTCGTCGATGATGACCAGCACTTCATTGGTCTTGTTCAGATCCTCGACCATGATGTTGACGTTGTACATCAGGCAGTAAAAGCTGCCGCCGATCAGCAGGCAGGCGATCGTTACGCAGATCGCAGCCACCGACATAAAGCCGTGCAGAAAAATACCGCGGATACCCTCTTTGAACAAATATCCGATATTACTGATTCTCATAGTGATAATACCCATCCATTCCGTCGCTGATGATCTGACCGTCATCGATAGCGATGACCCGCTTGTGGAAACGCTCCACCAGATCCTGCGCGTGTGTGACCACCAGCATGGTGGTACCCAGATTGTTGATCTCCATCAATAGACTCATGATCTCATAAGAACGGGCCGGATCCAGATTGCCGGTAGGCTCGTCAGCGATGATGGTAGAAGGATTGTTGACCAGCGCACGGGCGATCGCCAGTCTCTGCTGTTCACCGCCGGACAGCTCGCCGGGATGGCGGCGGGTCTTGGTGTCAAGACCGACCAGATTCAGAACATACGGCACTCTTTCCCGGATCTCACGCTCTCTTGTACCGATGGCACGCATAACAAAGGCAACATTGTCGTAAACTGTCTTGTTTTCGATCAGGCGGAAATCCTGAAAGACCGTGCCGACAGTACGGCGCATATAGGGGATCTCACGCTTGCGGATACGCTCAAGAGAATAGCCATTGACGTGAACCGTACCCGAAGTGGGCTTGAGCTCGCCGGTGATCAGCTTGATAATGGTGGACTTGCCGGAGCCGGAAGGTCCCACCAGAAACGCAAATTCTCCGTCCTCAATCTGCAGCGAAACACCTTTCAGCGCCCGGGTGCCGACAGAATAGGATTTGACGACATTTGTAAATTCAATCATTGTGTTTTTCTCCATCAAGAAATGTAACCAAATTGTAACACATTTTGCATTTGATGTCAACGCATACGCACGCATTTTACGGCTTCCAAATGTTTCAAAAAGCGCAAATACGTTGGTATTCCCCGCTCTTTTGAAGGTTGTAAATTTATTCTGAACATTCCGTAAAAACGGGTCTGCTACAGTTGCAGCAGACCCGTTGCGAATCCATTAGCGGGTTTCTCGGGAGGACAGATACTTGCGAACCATCAGTGCCACCTTGAAGACAATGGCATGGTCAAATTCACGCAGGTCAAGTCCGGTGAGCTTCTTGATCTTCTCAAGGCGGTACACCAGCGTATTGCGGTGAACAAACAGCTTACGGGACGTCTCCGAGACATTCAGATTGTTTTCAAAGAATTTATTGATGGTGAAGAGCGTTTCCTGATCCAGAGAATCGATGGAGTTCTTCTTGAATACCTCATCCAGATAAATATCACACAGCGTGGTCGGCAGCTGGTAGATCAGACGGCCGATACCGAGGTTTTCATAGTTGATAACGCGCTTTTCCGTGTCAAATACCTTGCCCACCTCAATGGCGGTCTGGGCATCCTTATAGGAATCTGCCAAAGAACGCAGGTGTTCAGCGACAGTGCCGAAGCCGATGATGGTTTTGATGTACAGCTCTGTTTTGAGGGCATCTGCCATGGTGTAAGCGAGCTTTTCCAGCTCTTCGGCAGTGGTGCCGGGAGCGATCTGCTTGACCACAGCAATGTCAGTCTCGTTGATGCTCAGAACAAAGTCCTGAGACTTATCGGGGAACAGGCTGGCAAGGACATCAACCGCAGCGACCTCAGCATGGTTTTCCTGACGAACGAGGAAAACGGCACGGTGGGCTTCCGTTGCGAAATGCAGTTCCTTGGCGCGGATATAGATGTCGCCGGGCAGGATGTTGTCCATAATGATATTCTTAACGAAGGTGCTGCGGTCATGCTTTTCTTCGTAGAAGGTCTTTGCGTTGTTCAGCGCGATGTAAGCGATCTGGCAGCTGCTCTTGGCTGCTTCATCTGTACCGCTGCAGAAAACAGCATACTCCAGCACACTAGCTCCGTTCAGGATGGGCTTGAAGCACTTATCGTTGCACTCAAGGATGCCCTCATAGACGCCGTTGAGCTTCATTGCCACATCGAGCCACTGCTGACCAAGCATGGTGACATCGGTACAGGAAACGACGCAGCCTTCCGCATCGATCACACCATAGATCCGATCAGAAACTTCCTTCAGCTGGACGATAACACTCTGAAAAACACTGTTGGACATTTTTCAGACCTCCTTCGTTTATATCTGAATGCGAATTATACAAATCAGCATCGGTATTATAACGCACTTCCGCGTATTTTGCAAGTGTTTTTTGACATATTTTTGCAAAAACCGTCCTTGTTTTTGTTAGAATTGCATCATTGTTTCGTCCATATTGACACAAACGACTTGAAATATCGACATATTTTATAAAAAACGATATGTGCAATTTGTCCATAAAAGTGCTGCTTAACCACTTATTTGGAGGTCTTTTCCAGTAAAATGATCTCTTCTTCCGTCAATTCCCGGATTTGTCCGCGGGGCAGATCGCCCAGCTCCAGCGATCCCTCCTGCCGACGCTCCAGATAGGTCACTGTCATGCCCCGGGATGCCATCATGCGCCTGACCTGATGATATTTTCCCTCGCAAACGGTGATCAGGCTTTCCCCCGCCCCCAGCGGCTCGAGGGTCGCCGGCAGACAAACTGTTCCGTCACGCAGGGTGAGTCCTTCCCGGAAGGCATCCACATCCTCACCGGTCGCCTTCCCTTCGTGCCGGGCATAGTAAACCTTGGGGACTTCTTTTTTAGGACTGATCAGGCGGTGCAGCAGCGCGCCGTCATTGGTAAACAGCAGCAGTCCCTCCGTTGCCTTGTCCAATCTTCCCACAGGTTTGAGATCCATGGTGAGTAAATGCTGCGGCAAAAGCTCCATGACAGTTTTGTCCTGCTTATCCTCTGTGGCTGTCACGTAGCCTTCCGGCTTATTAAGCATGATCACCATGCGTCGCATACCGCCAAGACGCTCGCCACGCAGACAGACCTCCTGCGTCTGCGGATCGATCTTGCGGCTGCTGTCCCGTTCCACCGCGCCGTCCACGGTCACCGCGCCGGATTTGATAATGAGCTTGACCTGACTGCGGGTACCTGCGCCGCTGTCACACAAGAATTTGTCCAAACGTTCCATGCTTCCTCCGTTCTATCCCCGTCCCTTTGTGAATAGGCTAAAATGCCAATTCTCAATATGGAGGGATCCGCTATGATGGTAATGACCGCAAAGGTCGACAAGAAAAAGATCGTCATGATCCTGATCGCCGCAATACTGCTTGTTGCCGGTCTGATCATGCTGCTGGGTGGTAAGGATGCGTCGCCGACGGTATCCACCGGTGTTTCCAACAACGATGCCCGGGTCGCCTTTTTGAAGGCGTTCGGTTGGGAAGTCACCACATCCCCCACAGAATCGGGGCAGGTGCGCATTCCCGCTGAGCCAAACGAGGTCTTTGACCGCTACAACGAGCTGCAGAAAAGTCAGGGCTATGATCTGAGTGCCTATGGGGGAAAGACCGTTATGCGCTATGTTTACAAGATCAACAACTTCCCCGGCGCAACCGAGCCGGTCTATGCGACGCTTCTGATCTACAAAAATCAGGTCATCGGCGGCGACGTAACAGACACCTCTGCCAAGGGTGCGATCCGCAGCTTCAAAATGCCGCAGAATACCACCTCTCCCACAACTCCTACGTAATATTTTATCATAAAACACCCGCCTTGACAAGGCTGCGAGCATATGCTATCGTATAAGTATCTTCAGGGCAGGGTGTGATTCCCGACCGGCGGTGGGCAAGCAATCTTCTGTGCTTGCCCGACAGTCCGCGAGCGCGTAAGTGCTGAATCGGTGCAATTCCGATACCGACAGTAAAGTCTGGATGGAAGAAGATGCGGCTTTTGCATTTTTACGCCCTGAGTGCATACACTCAGGGCATTTTTTTGAGGTGAACACAATGAGAAAGGTCAACACAAAGAAGCTGGTGCTGCTGGCGATGCTGGCGGCTGTGGCATATATGCTGGCAGCGCTGATCCATATTCCCCTGATCCCCGCTGCGCCGTTTTTGAGCTATGAGCCAAAGGATGTGGTCATTTCCATCAGCGGTTTTCTGCTGGGTCCCTTGGCATCCCTTTCGATCTCTCTTGTGGTCGCACTGCTCGAGATGGTCACTGTCAGCACCACCGGCATCATCGGCTGCGTGATGAACTTCCTTGCCAGTGCCTGCTTCTGCAGCATCGCCGCGCTCGTGTACAAGAAGAAGCGAAATCTCGTCGGTGCCGTGTTGGGATTGCTCTGCGGCTCTGCCGCGATGATCTGCGTCATGCTTCTGTGGAACTGGCTGATCACGCCTTTTCACATGGGTGTCCCCCGTTCCGGCATTATTCCCATGCTGATCCCCGTTTTTCTGCCGTTCAATGCATTGAAGGCCGGCTTTAACACAGCCCTGACCCTGATGCTCTATAAGCCATTGGTATCGGCATTGAGAAAAACCGGGCTGATCCCTGAACGTCCCAGTCAGGGTAACTCCGCAAAATGGAGCATTTATCTGCTCGGCATCGCACTTCTCGTCACCTGCGTGCTGCTTTTGCTGGTTCTGCGGGGTATTATCTGAATAAATAAGCCGCTCTTTTCCCGGAGCGGCTTGCTTTTTGAGATTATTGTGCTATAATTATAATGAACATTTATGTGCTTATCAGCAAGAAGGAGATATTATGATCACAGTCAGTAATTTGGGAATGCAGTTCGGCGGTCAGTGGCTGTTTCAGCATGTTGACCTGCAGTTTCTGCCCGGCAACTGCTATGGCATCATCGGTGCAAACGGCGCAGGCAAGTCCACTTTCCTGCGTATCCTGACCGGCGAGCTGGACTCCACCACCGGTTCGATCAGCATTGAAGCAGACAAGCGCGTGTCTGTCCTGAAGCAGAATCAGAACGCGTATGACGCCTACACCATCCTCGACACCGTCATCATGGGCAACCAGCATCTTTACGATGTGATGAAGGAAAAGGATGCCATCTACGAAAAGGAAGATTTTACCGACGAAGACGGTCTGCGTGCCGCCGATCTGGAAGCGGAATTTGCAGAGCTGGGCGGTTGGGAAGCAGAATCTGACGCCTCCCGCCTGCTGCAGGGTCTGGGCATCGGCACGGAGCTGCACTACGACCTGATGGAAACCACCGACCCCCGTCTGAAGGTCAAGGTACTCCTTGCTCAGGCGCTGTTTGGCAACCCTGACATCATTATGCTGGACGAGCCCACCAACAACCTGGACATCGAAGCCATCAACTGGCTGGAGGATTTCCTGCTGGACTTCCCCGGCATGGTCATCGCCGTCTCCCATGACCGCCACTTCCTCAATACCGTCTGCACCCACACCGTCGACATCGACTACGGCAAGATCAAGATGTACGTGGGCAACTACGACTTCTGGTATGAATCCTCCCAGATGGTTCAGGCAATGATCCGCAATAAGAACAAGAAGAATCAGGAAAAGATCGAAGAGCTGCAGCTGTTCATCCAGCGCTTCTCCGCCAACAAATCCAAGGCGAAGCAGGCAACCGCCCGCCGCAAGCTGCTGGACAAGCTGACTGTCGAGGAAATGCCCTGCTCCACCCGCCGTTATCCCTTCGTGGGCTTCATGCCTGAGCGTGAGCTGGGCAAGGATGTGCTGACAGTCAAGGATGTTTCTGTCACCGTTGACGGCGTCAAGCTGCTGGACAAGGTCTACTTCTCCGTAAACCGCACCGATAAGATCGCCTTCGTCGGCGAAAACGAGCTGGCGCAGACTGCGCTGTTCCAGATCCTGATGGGCGAGCTGGAGCCGGATGAAGGCTCAATCAAGTGGGGCGTTTCCACAGTGCGCAGCTACCTGCCCAAGGACAACAGTGAATACTTTGACGGCAACGAGGAAGAGCTGGTAGACTGGCTGCGTCAGTACTCCGCCAAGAAGGACGACGTGTATCTGCGCGGCTTCCTTGGTCGCATGCTCTTCAGCAACGAAGACGTTTTCAAGCACGTCAACGTCCTCTCCGGCGGTGAAAAGGTACGCTGCATGCTCTCCAAGATGATGCTCAGCGGCGCAAACGTGGTGCTGCTGGACCAGCCCACCAACCATCTGGATATGGAATCCATTCAGGCGGTCAACAAGGGTCTTGAGGCATTTACGGGCGTTGTCCTGCTTGCCTCTCATGACCACGAAATGCTGACCTCCACCTGTAACCGGGTCATCGCCTTCCAGCCCGACGGCACGATCATCGACCGCTACGGCACCTACGACGATTACCTCGAGTGGATGGCACAGCAGAAAGGAAATGCATAATGAAGAAAATCCTTGACATTATCACTGCGAAAATGCAGCAGGCATTCGTCGATGCCGGCTATGAAGCATCTTACGGTCAGGTCACGGTTTCCAACCGCCCCGACCTGTGTGAGTACCAGTGCAACGGCGCGCTCTCCGCTGCCAAGCAGTATAAGTGTGCCCCCATTCAGATCGCAAACGCAGTTGTGGAAAAGCTCAATGCCGACGATTACAGCATGATCGAAGCGGTCATGCCCGGCTTCATCAACCTGAAGCTCAGCGGTCACTTTCTGCAGGCCTATCTTGAGGAAATGCGCACCGCGCCTGACTTTGGTGTGACCAAGCTGGGCGAGGGCAAGACCATTGTGGTAGACTACGGCGGAGCGAACGTTGCAAAGCCCCTGCACATCGGTCATCTGCGCCCTGCCATCATCGGCGAAGCGTTGAAGCGGCTGCACAAATTCTTTGGCTTCAACACCATCGGCGACATTCATCTGGGCGACTGGGGTCTGCAGATGGGTCTGATCATTGCGGAGCTGCAGGAGCGTCAACCCGAGCTTCCCTATTTTGATCCTGACTTCACCGGCGAATATCCGGCGGAAGCCCCCTTCACCCTGTCGGATCTGGAGGAGCTCTATCCTACAGCGTCCGCCAAGAAAACTGATCCTGTCTTTGCCGAAAAAGCGCACACCGCCACCTTCGAGCTGCAGCAGGGTCGCCGGGGTTACCGGGCGATCTGGCAGCACATTATGAACATCTCCCTGCCGGATCTGGAGCGGATCTATAACACTTTGAACGTCCATTACGAGAAGTGGTTAGGCGAGAGTGATGCCGATCCCTACATTCCCGGCATGGTTGCCGACCTGAAGGAGCGGGGTTTTGCGGTACTCAGCGAGGGCGCATGGGTAGTACCCGTTGCGGAGGAGACCGACAAGAAGGAAGTTCCTCCCATGATTTTGGTCAAGTCCGACGGCTCTTCCATCTATGCAACCACCGATCTTGCCACCATTTTGCAGCGTATGCAGGACTGGAACCCGGACAAGATGCTGTATGTCACCGACAAGCGGCAGAATCTGCACTTTGAGCAGGTATTCCGTGCCGCAAGAAAGTCCGGCATCATCGGCGCGGCTACCGAAATGGAGCATGTAGGTCACGGCACAATGAACGGTGCCGACGGCAAGCCCTTCAAGACCCGTGACGGCGGCGTTCTGCGTCTGGAGCAGCTGATTTCCGACATGACCGATTTTGTCCGCACCAAGGTCATGGAGAATAAGATCGTCTCCGACGACGAAGTGGAAGAAACCACCCGCAAGATCGCCATGGCAGCGCTGAAGTACGGCGACCTTTCCAACCAGCCCACCAAGGACTACAACTTCGATATGGAGCGTTTTGCCGCCTTTGAGGGCAACACCGGCCCTTATATCCTCTACACCATCGTGCGGATCAAGTCGATTTTGAGCCGCTACGGCGCATGGGAGCAGCTGCCCATTGCTGCGCCTGCGAATCCCCATGCCAAGGATCTGATGATCGCCATCACCAAGTTCACTCCGGCACTGGAAAGCGCTCTGAAATCCTCTGCGCCCAACCTGATCTGCGCTTACATCTATGAGCTTGCCGGCTGCGTCAACAAGTTCTACCACGAAACCCGCATTTTGAGCGAAGAGGATGAGACCCTGAAGGCAGGCTACATCTCCCTGATCGCCCTTGCAAAGGGCATTCTGGAGACTGCCATCGATCTGCTGGGCTTCTCCGCCCCCGAAAAAATGTAAGAAAAAGCCACCGGATATCCCGGTGGCTTTTTGCTTCGATTATTGCATTGCGCAGCATTCTGTGATACTATAAAAAAGAGGATATCCGTTTTGCAAAGGAGGTTATGTTATGAAAAAAAGATTTCTGTACTTGTTGCTTCCGATCGTCACGCTTGTTTTGGAAATTCTCCCTTACGGCGCAGTCTGCATTTTTGCATCTTCCCCTACGGAAAGGATCAGGCAAACCTTCTCCTATTTCGACCCACTTCCCTTCGGATATGCAAACTTCGCGCCCTTGCTCACTGCGATCATCACCTGCGTAATTATGATATTACTGATCGTTTTCTGGATCAAGGGCAGTATTCCCACGGCAACAGCAGCCAAGCGCGTTTTATATGTTGCGATCGCCTTGTCCCTTGGATCGTTGGTTTTGGGTGTTGCGTACTTTTCTTTGGTCGCAGGTCTTTTCACCCTCTCACTCATTGCCGAATTGCTTTTACTGCAGTTCACCCTTCAAAAACCGGCGTAATCAGTTTGAATGTGCAAAAGGAGCGTAATTGTATGAAACTGTCTTATAAAGCACAGCAAATCGTTTCTCTTGTTATCATCCTTTTGGCAAACGTAATCAGCACCTTGCTGAAACATTGGATATACAGAAGTGCGGGCTTTGTTGCTTGCGGCTTGCTTTGGAGCATTCACCCTGTTTTGCCCCAAGGTACAGAGATATCCGACAAAGCATTGTTATGGACTCGGATCGCGGGTGTCATTCTGATCCTGATTGGCATCTTTACACGCGCTTATATTTACTAAAAGATTGCATTTTTACAGTCAACCGCAGCACCGTTGATTTGGTGCTGCGGCTAACTTTTTGACATCTTCAGATTTACTTACTTGTTTGGCTTTCCTTTATAGCACGAACGATAGCCCAGACGGTAACGGAAAGGATGAAGCAAACAAATGAAATAGCTAACAGCAACGCTTCGCCGGCATTCAATCGGTTCATATTTATCGGCACGAACAAAACGCAGCTCCAAAAGATGACAAATGAAGCTGCAAACAAGATCCAGCCCCAAACCTTCAAGCCTTTCATACAAGCATCTCCTTTTTCAAATCTGTATTTATTTAATTAGATCATACTTCTGCTGATTATGAAAGACAAGCAGAAACGGCGAGGGCAAGTACCCGCCCTACGGTACTTTTACAGCAGCTGTGCCGCGTCCTCGAGAAGTCCCAGATCCCAGAGCAACCGGCTGGCAATGTACTTGTCGCGGATGTCCTTGGTCATGGTAAAGGTCTTGCGAACCTGCTCCGGCGTCACATCAAAGCTCTCTGCAGAAATCGGCGCACCGATCAGGTTCATCAGCGCCAGCACCTCGTCATAGCGGGGCAGGCAGTTGACGATCTCCATGATCTCATCCCAGTTGGCAAGGATGCGCTCCAAACGGGCAGCATGCTTTTCCCTATTATATTTACCCGCCTTGCGCTCGTCTTCGATCACCGCCTGCGCGCCGGGTCCGATGAATGCAGACAGCTGCTCGTTCCATGCATTAAGGTCAAAATTCGCAACATATGAGAGCGCCTTTTCCCGATTGGGAACAATGGTACGAATATAGTCATAGATCTTCAGCGACAGCAGCGTTCCGATGCCGCACTGGATGCCATGCAGATCCGATTGCGTACCCAGTGCCAGCGCGCGCATATCCCAAATGTGGGAGAAATAATGCTCCATGCCGGAAGCGGGACGGGAAACCCCGGCATATTTCATGGCAATGCCGGTGATGACCATGCCTTCCATGACCGCCTTGACCGCGTTTTCGTCGCGTTTCAGCAGTCCGGCAGCAGCCTCAACCACCCGCTCCAACGCTGTTTCGACCATGCCATCGACCACAGGGCAGCGGTATTCATCCACAAGCAATTCTCCGATCCGCCACTCGCAGAGGGCGATGTACTTGGCGATCATGTCACCCACGCCGGCTTGCAGCATCTTCATCGGTGCTTTGCACAGAATGTCCAAATCGCCAATGATGGCGTAAGCGAAGGTGCTGTCCAAGCTCACCTTCCGTCCGTCCAGCTCCATGGAGGAGGTGGGAGAAGCATAGCCGTCCATGGACGGCGCCGTGCCGACGATGAGATAGGGTCTGCCCGTCGCCTTGGCAAGGATCTTGCCGATGTCATTGATAACGCCGGAGCCGATGCCCACAATGCAGTCGCAGCTGTAGTCGAAATTCATCACCGCGCTGCCGACCGAATGCTCCGTGGGAAGCACGGGAGAATGGGAAAACACATATTTGCCGTAGGAAATTCCGGCAGCATCCAGAACGGCGCAGACCTTCTCCCCTGCCGCTGCAAAGGTATCGTGACCTGAGAGCAAAAACGGCTTCCTGCCGCCGATCTCTGCCAGCAGCGCGGGCAGCTTGGCAACGGCATTCTTCTCAATAACGACCTTCTTCGTGCCGCTTTCATGTATCTTGCCGCAGGTGCACTCAAATGCGCCCCGCGCAAGCCAGTCGGTCATGGAAAAAGTTTTAATTTCACTCATCATCGTAATCCTTTCAGTTATTGTTGCTCTCTTACATTGTTTTGCGTGCGGTAAAGGTCTGCGTAAATGCCGCCCTTGGCGATCAGCTCGTCATGACTGCCGCACTCGGTGATCACGCCGTCAGCAATGGAGATGATGCGATCAGCCGCGCGGATCGTGGACAAACGGTGGGCAATGATCAGCGTGGTTCTGCCTGCCGCCAGCGCATCGAAGGCGCGCTGGATCTTGGCTTCCGTCACCGAGTCAAGAGCAGAAGTGGCTTCATCCAGAATGAGGATCGGCGGATTTTTCAGGAAAATACGGGCAATGGCAACACGCTGCTTCTGTCCGCCGGACAGAAGCGTGCCGCGCTCGCCCACGTAGGTATCAAAGCCATTGGGCATGGCGAGAATGTCCTCGTAGATCTCCGCTTTTTTCGCAGCCTCGATCACTTCTTCCATCGTGGCGTCAGGCTTGCCGTAGCGGATGTTCTCAAAAATGGTGTCAGCAAAGAGAAATACATCCTGCTGCACGATGCCGATATTGCGGTGGATGGACTTCTGGGTCAGATCCCGAACATCCTTGCCGTCAATACTGATCGCGCCGGAGGACACATCATAAAAGCGGGGAATCAGCTGACACAGCGTACTCTTACCGCCGCCGGACGGACCGACGATCGCCACCGTCTCCCCTGCCTGTACCGAAAGGTTTACGTTGTGCAGCACCGCCAGATCGCCGTCATAGGCAAAGGAAACATCCTGCACCTCGATATTGCCCTTCACCTGCTCCAGCTCGACGGCATCGGATGCATCCTGAATGGTCGGCTCGGTGCGCATGATCGACACAAAGCGGTTCAGACCCGCAAAGCCGTTGGCAAACAGCTCAGAGAAGGTCGCGATCTTGCGCATGGGGTTGACGAAGGTAGCAATATACAGCGAGAAGGTCAGAACATCGCGGTAATCCATCCGCTCCCGCATGATCAGGTATCCGCCAAAGCCGATGACCACCACGTTCAGGCTGCAGAGGAAGAACTCCATACAGCTGTGGAAGCGCCCCATCGCCTTGTGAAATTCCCGCTTGGAGTCACGGAAAATGCCATTTGCCGCATTGAAGCGGGACACCTCAACATCCTCATTGGCAAATGCCTTGGCAGTGCGGATGCCGGAAAGGCTGCTCTCGATCTCCTGATTGATGTGGCCGGTCTTCTCTTTGACCCTTTTTGAGGCAGCAGACATCCGTCTGCGCATGGTCATGATCAGCAGTACAAACAACGGGATCATGATTGCAACCACCACAGCCAGCCGCCATTGGATCGTTCCCATCACGATCAGCGCGCCAACGATGGTCAACACCGAAGTCAGAAGGTCCTCAGGACCGTGGTGCGCCAGCTCTGTTAGATCAAAAAGATCGGCAGTCAGGCGGCTCATCAGCTGACCTGTGCGGTTTTTGTCATAAAAATCGAAGCTCATGTCCTGCATATGGCGGAACAGATCCCGGCGGATGTCCGCCTCAACGCGAATACCGAAGGTATGACCGTAATAGGCAACGATATAGTTCAGGAACGCACGCACCAGATACGACACCAGCACCGCCCCCATCATGATGAAGAACGTGCCGTACAGCCCCTGCGGCAGCACATCATACAGCGCCGTGCGTGTGATCAACGGAAACGCAAGGTCGATCGCCGCGATCAAAACTGCGCAGGAAATGTCAATGGCAAACAGCCTCTTGTGATTTTTGAAATAACTCAAAAAAATCAGGATCGGGCTTTTGCGCTTGAAGTCCTCTTTCGTCATGTATCTCATCTCCTTTTGTGTCATTATACATGATTCTTTCGAATGTTGCAAGCGCAACGATATTTCTTTTGGACTTTTTGCGGAAATCTGTTATAATGGACAAAAAGGAGGTGCGCCCATGGAGATTTTGTATACCGATAACCATATCGTCGTCTGTGTCAAGCCCGTGGGGCTGGATTCCGAAGCGGACGTTCCCCGCGCCCTTTGTGAGGTCGTGGGCGGCTCGTTCTTCCCCGTTCACCGGCTGGACAAGAATGTGGGCGGTGTGATGGTCTATGCCCGCACAAAGGCAGCAGCCGCTGCCCTGAGCAAAGCCATTCAGGACGGCACGATGATCAAGGAATACGTAGCGCAGGTTCATGGGCTGCCGCCTGAAAGCGGCGATTGGGTGGATCTTCTGTTCAAAGACAGCAGTAAGAACAAGGTTTTCGTCGTGAAGAAAGAGCGCAAGGGCGTCAAAAAAGCACGGCTGGAATTTCTACGTTTGACGCAGAGTGACCCCGCCCTTGTGCGCATCCGCCTGCATACAGGGCGCAGCCACCAGATCCGCGTCCAGTTTGCAAGCCGTGGCTATCCCCTGCTGGGCGACCATAAATACGGCGCGCGTGACGAATTTACCGCACCGAAGCTGTTTTCCTGCAAGCTGACGTTCCCGCTGTTCGGCAAGGTGTATGCATTTGAAGCTCTCCCCGATTGGGCGGCGATGTGAAGTTGCAAAAAACATCGAATTTTTTTCAAAAAACTCTTGACATTGCTCCCGTTTCGAGATATAATGGCAAAGCTGTCAAGCAATTTGCTGCTATAGCTCAGCCGGTAGAGCGCATCCTTGGTAAGGATGAGGTCGCCAGTTCAAATCTGGCTAGCAGCTCCACAGAAAACCCTAGAGCCTCAACGGCTTTGGGGTTTTTGCTTTTTATAGAAAAACCGCCCCGATGACCA
>SVMI01000016.1 GCA_015067495.1 Oscillospiraceae bacterium | reverse complement strand
AACAGGCTGCCGGATGAGGCTACTGACCGACTCGTTCAGCACCTCATCAACGAGGGCTTTGGGATCGAGGGCTTCACCACTTCCGCAGAGGCAACCGCCGACGAGCCGGAAGCTGAAGAGGTCGCTTGCGTATGTGATTTTCCTATGACGGTTTCCTTCGCAACAAGCTTTGCTATCAAAGCGCTTACGCCTATGCCCCAAAAGGGTGATAGCCGGACGATCCAGCCGATAACCTCCTTAAACACCACCTTTCCTCCTCTCTTACTCATTCTGCAGATGCGTTAGAAGCCAGCAGTTCGTCAACAGTTACACCGAAAAACTCCGCAACCTTTTGGACGTTTTCGACTGTCGGCGAAGATGTGTCCCATCTGGCAATCGTGCCATTGCTGATGCCCGTCTCGCGCTCGAGCCTTGCGATGGATACCGGCTTCTTGCTGCAAAGCCGTCTGATGTTTTCCAGAAGCATATATTCCCTCCTTCTAAAAATTTAGAGAAATCGCTTGACATTTATTAGAGAATAGTCTAAAATATGAATTGCCACATACATATCGGGATTACCTCTATAAATTTAGGCAGTTCTCTATGAACAAGGCTATTATATAGGTAGTTCTCTAAAATGTCAATAGGGAATTTCGTCTTTTCTCTATATTTTTTTGGAGGTTTCTCTATGAATAGCGTCGAGCGTGTAAAAGCACTTTGCAAAGAGCGCAAGATTCCAATTTCGAGACTTGAGAAGGATTTAGGTTTTGCTAACGGCTATATTGGTCAGCTTCGCAAGGGAACATTCCCCGCCGAGCGGTTATCTGATATAGCGGCGTATCTGTCAGTATCAACCGAGTATTTAATGACAGGTGAAGAAAGTAAAAAAGCGCCCACCGAAGCCGGTGAGCGCGATATTCTAGACGATGTAGATGTCGCCTTCTATGGCGATTTTAAGGAATTGAATGAAGACGAGAAAGAGACCGTCCGTGACATGGTGCGTCTGATGCGCCAGAGAAAGGAAAAGCGGTCTCAGTAAGGAGGTCGCTGTGTTTGATCTGTCGCAATTTTATAGTTACTGCCAGAAGAACGCAGTGGATGTAATCCCTTACATAGACATGCCCTCTGCCGGCGCCACGATCCGGGACGGCGAGGATCTCGCAATCTTTTTGGACATCCGGGCAATTACCACTCTGCGGCAGCTCAAGGGCATCTGCCTGCACGAGCTGGGGCACGCCGCCACAGGCGCCCTGCACAAGGTCAGCAGTCCATATGAGACCGTTGGGCGCAGCGAATACCGCGCCAATCGATGGGCAGCGCAGCAGTATCTGACAGTAGAAGCTTTTTACGAAGCCTTTGATGCTGGCTGCAGAGATCCGTGGGAGCTGGCAGAGTACTTCGATCTCCCGGAGCAAGATATAAAAAACGCCCTGTCCTATTGGACAGAGCGACGGGGAATAGAATTTGGCTTAGGATAATTGAGTCATCAATATGATAGAACAGCAGGAGGTTGTAAAATGGCTATCTTCGATTTTCTGAAAAAGATTTTTGCTCCGAAAGAAATACATTCTGCTCCTAATGCTTCTGCAAAAAAGCTTTCTTACGCCGAAAAAGAACTGATTGCGGTTAAGAGAACAACCTTTCAAGATATTCAGCAACTAAGCAATCTCCCCTTTGTATGGAACAGCCGGCTGGAGAAATGTATTCAGCCTAACAGCCATCCTTTTGCTTATATGGATATTGTTGGACCAAACGTGGCAATCGCTATGTCTGAATTAGAAAAGATGAATGTACACATTTCGCAAGCTAAGCTTTTATGCAAAAAAGTCCCTAAAAGTCTACAAATACCTGTGGATGATATAGTATTTAAGCGAAGCAGCATAACCGGCTACTCTCGACTGATATGCTCCCCTATTTCACATCTTGGTGAACCGACAGATGCCCCAATTACTTTTTCATTTATGACGGACTTAGACCGAAGGGACACTACTCACGGAAATCTTTACTATGGTAGAGATGGCGGGATTCAAAAAGCCGATGTCTATTTTTGGAGAAAAAGTAACGGCTATTTTTTCTATTACCAAACTGTAGCTAATTCCCTCACCCTTTCTAAAATTGAAAGCGTAACCCCGACCGGTGAAAAGAACGTAATCTATAAGGGACAGCACATCCTGGAATTAGAAGCAAGTCGGGTTCAAGAAGAAACGGATTTCGCGTGGATTCAGCAAAACCTTCCAGATAAGTGTCCGAAAAATATTGCCGGTTTTCGCCGCATGAAAAACCAAAACACAAAAAACTATCAGCTTCTCCAGCAACTCGCAGCAGAAAAAGGTCGCGAGATATAAAAAGACCCTTCCCGGGCTCCTACCCCCGGAAAGGGTCATGTAGAAAACCATCCATCCACAACGATAGGGGGAGTCTACCCTTTTATGGTAGCACATCCCCTCCGAAAAAGCAAGGAGGAAATATGTCACCGAAGCGCAACTTCGCACCTGCGGAAGAACTCAAAACTGAATATTTCCCCGTAGTGATCTATGCCCGCTATTCTTCTCAGGGGCAGCGCGAAGAGTCCATCGAGGGTCAGCTCCGGGAGTGCAAGGACTACGCCGATCGGCAGGGCTGGACAGTCATAGGAGAATACATCGACCGCGCCCTCTCCGGCAAAACCGACAAGCGTGACGATTTCCAACGCATGATCCGCGATAGCGAGAAAGGGCATTTCCGTGGTGTGCTGATGTACACCCTTGACCGCTTTGCCCGTAACCGTTACGACTCTGCCATGTACAAAGCGCGGCTGAAAAAGAACGGTGTCCGGGTGTTCTATGCCAAACAGTCTATACCCGACGGTCCTGAAGGTATTATCCTGGAATCCGTACTGGAAGGCTATGCCGAATACTATTCCGAAAATCTATCTCGAAATGTGAGGCGAGGAATGATGGAAAACGCACTGCAGTGTAAGGTGACTGGTGGTCTCTGCCTGGGCTATCGAAAGGCAAAAGACGGGAAGCTGGAGATCGATCCCACCGGCGCAAAGGTGGTGCAGGAGATCTTCCAGCTCTACGCAGGCGGCACCTCCGCCACGCAGGTCATTGCCTACTGTAACGAAAGAGGCTACAAAACTGCCAGAGGGAGAGCCTTTACCACAAACAGCCTGCATACGATCCTGCGGAACAAGAAATACATAGGCGTATACGAATACGAAGACGTCTGCATAGAGGACGGCGTGCCGGCAATCATCAGCGAGGAGCTTTTCAACCAAGCACAAGCACGATTGAAGCACAATTACTCTTCAAGGGCCAAAGCCAAGGCTGTGACGGATTATCTGCTGACAACCAAGGTGTTCTGTGGACATTGTGGAGCCCCCATGATCGGCGAGAGCGGCACATCGCGTCACAGCACCACATATCATTACTACAAATGTGGCTGCCGCAAACGAGACGCCAGCGCCTGTCACAAGAAATCAGAGAAGAAAGACTGGCTGGAAGCCTTTGTTGTTGAACAGATCGTCGAAACTGCTTTGACCCCCGAACGCATTGAGGATATTTCCACTAAAGCTGCAGCACTCTACGAAAGGGAATGCGCTGATACCCGTCTGTTGGTGAGCTTGGAGCAATCCCTGAGCGACACAAACACCAGACTGAAAAACATTCTGGATCTGATGGAGCAGGGCATTGCCACAGCAAGCACAAAGGATCGGCTGCTGGAGCTGGAAGAGCAAAAGCAGGATCTCGAAATCCGTATTGACCAAGAGCGCAGAAAAAAGCCGAAACTGACGAAGGAGCGGATTGCACACTGGCTGATGTCCTTCCACGGCGGGGATGTCAACGACCCTGAATATCGCCGGAAAGTGATTGACACATTGTTAAATTCGGTATATATTTATGATACAGATGATAACAATGGTCGCAGATTTGTGCTCACGTTCAATCTTTCAGGCAATAACACCTCGACAGTCACCCTGTCCGATGTATCGGATATTGTGTGTTTCGGTGTACCATGAAAACGGGTTATCCCATTTGGGATAACCCGTTTTCATATTATGTTGGATAAAGGGACTCGAACCGATTTAGATGCGATATGCCAGTGGCATATCGCTGCCACCAGTTCAAAAACTGGTGGCTACCTTAGTCTGCACCCATTCCCGGGTGCAGACGCAAATCGAGTCCCTTCCGGCGTTATCGCGTAGTAAACCAGATGTTTTTAGCCCGCGAGAGA
Organism: Oscillospiraceae bacterium; assembly: GCA_015067495.1. Lineage (GTDB taxonomy): Bacteria > Bacillota > Clostridia > Oscillospirales > Oscillospiraceae > Faecousia. Next base: position 20,902 of record SVMI01000016.1, on the reverse strand, counting down.
GTCCTCTGGATTTTAGAAACAAGTCGGAAAAGCACACAAAAAACTGACCTGTGATCACAGGTCAGTTTTTTTCGGCAAGGTTTTCAGAAGGATCAGGGTGTAGCCCACCACGATCAGGCACAAAAGAATGTGCTTCGTCCACTCGATCCACGGTGCGCCCCATTCCCGGGAAAAGGCACTGCAGGCGTTCAAAAGGCTGTGGGACAGAATGCACGGAAGCAGCGAGCCGCCTCTGTGGAAGATCACAACAAACAAAAATCCGAAGGCAATGGCGGATACGATCTGCACCAGATTGTCCACCACATCCATGCCGCTGCCGTTGAGCAAATTCATGATGTGTCCCAAGCCAAAGGTCACACTGGAAACGATCACCGCCCATTTCAGGCTGTCCCGCTCCATGGCTTTGAACAAAAAGCCGCGGAAGATCAGCTCCTCCAGGAATCCAACACAGAGCATCTTCAGGATGAAAAACACCATTCCCGGCAGATCGTAATTCATGCCCAACGGATTAAAAAGGTTGACACCTGTAACAACGATCAGCGGCAGATAGTAAAGAAACCGCCCTGCAGGCACATCTGTTTTGCAAAGCCCGTATTCGCCGAGAAGTCCGTTCCTCTTCAGGAAAAGAAACAAAAATCCACTCAATCCAAGAGCAAAGACCGCAGCCGCAAGGCTTTCCACGCCGATGGCTCTGGATATCTCCTCAAATACGCTCATGCCCACCACGTAGACGCCGATCAGCATCAGCGCAAAGCCGAGCTTCGATTTTTCGTAAAACTTTTTCATAGCATTCCTCACAGCAGTGCTTCCAGCTTATCCAAGTCTTCCTGCGTGGTAGACCATGTGGTCGCCATGCGCACGACGGCATGATCCTTGTCCAGCCACTCCCACAGCGTCACCGCCACTTCCCTGCGCAGGCGTTCGAGGGTCGCTTTGTCAAGAATGGGGAACTGCTGATTGGTATACGAATCCATGTACAGCTTGTAACCCTTTTGCAGCAGGATGGATTTCAGCTTTTCTGCCAAGTCAACAGCATGCTTTCCGATTTCAAAATACAGCCCGTCCGTAAACAGCGCATCGAATTGCGCGCCAAGCAATCTGCCCTTTGCCAGCAGCGCGCCACGCTTTTTGATGCGGTTCATCCAGTGCGCCGGTATATTTTTGTGGGTAAACACCACCGCCTCGCCGCACAGCGCACCCGCCTTCGTGCCGCCGATGTAAAACACATCGCAAAGCTCTGTAATATCCTGCAGGGTCACGTCGGTGTTGTGGCTCATCAAGCCATAGGCAAGGCGCGCGCCGTCCATAAACAGCGGGATGCTGTAATCATAGCAGACATCCGCCAGTTCTTTCAGCTCCTGCTTGCTGTAAAGTGCGCCGTACTCCGTGGGATGGGAGATGTACACCATGCCGGGGTAGACCATGTGTTCGTGGGATTCATCCGCGTAAAAGGTTTTCAGCAGTGTGCGGACATCCTCCGCCTTCAGCTTGCCCTGCTGTTGTGGCAGGGTCAGGATCTTGTGACCGGCATACTCCAAAGCACCCGCTTCGTGGGCTTGGATGTGCCCGGTTTCAGCAGAGATGACGCCCTCAAATTCCTGCAGCATGGTGGAAATGACGATGGCATTGGTCTGGGTACCGCCTGCGAGGAACTGCACCTGCGCATCCGGGCAGCCGCAGGCTGCCTTAATCTTTTCGGCGGCAGAGGCACAATATTCATCCAAGCCATAGCCGCTCTGTACCTCCAGATTGGTATCGATCAGACGCTGCAGCACCTTGGGGTGCGCGCCGGTAATATAGTCACTTTCAAAAGAGATCATGCTTTTCCCTCCTTCACATGGTCACGTAATCGCAGGGTCGGCAGCCCAGCAGCCGCATGATCTGCAGCTCATCAAAGGCATCGTACACCGCATTGTGCAGTTCATGATACGAGCCGTTTCCCGAAAGAAGCCGCAGCATCGGCTCGACGCCGTAGTTGGACTTCATTCTGCCGGTGCTGAAGCATGGGGCTGTGCAGGGGATCTTCGGATTGTTCTGCCGGTAAGCCGCGATGCGGATGATGTCGTGCCAGCCGAAGTCCGAAAATTCCGGCAGGTGATTGCGGTCGAAGGAGGCATTGTAGGCGAAAAGCTCCGTCACACCATAGCTCTGAAGCCATGCGCGAAGTTCACCCAGCGCTTCCGGGCGGGTGCAGACGACGGGCGCGGGGTTTGACTCCACAAAAAGCTCCTTTTCATACATACCGCCGATCTCAAATTCCGGCGTAATGATATGATAGCGGGCATCCACCGGCTGAAAGCTGTCGCAATCGGCGATCACCGTGCCGATGGACATCACCTGATCTGCCCAGTTCGTTTCCGTATCGATCACTGCAAAAAAAGCCATGTCTGCACCTCCTTTTTCTTTATTATACAGAAAAATCGTCACGAATCAAGAGAAACTCTTGACACAGCTACGGTCAGTTGGTGCATACTAGGGTTGATTTTTTCAAACAATTGCGATATACTATGCGCAGAAGCTGGTAACAGGGAGTGGGACGGACTTTGGTCACTCGTACTCCCCATGACATCGGCTTCTATTTTCGTCATAAGAACCAAGGAGGAATCACCATGGCACTGATCGACGGTTGTCAGGAGGGCAAGCACACGCCCCGTCTTGTGGAGGTCAAATGCCCCAGCTGCGGCGAGGAGCTGGAGGTATTCGTCAAAATGGGCGGCGCGATCTCGGAAACGGGTCGCATCGTCAGCGATGAGAAATGCCCCTGCGGTCACGTGATCGCGGCAGGCACATCCCTCAGCGAGCTGGAAGAAGTATGAAAAACAGAGGATCCCGAAAGTGGGATCCTCTGTTTGCTTTTTATTATCTCTTGACTCTTGCGTTGCCGCCCCAGACGCTCCAAACCACGTCCTCGTCAGCAGGCTGTGCGTAGTCAGTCAGGAAGGTGGTAGCCAGTGCGCCGGATGCCCAGCCGAACTGGATCCACTTCTCGGACTCCCAGCCACGCAGGATGCCGTAGAGCATGCCGCCCACGAAACCGTCGCCGCCGCCGATGCGGTCCAGAACGGTGATGCGGCGGGGTTCCACAACATGCCACTCATCGCCGGCAAGCATGATCGCGCCCCACAGATGGGAGTTGACGTTCTCCACCTGACGCAGGGTGGTTGCGAAAACGGATGCATTGGGGAACTGAGCCTTGACGCGCTTGATCATTTCCTTGAAGGAGTCGATCTTGGCGGCGATGTCCTTGCCGCCTGCCTCAGGACCCTGAACGCCCAGACACAGCTGGAAGTCTTCCTCGTTGCCGATGAGAATGTCCGCAACGGATGCGATCTCGGTGAAGATGTCGTGCAGTTCCTGCTCGCGACCCTTCCAGAAGGAAGCGCGGTAGTTCAGGTCGAAGGAGATCAGGGTGCCGTACTTCTTGGCAGCGCGAGCCAGCTCCAGACAGAACACGCTGGTGTCGTGAGACAGCGCACCGATCAGACCGGACAGATGCAGGATGCCAACGCCCTCCTGACCGAAGATGCGGTCCAGATCAAAGTCCTTGATGTTCAGCGTACGGCCAACCTCGCCGGCGCGGTCATTGCAGACGCGGGGTCCACGGGAGCCATAGCCGGAGTCAGCGATGTTGAACTGATGGCGGTAGCCCCAAGGATCACCCTGCTCCACTTCCTTGCCCTCGTAGTCCATGCCACGGGAGCGCAGGTCGCGCTTGATGAAATCAGCGATGGGGCTGTCCTTGACGAAGGTGGTCAGCACCTTGGTGGGCAGACCCAGATAAGCGGAAATGGAGGCAACATTGGTCTCAGCGGAGGTTGCCTGCATCATAAACATGTTGGAGGATGCAACGGGCTGACCGTTGGGAGGGGTGATGCGAACGCCCATGGAGGTGGGAACGACCAGTGCATACTTGCAGTTTTCACGAAGCTTCATAGCAATTTTCCTCTCTTTCTTTGATTACACCACGTACTGGGTGGCTGCGGTGTCGCCGCCGTGACCGGTCCAGTTGGTGTGGAAGAACTGACCGCGCTCAGCGTCGATACGCTCGTAGGTGTGTGCGCCGAAGTAGTCGCGCTGTGCCTGCAGCAGGTTTGCGGGCAGACGGTCGCAACGGTAGCCGTCGTAGTAAGCAAGAGCAGAGGAGAATGCGGGAGTGGGCATGCCGCTCAGAGCACCCTGCGCAACGACCTTACGCCAGCCGGGCAGCAGGTCTGCGATCTTCTGGGTGAAGTAGGGATCCAGCAGCAGGTTTGCCAGCTCGGGGTTGGCGTCGAATGCGTCCTTGATCTTGCCAAGGAAGACGGAACGGATGATGCAGCCTCCGCGCCACATCAGAGCGATGCCGCCGTAGTTCAGGTTCCAGCCGTAGGTCTTGGCAGCGGCCTTCATCAGGGTGTAGCCCTGTGCGTAGGAGACGATCTTGGAAGCAAGCAATGCGCAGCGGATGTTCTCGATCCACTCAGCCTTTTCCTCAGCGGTCAGCTTCAGAGCTTCTGCAGCAGCACCGGGCAGAACCTTGGCAGCGTTGACGCGCTCGTTCTTCATGGCAGACAGGCAGCGTGCGAAAACAGCTTCGCCGATCAGGGTCAGGGGCACGCCCTCGTCCAGAGCAGCGATGCCGGTCCACTTGCCGGTACCCTTCTGACCTGCGGTGTCCAGAATCTTCTCAACGATGGGTTCGCCATCGGTATCCTTATAAGCCAGAATGTCACGGGTGATCTCGATCAGGTAGCTATCCAAATCGCCCTTCATCCAGTCAGCGAAGACCTCATGCATCTCGTCGTCAGACATACCCAGCATGTTCTTCATCAGGTGGTAGGCTTCGCAGATCAGCTGCATATCACCGTACTCGATGCCGTTGTGAACCATCTTGACGAAGTGACCTGCGCCATTTTCGCCGACCCAGTCACAGCAGGGAGAGCCGTCCTCGACCTTGGCGCAGATAGCCTGCAGAATGGGTTTTACGCTTTCCCATGCGGCGGGAGAGCCGCCGGGCATCAGGGAAGGACCGTTCAGCGCGCCCTCTTCGCCGCCGGAAACGCCGGTGCCGATGTAGAGCTTGCCTGCAGCCTCAACGTGAGCGGTGCGGCGAACGGTATCGGGGAAGTGGGAGTTGCCGCCGTCGATGATGATGTCGCCATCGTCCAAAAGGGGCAGCAGAGCGTCGATGGTGGCATCAACAGCAGAGCCTGCCTTGATCATCATCATGATCTTGCGGGGCTTTTCGATGGATGCGACCAGCTCCTCCATGGAGTAGGTGCCGATGATGTTCTTGCCCGCGCCGCGACCTTCCACGAAGTTCTTGACCTTCTCGGTGGTGCGGTTGAAGACCGCAACGGTGAAGCCCTTGGACTCCATGTTCAGAACCAGATTTTCGCCCATAACGGCGAGACCGATCAAACCAATGTCAGCTTTTTTCATGTGTCATTCTCCTTATTATTTGAATTGAGTAGTTCAATATTATCCGTAAATTTCGCGGTGACGCTGCCGCAGACCGTCCAGCACGCTGTAGGGGATCTCCAGCTCGCCCTTGCCCCTGCCGATGGCGATGTGAGGCTTGTTGGCACCGTGATAATCCGTGCCGCCGGAGATCACCAGACCCAGCTCCTGCGCCATGGCGCGGTAGCGCTGCTCCATGTCGGGGGTGTAGTCGGTGTAGTAGCCTTCGATGCCGTCAAGACCGTAAGGAATCAGGGATTTCAGGTATTCCCGCAGCTCGTCATCGGGTTTCTTGATCAGGTGCAGGTGGGCAGCAACTGCGATGCCGCCTGCCTCGTGGATCAGAGAAACTGCTTCAGGGCCGGTCAGTGCCTGTCGGTTGGAGTAGGCATAGCACCCAACGGACAGATACTTGGCAAATGCCTCCTTGACAGATGCGGCGTAGCCCTTGCGCACCATGATCTGGGCGAAATGGGCGCGGCACAGAACGGGATTGCCATGGGCTTCTGCCCGGGCTTCCTCCATGGTGATGTCAAAGCCCTGCTCATTGAGCTTGCGGCAGGTCTCCTCCTGACGCTCATCGCGCACCTGCAAAGCATACTGCATCACATCCTGCAGCCTTTTGTTATGGATGTCGATAAAGTAGCCCAGAATGTGCAGCTCCGTATCCGACTGGGCGGACAGCTCCACCGCAGGGATCACCTCAACGCCCAGCTTGCTGCCTTCATCCATGGCTTCCTGCACGCCGGTGATGCAATCGTGATCGGAAAGGGCGATGGCAGCAAGACCTGCCTCCTTTGCGGTACGAACCACATCGGCAGGTGTCTGAGCACCGTCACTGCACAGAGAGTGGGTGTGTAAGTCGATTCTTCTCACAGCCTGCTCCTTATTCGTCGCAGACCCACAGACCCAGCGCGGGATTGGAGATGTAGAATATCTCCTCGCCGTCAACGGTGTTGAAGCCGTCTACCAGCTTGGCAGGGTCATACTTGGCAACAGCCTGTTCATAGGGCATATAGTTGAAGGCAGCACCCCGGACTTCTTCCTCGGTCAGCTTGCCGGCGCAATAAGTGATCTTGAAGCGTCCGTCGGAAGAGCCGTGGATCAGGTGAGCAGCAACGGAGAGATTCTCACGCAGATCCTCATGCTCTTCCACCAGCTTCAGGACATTTTCTCTGCCTACATAGCCATACTTGCGGATGAGGCGGTCGTTCTGCTCGTCCTCACCAAAGTGGGCGACTGCCGGTGCCAGCACGATCAGCTCACCGCCGTCGGCAATCGCCATACGGGTGCGGTAGATTGCCTTGTTGCCCAGCCATGTACTCTTGAATTCACGGGGGTCAAGGTAGACAACCACCTTGTCAAGGCGCTTTTTCATGTGGGTCAGGTTGATCTGCTGGCTCTTCTTGACAGCAGCTTCAAACTGCTTGCGTTCCGTGCCGATGTACAGACCGTGGATGGTGACCTCGTCGCCCTTGTTGGTGGTGGTCGTCAGGACGTACACCAGAGGAATATCGGAAAGGAAATGCTCCTGCGCATAGTCAAAGACACGGCGCACGGGAGAGAAGTCCTTGCCCATGATGCGCTCCATGCCGTAGAAGGCACCCAGCATATGGGAGGAGTTGATCATAGAAGAACCGCCGCAGCCGACAAAAATGTTCTTGCCGTAGTTCGCCATGCCCACGACCTCGTGAGGCACAACCTGACCGACGGAGAGGATCAGATCGTAGCTGGGATCCATCAGTCGCTTGTTGACCTCCACGTCGATGCTGTTGTTGACGAGACCCTCAGACACTTCCGAAACGAAGGAGGCGGGGACTTCGCCGATCTTCACAACGTCGTTGCGCCAGTTATGAACGATCATGCGGTCGAAGGGAACACCCTCGCCGAAGAAGGCGACCCATTCTTCCTTGGTCATAGGCACGTGTGTGCCGAGAGCGGGCATGATGTCCACCTCGCAGGTGTCCTTCAGCAGCTCATAGTAAATTGCGGTGATCTTGCCGGCACCGGAGTACATTCTGGTATAATCCGGGGGCAGAATGAGAACCTTTTTGAGGTTGCGACCCTCAAGGGATTTTTTCAATGCTTCCACCAAAACGTCGGTGGGAATACCGTTTTCGTATTCGTAAATCATACAAGCCTCTTTCCGCTCTGCATACAGAGCCATTTTTGTGCATTTTCAGTATAGCACATAATCCTATTAATTGCAAGCGGGTTCTCCCCTTTTTATCCCGTCTTTTTGCTGGGAAAATTTGATTGACACGTGCCTGTCACATCAGTATCATAATAGAAGAAAGGAGGGGTATCCATGATCATCGACTCCCACGCCCACTATAATAACCGCGCCTACAGCGGCACATTCCGCTACCTGACCCGTGCCGAGGACGGATACGCCCTCAGGGAAGGCGATTTGGGGCAGCTTTTCGGAGAGATGAGTGCCGCCGGTATCCCCTGCTCTATCGAACCGGGAGTGACGCTGCAGTCCTGCGAGGAACTCCTGCAGCTGTGCGCCGGGCATCCCGGACGGCTCTTCCCTGCTGTCGGTGTCCATCCTACGCGGACGTTTTTAGAAAAATGGCAGGATCGGAAAAAGCTGATCCTCTATGCAAATGACCCGGCTGTCGTCGCCATCGGCGAGTGCGGTCTTGATTATCACTATCCCCGCAAGCAGCAGCACCGGCTGACCCAGCATCTTTGGTTTTTGTACCAGCTGAACCTTGCTTGGAAGCTGAAAAAGCCGGTGATCCTCCACGTACGCAACGCCCACGAGGATGCGCTGCGGATCTTGAGGCAGCATCCTATCCGCAGACTGGGCGGTGTGGTGCATTGCTTCTGCGCATCTTATGAGATCGCCCGGCAATATCTGGACCTTGGCTACCACATTGGCATCGGTGGCTCGCTGCTGCAGCAGGAGGAGCGTTCAAAGGAGCTGTGCGAAGCAGTCAGGCAGATGCCCTTGGAGCGGATTTTGCTGGAAACCGATGCGCCTTACATTCTCCCCTACTGCAAGGATACGCTCCCGCCCAAGCAGCTGCGCCGGACGCGCAACACCTCCCTGATCCTTCCTGCGGTTGCGGAAAGGATCGCCGAATTAAAGGGTATTTCCCCGGAATCTGTTGCGCAGCAAACAGCAGAAAATGCGATCAGGCTTTTCTGTTTAGAGCTATAAAAAAGAGAGGCATTTGCCTCTCTTTTTTATATCCTTATTCCGTTACAATGGTCAATTTCGTGCTGGATGATCTGTGCCGTCCAGCCGGAAAAGGTCTTGATGCGGGTCTGAAATTGCTCGTTTTGCCAACGAACCTTAATGGTCTGAAAGCGCCTGCAGGGACGCGGTCCGCCCAGCAGCGAAAGGCAGCCCTCCTGCGTGTCATATTCGCCGGAGGCTTTCATGATCTCTGGGTTGAACATCGTCACGTAAACACCTTCGCTGTCGAAAACGATGATACGCTTGCGGATACCGATCATATTCGCCGCCATGCCCACACAGCTCTCCCTGTGGGCTGTCAGCGTGTCCAGCAGATCCCGCGCCGTCTGCAGATCAGCCTCGGTCGCAGGAATCGATGGTATTCCCAGCAGGATCGGATCATGCACCAGCTCCTTAACCATGGTAAACCTCGCTGATCTTGCGCAGGATCTCCTCGTCCGCGGGGCAGAAATCGTAATCCGGGATCTGCCCGGGAGTGATCCATTGAATGTCGCTGTGTTCCTTCTTTTGCGGTTCGCCGCCGGCGATGGTGGCATGGAAAAGCGTCAGATGGACATGGATATCCGGGTATTCGTGGACTACGTCCATGAACACATCTCCGACGGAAAGGGTCACACCCAGCTCCTCCTGACATTCCCGGAGCAACGCCTGCTGCTTCGTTTCACCCGGCTCGACTTTGCCGCCGACGAACTCCCAGAGCAAGCCTCTGTCCTTGCCCGCAGGACGCTGGCAGATCATAAATTTGTCATCCTTGCGGATCAGAGCTGCCACTACCTCCGTTACGGCGAGGGCTTTTTCTTTTTTATCGGACTTTTCCTTGTGTCCGGCGCGGAAGCTGCTGATCAGCAGCGCGACACACACCGCGGCGATCACCAAAAATGCGCCGTGAACGCTCACCTGGGCGATCACCTTTGTGTTTCCGCCCAGAAGCTGCTCCAGCATCTGCGCAAGGTTCGTATCAAACAATTTGTCGATCAGATCGGTCAGATGCATAAAGACCTCGCACAGCGAGAACAGCGACAGCACCGCCAAGGCAATGTTCTGACGGCGGTCACGAGCCTTCTCCTCTGCTGCCTCCTTCTCCCGCAGCAGAAGCTCTTCATGCTCCCGCCTTGCGTGCTGGATCTCCGCCAGTGCCTCTGTGCCGATCTTCAGGCTTTCGATATCCTCCTGAATCATCAGGCGTTCCCGCAGGTACTGATAAAAATCGTTGTGGTGCTGCACACTGCTGACAGAGCTGTGCATACCCTTCATCAAAAAGGCATTCAGCTCCGCCACGAAGGCATCCAGCCGGACACCCAGTGCGCCGGGATGACTGTATTTCTGCGGATCGGAAGAAAATTCCGAAGCGCAGCGCTGAGAGAAGTTCATCAGGCTGAAGGACTGATACAGTGTCAGAATGTAGAGGAAAAAGTATTCATTTCGGATGCTGTCATCGAAATTCCCCGTGAAGAACGCCCGATTGCCCTCGTTGACTACGGCATAGTAGCCGCAGCCTGCCCGGGATGCGTACATGCACACGTCCGCGAAAGGATGCACCCCTTCGCTGAGTGCCTGCGCCGACGGGCGGTATTTCCGATTATAGCCGTTGGCGAGCCAGTACGCCGCCGTCTGCAGCTGCTGATCGGTAATGGGCGATTCATTTCGCAGCAGCACATAATTGAAGATCAACGCCCGATCCGGGCAGAGCATGCCGTCCTTCAGGCAGCTGCCGTTCAGATAGCGAAGGCTGCCCAAGGGTCTGAGCAGCTGCCCAAGCCACTTTGCGGCATCAAAGGGAAGAAATGTATCCTCTTCCTCCTTGCTGCGACGGTTTTGCTTTCTTGTGAAATATTTGTCGGTATAGCTGCATTCCTTGAAGCGGTTTTGCAGGAGGATCAGCTCCTCCAGATTGGGAATGTTCTCCTTGTCCAGCGGCTCCAGCTCGTACCACAAAAGACCGATGTCTGTGTGGAACAGATGGATCTGCGCCCGGGCAATACGCCATTTTGCAGGCACTGCATCCTTGTCAGCCGCATAGAACAGCTGCGGCAGCTTGTTGCGATCGGCATAGTCCCACGTGCTTCCGATGCTGCAATCATTTTCCTTGCCGTAGGCAAGCTGATACAGATGGGAAAATACAGCGGAATTTCTCGTCGGCAGGCTGCAGCGGTTCCATGCTTTCTCCTTCTCAAGGCGCGAAAACACCTTAGCATAATCACCGGCGCAGGAAAAAGGCACCACGTATCGCAAAACCAGCGTTTTGTCGACTGTTACCATTTTCTCCCCTCCCGTCAGGCGATTACCCACAGAACCAGTGCGGTCAATACCAGCTTAAAAAGTCCCGCGCCCAAAGCAGAGTTGATATGCTCTCTGCTGGCAGAGCGGACAGCCAGCATCACCACAGCACCGATGCAGGTCACCATCCAGCAGCCCAGCTGGACGATCAGCAGATTCTGCGCAAACGCCAACGCCGGCGCGTCGGAAGTCAGGCACACAAAGCTCAACAGCAGTGCGGAGAATAAGTACGCCAGATTGACATTTCTGCGAAAATCCCCATATTCCGGCAGCTGTACACCACGCACAGCTGCGATCATATAGATCCAGATCAGGATCTGTGCGATCAAGCCGAAGACCGCACCGACGATAGAAAGAACAATGCCTACATCGGCATTCAGACCAAATACGTTCATAGTTATCTCTCCTTATGATAGCAATGAAGATACAAAGGAACTGATCATTTCGAACAGATCAATGCAGCGGGTCACTGTCAGCCCTACCATGTCAACAGCCGTTTCCGGCAGCAGCACCAGCCGTGTCAGCACCGTATCAACGGGCAGGCTGTCGAGCTTTTCATAGAGTGCTGCCCAGCGGTCAGGCTGCAGCTTTTCCGGGAATTGGGCGAAAAATGTCAGCATTGCGTCGGACAGCCCATCTCCGATCGCGGAAAACTTCTGCAGCAGCTGCGGCAATTTGTCCACGATGGCAGGCACGTTGGAAGCACCCACCAAGTACAGCAGCACGATCCATGCTGCCACAGAAAGAACCGTCAAAACCCGATAGAGGTTTCTGAGTTTTTGAGTCCGTCCGGCAACCCTTTCCCAACGCTCCGCTTCATCCACAAGCATGTCCTTGCGAAGCTCTCGCAGAACCTGTTGATAGACCCGCTTGCAGACCGTCTCCGGGATGGCTCTGCGGCAATAGGGGCAGGCTTTATAGGACAAGCTGATGCCCTTGGCTTCCGGTCGGCAGCCGCAGTCCCAGCCGGTGATGGGTCTTTCCCGTTCTTCTCTTTTCAAGATCACGGACATCCCCCACCCTTCTGCCCATCATCCGCGAGGGATCCTTCCGCAGGCTCTTCGCTCTGCTCCCGGGGCGGCATTGTCAGAGTTCGGTCTTTGACTACCGCGTGCAGCTCCTCGAAGCAGTCGTCCTTGCGAGTGAGTACCTTTTCGAAGGAAATCCCATTTTGGGCAAGATAGGCACGGTCATACTCCGACAGCGCAATGGGCATCGCCACGAAGGTCGTTTTGACGCCCTTGGCAACGCTGTCCGCATTGACATTCGTGACAGACCGCTTTCCTGTATAGACGATCATAGGATAGCGCATACCCTGAAATTTCGCCAGATATCCCCAGCGGTAAAATATCCTGATGGGGTGCAGCTTGAGGACGCTGTCAAGAATATTGCCGTTTTTCACCGTGTCACAGTAGACATGCTCATCCATGCGCTCATTGATCTCCGTCACCAACCGGGTGTTGAGTGCCTCCAGAAAATCCTCATCATTCGGTGCGCTTGCCCGGGGCAGGACAAAATCGCCCGCCTCCTCATTGGGCGTGATATTGTCGCCCAGCTCCCACTCCAGATACTGGGGGATCAGCGATGCCGTCAGCGGATCGATGTGTACACGGATCACGGAATTGTAGTGCTGATGGGATTTTGCCTGTCTGCCCTCCAAGCCCTGATTGGCTTCCAGCGTCAGGCGACCAAGCTCCGTCAGCTCACCGTTTGCGTCAATATGCTCCAAAAACAGCTTTTCTTTTTTGATGTAGCTCTCTACCGTCTCCAGCGACATGCCGGAAATGCTCTGGATCGCCTCCGGGGTTCGGATGCCGGCATCGTAAAGCCGCAGGATCAGCAGCGACAGAACACTGTAATCCTCCACCGAACGCATTTTGACATGGGCTTCGGTAATGACCACCGGCAGCTGCATCGGGTGGAAGTACTCCAGCTCCAACGCGGGCGGGGTCTCGAAATTCTCCATAAACCGCTGAAGATCCTGCAGCCATCTGGAGTCATTCAGTTTATTCAGCATGGCCACTGTCTCCTTTCAGGATCTTACGGAATTGGACTGCGTCCAGCAGATTGCCTGCAGGCTTATCTGCTGTGACATGCTGCATCAGCAGCTTGAAGAAGCGGGAGAAGCGACGCTCGCAATCCAACTCACAGTTGGCGCATTGCTTGGCGTGGAACGGTTCGATGGTCGTGTCGTCCGTATCGCAGCAGGGCAGCGCTTCGCCTTCAGGGTTTTTCACATACAAACAACTTTGCAGATAAGTAAAATCACCGATGATCACCAGCTGCATTTTGCTGCGGGTGAAGGCAACGTTCAGTCTGCGCAGCTCCTTCAGGAAGCCAACGCGGGCAGCCTCCGGGTTCTTCCGATCGCTGCGGGTCAGACTGTAAATGATCAGGTCACGCTCCTGACCTTGGAAGCTGTCCAAGGACGCAACGCTCGTGGAGGCTTCTTCGTTGCTGAAATGCAGCCGCTGGCGCAATTTCTCACGGATCAGGCGCACCTGCGCGCCGTAAGCCGAGATCACGCCCAACCGCTCGCCCAGCTCCCGGCGATATTCCAGCTGCTTTTCCTCGCTCATGCTCTGCATCACAGCTTCCAAAATATCCGCCACCATGTCTGCTTCTACCACATTCTGATAGCCCATCTTACTCTTCGGTTGGGATTCAAAACGGTCAGGCAGACGGGAGGTATCGATCAGCACCAGCGGCAGATCCGTATAGGGTACCACGACACGGAAATTCTTCATGTCGTAGCTCGATTTGTAGTTATCCTCGTAGAACCACTGAGAAATCACATCGGAAATATGCCCCGGCATACGGAACTGGCTGTTCAGATTGACGATCTTTTTCTGGTCGCCGATGATCTTTCCGATAAACGTCTCCAACGCCTCGTGATCATAGCGACTAAAATACGCCGTCTCCTCTTTACCATCCGCACCCGGATGCTTTTCCTCGATAGGTTCGCCGCAATAGTCCGGGACAGTAGGCTTCAAAATCTCTTTCTCCGCCATTTCCAGAAGACGTTCCTCGTCGATTTCAGGAGCATCTTCCCCTGGCTCCGATTTCACCCAAGTGCCGGGATTATCCACAAGCCGCGCGATCTCACGTCCACGCATCTGTCTGAACAGAAATTCAAAGAAGCTCTGCGTGAACAGATCGGTGCGGATCTCATCGTTGCGGCAGGAGGTTACGATCTCATCATTGACAATGGGCGGGATCTGCTTATAGTCACCCAGCATCAGCGTTTTGGGCGCACGGCTCATGGGAACCAGTGCATTGTGCAGCTGGATCTGACCTGATTCATCGATGATCGCCACATCGAAATTCATGTCTGCAAACCGCTTGTTGGCATTGATGCCGATGCAAGTAGCACCGACCACCTTGCAGGCGTCCAGAAGGATCTCCTCAAAAATGTCGTTGCGGTCATCGCTCAGTGCCGTTTCTGCCCAATGGCGGAAGGCTTCCAGAATCTTATCTGCGGATATGGCAGTCTGCTCCATCCGCTCGATCTCGCTCTTAATGAAATCTGTACTGTTCAAATCGGCATGCAGCGATTTATCGCGACCGAGATAGCGCAGCTCGCTTTCAAATGCAGGCACCAGACGGGGCTGTCCGTCCACGCCCTTGAGAATGCGCTGCTGCAGGTTTTTGATGCCATGCTCGCTCTGTTCGATCGCTTCCACCAGACCTGTCCGGCGCATCTGCTGCAGAAGCTCCTGCAGGCGTTTGACCGACTTGGTGTATTCCTGCTCCTTCTGTGTCAGGAGGATTTCATTCTCTGTGATCACAGCACTGCCTTCTTTGATCCGCTTTTCTGCACGGCGACGCAAAGGTGCCTGAAGCAGTCGGACAAAGAAGTTCTTCTTTCCGCTCTCCTCGAGGAAAATGGCATAGCGTTCACTCCGGGAACGGTAGAAGTCCAGCTGCGTACGCGCCTGCTGCATTTTCAGGGCGCAAGCCGCGATCAAGGCAGCAGTCTCCTTCAGCTCCCTGCTCTTTTTCTCCAGCTCATTGACCGTCGCATCCCGCCTCATCAGCATCATATAAAGGGATCGCAATGCCACAAGATAGTTGCTGATCTGCTCCTTATCACGCGCGATCTGTGATGCCAACCGTTCCCGGTTTTTCTCGACGGCATTGCGCATGGTCTCGATCCGTCGGGACGGAATAAACCTCTTGCAGTTCTCCTGAATCTTTTCCTCACGTCCCAGACGTACGATCTCACAATCACCTTTCAAACGCACCAGCACGTTATCAACAGCAGAGTTGTTCTGCGAGGAGATCAGCACCCGCATGTTCTGGGATACGAAATACTCCACCCACGCAAGGATGACCGTGGTCTTGCCGGTTCCCGGAGGGCCAAGCACCAAAAGCATATCCTCTGTCAGGATGCCCTTGACAATGGCCTCCAGCTGCATCAGGTTCGGCGGATACTTCTGCGCCATACGCTGATGCAGAAATTCCACCAGTTTTTCAGGTTCCTTCCGCTTTATATAACCTGCTACCGAGTAGTCGCGGAAGGTTTTATACATATAGCGCGCAGGGGTTTTGCCGCTGTAGATACTGCGGGCAACCGCCTTGCGGATCTTGTGCTGGGTGTCGTTCTGAAAGACGAAAAGATAGCCTTCCTTCGGCAGCTGATCAATGTCAAACTGCCGATAAAACTCCAGCGTAAAAATAACACCGTCTACTGTTTCGGTGTCGATCTCCACCAAAAGTCCCACCAAGCCTGTGCTGCTTTGATCCTCACGGTAGATGACGACCTGCTGACCGACCGTCAGGATGCAGTTTTCCGGGTCAGCGGAGGAATCGCAGGAAATAAAGGAAAAGCTGCTTCTCTTGCCGCTGGAATCCGCGCCCGCTTCCCAATCGGCAAACTTCACACCGAGGGTAAAATCCACCTGCCTGAGTTCAAATTCATGCTCCTTTTCGGTGTACTGCTCAAAGGGCTCGATCACATTTTCACGCATCAGATCCGATACATGGGGAGAGGTAACATACGCATCCTCGCCTTCGCAATAGCTGCGCATTTGATCGACCAGCTTTGCATAGACCTCTTCGTCCATATGCCAGCTCAGATGCTCTGATTCCGGCACCTCCTCGCAGGTGCCTTCCGGGGAAAGAAACCATGATTTTGATTGATGCACCAGATAGATGCCTTTGGAAGACTCCAGCAGGAACATCGTATTGTAGCGGCTGTTGTAGAATGGATTTTTGCCGTCTTCGCCGGTGCGGAAGTTCGAAACAGCGAAATTCTGTTCTCCCATCGCCATGTTCAGATTCAGCGAAAACGTCGGCATCTGCAGATTGTACGCCCAAAAATCGCCCTTTGTTATGTGTCTTGCCGAAATGATCAACGGTGCTTTCCGCTTGCTCAGTTCTTCACGGATGATCTGATACTGCGTATCCGTGATCGGATTGCTCTTGTTCTGTTCCTTCTTTCTCAAACGTCTTTCTTCCAGTGTGACGTAGATGATCAGCGGCTCTTCCAGCTTAAAATACTGATTGGGGTGAAATTGGAGTGCGTCATGTATCGTCACTGCCGATCACCTCCGTTTCCATTTCTTCAGGAAGGATCAGATCGCCGATCTGCTGCAGCTGCGGCGCGATCTTAACCGCAAAAATCTCCCATTCTTCATTTGAAAACAGATCCCGAATGGTCTTACTCATTTTCCTTACCTCTTCATCGGAATGTCTTGGATCACCTGCGACAGACGGCACCGTCTGTCCGGCGAAAACTCTGTCATTTTTTCAAACAGTCTTTGATAGGCGTTACCGTGCTTGACAGCCATCACCTGCGGCGGCAGCTGGGGACGCAGTTCCCATTTGGGCGCATCCCAGCTGGGCAAAAACAAACCGCTCAGCTCTTCCTGAGGCGTGTCCGTCAGCAGCTCGTACCACAGAAGTCCCAGAGAAAAGACATCTTTTGATGCACCGCTGCCCATAGCAGTATTCATGCGGCTCAGTCGCTCCGGTGCCTGATAACCGTCCGTGCCGGTTCCCAGCGTATGATCCAGCGCAGCAGTACCGAAGTCCACCAGACCCACCTGCCATTTTTTGTCGTGATCCCACCAGATCATGACGTTTTCCGGCTTGATGTCCAGATGGCTCAGTGCCGGGATCTTGGTATGGATGGTCTGCAGGATCTGCGTCAGCTGGCGCACAATCAGTGTTCTGAGCCAAAGCTCCGTTTCATAGCGGGGCGAGCCGGGAACGAGCGGTCTGTCTTTCATCCATTGACGAAGCGAATCGCCGGGCATTTTCTCCATTACCAGCACATAGGTCTGCTGTTTCTTATCATCCCAATGGTCAAGCAGCTCCGGGACACGATCCGTACATCTGCGGGCGCGGAGCATGGTCTGTGCTTCCTCCTGGGCATCCTTGAGCATCTGTTTTTGATCAAAGTACCCATTGCCGTAGCGGATCATTTTCACAAACAGAGCCTTCCCCTGCCCGTCACGTCCCGCGCCGCACCAGACCAGCTCCGTTTCATGCACCGAACCGGCTACCTGATAAGACTTACCGGTTTGGGGATTCGTTACAGTGATCGTATTCATACGCAAATACCTCTCTCAGCTCCTGCACAGACGGCACGTGCTGCATTCCGGGATCCCGGTAGAACAGTTTTGTGTAAAGCTCCCGCAGACGGGGAGAAAATTTCACATTGGTATACATGGAGAACGAACCCACAGAGGTCGCATAGGCGAGCTTGCGGTTCAGGCAGAACAGCACCACCCGTGCCAGCGCATGAACATCCACCTTCTCCCACTCAGAGCCGTTAATATTCTGCAGTCTCAGAAAATTGGGGATGTACAGATTGCTGTCGCAGGCAGCTGCCAGTCGGGTATTGACGGTACGGGTACTGTCGAGGATCTTGCTGGTCTGCAAATTCAGAAGCAGTGCCTCATAATGATCGTCACCCGTTTTGTTCAGTAGAATGGACGCGGGAAAAATATTGCGGTGATGCATGCCCAGCTTCTTCAGCTCCAGCAGCGCGTCACAGATGTCCATGCCAAGCTTCATCGCCTGCCGCATGGTCATGGGCTTGTCCAGCTCGCTGAGCAGTTTGCTTTGGGCGCGTGCGCTGTAAAGCAGCAGCTTGCAATCGGAGTTGCAGGTCAGCGACAGCACCAGATCCGGCAGGCACAGACGGCTGCCATGGGTGTAGTTTTCATAAACGCGGCGGTTGGCTTCCATCTGGCGCTGCTGAAACTCGATCGCTTCACCCCATGAAAGATACTGCAGATAGTAGTGAACGCGGTAGCCGCTTTCTCTGTAGACAAAATAGTCATCCTCCAAGCCTGCACCGGGAGAGCTGATGCGCCGCTCAATAAAATACTGACCGAAGGGTACCAGCATCTCGTCAAATTCGTGACCGGCGGGATTACCGTGAAGCAGGCACAGCAGATCAAAAAGATCCTTGACGATGCTCATTGCCTGCGCAATATTCTTTTTTGTTTCCGCATCAATGTCTGCAAATACATCCTGCCCGCCCTTTTGCTTGCCGGAGGTGGGATGGACGGCTCTGTTGCCCACTTTTCGGATCTCATCCGCCTTTTGGCGGACAAGCTCGCTGTCCGTTGTCAAGGCATCACAGTTAAGCTGAATACTCTCCGCCAAATTGGCAGGTCTGGTATTGTGACGCTTGGACTGATCCTTGAAAAGGTTCTCGATCGCCCGACGGGCATAGATCGCCGTATCGCCGGGGGTGACGCGTACACAGCGCTCTGCCGCGCAGCAATCGTTGATGCAGGCTTCCAGATATTCATTCTCACCCTTGAGATGCTCAAAGCAATCAAAATTCATAACGTCACGTTCCTTTTCTTCGTACCATTGGGAAATGTGGTTGATATTTCTTTTATTATAGTAATTTTCAACAGAAAAATCAACCGCCCAACCGACTCATTCCGTCACATTTCCTTGCCCTTTCGCCACAAAACGCAATCGGTGCTTACGAGCGGTTTCGTGCAATGATTGGCGGCGATAGCATGGACAACGGCTTTTCAAAAGATGTGTTTCGCAACTGTCTTAAAAACATGACAGCAGCGCATTGAATTTTGCTCCTTGGTATGATATGATACCTTCAGATCATCACACTCCCCAATCGGAGGAATGAAATATGGTACAAGATAACTACCGCAAGATCAAATTACTCAAGCTGTTGGAGCTGCTGCGGCTGGATACGGACGAGCAGCACCCTATGACCACAAGCCGGATCTGCGCCCGTTTGGACGAGATGGGCATCATCTGCGACCGCAGAACCTTGAGCAAGGACATCGCCCTGCTCAACGAGCAGGGCTACGAGATCATGGACATCCCCGTGGGTCATGAAAAAGGCTACTACATAGATGACCGCAGCTTCAGCATTCCCGAGCTGAAGATCCTGATGGATGCCGTGCAGGCTGCCAGCTTCATCACGGACAAAAAGACCGCTGAGCTTCTGGAAAAGATCGCCGTACTGGGCGGCAGCCACCGGGCTGAGATCCTGAAGGGCAACATCGTTAATTTCAAAACCACCAAGCACTCCAACGAACAGATCTTCTACAACGTAGACGCCTTGGAGCAAGCCATCGATCAGCAAAAGAAGGTGCTGTTCCGATATTTTGACCTGAACGAGCATGGACAGAAGGTCTACCGCCGGGAAGGTCACCGCTATGTGGTTGAGCCGATCGCCTTGGTGTTCAATGAGGATAATTATTACATGCTCTGCTACAGCTCCCGCCATCAGAAGACCTCCACCTACCGTGTGGATCGGATGGATTCTGTGACGGTACTGGAAGACCCCATCACCGACACCGCCGTCGCCCTGAAGGACGAGATCGGACCTTACACCGAGCAGGTGTTCAAGATGTACGCCGGTGAAGCGGTGGACATTGTCATTGAGTTTCACGACAACCTCATTGGCGTGGTCTTTGACAAATTCGGCGAAAACACAAAAATGATGCGCTGCGGCGAGCATAGATGCATCGCCACCGTGAAGGTGCAGATCAGCCCGGTATTCTGGGGCTGGCTGTTCCAGTTTGCCGGGGAAATGAAGCTCCTCTCCCCTGACTCACTGGTGCTGGAATACAAGCAGCGGGCAAAATTGATCACAGGATAAGCAAACCGGCATTGAGATCTTCTCAATGCCGGTTTCCATTTCAGCAGCACCACAGAACATACCCAAGGGAAAGCAGCCCCACGGAAATACACACAAAGTTCAGCGCGATACACACAGCATTCAATCCCTTGTTTATACGTTCAAAGGGACTTTCCTTTTTGCGAAACGGAATAATACGGCATTTATGCATCATCATAAGTGTCCTCCTTCTCCCCCGCTTGCCTTCTGCAAACGGCGTGTGTCTTTTTCTTTCTGAAGATATTGTAGCACATAACGCGGTAAATTGCGACACTTATTTTTGCCTTTCTCCTTTTCTGTCGCATTTTTGTGACAGTTAGAGAATATATTACAAAATCTTCAGCGCATATCAATACGCCAAAGAAGCCATGCATCAAAAGAAAGATGTGATCAATCCACAAAAACCTCTTGACTCTAACGTAACGTCTTAATTGCGATCAACTTGCTGAATGCGGATTTTTCTGTCTATCAGCAGTTATCTGCGGTTGACCTTCTCCCGGTGATCGTGATCGCACTGGTGAGCTTTCTAATCAAAACCGGCGTTCTTTCCGCTGCGGTGATCGGCATCAAAAAGCTGTGGGAATGGATTCGGAAGAAGCGATAAAAGTTGCCGCTGAGAAACCGAAATTCCTCAGCGGCGGTTTTGCAATTACTCGATTTCTAGGCGCGCCCTAACAATACCAAGACATTGCACGAGATAATTTCTCATGTTATGTGCTGACAAAAAAGTGAGGAGGGCCTCTGTCTTGATATCACTGACCTTGCAGCTGATAAATAGCGGCAGGACACCCATGGTGGCCATTACATCAATCTCGTTAATAATACTGCCATGCCCCAGCACGTCATTCCAACGGACAACA
>SVMI01000001.1 GCA_015067495.1 Oscillospiraceae bacterium | reverse complement strand
CTTTCTCCCAGTGGATAACCGGATGAGGAGATTTGACATCTGCGGTGAGTGCTGCGATAAAATCATCAATCAGCAGTGACTCCGGTGTTTCTGCCCCCGGGTCAACTTCTTCACCGGAAGCAGCTATTCTGGGGTCTACTTGTTCATTCGCTACTTGCTGTACACTTATGTCGTACAGCGAATTGTAGAGTGTACGAAGCGGAGAATCGGAGTTGTCAGGGGTGGTCCACTCCGATAAGGACATCACAGTATTCCCGCTTATGTCGGTTACAGTCAGAAAGATTTTTACAAAATCGACTTCCTGTGCACGACGCAGCGTTGAGAAATAATTCTTTTCTTCATCAACGATGGTAAATGTCGGACATTCTGTAACCTCGGTTGCGTTCATTTCGAAGCGCATGGGCGGTACCATCGTTTGCAGACGCTCGACGTATGCATCGATAGGGTTTTCGGTTGCATTGGTGATTTCAAGTTCAAAGTTCTTCATGTGAGTAATTCTCCAATCTAAAAATAATGTATTATGAAGGCTTACGCCTTTCATTTGAATGAGGTATTACAGAACCATCAGTAAATTCCCGATGATATCTGCTGCAACTTTGACGCGGATTTCGTCAAAGCAAAAATCGGGATATCGTTCCGAATCGACGATAACGTGTGCGTTAGCCCACTTGGCAATGGGGTCTGTTGTGAGATGTCCACATAACTGCCCATTAGCTTTTTTTAGTGCAAAACCATCGAGAATCAGTGAACTCTCTCTGACACGCGTGCATTGAATTACATGCACTAAATTGTGTATCAATTTAATTCTTCGATGCCATTCCGGACTTTCGTTGCTAATGTTGAGATTGACAACTGACGGCTTGTGCATAAGCGTGTTTGCCACTTCATTGGCGGTCACCGAGCAAAATAGCTGATTTACTTTCAAACATCTGTTACCCATTTCTTCAATAGACAATTGAATTTCCGCGTTAGGTGTGGAGATGTCGTTGTAGATTTCTCTGTGGATTACCGTTGCAGCAATTAATCTATATAGGTGCGCAAGGTGTGCAGTGTTATTGGGGTCTCCATCAAATTCCTCGGCGTTGAAGACGAAGTTGCCGTCCTTTTCATAGTTCATCAGAACCACAGGTTGGTTACGAATTCTATGCTTTTGGAGGCGTATACAACTTGTACCGGTAAATCCGGATGAGCAGAAAGTCCCCCAAGGAGATTTTGTATCTCTTTCCCATTTGACCTTTGGATTATCGCTTTTTAGGTCGATTAACAGCACCTTGACAAAGCAGAGTACTTCTTCTTTGGTGACGGACTCTCCAATAGAGTTGAGTATAAGCAGTGTTTCTTCCATGTTTCGTGCTCCTTTTTGTTTTATAGTTTTGTATATATAATCGCAGCGTAAGCTGACGGTGATAAGGTTACTACCAACCCGGCCGATTTCCGGAAAGAAATGTTAGGACCGGGACCGGGCTGGTAGTGTGGAGTGAGGCAGGCGAATCCTGCAATATATGAAAGCGTGCGAAGAGTGGCATCACTCCGGTGTATATCAAATGACGAACAAAGGAGATTGTTCATAGTCGCACGCTGGGGTTGTAATTAAATGGACTCCTTTCTTCTTGGTTTTTAGTACAATAAGATAATGACAGGCGTTTATAAACAATAAAATCGGAGGACGCATATTATCCTCCGATTCTGTGTTTATGAAAATGTTATCGTTCTTCATCCCACTCTTTGATAGCATCGTACGCAGGGGTAAAGTTTGCGTTTAGCAATAGTTCATCAAATGCAGAACGACCATCAGCAATTTTGATACTTGCCAATTTCGCAAAAAATTGCGTGATAGGATAAATAAACCTTTTTAGGCGCTCCACAGTGGCGCTTAAACGGCTATTTTCGACCGTAAGCTCATCTACTTGCTTACGCAATTTTGAACGTTCTTGGGCTATTTCTGCGTTTTCTGAGCGCAAGGCGGATTGCTGCTCTGCAAGGGTTCTGTTCTCGTTTATTAAAGATGCACGCTCAATGGTTAGCGCCTCGTTTTCCTCACGCAATTTCTTTGTAATGAACTCCTGTTTATTTAACGTGATTTTCCCTGGTAATGCCGGTTCTGATTCAATGGTAAACCCGTGACGTTCGGCAATTGCTACATACATTTCACGGCATTGTTGAGAAAACGTTATCAATCGATTGTTTGCTTTGCTGTCCTTTTCGTCAGGGTTGGGTGCTTCAATTCCCATTTCTGCCAAGGCCTGAGTTTGATTAGGTTCATACTCACCAGATGCATTCTTGTGTAGGAAACACATTCTGAGATGCGCGTGTATATTTGATGCCTCTTCATCATTGTGGATACTGTAATCAAGAATGCGAACAGCAGGAAATTTCGCTTGAAGAGCTTGTACGTATTCGGCTACCACTTCAATAAATGCGCTTTCGTCTTGGCATCGGTCATCACGATTACCAATACACAAGATTTCCTCACGAGGAGCTTGTCGGGCCGATTTGTGCACAGCTTCCATAGTGCGTTCGCGAGAACTGTGCCCGCCGTTTCTGTGACGCTCATTTTGATTTTCCAGCCAATCATTGAAATAATGCTTGTACATTCTCAGTTCATGTTTTTCAAAAGAATCATTACGTTCTTTTTCGGTGAGATTTCCGTTTGCATCAGCCACGAAATATAAATTCCGCGAAACGAGCTCAGGAGTAATATGAGATGCGTTTTGAACATCGAAATTTCTATCTGCATGTTTGCTGGAGTATGCCTTACCGGTACTTTTCCCGTTTTTTATAATGCATCTGCCGCCGTGTAAAGTAGCACGTTGTTTTTGTTCTTCCATATAGCTACCTCCCTAATTGTATTCGCTATAATAAAGACATATATGTGGTGGGAATATGGGCAAGTTTGCGATTTCGCAGACCATAACTCCGTACGTTATGTCGAGACGACACAACACGGAGGTCTTTCCAGACGGGAGGCTGTCTGCCGACTTCTTCGCGAAGGGCGCTCCTACTCGGAGAGAGCCACTTGCGCTGTGGGGCGGTCCGTCCGGACAGGCCCTTGTGCAGGGGGGCACCCGCAAGCGGGACTGTCTCCCGACGGGCTCCTGTGCGGAGTGCCACACAAACTTTTGTCATCACGATAGCAATATCTCGTTCGAGACATAACTATCATTCTTCCAAAACTGTGCGTAAATCGCTCCCTCCATAATACCCGAGCTCGGATAGAGTGAGCGGAATCCGAGTAGCTCCATTGCTAATAGCACAACCACTATGCGAGCAAAACAAATAACCGTGGTAGGGTTTGTTTTTCCCCCACCACGGTCTTTCTTTTACACATATATTGTATCGGTCATTGTTTAATTGAATTGTGGCACTGCCACGCAAAAATATATACGAGCAAAGGAGCTTACACAATGACCAACATGAATTCTACCGAATCCAATACGCTTATCGAGCGCTTCGTTGAAGCGCTCAGTCTGGAAACACAAACCGGAGAAGTCCGGTGGCAATTTGAAAAAGGCTACGGAACCCCAGCACACTGTTTATGCGAGGGGCGGGAGCTGATACTTATCCCCGACTACTCAGACCCAGAACAGGATGCATATACCCTGCGAAGTAATGCTACTGAGTGTGATGATAGCTGCATCCTAATGGGCTGTAAAAGCTCATCAGATGTACCAAACCAACTCCGCAATCTCTATCAGGACATAGCGGACGCAGTAACCGAGTATAATCAAGCGCCGGCCATTATGCAAATGCAGGCGTTCGTGAGAAAATCTGCCGAACGGCAGTGCCTGTATTCTATGTTGGATGCAGTAAAGCTACTGCACCAATGCATAGTCAATAATATGCAGGGTACTTATTAAGGCCTCATACGGTTTTGCTTTGCTTTTGTCTTTTGGGCAAGACCTAAGACATAAAACCGCCGGTATCGACGGTTAACTCTTTTCTAACTCCTCACATGCCAGGACGTACCCTTGGCGTGTGGGGATATTTTTTTCTGTGCCATAAAATACAAAATAATGTGCTTTCAAGTATCAGCACCAGTTTTTTTTATTGGCTCAATGCTTATATCCTCCCGGTTCAGCAGGGTATCATAGTTGACCTGTAGCACATCGGCCAGATATACAAGCTCTATGTCGGTGACGAAGCGCTTACCAGCCTCTATACGCTGAATAGCGTTTTTGTCCACATCCAGTCCGTGGAGTTGAAGTTGCCCGGCGAGTTGGTTTTGGGAAAGTCCGGCGGCTTTGCGTAGGGCGGTAATATTCCTGCCACAGATGTTGTTACCTCCGCTTCTGGCCTTATTTATAAACATTGCCCCATCCCTTTCAGCATAAAATCATAATTTTGTGACATTTACTACTTGTCATTTTAAATATTTTATGCTAAAATTATAAAACGTATGACATTCACTGAATGTCATACCGAGTAAAAATGAAAGGGGCTTTATCTATGCCTTACTGTCAAAACTGTGGTACAGAAGTGAATGGAAACTTTTGCCCAAATTGTGGTGTCCAGACTGGGTCTGTTGCAGTTACCGCACCGCATCTGTTCATCCATGAGGACGTGAAAGTCAAACCAAGATACAGCACCGGAGCATTGGTGCTTGCTGGTTATTTGGGCTTCATTTTCCTTATGACATTCCTAATAATCTTCATTACTTTTACGGTATATTTTCTTGGAGGAACCTTGAACTTTGGTGAATGGCTTGGCGCAATGGTGGGCGATGTCTGCGTGCTTGCTATCGCATTCCTGTGCTATCTGCCGGGTATTCATTCCATCCGTAAGCGCTCTCCCGAGGGAATGGCAATGCGAACATTCTGGTCATTTTTCCGTAAAACCCTATTATTTGTTGTTTGCTGGTTTGTTGCTATTGCGGGATGCGTTTATATCATTGGTCTTTTCTTGAGGTCATGGAGATTGGGTTTGTGGGTATCAAAACCCAATGACAACGAGTACACTGCTTTTGTAGATGGCAAGAAAATCCCTGTCGTCAGATATTATGATGATTTGTCCGACTATGGCGCAAGAGGAAAGTACATATATCAAGATGCAAATGGCGAATTTTACCGCCCACCCGTAAAATAAATAAAAGGAGAAATCATTATGAAAAAATTGCTGAGTATTATGCTGGTTGTGGCTATGATTATGGCATTCGCTGTACCTGCCATGGCTAACGGGGAGACAGAATCTACAGAACCGGAGCTTTATGCAGACGCCTACGATATGACCTATTATGTAGCTGGCTATGGAGCTATGCCTAACCGCTATCAGTGCACCATCAAATATCCGGGGGAGGGTTATGGGGAGTGGTTTGACATTTCCTATGGCGACCCCATTGTAGAGAACTGGCCCACGGAAGCCGGTACATATACTGTTACATTTGATAAGATTACCACAATCGAAGGTGCTGGAGATGAGGAATATACTTTTAATGTTTCAATGAACATTATTGTTCAGGAACTGCCTGCGACCTCAGGCAAGTGCGGCGATAATATGACCTGGAGCTTTGATACTACCACCGACACCCTAACCATTTCCGGTAACGGTGATATGTATACTGTGGCTGAATCGGATGAAGATTTTCAGAGAGAGAACTTTAATTATGAACCGGGATGGTGGCATCTTCCCGTTAAGCACATTGTTATTGAGGAAGGTGTAGAAAATCTGGCAAACTATGCCTTTACTCAATCAGGTATAAACAAATACTACGAAATCCTCGAAACAATTCAGCTCCCAGCTACCTTGAAGGCAATTCCTGAATTGGGCTTCCTGTTGGCTGATGATATGACATCCTTGACCATTCCTGAGGGCATTACCTCTCTTACCGGTTGGCCTTTTGGTTATCCTGGTAATAGTTTCCTCTCTTTAACAGAACTGTATCTGCCGTCTACTTTGACAGAAATGGACATCCTGACAATCTGCTTAGGTGGAATCGACAGAGTAGGTAATTTCCCCACCCTCTCTTTAAAGAAAATCCACTTTGCAGGAACGGAAGAACAGTGGCAATCAATCCAACAAGTTAAGTCTGATGAGATAGAGGAAATCTTCGGAGAAGGAACTGCTGAATGGTATTCCATGTTCGCAGAGCCTTTTGCACAAGTAGAAATCATTTTTGAACCCAAGGAAGAAGTAAAAGAAGAAATTATCGTTGAGAACGGCACTGCTACTGTCCCCGACAGCTCCGTGGAAATCACCGAGGGTGAAGATGTGGTCATTGATGTGACAGACACCAAGGAAAATATCAGCAGTGTAGTCATCGGCTCTGAAATTGTGGAAAAGATTACCGATGCTGAGAACGCCATAGAAATCAAGTTACCCGATGCAACCGTCAGCTTCGACAAGACCGCCATCGGCTCCATTGGCACGCAGGCCGGTGAGACTGCAGTTACCATCGTTGCCAAGGAGGTAGAGGATACCACCCTGACTACCGAGCAGAAAGCTGCACTGGAGGAAAAGGAAGTATGCACTATTTTGAATCTGGAAGCTTTTGCAGGTGAGAGTAAGATTACCGAGTTCGGCGGCGGCAAGGTCACGGTATCTGTACCTTTCGAATTGCCTGAGGGCAAGGCCGGTACAGACTACTATGTTGCTTATGTGGCCGACGACGGTACTATCACCGCTATGCCTACCACCTATGCTGACGGTATTTTGAGCTTTGAGACGACTCACTTCTCAAACTATGTAGTTTTAGAAAATAAGACTGTTACACCGCCCCTCGACCCCGATATTCCCGAGACTGGCGATAACAGCCTCCTGGTGCTGTTTGTTGTACTGATGGTTGCCAGTGCCGCTGGCTTGACTGTTTGCTTTACCAAGCGTCGCGCTATCTAAGTCAATAACACTATAAGAATTGTGAGCGAGTTGCGCCAATGCATGACTCGCTCACTTTTTGTACGTTAACAAACTGTTTTTATCCTTCCTATTGAGACACTGAATGACGTCGTGATAAAAAATATTACTGAAGTTGTTATCGAGACTGTAACAACGGAACTATCGACAAAACAATACCCGTGTACATAACTTAGTCTTAGTTAAGTGCACGGGTATTGTTTTGCCACTTTTCTCTAATTTGCAAAGCTTTTTGTCACTTAACGACGAATGGCTTGCTTTTTTGGCTCGCCTGCATGGCGAACTTTTTGTTGTGCAGCAGTTTTGTGCGTTCTGCTCTATAGATATATGAAAGCAATATTTCGTTGCTTTTCTTAATGATTTTCGTTTTTAGCAAATCAACACCCTCGCTGTCATTATATAGACAACCTAACAATTAAATAGGACAGCCCAAAACTCGGGGGAAGGATGAGCGTGAGAGGACAATCACGAAAATAATACCAGCACGACGGATACTCGGGGTTAATCGCCGCTACACGTCGGCCTGCCGACCGTTAGAGGGTGCCGGGTTAACTTTATAAAGATTCAAAATATATCGGATGTGACCCTGAATGTGTCCTGGCTCCGAAACTGCTTGATTGCTATTTGCGATGCAAGTGGGGACGGCTCTAAGAGGGCTTGAGGCAGTTGATAACTGAGCGCGTTTGAAGAAGTTCCAAAGGAACGCCCAGACCTTGGCGCAGAGCGTAATGGCTCAACTCATGGCGGCAGTAATGTCGCGGGTGATACGGAAACAAATACGGAACCCAATGGAAGTATCACCACTTTCTTACCATTTCCAACATGGAATTTTATTTTTAAAAAATTTCGGGAATGGTAAGAGGGGGGGAGAGCCGTTGTCCACCGTGTTTCCCTGCTGGAAGTGTGGGCTTGTGGTTTTTCGGTGGATGTTTTGTGTTTGACTTTCAGCAGTGGAATTGCAGTGCATAGATACGTTACCGGATACAACACTGTTGTTGGATTACAGTTTACAGATACATAGACAGATACATTACTGTTTGGCTTGTTTAGGTGGACACAAGGCGAGGGGGCGATACGGATACATACGCTGATACACTTATACTGATACGTAATATATGGATTGTTTATGGTTTTATTAATCCTTAGAGAAGGGACCTATAGATGATGTTGTGCACAAAAATAGACAATCGGTCTTAATGATATATGACGATAGGTTGGAAACCAAACTATATTACTTCCAATCAGAAGGAGATAAATATGAATCAACAGACGACCAACGGCAAGAGTTATAAAAAGCGTAAAGCTTTCTCTTGTTACTACACATTGGGGCGTATTATCAGCGCTCCACATGCACAGTTCGCGGGCGAAAACGTTTATCAGACTGTTTTTGTTGAACTTTTTGGCGGCATGAGAGCATCTGCGCTTGCAGGAAAACAACTCGTGCTGACCAAAGGAATGTATGTGTGCGTCAAAATTACACCGAAATCGGACGGACAGACTACATATAATATTTACGAGCTGAACGACCACGCAGAAGAGATGATTGCAGGAGCACATGCTCAGTTTCAGATGACGTCTGCGCGATTTACAAAACCAAAGTATGATGATGACGAGGAATTACCGTTCTAATGAAAATGAGGGATACACAATAGCGTGCATCCCTCAATTTTTATTTATTCGTATTTATCGTGTACGAGCAAGTCGATAACTTTGAAACAGCTCCTTGAACATCGGCTTTTTCCACAGAATTCTCTCCATAAGCCAGTATTTTCATAACTATTTCAGTGTACGTGATTCGAGTATAGCTTGTGTATAAAAAAATCAGCTCTGTCTTAATCTGTAGGCAAGGATAAAATATCTGCTACTCACTTTCCGAGAAGTCCTTGTGTGCTGTATGCCATAATTAATATAGCACAGGCAGAGGAATACAGGAGACGGACAGAGTGAAGAACCAAATCAGCCGCGATACCGTGTTCGCTGCACTGAAGCTCATCGAGCAGCTTTACATTGATGGCCATATTTCCCGCAATGAACTGCTGGGCATCGTTTACCAGAACACTACAATTCTGGAATACGAAGACTTTGTCGCCAATCTTGCCGACAAAGAAGCTGCCTAACCCACCATTACACAACATACATACCGAAAGGAAACACTACTATGGAAACTACTAAGAAAATCCGCGTGGTATTCTACGCCCGCGTATCCACTGAGCATGAAGCTCAAATCAATGCCTTTGAAAACCAGATTGAATGGTACAAGGCAGAACTGCTGCGCCATCCTGAATGGGAAATGGTTGACATCTACTCCGACAAGGGAGTTACCGGAACCAGCGTCAAAAAGCGTGACGGCTTTATGCAAATGTATGCAGACGCATATGCCGGCCACTTTGACAAAATCGTCACCCGTGAGCTGTCCCGTTTCGCCAGAAATGTGGAGGAAGCTTACGAGTATGCCCGAAAGTTCGAGCGGTGCGGTGTGAGCATCCTGTTCTTGAATGACGGCATTGACACCGCCAAGTCTGAGGATATGACTATTCGCTTTGCGCTTATGGCATCTCTGGCACAGGAGGAAAGCCGCAAGGTATCCACCCGTGCTAAGGACGGTCAGAAAATCAGTATGGCAAATGGCGTGTACTACGGCAACGGAAACATTTTGGGCTATGACCGCTATGAGAGCAAGGCTCCCGGCGAACACCGCAAAACGGTGATTTATGAAATCAACGAGGAACAGGCTGAAACCGTCCGCATGATTTACGATATGTACCTCTCCGGGATGGGGCTGTCACTTATCAAGGACGAGCTGGAGCGCCGTGGTCGCAGGACAGCACAAGGTAAGACCAACTGGCATGAGAGCAACATATCCAAGGTGTTGAAAAACACCTTCTATTATGGGCTCATTACCTACCACAAAGAATATGTGGACAGTTATCTGCACCAAAAGCGCCGCAAGAACTACGACCATGATAAGTTCGAGTATGCCGAAGGTCGGCACACGCCCATTATTACCAAGGAAGAGTTTGACCGGGTTCAGAACATCATGGCTACCCGGAGCGTTCCGTTCCAGCAGGGTCGCAAAGGCAAGAAGCCAGCCATTGATGAATGGGCAAAGCTGCTCAAGTGCTCCTGTGGCTGCAATGTGACCCGTGCCCACTATTCCGGCGCTGGCGAAAATAAGAAGGTTGCCTATCAATGCTATGATGTAGCAAGAAACGGCACGCCGGAGACCCGCAAGAAAAAGGGATTACCCCACGAGGGGTACTGCAATTCTCAGTTTGTCCAGCGCTGGAAGCTGGAGTTTATGGCAAATCACCTGTTCAAGGATTTTTTGCCTGAAAAGGATGCCGTTGTAGACTTGGCAAGCCAGATGTTGGCTAACTACCTGGAGAGCGCCGGAGAAGATGCCGACACCAAGACAGCCCTGGCCAAAAAGGAAGCGGAGCTTGATGCCTTGGCGCAACGCAAGCAGCGCAATATGAACTTCCTGCTGGATGGAACATTGGACGCTGTTATGTTCAAGCAGAACGAGGCGCAAATCAGCGCAGACATCGAAGCAGCTCAGGAGGAAATTGCAGCCCTCCGCAAGGAACTGACCGAGAACAATACGCAGGAAGTTCTGGAAGAGCGCATCCGGCGGCTGAAAGCCCTGCTGGCGGATTATGTGTCCGTGGACAACGACGACAATATCATCCCTGAACTGGTAGTCACGGCTTTTGTGAAGCAGATTATCGTCTTTGATGACCATTTTGAATGGTATCTCCGGACAGATGCTTCCAATAAGCCGATAGCCTGCAAAGTAAAGGGCAGAGTGAACACGGACAAGGTTTTTACCTTGTCCGATTCCATTTACCCATATTGTTTTCCGCATGACAGGCTGCTATCAAAGAAAGCAAGTAATTGCTGACTTTATAAAACAAAATTATCCCTCTGTCGATTTCTCGGCAGAGGGTTTTTGTATTTGTTGCAATTATTTGTATTGATTGGTATAATATAAAAAGATTAGCGAATGTTTCATTTTGAATTATATATTATTGGAGGTATTGTATGACATCTGAAGAAATTATTAAACTGATTGATGAAAGAATTAGATTGTTTTTGCAATTATTTGAACGAGATTTTTGGGATTATGCAGCTATAATTGCACCTTTTGTACTATCTGTCGTTGCTATATTTATATCTATTTATACTATTAGAAAACAAACAAAAAGTGATTTATTTGAAAAAAGGTATTCTATTATATATACTTTAGGCTTTTTGATTCAAGGTTCTGAAAATGTAATTTTAAAAAATATACCTGCAAAAGATTTTTGGAAGGTAGGGATGGGTAATTATAAATCAATGAACTCATTGTCAAAGAGTGATTATGATGATAATGAGGCGTTAAATTTTTATTTTAATTTAATTTTTCAAGTAATGAAAATTAGTTGCCTTTTTCCTGAAAAGAAAGTTAAAAATATTAATAAATTCTCTGAAATCTTTATGAATTATATTTCAAATTTATTTTTGGATAAAGAAACAAAATACGACGAAGAACAGTTAAGGGTAATTCTTGACTTGATGGAACGAGAAAAAACTTTAGATAAATTAGATAAGTATCTAAAAATATGGTAATTTCCCACTTTTGCTGATCGCAGCACAGGCTGCTATCAAGGGCTAAGATTTCCTAATAACGAATCCCCACCGAGCAATCGGTGGGGATTTTTTCATGTAGGAGCGATTACCAATCGCGCGCCATGATGCATTTCGCAAAGCTACTTGTGGGGATATGGTTTCTTAATGCTCGTTCTGCCAAGCAGGTAGTCCACACTGACCCCATAGTAATCTGCCAGCTTTTCGGCATATTCCAACGGCAACGGGCGTTCTCCCCGTTCGTACTTGGAATACAAAGACTGGTCACATATTAAAATCTCTGCAATTTGCTTCTGTGTTAAATCATTGTCCTCTCGTAAATCACGAATACGTAACTGCATTTTCATCACTCACAGATGCATTTCGCAATGTTATGTGTTTTTCTTCTGGGGATATGGCGCCTTTTGGTCAGTTAAGCCAAGAAGATAGTCTATGCTGACATGATGAAAACGAGCTAAGGCAACTAAAACCTGCGGAGGGATCATACGTTCTCCGTTTTCATAATAAGCATAGGTTCTTTGAGGGACATTGATTTGTTTTCCCAGTTCTGCCTGCGTTAGGTCAGCATCTTCTCTTAAATTGCGGATTCTATCATATTTTTCTGCCATTGTCATCACCAACAACACTATAACCTAGAACGATTTGTTCTATTGACATTTTGAACATTCTGTTCTAAACTATTGGTAGTTCAAAGTGCTAAATCGTATTGAAGGGGTGGTTTTATGGATGAATTTGGCTGTGATTATGTATGCAGAACCGTTGGCGACAGCATCACCAAATACAACATCCCCAATGATTGGTATGCTGAATTTAATGCCTATGACGGTATCTATCCCGTTGTTTGTATCCAAGTAGAGCAGATTCGCAAGGCATCTGCCATGATGAATTTGAAGCTCAGGGCTGTGGAGGATGAGGCTGGTGAATACGCAGGATGCATGATCCTCACAGATCAAAAAACCGTCGCGTTCAAAATTGATTGTATGAGCGACCTAGTAAAGGCGATGAAAACGGTGTAAACACCTCCGCTTTCATTTCCATCTTTGCATACCGCAAGCACGGACAATGCTTTAACTCAATAACAACTCCCCTTGGAAAATTTCAATGTCATTAAATTAGCATGTCATCCCGAGCGAAGTCGAGGGATCTACGCATCATCGTTCGTGCAAAACATCGAATCAGTGCGAAGATTCCTCCACGCGCTGCGCTTGGTCGGAATGACAAACTTTCTTATCTTAATGGCATTGGGAAAAATTTTGGGGGAGTTATTGCAAGCGCTGCAAGACAGTGCTATAATGTGTTGTATTACAACATTTAAGGGATGATCGCATGATAAAAAAAATGATGAGCAGCAAAGCCTTTGCCATCTCCGGTGCGCTTTTCTGCTGTGCGCTTTGGGGCATCTCCACGCCCATCGTGAAAATGGGATATGCGTACATCGACGAGACCCATATCCCGTCACTGCTGCTGTGGGTGGGTCTGCAGTTTATCGTCGCGGGTCTTGTGACCATCGGCATTTGCAGCATCAGCTCCAAAAAGCTCGTCCTGCCCCGAAAGGAGAGCCTGAAGGGCATCTCCATCGTTTCTCTGCTGCAGACCGTTCTGCAGTATGCCCTTATGTACATCGGTCTGTCCATGACCACTTCCGTAAAGGGCGCGATCTTCAAAAGCACAGATGTATTTTTCGTCGTGCTGATCGCAAGCCTGATCTTCAGGCTGGAGAAGCTCACCGCCAAGAAGCTGATCTCCTGCGTCATCGGATTTTTGGGCATTATTATTATGAACCTTGACGGCTTGAGCCTGCAGATCAACCCCATCGGCGACGGATTGGTATTGCTTTCCGTCCTCTCCTACTCATTTTCTGTCATTATTACCAAGCTGTTTGCTCAAAAGGAAGATCCCATAACCTTTTGCGGATATCAAATGGGCTTGGGTGGTATTGTCTTGACGTTGATCGGCATTTTGCTGAACGGCACATTTGATTTTGTCGGGATGCTGCCCATTTTTATAGGCTTATCGCTGCTCTATGCTGTTTCCTATGTGCTGTGGACGGTACTGCTAAAATACAATCCCGCTTCGAGCATCACGATT
This sequence comes from Oscillospiraceae bacterium, assembly GCA_015067495.1. GTDB lineage: Bacteria > Bacillota > Clostridia > Oscillospirales > Oscillospiraceae > Faecousia. Next base: position 510,984 of record SVMI01000001.1, on the reverse strand, counting down.
TACAGCTTTATGACGCCCGTCTTTGGCGTGATCTTTTCCGCCCTGCTCTTAAGTGAAGACGGAGGCGTAGGCGCAGCCAATCTGATCATCGCGCTGGTTCTGGTCTGCGCAGGCATCCTACTTTGGGGATATGAGAAAAAAGCCAAATAACATGCGCTTTTCGAATTTCCTCTTTGTATATAGCCCCGGCAATTTCTTATAGGAACCCCAAAAATCGTCGTCCTGTCGAAAAAAGGCAGAACGACGATTTTAGCTCTTGCATTAGCTCTGCTGTTCGTGTATAATGTACAAAAAGAGGTGAGGCAGCTTGATTATCAAAAGTATTAATGACAATACTGACCTTTCTAACGAATTGCGATATTATTTCCTGAGCAATCTTTGTGAGTGTACCCCTTCCAATGTTTCCAGATTGGCGGAAATGCTGATGAAGGAAACCATGGGCGACACGTTGGTAATTGTAACAGAAACCATCTATTATCACGGGCGCTGTAAAATCACAGATCCGATCAATCAGGATTACAAAAGAATGCAGTCTTGTGTAGAAAACGGCGCACAGGTTTGCTCGGTGCTTGGCATCGACTTTCATGTGCAGGAGGAAAAGCAAGCGGAGCGGAAATTCTCTCTGTCACGCGCAAGGCGCGGAAGCTTTTCTGCAGTTTATACCATCACACTCAGCGGCATCAACAGCGATCAGCTGCTGTCGCGGGCAGAGGCGTACAACATTCACTGCGAAGACCGGCACGTGGAACAAATCAGAAAAAGCTGCAGCAGCTTCTATCAGCGCATCTCCGCTTCCCCTGTGGTAGAATCCGTGGCATCAGTATTTCTGAAAAAAATCATAGAAATCGCAGGAAAAAGATTTATCAACTCCTTCCACATCTTTGTGCGCAGTCATGGTATTTCTCTTGGAGGAACGGAGGAAAACTATGTTTCCTTCTCTTTCGAGGAAAACGGTCTGACCAATTTGCCGGATGTAAATCAGCGGCTTGGTTTTTGCTTGGCTGTGATTGATGAGATCGCTTCGCAGCTGAAGCTCACACCTGTTTTAGGCAGAAAGGCCGGCTTTATAGGAGAAATGACGATTACCAATCAAATGCATCTTGTATCTCATTCCAGCGAAGAATTTGAGCTGATTTTTATGAAGGATGCGCATTTCGGCGCAACAGGCGTTTGGTATTAAGCGCGCTCCCGGTTGTGAGCAACCGCTGATTGTATCATCTGATAATCCCCCGACGATATTTCGTCGGGGGGTTCGTCTTATACGGAGCCTAATGCGCTGACGATGAAGACCGCTTGCTGCAATCGCAAAACTGCCTGCGCGATGCTCATTTCGTTGCGTCGGAAGCGCAGATACAGTGCGCCGTTTTCATTGTCCCACCCAACGCCGTAAGGTTTTGCCAGTGCTTTGATCGTGGGTGCTGCCTTTTTCCAGTCGCCGGTAGCCCATGCCATCCACTCCGAAAAATTCCCGGTGGTGACAAGCTTTGAATACTTCCCATCCTCCTGCTCAAAGCGGAAATTGATGGGCTGACCCTCCAGATAAATATGGGTTTGGATACCGATGCCGGTGCTTAACGCGTATGCGTGGTAAAGTGTATCCAGCTGTTCGTTGATCTGCTTCAGCATAGACGCACCGTCCCATCCTCATCCACCACGATGGTGTCCACAACACTGATCCGGGCGATCACCCGCAGCAGGCGGCTGAGTCCCCCAAGGTAGTCAAGATAAGTTTCGCTCCCGGAAATGCAGGTCTGAAAGTGCCGCACCACCAGCTTCTGTCCGCCCTCCAGTGTCACCATGCCGTTGGTTCGCAGAATGTTTTGGATGCTGCGCTGATAGGCACTCAGATCGCCCACCCGCTTTTTTAATTCAGCGAACGTTCTGCCGCCGTCGCTGAGGACGCCGTTTCTGTTCCAGATCAGGCAGAGGGGCTGCCCTTCGCCGCTTTCGAAGTAAAAGGGCAGATATAGTTCGATCCTGTCATCATAGACCTCCTTGCGGATCCCCTGACGGATGTAGCCCGTCAGTGTCTGCGCGTCCATAGCTCTCCCTCCCGAATGTGTTTTTTCTTTCATCTTACCCGTCAAAAGGGACTTTGTCAATACAAAGGAAGCTCTTCCCATCGGCTGCAGGATGTGCTATAATGGAGCTGCGAGGTGATTAAAATGATTTATACGCCCAAAACCAAGATCGCGCTGAAGCTGTGCTTTGATGCCCACAAGGAGCAGGTGGATCAAAGCGGTATGCCCTACGTCTTCCATCCGTTCCACGTGGCAGAGCAGATGCGGGACGAGGCTTCCACCATCGTCGCTCTGCTGCACGACGTGGTCGAGGATACCGATTACACGCTGGAGGAGCTGCGCGCCTGCGGCTTCAGCAGCGAGGTCATCGAAGCCATCGCCCTGCTGACCCATGAGCCGGATGTCCCCTATGTGGATTATCTGGAAAGGATCAAGACCAATGCCCTCGCCAAGACAGTCAAGCTCGCGGACATTGCCCACAATTCGGATCAGACCCGCTTGGATGACGGCGACCGGCGGGCGGAATACTGGGCGAACAAGTACAAGCGCGCCAGAGAAATTCTGGAGGAATAATTTTAATAAGGAGTGAACCCCATGAGCGAAATTGTACGCTGCAGTGATCTGAGTAAGCGTTACGGCAGCATCACTGCCCTGAGTCACATCGATTTTACCTTGGAAAGCGGCAAGATCGTCGGTCTTTTGGGACCCAACGGCTCAGGAAAAACCACGCTGATCAAGCTGCTGAACGGTCTTCTGACTCCGTCCTCCGGCGAGATCCTGATCGGCGGACACAAGATCGGTGTGGAAACCAAAAAACTGGTTGCCTACCTGCCGGACACCAGCTATCTGAATTCTTGGATGACCGTAAAGCAGATCGTTGCGTATTTTGCCGATTTTTATGAGGATTTCCGCACCGAGGCTGCCTATGAGATGCTGGAGCGGCTGAGCATCTCCCCCGACCAAAAGCTCAAGACCCTCTCCAAGGGCAATAAGGAAAAGGTCTGCCTGATCCTTGTGATGAGCCGAAATGCCAAGCTCTACATCCTCGATGAGCCTATTGCCGGTGTTGACCCTGCCGCCCGGGACTACGTGATCTCCACCATTCTGAATAACTACAATCCCGAAGCGACGGTCATCATCTCCACTCACCTGATCACCGACATCGAGAAGATCCTCGACGAGGTCATCTTCCTGCGAAACGGCAGCATCGTCCTGCAAAAGACAGCGGAGCAGATCCGCACAGAACACGAAAAGAGTGTGGATGAACTGTTCAGGGAGGTGTTCAAATGGTAAAGAAGCTGTTTAAGCACGAGTTCCTCGCCTATGGACGGGTCATGAGCATCGTGTACATCATCCTGCTGACCATCGCTGCTGCCACCAGAGTGATCTTCCTCTTCGAAAACGACAGCACACCCTACGAGATCATCAGCACCTTCTCGATCCTGACCTATGCCGTTTCCGTTTTCGCTGCCCTTGCTTTTTCCTTCGTCATGGCACTGGTTCGGTTTTATAAAAACCTCTTTACCGCGGAGGGCTATCTGTCCTTCACGCTGCCGGTGACAGCCTCCCAGCACATCATCGTCAAGGCAGTCACCGCGGTCTGTGTGGATCTGGTCACGATCATCGTGGTTTTGATCTCTGTCATGATCCTCACCGTGGGAGAGGCTTTCTCTCTGATGTGGAATGGATTGCGAATCGCCTTCGCTGAGATTTACGAGATGATAGGCGCGCACACCATATTGTTCATCGCAGAGTATCTGCTTTTGCTGATCGTTGCGCTGTTTGTCAGCACCCTGCTGTATTACACCTGCATTTCCATCGGTCAGCTTTCCCGCAAAAACCGCATACTGGCTGCTGTAGGTGCCTATTTCGGCTACTACATTCTGACCCAGATCGTTGCCACCGCGTTCCTCATCTCCTTCGCCTTGACGGCGGCGGGCGGTCATTTAGACGGTCTTGCCCGCTGGCTGGCGCAGCAGCTCTCCGATCATCCCCTTGCATCCATTCACATCGGCATATGGATCGGTATTCTGCTGGAGAGTGCCTTCCTGCTGCTGGAATTTGTGATCGTCAAAAAGATCATCACCAAAAAGCTCAATCTGGAATAAGCCCGATCCTCCTGCCGTACCCGGCAGGAGGATTTTTCTGTTGCTTTTTGACGCATTGTGTGGTATGATGTCGCCAAAGGAATATCTTGAACTGCTACCGAGTAGTGGAATGTGAAACGCATTCGTTTGCCCATCGTTAGGTCTTAGAAGATGTGCATGCGGATGTTTCTTTTTTAGGAGTTGAAAACTTGAAAAACTACTTTTCCAAGACAGAGATCCTTTTGTGGAGCTGCTCTGTCCTCTTGATCATCGGATCCTTTTGCCTTTTCGACCGGGAAAGCTATTTGACGCTGTTGGCGTCGCTGATCGGCGTCACCTCCCTGATCTTCAATGCCAAGGGCAATCCCATTGGTCAATTTTTGGCGGTGATCTTCAGCCTGCTGTACGGCATGATCTCCTATGGCTTCGCCTATTACGGCGAGATGGTCACGTATCTGGGCATGACCATGCCCATGGCGGTGTTCTCTTTGATCGCATGGCTGAAAAATCCCTATAAGAACAACAAATCAGAGGTCAAGGTCAACAGCATCAGCAAAAAAGAACTGTGGTTCATGTGGGGCTGTGCAGCGGTGGTCACCGTCCTGTTTTACTTCATTTTGGACTACTTCAACACCGCAAATATCATCCCCAGCACCTTGTCGGTGACCACCAGCTTTGTTGCCGTGTACCTGACCTTCCGCAGAAGTCCGCTGTTTGCGCTGGCTTATGCGGCAAACGATTTGGTGCTGATCCTTTTGTGGGTGCTGGCAAGTGTGCATGATATTCGCTATATTTCGGTCATCGTTTGCTTTGTTGCCTTTCTTGTCAACGACATCTACGGCTATCTCAACTGGCAGAGAATGAAGCAGCGACAGAGCAAAAATCCATAAAGCACTTCCCTTTCGACAAATAGTGTGCTATAATTGCGAAAACGGCAAAGGAGACTTACAATATGGTTTGGGGTTCTTTTGGTATCGTCCACATCGCGTCGCTGTTGATCGGTGCGGGAATTATCGTGGGACTTTATTATCTTCTGCGCAACCGCAGCAGCAAAACGCAGATGATCGTTCTGGGCATTCTCTCTCTTTACGGCGTGGTGTCCACCTTCTACAACCTGTTCAACTGGGGTTCTCCCTATGAGTATCTGCCGCTGCACCTTTGCTCGCTGACGGCACTCACCCTTCCCATCGCGATCTTCACCAGAAGCAAGACGCTGAGTAACCTCTTGCTTTTGTGGTCGCTGGGCGCGATCATGGCACTGGTGGTCAACACCGCACAGGCAAACTATGAGCTTTGCTCCGCCGCTTTTATTCTGTACTACGGTCATCACCTGCTGGAGTTCGGCATCCCGATCCTGCTGTTTGCGCTGGGTCTGGTGAAAAAGGACTACAAGTGCATCGGCTCTACTCTGCTGATCACCTTTGTCACCTTTGCGCTGGTTCACTTTGCAAACCTTTGGCTGAACAGCTATTTTATCGCCAACAACATCACCAATCCCGCCGGCGAGCTGATTCAGGTGAACTACATGTACACCCTCTATTCCGAAAATCCCGTGATGGATCTGTTCTGGTCACTGATCCCCTATCCCTTCTGGTACATGATGCCGGTACTTCTGATCATTGCAGTCTATCTGGTGCTTGTGTATCTGAATCAGATCCTTGCTCTTTTTAAGAAAAAGGAAGCTTGAGCAACATTGCAGCATACACCCCGCCGGACAACCGGCGGGGTTGCATTCTTTGTCGAAAGCTGTTATAATGACTTCATGAACAATTTGTAAACGATCGGAGAGGAGACGCAGACGCATGGCAAAACGGTGCAAAAAACGTGCCGCCTTCAAGGTGCAAAAGGTCAATAATGCCGCAATGTTCATTCTGTATCACGCCATCAGTACGTGGTATTCCCTTTGCGGCATCCGGGTCAAGGTCACCAATAAGATCGGCCGCCCGGAACGTCCCTCCATCATTCTGTGTACCCATGGCTCTTTCGTGGACTTCATCTATGCCGCCGCGCTGATCCGCAAGGACAAGCCCCATTTCATCGTGGCGCGGCTGTATTTTTACCACGACTGTCTGCGTTGGCTGCTGAAAATGGTCGGCGCGTTCCCCAAGAGCATGTTCGCTACCGACCTGGAAAACGCCAAGAACTGCCTGACGGTGCTGCGGGGGAAGGAAATTCTCGCCATGATGCCGGAGGCGCGGCTGGCGACCACCGGTCGGTTTGAGGACATTCAGGAGAGCACCTACTCCTTCATCAAAAAATCCGGCGTTAACGTCTATACCATCTCCATCAACGGCAACTACTTCGCTGACCCCAAGTGGGGCAAGGGCTTCCGCCGGGGTTCGCTGGTAGAGGCGGAGCTGGATCTGCTGTACACGGCAGAGCAGGTGCAACGCCTTTCCATGGAGGCGCTGAAGCAGGGCATTGAGCAGCGGCTGACTTACAATGAGTTCCACTGGCTGGAGCAGCATCCCGAAATTCACTACCGCTCCCCCCGCATGGCGGAGGGTCTTGAGAACATCCTGACCACCTGCCCGGTGTGCAACCGCAAGCACACCATCACCACCCGAAAAAATCAGATCTTCTGCGCGCATTGCGGCTATCTGACCGCGCTGAACGACCGCTATGGCTTCGACGAAGGCTTCCGCTTCCGCAATTTTGCTCAGTGGTACGACTGGCAAAAGGAGCTGCTCGCCCAACAGATCGCTGCCGATGCAGACTATACGCTTACCTCCAAGGTGGAGCTGCGTCTGCCCGGCAAGGGAAACGCGCTGACCCGTCACGGCGGTCAGGGCATCTGCACACTGAGCCGGGACGGTCTTGTCTACACCGGCACTAAGGACGGTCAGGAGGTGCAGCTTCATTTCTCCCTGCAAAAGATCTACCGCCTGCTGTTCGGCGCGGGCGAAAACTTTGAGGTATACGACGGTACGGAAATTCTGTATTTCGTGCCGGAAGAAAGGCGTTCGGCAGTGGAGTGGTATCTGACTTCCATGCTACTGCACGATATGCTTAAGGAGGCTGCATTGCCCTTATGAGTGAGAAAACTGACAGTAAAACCCAATCCAACATCAGCGTCCGCTCTTTTTTGATGGTCGCCGTGATCCTGCTGGCGATCCTGATCCTCTGCGGCTCGCTGTCCTACTGCATCCCACAGGGTGCTTTTGACCGGGATGCAGTCGGCAACATCATCCCCGGCACGTACACCCAAGGCACGGTCGAAGGCATCGCCATCTGGCGCGTCATCACTGCGCCTGCGCGGGTATTCGCCTCTGATGATGCGCTGACCATCATCATGATCAGCATTTTCCTGCTGGTGATGAGCGGTGTCTTTAACCTGCTGGAGCAGACCGGCGGTGTCAAGACCTTTATCGTGCGCATTATGCAGAAGCTCCGTGACCGGGGCGGTCCGGTGGTCTGTATCACGGTGCTGGTGTTTATGCTTTTCGGCAGTCTTTTCGGCATGTTCGAGGAGCTGGTCACGCTGCTGCCGCTGATCATTGTGTTCATGCTCTCCATGGGCTTTGATACCATGACGGGTCTGGGTGCCTGCCTGATGGCTGCCTGCTTCGGCTTCTCCACCGCCATCACCAATCCCTTCTCTGTAGGCACAGCCGCACAGCTGGCAGACATTCACGTCTCCTCCGGCGCATGGCTGCGCGTGGTATTTTTCGGCATTGTATACCTGATTCTGTGCATCTTCCTGATGCGCTGGCTCAAGAAGCTGAAGGCAGATCCGAAAAAATCTCCCACCTATGAGATCGATCAGAAAAAGCGTGCAAATCTCATCGGCGAAGCAGATGACCTTCCCGACAATCACGAGCAGATCTTCCGTGTCTACGGCAGCTTTTTTGCCATTCAGGGCGCGCTTTTGGTAGCGATCGCCTGCATCCGCCAGATCTCCGATTTTGCCATTCCCCTGCTGGCTGCCAGCTTTTTGATCTCGGGTCTGATCTCCGGTCAGATCGTCTGCAGGAATTTCAAGGTAGTGCTTCGCCACTTTCTGACAGGTGCGGCATCCATGCTGCCGGCAGTCGTGATGATCGCTTTGGCATCCTCCGTCAAGCTGGTCATGGTGGAAAGCAACATCATCGACACCGTGATGCATGCGGTGCTGCAGCTGCTGGTGGGCAAGGGCAAATTTGTCACGATTCTGCTGATCTACGGGCTGATCCTGTTTTTGCAGCTGTTCATCGGCTCGGCTTCGGCGAAGATCTTTCTGGTCATGCCCATCGTGCTTCCCATCACCAATGCGCTGGGCATTTCTCCGACGCTGGTGATTTTGACCTACTGCATGGCAGACGGCTTCACAGACGTGATCCTGCCGACGAACCCGGTGCTGCTGATCGGACTGTCCATGGCAAACGTTTCCTACTGGAAATGGCTGAAGTGGACGTGGAAGTTGCAGCTGCTGCTGTTTATCGTTTCCGTTTTGGTGCTGTTGTTCGGTGTGCTGATCGGCTACTGAACTGCATAAAATTGAAAGGGGTATTTTGTTATGAAAAAAAGTTTGTGCATCCTTCTTGCCGTTACCATGCTGCTGAGTCTCTGCCTTTGCTTTACAGGCTGTGAGACTGAGGACATCCGCGGCACCGTCACCAGTGATCCCACCGAAAGTCAGGATCCCACCGAGAGCCAGAAGCCCTCTGATCCCAATAATGAGCCTGCTTTTGGTCTGGGCAACACCACCGGTCACACCTACAAGAACGACTTTCTCGGCATCAGCTGTACCCTGCCCGCTCAGTGGGAATTTGCCACCGAGGAGCAGCTGCTGGAAATGAACAACGTGGTCGGCGATTACATGGACGAGGACGTTGTCGAGCTGCTGAAGAACGCAACGATCATCTACGATATGAGTGCCCAGTATTTGGACGAGGGCAGCAGCATTAACATCAATATGGAAAAGCTCAATGCGCTGCAACTGCTCAGTCTGAACATCAAGCAGGTGCTTGAGGGACAAATTCCCGGCATCATTTCCACCTACGAAAACATGGGCTACACCGATGTGAATGTGGCATACGAGAAGCTCACCGTCGACGGCACCGAGTTCGACGGTCTGCGCCTGAATGCAAAGATTCAGGGCTTTGATATGCATTTGGTGGTCTTCACCTTCCTCAAGGGTTCTTATCTTGCAAACGTCACCATCGGAAGCCTCCGAGCTGACGCAATCAACGAAGTACTGGATGCCTTCACCATCGAATAAGCACCGTCCCTCTCCGCCGCAGCGCGGGGAGGGATTTTCTTGTTGAAAATTGCCGCTTTCCATGGTACGATAGCACTATAACATCCAAAAGGAGGTTTTCTGATGCTGGTCATTTTGGTTGGCACGACCCTGACCGTTGCCAAAAACAGCCGCGAGCATTTCAAAAAAAGAGGCTATTCCGTCATTGAGAAATACACCTTCCGCCCGGACGAAAGCGTGTTCTCCCCCATCAGTCCCCCCACCATGCACGCCGAGGAGGAAGTGAAAGCCTGCGATTTTGTCTATGCCATTCACGGCGGCAGAACAGGCTTTTACAAGGCGCAGATCATGGATGCCGTCCGGGGCAGATGCAATGCCCTGATCACCATGTCGCCGGACAATTTTGACTTTGTCCGGGAGATCATCGCATCCTTCGGTGAGTATGTCATCCCCGTTTTCCTCTACATCGACGAAAAGAGTCTTGAAACCCTGACCCGCACCTACATCAAAGAGGAAGACAATGTGCAGATGCGCCTTGCCACCGGCAGAACGCTGCGTCAGCTGTATCTTGAGAATATCTCGCTGTTTGAAAAGACCGTCCTTTTCTCCACCAACGACGATTTTGATATGGACGCACTTTACGCCCAGTACGACATGATCATCGACAAGGCGGACGCCATCCAGAAAAAGCTGAACGAGCGGCTGTATGTGGAGCTTCCCTACACAGGCAATCAGGACTATATCTTCGTCAGCTATTCCCACAAGGACGAGCGTCAAGTGCTGCCGTACCTGTCTGCCCTGCAGCGGGAGGGCTACCGCATCTGGTATGACGAGGGCATCAATAAGGGTGCCAACTGGAGCGTCATGCTGGGCGAACGCCTGCAGGGCTGCACAGACTTTTTGCTGTTCAGCTCCGAAAATTCCGCCGCGTCCGAGCGGGTGGAGGACGAGGTCAACGGCGCGAAAATGTGCGGCAACATCCACCCCATCACGGTGCGGCTGGACGATGCCAAGTTCCCCTTTGGCTATGAGATGTTCCTGAGCAAATATCAGAACATTTTCGTCCGGGACGGCGGCGGCATCGAGCAGATCAAAAGCGCGTTGCGTCCTTCCACAAGAATGCTCAGGGAAGAAGAATCGGCAAATTTCGACACGGAAACTTGACACTTTTTCCAACTGTGCTATAATAAACGAAGTGGCATAACCTGCCAAAAGGAAAGGAGAAAGATAGATATGTTAATGACCATTTACAAGCGTGCGTTCAACGTTCTGCTGCAGAAGCCCTTCAAGCTGTGGGGCATTTCCCTGCTGGCGATCCTGCTGAGCTCCGTCCTGAGCGGACTGTGCGGCGTTGCGATCCCTGCTCTGGGCATTGCAGTATCTCTGCTGATCAGCACTGCCATGACCGTAATTTACCTGCGCGGCTACCGCGGCGAGGCTGTTGAGGTCACCGATCTTTTCGCTTGCTTTAAGGATTGGAACACCATCAAGCGCGTCGTGCTGGGTCTGGGCTGGATGTATCTGTGGATCTTCCTGTGGTCCCTGATTCCCATTGTCGGTCCCTTCATCGCCATTGTTCGTTCTTATGAGTACCGCCTGACTCCCTACATTCTGGTGTTCGAGCCTGATGTTCCCATCACCGAGGCGATCAAGCTCTCCTCCAAGAGAACCCACGGCTACAAGCTGCAGATGTGGCTGGCTGACTTTGTCTACGTTCTGATGTTCGTCGGCGTTGTCATCGTTCTGGCTCTGCTGGCTCTGATCCCCTATCTGGGCGTTCTGTTCACCATCGCTCTGATCTTCCTTTGCATTATTTACGTTGCACTGGCACCTCTGTTCGGCGGTCTTGTGCAGGCTGCTTTCTACGAAGAGATCGCCGCTGCCAATGCCCGCGTCTGCCCCAACTGCGGTCTGAGAGTCGCTCCTGAAGCTTCCTTCTGCGCAAACTGCGGCACTCCCATGAACTAATTTTGATACACCCGCCGCTCCCCACCCGGGGAGCGGCTTTTTCTCTTGCCTCCCCTACAAGGGGGAGCCATTGCGCGGCTGATTGACAACGCCGGTAAGCGGGAGTATAATAATTTTACCGAATAAGAAGAAAAGAGGAGCTGCCATGTACACCATCTATGTCAAATTCACCTGCCTGCCGGAAAAGCGTGCGGCATTCATCGAAAAGGTCAAGGAAACGGGGGTTCTTGCTGCCATCCGCGCAGAAAACGGCTGCATTCGCTATGACTATTATCTGTCCGAAAAAGATCCCTGCGAGCTGCTGCTGATCGAGCAGTGGGAGTCCAAGGAGCATCAGCAGGTACATGTCTCCCAGCCCCACATGGATGTGCTTCGCAGCTTCAAGGCTGACTACATCACCGACACCCAACTGGGCGAGGTGGAGCTGAAGTAAACACTTGTTGTGCGATTTGTTTCGGAACGATAAGTTTATCCAATGCGCAAAGTCCATAGCATCTTTGACTTTTATGGTTCACAACTATTGATTTTTGCGGGATAATCTTTTATAATAGCAGTGTTCCAAAATATAGCAAAGGAGAAACTACCATGGATATGCTCAAAAAAATCTTCCCCTATTCCTTCAGTGTAAAGGATGTCAGCGCACTGGTCATTAAGATCATTGTCTATGTTGTGGCGATGGTCGTTGGCGGTCTGCTGCTGGGTTTGATCGGTCTTATTTCCGGCTGGATTCCCGTGCTGGGTGCTGTGATCGGCTGGATTCTGGGCGTGATCGGCACTGTGATCGAGGTCTACTGCGTGATCGGTATTGTCCTCGTGATCCTCGTTTTCCTCAAGGTTTTGAAGTAAGGCAAACAAAAAGCTCCGACTCTTGTGAGTCGGAGCTTTTTTTCTTATTGCAGCGGCAGAAGGATCTCATTTCTGCCTGCATGCAGCTTCATTACAGCATCGCCGTACACAAAGTCAGCCGTTGCGCCCTCTGGCAGCTCTACGACGAAGCTAATATCTCCGCCCTTGTTACATCTTTCGACAGAAATACGCCCCGCAGGGGTCATCACGCTGCCCATGGCGCGCTCCAGCGCGGGGATGTACGCCGGCTTGATGCGAATTTGCTCAAAGCCGCCCTTCTCCTGCTGAATGCCGAGGATGTGCTGATAAAGGTAGCGGGTGACCGCGCCGAACATGGGATGAGAATGGGAGCGGTGACCGTTCCAATATTCCCAGACCGTGGTTGCCCCCTGCTCCATCCAGTTATGGAAGGAATACTTACCCTTGGAGGTCAGGAGCTTGAACGCAAGCTCGGACTCCCCCCGCTCAAAGAGGATGCGGATCAAAATTTCCGTACCGAAAATACCGCAGTCAAACATGCCGTAGTCCTCGTAATAGGCGACCATATTCGACATTGTCCGCTCATCGCCCAATCCGATGTCGAGAGCAAAGGCATTGGATGCCTGATAGTTTCCGGCAAAATTGCCCGTTGCGGGATCAAAAAAGTTGCGCACAATGGCATCGCAGCGGCTCTTGCGCAGGTGGAGCAATCTTTCCTGACAATCGGTGCGTCCGATGATCCGGGCGATCTCCAAAATCCAGTCGATGCTCTTGACAAAGAAGTAGGTATTGACGTAGGGTTCCGGGATCGCGATGGGTTTTTCCGCCGTACACCAATCGCCAAGGCACCATGCCTTGGGGCGATCCGAGGTCACGAGGTCGTTTTCGCTGTGGTCGTACAGATAGTCGAGGTAATGGAGCATCTGATCGAACATTTCCGTCATGGGCTCTGCATCACCGTAGATCTTGTAATAGGCATAGGGAACAACGATGATGGCGCAGCCCCAACCACCCGGCCCGCCGCCGGAGTTGATAAAGGGCGCGGTGTACTGCACATGACCGGAAACCCTATCCTGACAGTCGGAGATGTCCGCGATCCATTTTTTATAGAATTTCTTTGCGTCCAGCATCAGCATCGCCGTTTCGCAGGTCAGCTGACCGTCGCCGGTGTAGCCGCGCCGCTCCACATGGGGGCAATCCGACGGGATGCCCATGTGCATATTGCAAAGCTGTGTGCGGATATAAGCGTCGTTCAGCCAGTTGAGGATCGGCTCGCTGGACGAAAAGGTGGATGTGACCGGCACATCCGCATGGACGACTACCACCCGATCCACGTCCAATGCTCTTCCCTGTACCTCAAAGTAACGGAATGCCTGCCATGTAAAATAAGGCTTATACTCCGGCTTGTAGGTCAGGTTGACGCTGTAAGCCACCGTCTGCTCAAAGCTGCGGTACATATCCAGCGTGCCGTCGGGCAGAAGCTCCTCAGACATGATCACCGTCACGTCGCCGTAAACACCCTGAATGCCCTTCAGCACCACATAGCCGCTGATGTTTTCGCCGCAGTCATAGCGGCGGATGCTGCCGTTTTCGTAGATCAGCTTCGGCTGAATGGAACGGATCTCCCGATCCGCAGGACAATCCTGCAGATAAAATTCCGTTTCCGGCGTTTTCACGACGACAACGTCGTTCCAGTAGGAGTCGTCAAAATCCGCGTACAGCCAGCCGTCCGGGTAGGCATAGTGGCGCTGCTTTTCGCCCCGGTTCATATCACAGTCCACGACGTGGCTCTTGCGGGACTTGACGGTCTCGTCGGAAAGCACCTCGTGTATGCCGTTTTCGTCCTCAATGGTCAGGCGGAAGCACAGCTTCATTCTGCCGTAGGCATCCCACTCATAATTGGCATACCAGCCGGGACCCAGCTTGACCGCAAGAACGTTTTTGCCCTCGCAGATCAGATCTGTCACATCGTATTGGCAGACGTACATTCTGTGATTCAGCTTTTCCTCAAAGGGATAGCCGTTGACCACCATTCTGCGATAGTGGTAATCGGAATTCAGCGGCGCGAACAGATCCTCACTGATCCGCTTGCCGTTAATAAAGCCCACAAACACACCCAGACCGATGATGTTGATGGTGGCTTTTTTCACTTTCCCCGCTTCAAAGGTCTTGCGAAACAGCGGAATGCGGACGACGTCCTCTGCTTCCAGCCATTTGGCATTGCCAAAGAAATCTTCGTGCTTCATCCGTAATTTCTCCTTATCCAACCTCGACCTTGACGATTTCAGTCGGGGCAATTTTGCCGCTGACGGTTCTGCCGTCCCGGAAGGTCAGGGTATACGCCTGCGGAGCGTTCCCGTTGGTACAGACACCCATCAGGTGCAGCCGCTGCTTGCCCTCCGCCGTCACTCTGCGGCTGAAGCAGACATTGGGATTATCGCATATGACCTCCGCTGTTTCGGCTGCTATCATGCGCAGAATTTCCTGCATGATCTCCAGCTTTTCCTCCGTGCAGCGGTAATCCGCAAAGCCGCCGAAATAAAGCGTGCCTTCTCCGATTTCCCGTCTCCATACGACTACGTTGCCGGTTCGCTCACACAGCAGCGGCTCGGCATCGAAAATATCGCCTGCCCAAATGGAATAGCCGTTGCTTTCGAGGATCTGCCCGTCACAATCTCCGATCAGGCGACGGATCTCCTCGGTGCGCTCAAAGGTCATGGGCAGATCGTTGCGATCTGTTTTGTTGAAGTGGCAGTAGCTGACAAACGCCGTGCCGCCCTGCGCCACATAGTCATAGATTTTCCGGGCAAAGCCTTCTTCATAGGTATTCCAGCCAAGAAGTGCGATCGCCTTATACTTGCTGTAGTCCTTTTCGTAGGGAACCACATCCACCATGCCGTAGGGCGTGCCGCTGAAGAGGTTCACATTCAGCACATTTTGCTTACTGTGCTGATCCTCTCCCTCGGGCAGCCATGCATCGATGGCGCGCCAGCACTTATGGTGGGAGCAATCCTCCCACTTGCCCCAGAGCCTTTGATCCCAGTCGTTGCCCTCAGGAAGCTCTGCCATGCGGTTGTCATGATGCCACATAAAATATTCGTTGTTGCCGTAGATGACCGCCAGTTCCGTCCTGAGCGCGCCCTCTCTGGGGTTGCGGATCACGTAATCGTAAAAATCACGCTGGAAAGTACGGCAAACTGTGGGAAATTCATCATCCCAGTCGGTACGGGAGAAGGCATTGGTCTTGAACAGCGCATTTTCGGGGTAGATGTAATCCGCGCCGAAAATATAGAGCATCTGCATAGCGGTGAGGAATTTTCTCGCCTTGGTCAGGTCGTGAGGTTCGCCGAAATACCAGTCCGTCGGCACGTGTGCGCCCCACATTTCCGGCGCAGCACCCCGCACGGCGGCGATCAGTAAATTCACATTGGACACCGGCTCGACGGTCACCCGTTCAAAGCCCATCGCCGCTTCGTATGCGGTCAGCAGACTGGGAGAGCCGACGGAGGTACGACCATAGGCAGAACGGCTTTCCTCATAGCTTTGCTTTAAGTAATCACAGAACGCCCGCTTGCTCTGACCGAAGGATTCCGACTCCTGCAGCCATTTGTAAATTTCCGGGCTGGACAGGGGCTGGAAATAGAGGTACGGCTCATGCAGGTGCTTGCCCACAAAACTGTCACCTGCCATGGCAGGCAGGAAGCCCATCACATTTCCGCTGTCGGAAAGACTCAGCTTTTTCTGATATGCGATCAAGTGGCGGATGCGCTGCTCCCACACCTTAGGCGAGGAGAGGTCGTAGAAATTTCTGCCATGCTGGGGTCTTGCCTGAAAATAGTTACCCAGATGGGTGTTGGTGAAAATATTGATGATGCGGTTGGTTTCATCGGAATCGTCGTGGCGATGGTCGTCGGAATCGATACCCACAAGGCAGATATCTACGCCGGCGGGGAACAGCTCCGGCAGGATGGCGTCCACCGCCTCCCTGCCGAAATGCAGCGTCGCCTTCGCCCGGGGATCTGTCAGCTTCAAGGTCACCAGAACCTGCTCCTTGAATAGAGGTGAGCGTTCAACGCTCAGCACCTCGCAGGCAGCTGCGTCAACTGTCGGAATGCATCTGTCCGGCGCATGGAATGCAAGGGTCAGCGCATCGCCCAACCGGGCGGAGGGACAGTAGGTCAGCTGCTGATGGGGCTTGATCTCCGGCAGAGAAAGCAGATCCACCTTGGAGACCAGCAGATGGCTGTTAAATTTACCTTGGGACAAGGTGATCTCGTTTTCACCCTCCTGCAGAAGTGTCCCATCGATGGGAATGTAGATTACGGGCCAGCCAAGGTTGACATTTTCGAAAAATTCCCGATCATTCTGATAGGCAAGCTGCCCATTGATCCTGATCTCAACAGGACAGATGTACTCCCTCCAGTTGAAGATGCAGGCCTTCAGCTTGATGTAAAATCGGCGCGACAGCTCTGCCTTGCCCAATGTGACCATGCTAGTGCAGGGGCAGCGGCGCAGACTGACGCAGCTCTGGGTTTCACGGATGCCGTAGGCGAAAGCGGTAACCTCGCTGTGGATGCTGTCCGGCGCCTGATAGTCAAAAAATCCCTCCGCTCCGCTTAAAGCACCCTTGTGCAGGCGGAGATCCTCATAAAGGGATAAAATATCGGTCATTTTTGTCATGTTTTACTTCCTTTCAGAAAGAATGGCGACTGCATTTGCTTGTTATCATTGTAGCAGAAACGACCTGATTTGCAAGTGATATTTTGCAACATGCAAAGTAAAAACCCGAACCGTTCGGTTCGGGTTTTTTCGCTTTTTCAGGCTTATTCCGGCTTCTTGTCGAAGTCCAGTGTCAGATCGTAGTCGCCAAGCTTGTTGACCTTGAAGCCATTTTTCTTGTACTCCTCGTAGTCGAAGGCTTCCAGCTCGTCGATGGCAAGCTTGTGGAATTCATAGAAGTTGTGCCACCACTCCCAGCCGGAGCCAAGCTCGTTGCCCAGATAGGCATCGGCAATGTCGCATGCGGTCTGAGGTGCCACGTAGAAGGCACCCAGTGCCAGCACATTGACGCCGTTGCCGGTGATGGCACGCTGTGCGGCAGGCAGGCTCTCAACAACACCTGCGTGAACATGGGGACACTTGCTGGCTGCAATGTGGATGCCCATGCCGGTCCCACAGAAGATCATAGCACGCTCGTAGTTGCCCTCGGAGATCTCCGCGCCAACACGCAGACCGACGCGGTGGAACATCAGGTCGGTGTCATTGGGGTCGCTGTCCTTTTTAACGCCCAGATCGAGGATCTTCCAGCCCTTCTTGGTCAGATGCTCAACAACAACTTCCTTCAGGGGGAAGCCGGCAAAGTCCGCACCGACGACCAAATACTTATCCTTAACTGTTTTCATAAAAGTGCCTCCTTATGTAACATTTTTTGCTTCTATTTCCATTATATCAGCATTTATGGCAATATCAATTGTACATTTTTGCTTTTTTCTAGCACAATTTCAAACCTTTTGAGATCAGCCCCAAGCTGCCACGTTGCCCATGTAGAGAATGTTCGGGGTCGCGATCAGGGGGCTGGCGCCGGTGACGCACATCTGCAGTTCCGTGCCGAAGGGCAGCAGCTTTTCCTCCAGCTCGTCAATGCGCTCCAGCTTGCCGGAAACGTAATCCAGAATCCGTCTGCGGCAGGCATCCGTGCGGTACAGCAGCGCGCCGATGCGCAGCTCCTGCACATCGAAGCCGTTGGGCTTGTTATCCATGAACCACTGCTTTTCAAAGGCTTTTGCGAAGATTTTAATTCTCTTTGCCACCTCCACGTACTCGTTCTTGGCAAGGCGCTCCAGCTCTGCCTTATCCCCTGCCTCGTATGCCTTGCGGGTGCGAAGACCCAGCTCGAACTTGATTTCCAGCACGTCGCACAGCATGGCAGCGGTGTCGAAAACGTAGCCGTATTTACGGCTCTTCTTTGCCGTTGCCCGCAGCGTCGCAGCATATTCAGGATACTTCGCGCCCATGCCCTTGGTGATCAAGGCATCAAGGTAATCGTTGAAATAGTCGGAATAGAACATGAATTTCGACGGATTTTGGGGATATTCTCCGGCGGGCATCACCTGATTGGGACACTCAATGTTCATGTACTCGTCGAAGTCGATGCCGCTGAAGCGTTTGAACTTTGCCTTGATCCGCTCCGGGTCTTTGTTGCCCTTTGCATATTCCGCAAGGTAAAAAAGTGCCGGAAGCTGGGAAAAGTGGGAACATTCCGCTCCATCGTCGCCCCACATGGTGAAGAATACATTTCGAACCTTCTGCTTTTTGCAGGCATCCAGCGCGGGAATCATGCTCTCCAGCGTGAAGCTGTTGTGAGGGATCAGACCCCGCCAGCACCATGCGCCACCGGCAAACCACATTTCCTTCGCCAGCTGCTTGGTATTCTTGATCATGCCCACGTAGTCACTTTCCTGCGTATGGTAGTAATCCCAGTAGACGGGAATGACCCGGTCAGGAACGGAATCGATGATCTCCCGGGGCATCTTGCACTCCGGAATGTATGCCTTTCCGTCATTCCACGAACGGAAGAACATATCCCCCCACAGCATGACCTCGTAGCCGTACTTTTCCGCAAGCTCACAGACTCTCGCCAAGTGCTTTTTGACGATCTCATGGGTAGGCTCATAGCCGTTTTTGTTCAGATACTTGCCGTGACCCAGCATCCATGCCTCGTCCATGCCGATGTGCAGCTTCCGAGAGGAGAAGCACTCGGAAAGGGTGGCAAACATGTGGTCGATCAGTTCATAGGTGCGCTCGTCGCCCACCATCAGGATATCCTCGCAATCCCGGGGATACTGATCCCAGCGGAAGATCCCGTTCAGGTGCGCCAGCGTCTGGATGCAGGGAATAACGGTCATGCCGATGCTTGCTGCAAAGGCATCGATCTGCTTCATCTCCGCTTTTGTATAGCGACCGCGCATGTAGCCAAAATAAGGCTCGCCCTCCACCTCATAGGTATCCTCGGTGTACAGCATGACGCAGTTGTAGCCCATTTTTTTCAAAAGGGGCAGAAAGCGCTTCAAGCCGTCGATGCTCATCACCGCATTGCGGGACATATCGATCATCACGCCGAAATGATCAAATGCCTTCATATCGCGCATCCTCCCTTTGTTCTTCCCGCTGCTGTACCCATTTGATGGGTACGAGCCAGATCTCCTGCGCGCCGAACTGCTGCGCGCCCTCCACCTTGCCGGTCTTGCAAAGCTGCTGGATCCAGCGCACGGTCACGCCCAGCTTTGTTGCCGCTTCCTTGGCTGAAATGTATTCAAAATTCATGCTGCTTCTCCTTGCTTATGCCTTTTCGATCCTGTATCCCAGTGCCATGACCAGCTTCAGCGTTTGGAACGCGGTGTTGCGGTCATACTCCTTCTCACTTTCAGGAAGCGCGTCGTAGGGGATCAGCCACGGAGTCGTTTTCTTTTCACCGTCGTACTTTTCACCGAGCGTCCAGCCCTGTGCGATACGGGCAGCTGCCCAGTTTTCGTGGACATTTTCAGCGATCTGCTCCGTCAGCTCCAGTAGAGATTCCGGCAGCACGACATTCGTTGTATCCATCGGATCCGGTTTGTACATCGTCATTCTCCCTCCACTTCAGTGCATCAATGGGATCGTCATATTGCTTAAAGCCGTAGCTGTTGAAGCCTTTCCGCCTTTTGTTGTGTCAGTTTGTGCCGACTCTGCTGTCCTTGCGTTTCTCTTCCTCACTCAACGAAGAGAAGTCCACCAGATCATGGTGCATCTTCGCAAGATCATTGCGGCTGGATTTGTCCTTCGAGCCGCTGAATACGTAGCCTTCAGCGCGCATATACGCGTTCCAACGGCGATGCTCCAGCACCTCGATGACATTCCGCTCGTCATCGGTCAGCTCCTCCTCTTTCTTGTTCGCACCCGGAATGCCGCAATGGATGCGCGCCCGCAGGTGGATGGCAGATGCCATGGAGGAGTTGTAATTGTATTCGTAGGTCCAGAACTCCTCTTCGTTGCCCCATTTCAGGTGCCTTCTTAGAGCGTCCTCCTCCAGCTTGGAGTCAATGATCACATCCTCAGTGAAGGAGGATTCCAAATCGCCGATGAAGTCAATATCATAAGCCTGCCCGCGGTAGTTTTTGATATTTTCCAGTGCCTTCTTCTGATGGGAATTGTATACCACCGCCTGAATGACCGGGTGGATCTTCAGCCGTTCGAAGTACATTCTCAGATGCACAGCGGTGTTGATATTGGTATCATCATTTCCCAACGCGACGAACACATAGGTCGCGTTGGTGATCTCTTTGATCTTGTCCGCAAAGGTCATCGACTCCGCATCCACGCCGGAATGTACGGTAATGCGGTACTGCGCTTCCCCTTCCACCACGACGCCGTTGTACTGTTCGGACATCAGCTCCGGCGCGAGGACGGTAAACTTTTCCAGCGCCAGCGGATCCCGGTCAAAGGCATGGATCTGCAGCTGATAGCCGTCCATCTGACCGTACCATGTCAATGCCTTGATCATTTCCGTTCCGTGGCTGCCCATGCCCACCACCACAGCAGAGATCTGCTTTTTACCGCTGCTGTCCTCTTTTGCGCTGTCGAAGATCATGCCGCCCTGCTCATAAAGAACGCGGTTGATCAGCGACTTGACCTCATTGATGCGGCGAACCTTGATCTCGCCCTTATCGACGGAGGTCAGCAGCAGCTCGCTCTCGATCTTGGTGGAAAAGACGTACAGATGGGTATTGGGTCTGTCTTTATACAGCTCGATCAGCTTCAGGGCATGGTTGAGATTTTCCGTTTCATTGGTGCTGATGGCAAAGAAGGAAATGGATTTCCCGGCGGCGTGTCTTTTGAAATTCACAGCGAGAACGTCCTTCTTGAAGCTGATGGCACCCAGCTCGCTTGCCTGCTCGATCAGCTCATAGGTTTTCTCCTCGTTGCCCTCAAAAACGTCAGTAAAGACGATCACCGCACCGGCGTTGTTCTTCTTAATGTCCGCCGCCAGAACGAGGGACTTGTCATTCAGCTCCGAGAAAACGTAAACATCCCGGAAGTAGGCGCGGAAATAGCGCAAATTTGCCGATACATTCTTAAACAGCGACAGCACAACGCCAAAGGTAAACACCGGCGCGACCACGAACAGCAGCGATGACCAGACCTGATAGATGCTGTTCAAATTCTGCGGGCAGAATCCCAAGCTGTCGGTCACGACAGCAAATTCGCAGCCGAAGGCGAAGATCTGCATGGTGTTGAAGATCGACAGAAACACCGAACGGATGCAGCCCAGCGCAGACAGCTCTGCCGATACGATATGGATCGGCATGAACATGAAAAAGGATGCTACGGCAACACCGGCAAGCAGCGTATTAAAGAGATTGAGCTTGCTTTTTTTCCCGTTTTTCCTTCCGCCGGCTGCGAAGGAAACGGCAACCGCCGCCACGATGCTGAAAACAGAAAGAAGTAAAAAAATCTGCCACATAACAAATACCTCCAAGGATGGATTTTGTGCTTTTATTATACTTCGCATCTGCGAACCTGTCAAGAACGCCGCAGCGCAAAAAGCCGCACCCGGAAAACCGGGTGCGGCGATTATATTGTCGTGTGCTGCATGAATGGTTTCGCAGTATTACGTTTTTTGTGTTTCCTGCCATTCCTTATGGGCCTGCTTCATTTCTTCCAGTACTTTCGGATGACGTTCTTCAAGCTGCTTGACGTGCGCTTTATTTAGCCAGCCTTTATCGTAGGCCTCCTCCAAAGTGCAGCCTTCTCCCTCTCTATAAACCAGAATAAGGAAGGAGCTATGATATCTAAACTCACAGTCAGCAACACGAATATACGATTCCACATGCAAATTTGTTTCTTTAAATGTAACGATACAACCATTGATCGTACCGTAATACCACACCGGACCGGGACAACGCTTTGGATAATTTTCCAAATTCACATTAAGAATCTCGGATATCTCCTTACAAACTTCTTGAGACAGCGGCACTGTGGAGAGGACATTGGGATCAACGGGTTTTGAAGGCTCTGTTGAGGGTGGTGTATCTATGCTTGGGGATTGACAAGCGGAAATTAGGGTCAGTATCATAACTGCAAAAACGAATAGCAAACACAGTTTTCTTAATTGTTTCATCTTTTCATCTCCTTTTTAAGAAGCTACTCCTAATGATCATCAACCAACCCACAGCGTAAACCTCCCGTAGCTGGGCGTTCCCTTAACGGTTATCCTTCCATAATTTTTTTGCGCTGCCTGCTGTATACTGTCAGTGCTTTACTCTTCCACCCATGGTGCAAAGAGTTCATTATGTCTTTCATAGATTTTTCCGATCTGTATTTTTGTCAGCCAGCCTTTTTCGTAGGCTTCCTTCAGTTCACACACTTCTCCATCGCGATATGCATAAAGATTGAACGGTTCGTGCCATTCAAAAGCATAGTCTGCAATGGTCAAGGAATCGTGGAACGGCGCAGCCTGATTCTCACTCTTTACAGTTTTGAGAATCGTGCAGTAATTGATTGTCCCGATATAAGACGACGCATCATCCCAATTAACATTGACATTGTATTGTGCCGAAAGCGCACTGTCTATTTTTTGCTTTGTTTCCTTGGGAATTGGCTTAATGGAGAGATAGTCAGGGTGGTAGGCGGACGGATCGTGGGAATCAGCATATATCCTTAGAAGACCCTCATAAAAACGGTTGTGTTTTTCGTAGATTTTTCCGATTTGTTCTTTTGTCAGCCATTCTCTTTCATAGGCTTCCTTCAGTGTGCATGCTTCTCCGTCGCGATATACATGCAAGCCAAACCCCCAGCTCCATACAAACGAATAGTCAGCAACCTCAACAAGACCACTGGTAGGCATAAAACTATTATCCGGATCCGGAGTGCGAAGGATTATGCAGTTATTGATCGTCCCATACCACGGATATCCGTAATAAGGATCGAAATACTCCCAATTGATTTTTGTATCACACTGCAAGATCAGCGCGTGATTGATTTCCTGTTTTAACTCTTCAGAAAGAGGCTCGTCGTAAAGAACATTGGGATCATAGGGTTCTTGACAACCTGCAAAGAGGGCAATGACGGATGCCGCTAAAAGTATAATTGCGCACACTCTTTTCATTTCATTTCACCCCTTTACAGTCATCGACAATATAAAGCAACATAAAACATACAACTGCCGGACGCAGGCGTTCCCTTAACAGTTATCCTTCCATAATTTTTTGCGCTGCCTGCTGTATACTGTCAGTGCTTTACTCTTCCACCCATGGTGCAAAGAGTTCATTATGTCTTTCATAGATTTTTCCAATCTGTATTTTTGTCAGCCAGCCTTTTTCGTAGGCTTCCTGCAACAGGCAGACCTCTCCATCTCTGTAAACATAGATTTCAAATGGGCTTCCATATTCAAATGTATAACCGGCGATCTCCCATCCGGGGAAATGGATAGCCATATCGCTAGAATCATAAAAAGCGACAATGCATCCGTTGATCGTGCCGTAATACCAGTCGTAATTAACGCCAATATCGTTATAACGAAAGATAATCATTCCCCTGTCCATAAATGTACTATGTATTTCCTTACAAACCTCCTGAGAGGGCGGATCTGTGTAAAGCTTATCGGGGTCATATGGTTCTTGACAACCTGCAAAAAGTAATACGGCAAGCGCTAACAAAAGTACAATGGTACATCCTTTTTTCATTTCAATTCACTCCTTTACAGTCATCGACAATATAAAGCAACATAAAACATACAACTGCCGGACGCAAGTATAACTTTAACAGTTATCTTCATATATATTATAGCACGAAATCATGAATTTGACAAGGTAGGTGCCTCGCACATATGGTGTGAAAGATGTCAAAACAGAAACCGACAGGCGCGAAGCCTGTCGGTTTTGTGCTTACTTGACCTTCGTCAGCTCGAGGGTTTCGTTGTCGCCCGTCAGGGTGAGCTTATCGCCATCGAACTGATAGGTATAGGTGTCCGTATGGGACATCTCCAACACCGTGGTGGTAATGCGAAGAACATTGTCATCAATGGTGTAGGTGAAGGCAATGTCCACCAGCGTGGACATGGTACCCGTTCCGTCCTCATTGAAGGTGTAGAGCGTTTCGGTAACGATACCAAAAACATTGGACTGATGCTTCCATGTGCCCAGAACCTTCTTTTGCGGGGTGCAGGCGCTCAGGGAGAGCACCAGCACAAGTACCAATACAGCAGCAATCGCTTTGCGCATAAAAAGCACTCCTTTACTTGTACTTGAATCGGATCGTGATCGTCCAGATATTCTGGTCGTAAGAGTAAGAATAGGTGTTCGTCAGGATCTTCTTGTCCACCTTCGCGGCAGCCTTGACCGCTTCGTAGCCATCCTCACCGGCGGCGCAAAGCTGATTCAATGTCTGCTCGAACAGTGCCTTGGAGAGGCACTTGAAGGTCACAGCCTTGCTCTTGTTCCGCGCGGCGGTCTGGGCAATCGCCTTGATCTTGCTCAGATCATAGCTGTCCAGAACATAGTCGTTGTGGTGGAAGTAATTTGCCCGTGTGGCATCACAGCTGGGCATATCCGTGGGACTCAGGTCGATGTTTCTGGTGCGGGTCAGCTCGTCTGTGGTGATACAGAAGTAGTTGAAGCCCAGATCATTGGATTTGACCGTCTGGATGGTGTTGGAGCTGTCGTCCCAAGTGGTATCCAGATAGTAGTAATCCCCATCGATCTTGACGATGTTCCATGCGTGACCGCCGTCCAACTCGCCGGTCTCCTTGCGGATGTTGCCGGCGATCTCTGCGCACTCGATGCCGCACTTCTGCAGCAGGTACTGCATGGCGCGGGCATAGCCCTCGCAGACAGCCTTGCCATCCAAGAAGACACCGCAGATGGTTCTGAGGTAATCGATCTTCTTGTCCGACGGACCGCCCTCACGCTTCTGTTTGTTCAGGGCGATGGTGTCGTAGTCCACAGAGGAGATCACCTTGACGTGCAGCCGCAGTGCCACATCATAGGCACTCATGGTGTCGTCGATGCCCTCCAGATACTTGGAGATCACGCTGTCCATCCGTCTTTGCAGCACCGCCGCTTCTTCCGCGGTAGCACCGTAGAACAGGTAGACCTCCGGGCCATCGTTCATGCCATGGGTCTTGAACCAGAACAGCTCAGGATGGTCATAGAGGATTGAAAGGGTGACCGTTCTCATATCCTCCTTGGTGCAGCCGTCGATGTAGACCTTTTCCTCGTGATTGCGGATCGCTGCCAGCATCACATCGTATGCCTTCTGGCAGGAAGCGGTCAGACGGTCATAGTAGAAGTAGGAAATATTGCCGTCCAACGCACGGTCAGGCTGCTCAGGCGTATAGGATAGACCGTAGTCGCCTTCCTCGAAGGTACGGGGTGCGGGGGGTGCGATCTCCTCCTCGCTGACGCCGGAAAGCTGCAGCAGATAGAGGAAAGGATTATTATTGTACCGGGGATTGGTCAGCAGTGCCTTGGTCAGCTTGCGATAGCCTTCGCCGGAAATGCTCTCGGTGCTGTCGTAGTAGGTCGTGCGAACCGCTGCCAATGTATTTTGATTGAGGAAACGCAGATACTGGATCGCAACCAGCGCGATGTGACCCTCTGCCAGATCCTCTGCCAATGTGGGTAGATGCTTCAGTTGCCACACATGGGTCAGCTCACGCACCAGCAGCTCGGACAGATTTGCCGAGGGGAGGGAATACTCGATGTGTACCCGCTTCTTGTCGTCCACATAGGACTTCAGAGGCGCATCGCTTCCCCGCTTGATCAGGTTGCTGTTTTGCTTCAGGGTATTGACGATCTTCACCGTCGACTCGAAGCAGAATTCGTAATCCTCATCCAGCGTGATACCGTAGGTGCTTTCCAAGAAGCGTCTTGCCCGGTCGAGATGTGCCTTGAGAACCTTCTTGTTGTTGCCCACAAGGTTCTCGGCGCAGTGCTTGCACATCTTTCTGCCGTCTTCCAGCTCGATCAGCTCATCGCCCTTGGCATAGCGCTTGCCGCAGAAATCGCAGACCTCATATTCCATAACGGTCTCGATATCAACGAACTTCACATCATGCTTGTCGTCGCCAAGGAGCTTGGACAGCTTGTGCAGCGTCTCAAAATCGAAGCAGGATGGCTCGTGATCCAGTCCGTACCAGAGATAGTCGCTCTTGGGGTCAGCGGATGCGTACCATGTAAGGTAGTTTAGAATAGGCGTGAACAGCGTCTGCAGCACATTGTCGCCGGCAGACATCAGGATGGAAACAACACCCAGATCTGTCGCGCAGTCCTCGATGATCACCAGATTGAAATCTGTGGTGGAGATCAGCTCTGTCTGTCCCGAAACAGTGATCTTCGGCTGTGTCTGAAGGACAGCACTTGCTTCTTCGTCCTCCATGGGCGCATGCAGCACCGGACAGACAGCGATGGCGTCTGCCACCGACGGGAACATGGCGTGCAGCAGCTCGTTGAGCATGGTGGCTGCCAGCGTCATCGTGCGGTCAATATTTTCGCCGAACTGACCGCTCATGCGGATCGACATCACCTGTGCGCCCTTGGGGCTTGCCACAAGCTCTGTGGTCTTTCGGATCGCATCAGCAGAATAGTAGGGCTGTGTCACATTGCCGTAACGGCGGTAGACCTGCTTCGCCAGCTCGTCGTTGCCGGCATCGTTGATGCTGTGGTAGACGCCGGATGCGTTGTTCGGCGCGAGGGTATGGGGATCGACCTCATAATAGCCGTGGGTGACGACCTCCATGGGTGTGCGGAACACAGACAGATAGACATCGCTGACCGCCACATCCTCCTGCGTACGCTTCAGCACAACGTGCTTCGTGGATGCATACTCGATCTGCTCCGCAGCTGCTTCCAGACGATACTCACGGGACTGAATATACTCATACGCTTCGTCATTCTTGCCGCCTACCGCCAGACGGGTGTAGATACGACCCTTGGCAGTGTCGATCTTCTGAATGTAATAGATGTTGCCATTGTGGATCAGATTCTGACCTGCGATATAATTCTGGGTCAGTCTGCTGCGGGGCACGGGAAGGGGAATTTCCGTATCGCCCACCACCATGACGGTCATGTCACGTCCGTTGATCAGATCAAAGATACGACCTTGTCTGCGCAGAACGATCCGCACTTCAGAATTATACTTGCCGTTTTCGTCAAAATTCTGCGAGGAAGCGTACTCAAAGTAGCGGAACAGCTGGATACGCTCTGCCTGCGTTTCCCCGTAGACCTCCAAAACACCTCTTAAGATCGCGTTGAGGTCGCCGTTGGCGGCATAAGCGCTGAACTGAGGCACTCCGGCAGCCAGACGGAGGACCTCCTCCTTGGAGATGCCGCCGGCATTGGCTTTGACCAAAATCCGCTGCGCCACATCCTTCGCCGTTCCCTCCTCTACGGGAATACGCTCCAGCTGGCTGATGCTCCAGAGGGCATCAATGTTCGCAAGATAATAATCGCGAAGCATATAAGGTCTGGAGAACACCATGATCAGCGCAGGCTTGTCAGAGACCATGGAAAGGTATCTTCTGAGGGTAGCGGGAAGGTTGTTGCCGGAATCCACCGCGATGATCACAGAGTATTCATCGGGATTGTAGAACTGCTTGTTCAGGCGGATCTTGCTGTCATCTGCCTTGATGGACACACGACCCATATTGGCAGAGATGGTCTCGGCAATGTTCTGATAAGGAATGATGTCATCCGCGAAAACAGTCACATTGGAAGCGCCCTTCGCCAGACACAGCACTGCCATATTCATGACCGCGCCGATCTCCTCCTCAGAGCGAATAAACTGAGAACCGTCACGTCTGCCCTCGTCATTGAGCTTGCCTTCAAAGTTGTAGCAGCGCACAATGGTGGAAGGATAGCAGGTCATGGCATCGACCGTGTCGAAGTCCACTGCCAGCATATTCTTCAGCACCTTGTCAAGACCGGCTGTTCTGGTATCATCGAAGCAGAAGTAGCGGATCTTGCGGGACATATATCTGACACGGAAGGCATCCCGATCCTTGCCGTTCTTGGCTTCGAGAGAATTTTTCTTTGCAATGTGCTTCAGGCGGGTGTTGATGATCGCCAGCTGGCGGTTGTAGGTGTTGACCGTTGCCAACGTGTCCACAAAGACCACCGCGTCGATCATGGAAATGAACCGACTGTGCCCGGTCTCAAATCGCTGAGAACACAGATAGCTCAGCGAGGTGATCAGCACGTTGTTCTCGTCCACGGAGGACTCCTCGATCACGCTGTGTTCCCCGCTGACCTTGATAATGCGCCAGATGGGATCGTCGAAATCCACCGCATCTGTGCGGAAGCCCTTGCAGTAAAGGCTGGAGATCTCGGAAAGACCCTGCACCAGATAGTCGTAGACAGAGTCGATCTGGGCATCGGTGTTGCACACGAAGACCACATTGTCGCCCCGGGCGATGACCGCGGACAGATAACGCAGGAAATACATGGAAAACTCTGACTGGAGGCTGCCATTGATCAAAACGCCCTTGTCACTGCCGATCATTCTGTCCAAGCAGTTCAGATAAACTTCCCGTCTGGGCTGAGGATTGCGTTCATCATTTTCCACCGCTTGGGCGATAAATTCCGTCACGGGCTTATGATCCGTGTTGGAAACCTCCGTCTGCACGGCTTTGGAAAGATCCACATCGCAGACATAGAAATCGCCAAACTGCTTGCGAACAGCTTCGTCAATGGCTTCCAGATCCACCTTCGCCTTTTTTGCAGGTGCTGCATCAGAGCGCAGCAGCTCCGGGCATTCCTTGGTCAAAAGCTTGATGCCTTCAAGGAAGAAATACATAGACCACAAACCCAGCAGGGTGATGGTGGGATAGAGATAGCCGGCACTGAACAGCATCGTGACGATGTCGTAATCCAGCCAATCAGCCCTGAACACCGCCGGGATCTGGTACAGAATAAAGAACAGCGCATAGATGACAGAAAGGGCGATGGTAAGCCATTTGACGATATTTCCCACAAAAAACCATGTTTCCGTGTGGAAAAAGCGGATGATCCTGCGCTCATTCTTCTGTCCCCATGAGAATTGTCCGTTTTTCTTTTTGGGCTTTGTCAGGTCTTTTTTCTTCAGACCGATGCGCACCAGCTTGCTCAGCAGCACGTACAGCAGGCCGATCACAAAATTGATCGCAATGGCAACAAATACCGCCGTGCAATAGTTTTGACGGCCGGTCAATGCCAGCTTGCCCACCAGCCACTGAATCACCGGGATCGTTCCCAGCCATTGGAAAAGCTCTGTCAGCAGCACCATGGCAACGGTGACCGCCAGCATGTAGATCGCTGTGTACACAACGATGCGGAAACGCTTATAGGTGATCTTGTTTTTCTTGTCGCTGCGGAAGGTCAGATATTCCATGATGAACGGCAGTGCCATCAGCAGGACCATAGCAAGAATGAACAGAACCTTAAGGATCACTTTCAATACATCCATCTACTATGCCCCCTTTCAACGGTTAAAGCCGAGCAGCACGGTGCTGTCGATCACGGAATAGAAGCTGCGGTTTTTCTTGCCGGAGCAGAACGCCACATCATAATCCACCGCGGCGGAAACGTCAGCGGGATCTGTCTTTTCTGTCTTTTCTTCCGATGCCTGATATTCAAGATCGCTCAGGATGTTCTGAATTGCCACAACCCGGTCACGCAGCTTGCGTCTGTGATGCTCGATCTTCGCGTCAGCAACGCTGCAGCATTCCGCGCAGTAATCCACATCCAGCTTGTACTCGTAGACCCAGCGCAAGGCGGGAATCACCACAGACAACAGCTGGTCAAATTTTTGCACAGACAGCTTATTGGCTTCCAACGCTTCTTCGGATTTCTTTTCAAACTCCGCCCAAGCCTGCTTGTACTTGCGATGCTGCAGAGCTACCAGAATGCCGAAGATCACCGTCAAAAGCACGATCGGTGCCAGCAGAGAACCCAGTGCCGTCAGGATCGTATTGAAATTCTCCGTGATCGCCTGAAACTGGATCCAGACAAAGGGAATGTACAGCACGATCAACGCCAGCAGCATGCAGATCCCCACAAGCG
This sequence comes from Oscillospiraceae bacterium, assembly GCA_015067495.1. Classification (GTDB taxonomy): domain Bacteria; phylum Bacillota; class Clostridia; order Oscillospirales; family Oscillospiraceae; genus Faecousia. The sequence goes on along the minus strand of SVMI01000001.1, from coordinate 480,833 downwards.
TGATCTTTCTCAGGCTCTCCTGAATCTGATGCACACGGGTGACAAACCAGTTGCACTGCTGCTCAATATCGGTGATCGCCACCGATCTTCCGGCGCAGAACTCCATGTATTGATCGACCATGGACTGATATGCCTTGCCGGCAACATCCTCCACCGTTTCAAGTGCTTTCCGCTCTGTTCCGGGTGCGGCATAGCGATAGCCGCCCATCTGCAAAAGCGCGGGCTTGTTTTCCTTGGATTTTCCGGCATAATTGGAAAGTGCCTGAGATACGTGAAGCTTCAGCTTCTTCAGGTAATCCAAATGATGCTTGCGGACACTTTTTGCCCGCTCGATGTACTGCTCCGGCGCGGGGTTTTTGCCGATGACCTTGTCACGACCGATTTGGCAGTCGTAATCAAAGGGCACATATTCCTCAGCGGAAAACAGCGTCCGACCTCTTTTGCGCACCACCGAAACTTCTTTTTCGTTGCCGATGACGGAAACAGTCGCATCCGCTTCCGTTTCTTCTTCCGCGGCTTCGTCGCCCTCTTGCGGGTTTTCCTCCGAGGTCTCCTGCTCTGCGTCCCCGATCACCAGCTCCGTGGCAATGTCGCCGTACATATCCAAGCCGAATTTGCCGTGGTCAAAGACCGCAAGCCGGGGTGCCAGATGCAGATCCGCATAGGACTTGGACAGAGTTTCGATCTCGGTGACCTTCTCAGCGTAGATCTCCATCTTGGCTGTCAGAATGGGGGCGATCTCCTGCACGCTGTACACATGGAAGGCGATCAAATGCTTTTGACCGTCGCCGGTCAACTCAAAAATGGAATTCAGCTCCACACACTTGAGGACGTACAGTGCAAGGTTCAGCTCACTCAGTGCCAGAACGCTCTTGTTGACTCTGGATGCATAGCAATCATAGGGGCAGGAAATGATCTCGATGCCCACCCGGTCAGATTCCGCTCTGTTGATGCTGTTGATCCGTTCAAACAGCGCATCATTTGCCTGTTGGATATTTGCCTCGGTCATGATCTCGTTGCACCAAAGCTGCAAGCCCTCCCGATAGCCACCGCGGATGCCGGGTACAAGCTCTTCTCCGCACTTATCCAGAATCCGCTGCTCAAAAAGCGTGATCTTATCCTGATCCGCTTCTTTGTCCGTTGCCTTGGCGATGGACTCGACCTCCTCCGCCTGAGGCAGACCGATATAGTCAAACACCCGTCTCATAACAGATGCTCTTGAAGGATCGTTGGGCGCAACATGGAAATCCGCAAACCGCTTTTCCTCGCCAAACATGAGCAGGACATTCTGCGGTCTTCTGCCGGATTCTGTCAGCATGTGGACAATGGACTCACTCACAACGTGGGTAAAGAGGATGTGCATCGCACGGCAGCACTCTTCACGCTCTTTGTCGTGGAAGGCATCCCTTTGGATCGAGGAATATGCTTTGTTTTCGGGAAGATCGATATAGATGATCAGGTTGAATGCATTGTTAAGCTCGACATAACCGTCGATCATGTCGCTCATCTGCTTCACACAGGCAATATATCCCTTGTCCGGGTCGTACCAGTCGGACATGGGACACTCCATGGACACGAGGGCTTTGTTCTCGCGATGGATGTCAAAAAGGACATCATACCCGTTCAGTTCTTTTTGTGAGGTATTGATGAAAAAAGTATGCATATTCGCCACTCCCAATTTATACGACTTGTCTGAAGGTGTTCGAAAGAACACCTTCAGACATCGCGGGCTTTGTTACTTGGAAGACTTCTTGGCGTCGCCTTCCTTGCTGATCTTATACTTTTCAAATGCTGCTTCCCAGCTGGCGAAGCCGTCAGACTTGCCCTTGGTACGCTTGCTGGAGTCGTAAATTCTTCTGCAGAGTCTGTACTTTGCCTCTTCCAGCTGCTTGGAGGAGCGTCCGCCATCATATGCCGTCACCAGCTCCTCGGCGATCTTCTCCAGCGCGCCGATCAGGGCAGCGGCAACATTCTTGTTGCGTCTGGGGGTCTCGTTGTAGCGGGCGATCAGATTGATGGGATTGAGATCCTCGTTCTTGGTCGTCAGACCGCGGAAAACATCGGTGCTGACATAGGTGTCGATCTCCTCGAGAGATTCGCGGAATTTCTTCTCCAGTGCGGGAATGTCCGTATCGGTGAAGACCTTATCGGTTCTGAGGGTATCGATCAGCTTGGCAACGTCCGTCTTGGTGACGGGCTTATTCTTATAGGTGATGGCGATCTCTTCCTCGATAAAGTTGCCGAAGCCGCCGTCAACAGCGCGCTTGATGCACAGCTCGCCGTCCTTATTGGTCTTGATGACGCCGTAGGCGATGGCAAGCCACAGACCGTGGAAGAAGGAAAGCTCTTCATGACGGCGCTTTTCCTCCGTAATGTAGGGCAGGAGCTTGTGCCATCTCTGATCGAGATGAGGCGTTCTGACCAGCGCTCTTGCGCCCTGTCTGCCGTCTGCATCCGCGACCATGCTGCTGACCACGGAGCTGTAGCAGGTATAGTAGTCGCCGCCGCCAAGCTCATTGAACTTGGGAATGTAGGCTGCCTCCAGACCGTAAACAGCTCTGTAGCAGTACAGCTCGTTGCTGGGATATGCGGAATCTGCCTGCAGCTCCTCATTCACGCCCAGAACACTGCCGATGCCGGGGTAGGCTTCGCTGATCACCGGGCTGAAGCCCCAGAAGATCTTGGGACGTGCGGTCACGGTGCCATGATCGTTTTCGGATACTTCCTTGGTGTGGATCAGGAAGGGTGCTGCCATTCTGTGCAGCTTTTCCTTGCAGGCGACAAATGCCGCTCTGTGTCTCTGCGCGTTCTGGTTGCCGGACTTGACGCTGCCGCTGGTGATATCGAAATCAGCAAGGTCATCGCCCTGATCCAGCTTGCCGCCGTTACGAACGAACTGAGCATCGCTCTCCTTGCACAGTGCCGTGTAAATGTCCATATTTACCAACTCGCTGTTGTTTGCGTCGTTGTCGATCTTGTCCTTGAAGGCGCCGATGGTATCACGCAGGAAGGCAGCAAGGACGCTGATCTCCTTATAGCTGCTGTTTTCGGGATTGGAGGGTCTCAGCTCCGCGCAGACGCGACCGTAGATCGCATTGACCACGCTCTTGTTGATCTGCACATTGCTTCTGTCCAGCTCGAAGTTCAGCTTGCCGTAGATCTCTTCCTTATCTGCGGCAGTGCCGTAAACGTACATGGTCTTGCCAACCACGCCGTTGCACTGCTGGATGTTTTCCGCCAGATCGCCGTTCAGCTTCTCCTGCACCTCGCCGAGTCTGCTGAAGAAGCCTTCAAACTGCTTGATGAGGGTGTTGAGTCTTTCGATCAGCTTTCTGAAGACGCTGACCTGCAGTGCAGCCTTCTCATACTTGTCGCACAGCTCGATCTTTGCGGTGATAAACTCTGCATATCTTCTCTCAAAGTCATCCAGGAAGGCACTCTCGCCCTGATACCACTTTCTGCTCTTGAGCAGCTCCTCGGGACTCTTTTCCGTTTCGGATGTCGCCTTGTTGTCAAACTGCGCACCGATGTCGCCGCCTGCCAGTGCTTCTTCTCTGGTGTCCTTCAGGGCGATGCCCTTGATGGCGCGTTCCAGATTGTCAACGAGCTTGTAAAGGATGTATCTTGCAGCAACGGGGTGGACAAAGTTCCATGCGCCCATATCGTCCTGCTTGGTCAGCAGACCGTAGATGGTGCAGCGGTTGCTGGGCTTGACGTCGCCCATGCTCAGGGGGAAGACGGCATTGACGATGCTGTCAGCATACTCTTCGACCCTTGCGTCAAAGGTATCCAGTGCCTCCTCAAGGCCGCTGGCATCGGACTTGATGCGCGTCATCAGTTCTTCCTTGGTGTGATCCTTCTCAACAAACGCCTCGACCTTGATGGCATAGTCCTCGGTGCCACCCTTGCTGGTGACGAGGGTGTCGATCTTCGTGCTCTTGAGCAGCTTGACGAAGTCACCGACCTTATCGGTATACTTGGGAACGACCTTGTCCTCTACCTTGACCTTGGTCTCGTTCTTGACATCCTTTGCGATCGAGAGGAAGAAGCGATCCTTGCCGGTCTCGTCTGCCTTGACAGCGGTCTTTTCGTCGAAAATGCGGACGAACTGCACCCGGGGATCGATGATCTCGCTGGAGAATACGCCGTCGCGTTCGCTCTGCTTCTTCTCCTCGATCAGGGCATCGATCTCATTGTCGATCTTTCTCCAGCCGCCGGTCAGAGAATCCTGTGCCGCGCGGATGGCGCAGTACATCTTGACGCTGTTGACGGGATAAACCGCCTTGGCAGTACCGCAGGAGCCATAGAGCGGCTCATCATTTTCAACGAAGGAAAGGAATGCGTTGTCCTCTTCGGAATACATATTGCCCTTCATGGGCGCGTACAGCTGCATGTAGACCAGCTGCGCGACCATTTTCTCGTACTCACCGACGCTTTCAAGGCGGACGCCGTTTTCATCTCTGTCGTCCACAAAGAACGCAAAATCGTAGACAGGCTGACCGGAATCTGCGTCCGTGCGGCTGTCAAACAGACCGTCGATGCCGATCTCCTCCGCCAACTCCACGGAATTGGTCATCTTGATCTTGGTGATGGCATTCAGCTCGCGGATGGCTGCATAGGCATTGCAGTAGTGGCGAACCATGGTGGTCTTGTTTTCGCGGATGTCTCTGACTGTGCTGACAAAAATATCGGGCAGCAGGAAAATGCCGCGGATGGTGATCTCGCTCTCGCTGAGGAACTTTCTGAGCCACAGTGCCACCTGAATGAACATGCCGGAGCCGGTACCGCCGGAGAGGGACGAAACGATCATGACTCTGATCTTCGAGCCGGCATTGTTTTTCAGAATATCATTGATCATCAGCTCCAGCTGATCCGTCACGCCGGAAGCAAGGCTGTCCATGAAGGCGATTCTGGACTTCACGCGCAGCTCGGAAGCGCCGTCGATCATGCTCTGCTCCAAAAAAGCGGGAGACTGGGGACACCAGTCCTCCATATGCTGATGATGGTAATCCGTCAGATAGTCGCGGATTCTCTGGGACTTACTGGTACCATAGACCGGGACGCCGGTATTGCTGTCCTGAATTGCAGCGTTGTCGTTGACATTGGTGTCCAGAACAGCGCAGCAGATCTCGCCGTCATTGATCTCCTTCTTGTTCTGGTGCAGCTCTCTGACTACGTTATTGACCACTCTGCTGCCGGTGCCGCCCAAACCGATAAGTAATGTCTGTGCCATTTTTAGTTCCTCCAAACTCTCATTTTTATTAAATATAAACGAATATTGTGCCGGATTTAATAACTCTTCTGTCGTCCACCTTGCTGATGCCATTGTCAGCATCCGGGATCACGATGTATTTGACCATTGCGGGATTTGCAGCGGTCATGACCCGGTCATACTCACCGCTGATCTTGGTTCCCGTTGTAAATTCCGCCACTTCAAGGCGTTTGTTCTTGTCGATGTAGGCTGCCACATCGGCAGGCGTCCTCAGTCTGATGTCGGTATCCACCGGCTCCAGCTTACCCTTGAACCATGGGAAGGTCATTTCGCAGATGATCCGATTGCTGCGGTCGGCGCGGATCTTGACGCCGCTGGCAGATACGACATCCGCCTTTGCTTTGAATTTCAATCTGCCGTTGCCCCGCTTGATCTGGTTGAATTTCTTCAGCGTCACAGCAGAGAAGTTGCGCACCGTATGGGTTCCGCTCTCCTTGTTGTACTTGATCTCGCCCACATAGAGGAGCGCACCCTTGCCGTATTTCGGCTTTGTCAGCACCAGAACGACCCATGTTACAAAGGTCGCGAATGCTGCAAGCTCGATCAAAAACGGCAGCCACACATTCAGAATCTGATATTTCAGATCCTCATCCACAATGTGGATGGTCGCATCGGCTGCGCCATAAGCGTGGTCGAGGGTGACGGCAATGTCCTCATCGGGAAGTCCCCAGTAATACGCCCAGTTGCCCCACCAGCTCCAGAAGTTCAGGCTGTGTTCTTCCTCGGTGTAGGGGATAACGGTGATCGTACCGTCAGGCGAGACCGCGATGCTGTGGGGATAGGCTGCATAATCGCCGCCCAGCAGCACGGAAATGTGCTTCTCAACTGCTGCCTTATCCAGCTTGACGCCATCCTTGGTGATGTAGAAGGAAACGCCCACCTGATTGCCGTAAAGCTCCGTTTTCTTGACCGCTTGGGTCGCGTCCGTGGGAATGACCTGATAATCCGCAAGCAAGACCGTGTAGGTCAGCTTCGCGGTGGTGCCGTCATCAATGGTGCAGGTCACATCCACATCGTAGCTGCCCATATCGCCGGAAGGCTCACGTCCCGCGTTGGGTGTAAAGACGATCTTGCCGTCCGCGGAATAGGAGATCATGCCGTCGTTGCCATCCGGGGAGAGGCTGATCACAGGATTGAGTGCCTTCACGGCAGCGGCGTCTGTGAGGGGAACGCCATCTGCCAGAACCGTAAAGCAGACAGTCAGGTCTTTGTTCGTCCCGATATCGTCCAGCTTGACGCTTTTTACATTGCCGCCAAAGGAAGGCTCGATGGTGTATACAATTCTCGGAACATACTCCAGAGGCGTAAATTTCGTGGTGTAGGAGATGGGATTGAAGCCGTTGATCGTCACTGATGCAGTCAGCTCGGTGTCCACATTCTTCAGGGTGTAGGAGGGCAGGTGCATCTGCTCGCCCACCGCATTCTTGACCACCGTGCCGTTTTCAGCGATGGAGATCTCAAATTCCGTTCCGGGGGGAAGCAGATTAGGGGAAATTTCATTGTCTGTTCCCATTTCGTAGATCTTGCAGGAAACGGAGATCTCGTCCCCCTCCATGGTGTTGTCCAGCTCGCTGTAGTCGGTGATCTGCTTGCCGCCTACCGTGACGGTCATGCGCATTTCCAGAGCAGGCTCAAAGAGGATGACCACATCCTTCAGATTGATGGGCTGGTCGAAGGTGATTTTGTATGTACCCGCGCCGATGGGGGTTTGGGAGTCTCCGATCAGGTAGGCACTGCCCACCAGATCTGCGTAGCGGGGGTAGCCCAGCGAAATATTGCGGCTGATGGGAATGCTCCGCTCATCACTGTAGACCGCCTTTGTGATCTTCGCCTGCGACTTTTGCGCCAGCACCGCAATGTTCAGCAGCGGTATGGAAGACGAAATCTGAATGGTTTTGTCATCGAGCTGCTTGATGTCCCCATCCTTCAGACGGGTGCGGCCGGAAACCCGGTCAGCCATGTCGGACATCGCATCAATAATGCTGTTGGCATTTGAGGCGGAATAGGTGTAAATGCCGCTCGCGGCATCGTAATCCGGGACAGGAATGTCGCCGATGCCCAGAAATGTCACCTGCGGATGGGTGCCATTGGGCATGACTGTTTTTGTGTAATCTCTGAAATTGTCGTTCAGAGTATTCTTCGCTTCGTTATAGGTCATGCCGCCGAACTCATCGAACTCGCCGTCGGTAATGACCACCAGCCAGTACTGCGTATTGGGATTGGTATCCTGCACGCTCTTGAGCTTATTGTAGGCAATCTCCACTGCCGAGTAAGGAGTCGATCCGTTGTCCGTATGATTTCTGATGGAATCCACAGAGCTTTGAATGCCGCCGGCAGACAGATCGATCTGCTGCGGATCATATGTACCCCATGTGCTTTGGGCATCGTGCATGTAGGTGATGAACAGCTGATCCTCGCTGTTGAGCATGCCGCAAAAAGCCTGCATCGCATAGTTCGCGTATGCCCACTTGTCGCCCAGCATACTGCCGGAGTCATCGTACACCACGGAAACGATCTTCCGAATGTAAAGGGACTCCGCAGAAACGCCCACTGCCAGCGACAGGATCATCGACGAAACAAGGAGTGCCGCAAGCAGGACGGAAAGCAGTTTTTTCATAGATCTTCTCCCTTTTTTTAATCTCCGCTGCCGCTGACGCGGCATGTATCGGCATGCTGCCGGATCAGGGTGCCGTGTTCCTCCGTGCAGATTTCCGATAAAATAGTCCAATATAGCACATTGTACCATATTCCGACAGTATCGTCAAGGAAACAAGGGCATTTTTGTTTGCAATTTGGACACATTTATTTGCCCTCTGTCATGCAAAACCAGCCTCGGTGTGTCCATGCACGAAAAACACTTGACATTCAATCGTGGATACCCTATAATATGGACACATAATTCGACAACAATCGATTATGACATATTTGAAGGGAGATAACATCATGAAACAGTACAAAGCAGTTGCAGGTCCCAAGAGCATCAACGTCGACAAGGGCGACACGCAGGCAGCATTCAACTCCTTCGCCAGCCTGATCAATCAGGAGACCGCCGGCGGTTGGGAATATCACTCCATGGAGACCATCACCGTCACCGAGAAGCCCGGCTGCGGTCAGAATCCCATCCCCACGAACTACTACATGCTGATCTTCGTTCGCGAAGTGTGATTTGACTCCGTGTCTGAATCCTGCCAAACAAACGAGATCGTCTTTGACGAGGAACACCTCGGTGACATAAGCGCCATCGGCGCGGCTCTCTTTGGGGGCGACCCCACAGATCCGCGCAGCTGGAATTATCAGCGGAAGCTGGTGCGCCCCAAGATCCGTTGGTGGAAGATCGGTCTGTTCATCGTGCTTCTGGCGGCAGGTGCCATCGGCGGCTACTATCTGCTGCGGGCACTTTCTGTGTCCCCGGTGCTTTCTGTGTGGAGCTGCATCGCGGGCGTGCTGATCGTACTGCTTCTGTGTATGAAGCGGATTTTGATCTGCCTTGTGCATATCTATCAGCGTTACGCCCCGGATGCAGTGCGGAATAAGTGCCGCTTTGAACCCTCCTGCTCCCAGTACATGATCCTGTCCTTGCAGAAGTACGGACTGTGGAAGGGACTTGCAAAGGGCATTGACCGCCTGAAGCGGTGCCGCGCCAAGGACGGCGGCTTTGACGAGCCGTGATTACCCATAAATGAACATCGGCGGAGTGCAATGCACTCCGCCGATGAATTTTTAGGGTCGCTTCAAACCGGGTTGCGGCTGATATTTAGAGTTTGTACTTTTCTTTCTCTTCCTTGTGGGTAATCACGCCGCAAATCAAGTAATTGATAATAATCAGAACAGATCCGAAGATATTTGCGAACGCATAAATAACTGGATAACGATAGGTCCCGGCGAACCACGAAATCACAGCCAAGATTGCGTATGACGAAAAAATCAAAGTAATCGTTGCCATAATGTAATAGGTCTTTGCCGAGCTGAGATCGTCCGTCAAAGTTTTGGCAAATTTCATAAAAATCAGATATGAAATTGGGGCAATGATGAACTTTTCTTCTCCGTTGGGAATTACATAATCAGCTCGATGAAGGATATAACCATAGAACAGCAACGCAATGCTGTACAAAAAGCCACATAGGCTGACATTTACTTTTAATAATACTTTTTTCATCTACCGCAATCCTCCTATTGCTTCTAATTCAACATTGTGCAGCCAACACCGTACATGTAGTAGCCGCTCCGTTATAACCTTGTATCGCAATATAATAAGTAGTCCCCGCAACCAAATAATGATCAAACCAAGCATTATAACTGCCACCACTATCATCATCACTATTCAAAAGCACTCCTGATGCTGAAAACAGGAACATTTGGGGATCCCCTGATGTCTTATTAGTCAAAAACTCATAATATCCTGATGTAGTAGGTGTAAATTTCAACATCTTATAGGAGTTACTGGTAGTGGTGACAGTCAATGTCCTGCCAAGCGCCAACGTTTGTGTCGATGTTGGATTATATCCCATATGCAGTGTATACTCACGAGGCATTTCGTTATGATATGCTTCAAGATAGTACGTATCGCCCGCAATCAGATTGATCGTTAACATTGCATTCTTATTGGGCAAAGAAATATCATCGAATGCTGCAACAGTCGCCGTACCTTTAGTAGCATTGGTAATGCAGAAATAAGGATCACCAGAATGGCTGGATGTAAAAATTTTATAGGATCCGCTCACCTTCGGTGTGATTCTAACTACATTCGTTTGCGTGTTGGCAGGCACAGTAACCGACGCGCCCCCATTCAGTGTGATATCGTCCAATAATCTATATGAGCCAACATCATAAGTACCTGTAGCTCGCCCCCACTCCGTCAAATAAGTATTTCCAGAAAATGATCTATTTTTCTCGACCACGCCAACCGAAATAGATGTTATGATCCGTATTTTATTATAAGCAGAGCCGCTTTTCCGAGCCAAAAGAAAGTGTCCTTCAACATTTCCCCCTCCCACATGGATGAGAATAGGGTTGTCTGTATCAGTTTTTATTTGAGCACACATCGTTTTTAACAAATTACCCTGCGCTGCAATCTGATCAGTACTATTTGTTGGGTATGTGTCAGTCTCTGCTTGATTTTGTAAAATTACTTTTATTGGGGTGTCGAAATAAAGCCCTTCTCCAATGCCTTCATAGAGATCACAGGTATAAGAAACTATGCTTGCAATATTTCCAACGACAGGAATCCAACCTACAGCAAATTGAGCGAGATCGTTCCAACCATTTGCGCTCGCCTCACCTATGCGAGTATAACTGGTATACACACGAGACTGAATTAAAAATGCTCCGTCATCTTCGTAAGGATCGTATCCGTTATCTCCAAGATTAAGGGCTGTAGGATTTTCAACTGTATACTTAATGCCAACATCCTTTAAATAGTAATCTGCATAATCATAATTGATATGTGGCAGTACTACTCTGGACAAGGTAGGATCTACAGTTCCGCCAAAATTAGCTGTTTCCGCCGCACGATATCTAAATTGAAATAGCGGTTCAACTCTTACTATTCCCGTTTGGATTGACGGCAAGGAAGGTATAGTATGCTCAATATCAAACACAAAAATCTCTGCGGCGTAATCACCCGGTACGAGTGTGTCTAACATAACACGAATAAAGAATCCATATTCCTTGCCGACGTATATATGTTCACCTAAGATGAAACACAGTTCCTTGGGGATAATATTAACAATAGGATCGTCTGTTATTGTATAATCATCCTCAAGATAGTACTCACCGAAATAATTGTTTACATAGGAGTTGATTATGCCGTCACTATTCGTATAGGAATCATAAGAATTAGGAGTAATGGGATTAAGGGCGTACGTTGAGGTAGCGCTAATATTGGCGCTATCAACACCATTTACATTTTGGTTTACAAATGTTCCGCGTGTATGAATTCGCTCAGAGGACTTCAGCCTTTCAGAAACTTCATCTGCTCCAATACATAGCTGAACTGCATTGGCAGTAAAATAAGAAAATTGTTCCGCCGTCATCGGTGCTTTAATATTATACATTTTGCCTTCAGTTTCCACCAAATAGTGCACATGAAGCCAATAGGTAGTTTCATCTTCAATATGCAACGCAATGTAAGTAAAGCCGTTTGTTTGGCTGGGATCTTTTAATACATCTGCTTGGTAAAAGCGCACATTGCCATTTGGTTTTACAATTTTATAGTAGTCAAAAGACGGAATGGAAACTGTGCGCTCTCCAAAAGTGATTGACGGAATGTCGTTCGTAATTGTCAGTGCGCCATTGACACTTTCAATTAAAAAATCACCTTCACCCGGCGGGGAGTAGGTATAATTTTCTCCGCCCGACAATGCGGCATTTTCAATTGCAACCATTGTATCCTCTTCTACAGGTATTGACTGATCGGGCTCGGGAACTGCAAAAGCAGTAATGGGCAAACTAATTGTCATCAGCAACGCCAATAACAATGCTACGCAGCGGTTGAATTGTTTTTGAATAGTTGTTTTCATATGTAACCTCCATAGATCCTAAATCATGTTTGAGTTGTGTAAATCTACTGTATATTTGCACAAGGGAAACACAGAAGAATGGGGGTTGCGTATGACCTGTTACGCGGGCCATACGCCAAATATGCTGATTTTGAGTCGTGTCCTCCAAATTCTTCGATTTTGCAGCATGGCGCAGCCCTCCTTTCGGTAAATCTTCATTAATATTATAGCATGAAAATAAGGTTTTGACAAGAAGAACCCGGATCCTTACACATTCTGTGGGAAATCACAAAAAGCACCACCCGGGTGGGTGGTGCTTTGCAATGTGTTCAGGTTTCCTTGTAGATGTTATCCTGCCATGCCTTGTTGATGCGGATGTTGTAGTTGTTCTTCTCGGTGTAGCGGATATTGTGCTTGTGCTTGCTGCCACGGGCATGCAGGCGCAGGCGCACATCCTCACCAAAGGACTGCTCTATGATGCTCTCCACCACGCCGTCGTCCAAAAAGCTGCAGGAGAAAATATCCACATTGGCAGCCCGCTCCGCGATGGAATAGTGGAAGGCGATGTGGCTCTGCGCCACCACCAGAATGCCGGAAATGAAGTCCGGGTTTTCCACATTGTCGAAGATCACGTAGGGACGGGAGATGGGCAGCATATTGATCTTGGGCGCGATGCAATCCAGCCACTTGAAGATACTCTCCATGGTGGCATCCAGATTCTCGATGGTGATCATGTAGTGAGGGCCGAAATCCGTGGAGCTGTTGAGATTCTCATCCAGCTGTGCATCGTCCCGGCGATCCGTGAGCATGCACTGCATATTTTTGGCATAGATCTGCCGCTGGATCAGCTCCTTTGCCCGCTCCTCTTCAAAGAACTTGTCCGTCAGGACATCGATGAAGTAGCAGTAGCGGTACGGGAAGGTATGCACCGTGATGTGAGAGCCGTTCTCGCAGATCAGGAACGCACTGATGCCGCCGTCTTCCGTTTCGTCGCAGTAGTAATAGGGCAGAATGTAGGGCGGCATGATCGGATGCATGTTCAGTCCGTCTGCCAAAGACACCAGCAGATTGTTGATGACCATGACGCTGTTCGCCTGCTCAAAGTTGCAGTCGTAAGCGTCCAGCATAAAGTGTCGGATCGCCTGCATCAGTCTTCCTCCTTGCGAATGTCCTCAAAAATGCGGTTGAAGTCACGGAAGCTGATCAGCACCGGGTCGATCCACCACTTAAAGTTGGAACGGATCACATTGGGCAGGCAGTAGTACACCTCGTTGTGGTCGTAACGGAACTCGGAAAGAACGTTGATCTCATGACCCTTATCCTCGTCATCGGGATCGATGTTCAACGAGAAGGTGATGGTCTTATAGCCGTCGGGATTCTCGCGTCCCTTGTTAAACACAGCTGTAAAGGGATACACCGCATTGAGCAGGTCGCCCTCCATGTGGACATCGGGTGTGCTGCCGGTTTTGAAGAACTCCAGAATATCCAGCGTGATATCCACCCACTTGACGGCACTCTCCCGGGTGTTCTGGGTGGAGGCTTCCTTCAGCTTACGTGCCAGTGCCTTAAAGCGGCTGGTATCCACCACCTCAAAGCGACCCAGCGCGATGGAGAGGTTTTTCGACGCAGCGGCATCCTCGGTCTGGGAGTATCTCTGGCAGAAATCCACAAACTGCTTCAGCAGTGCCATGACCTCTGCGGGATTTGTAGCCACATCCGCCGCCAGCTGCTCCGCCTGTTCACCGGCTGCCTTCAGGAATTGCTTGCTCAGCTTCTTCTGAATGTCGTGGATCTCCTTCTCGGGGATGAAGTGGTAGCGGGTCTTGGTGTCGAATTTTGCCTTTTCCTTGCCATACTCCTCCAGACCGGCATAGAAGCACATAATGTGCTTCAGGGTCTCGCCCAGAATGATGCTGGCATAGCGGATGGTCTTTTCGGGATCAACGCCCTCCTCCCGCTCCTTTTTCAGGAACGTGATGTTGTGGCTGAGGTTGCCGGTATAGGAAAGACCCTCGTCCTGCGTCTGCTCCGAAGGATGGTTCAGAAGCGACAGCAGCAGCATCGCCGCGGCACGGGGGAACAGCTTGGTGTACATTTTTTCGATGGGCAGCTTGCCGAAGCCGCCTGCTTCGCCGAGGATCAGCTTGGTCTTGATCACCTGACGCACCGTGGCAATGATCTCATCAGAGGATCTGCGGAACAGGCTCAGGCTTTCTGCCTCGTACACGCGCTTGTAAAGATCCCTGCCAAGGGCACAGAACAGCCGCTTTTCATCGTCCGTATCGGTGCGGATGATGGTTTCCAGCACACTGGTGGGGCTGACCTCGATCAGCAGCATGATGATCACGGAGTCCCAGTCAAGATCGTTGCGGGACTCGCTGTCAGACACGTCCTTTGCGCTGCCCCGCTGCTCGAAAATGTAGGGATATTTCTTGGAGAACTTGCGAACCAGCGCCGTTCTGCCCGACGGGAAGGAGCTGAGCGTATCAGAAATCGCCAGTGCTAAATGCTTCAGGTATTTGTAGTTAATTGCGTGGATTTGACCGATGCTCACAGTATTCTGATCTATTGTGCGCATCGGTTGATGAGGGTCCAGCTCATTGGCAACGATATACTCGTAGAGGTCGCGGGGATCGTAATCCGACAAGTGGTGGGGCTCCTCGCCCTCTGCCTGCGGAACGGTAAACAGCATCGGACGGTCATCCTTCAGCGCCAGATAGCGCAAACGGACGATCAGCTGCTTCTGCTCGTCGCCCTTTTCACCCTTTTCAATGCTGTAAAGGCGATAAAAGCGGTCATCGGCACGCAGCAGCAGATGCTCGATCCACAGCTCGTCGTAGGGTGCTGCCTCGTAGGTATCGTCATCCTCCTGATAGTCCTTGCACAGATGGGTGACAAAACGGAACTGGCAGGGCGTCTCCTCCAGCAGGCAGTAATTCTTCAGGAAGGTCAGATTGCTCACGATGTCCAAAAACAGCGCGGTCATTTCCAGTCTGCCGCCTTCAAAGCGGGACTGGGTGCGCTCGTAGTCGATGACCACCTTGAGCATGGGGCGGAAGCTGAAGCCCTGATCGAAGTTGCCCAGTCTTCCCAGCATCGGCTTGAGATTGCTCTGGGCACCGAAGGACAGCTCATTCTGCACGTCAGCCAGAACAAAGTCCATCAGCTCCATGGTAATGGGATTGATGAAAAGGGTCTCATCCAGATATTTGCGGATGCGCAGTGCCACATGATTACGTGCGCCCTTGGAAACCACCGCCTTGTTATCCAGATCGTAGCGGTAGCAGGCATAGACATAGTAGAAAGACAGCGCCAGAATATTCTTGAAGTAAAGGGGATACGCCTTTGTATCCACGAGGCACTCCAGCAGATCGCCTTCATTTTCCACATCCTTATTGAAAATGAACTTTCGGATGTTGGGGTCGGTGATCTCACGATTGAAGACTCTCACTAACGCTTTCCGCTTTAGCTTCAGTTCCTCTTTGAAATTGGGAACATCCATTGTCATAATTGCGCCTCCTTGGGACAATCAGAGTTTTGCGATGATGCCTGCCAGCTTGCGGTAGCACTCCAGTGCGAGCTTTTCATTGTCATCAAGGACTTTTTGGGTATACAGCTGACCTTCACGCCACATAAAGCTGGGGACAGCGGGGATACCGAAGGTATCGCCGTCCAGCATCTCTGTATTGTACTGCCAGTCCTCCATCTCGTCGCGGTCTTCGATGAAATCGCTGAAGATCTGATAGAAGCGCTTGATGGCATAGCTGGGGTACTTCAGGTTGTCGATCACGACCTCACCCTGCGGGACCACGTTGGGAACCAGAATGCAGTTTCTGTAGCCGGTAACAGTTGCATTATCGCTGTCCTGGGTCTGCAGATAACGGGCAGTACCCTCAACAAACTGGATGGTCGGACGCATACAGCAGACGATCAGCTTGGAAAGATGGTTTGCCACCAGCGCTGTGACCTGATTACCCACGGCAGAGTCCATGATCACTGCCGGCAGATTACACTTTTTGCAGGCATCAACAAAGCTTTCCATGTGCTTTTCGAAGTTATCGTCGTCATAATTGGAGCGGTTTTCCGCCTTGACGTTACGGTTATCCTTGGCAGGCAGGAACAAAACTGCCTCATTGTCGGCATAGCCCAGCGGGTTGCCCACCGGGATCAGCTTCTTCATGATGGGGTAATCCTCAACCCGGGACTTGTTGGGATCGACGCCATTGGAAAGGACATACTGCACGCAGGCATCCTCGTGGATCTGATCCGCCTGAACGCCCAGCAGATAAGAAAGACCGCAGCTGTCAATATCCATGTCCACAAGGACAACGGGAGCTTCCTTTGTGGGCTTGATATGCTCATTCAGCAGCAAGGGAAGGCAGTTGTAGAGCAGGGTCGTACGACCCGCACCGCCTTTGTAGGAAAAGAAAGAAATAACTTTTGTAGCCATAATATCCTCCTGTTGTAGATGTGGATTTTATACGCGCAGCAGCTTGAGCAGCTCGCTCTTGCCATCGCTGGCATCGCTGAGGTTGGTGACGTATGCAACAATCGTACTGATAAAGTCGGCATCCACCTGCTTTTTCAGCTCTTCGTATTGGGCAGGTGTCTTGACGATGCCCTTGGTGCGCTGTGCAAAGCGGCTGATCATCAGTGCCACGAGCAGCTCATGCAGGGAGCTGTTGATCTTTCCGTAGGTACCTTCTGCATCGTCTGCGGTCTCGTCCGCCACGTTCAGTGTCAGCACCTTGACCGCCTGCGCCATCATCTCGGCAAACATGGGTGCAAACTGCTCCTGCATCACATCGGCAACGACACCGCGCACCGCGTCTTCGATGGGACGCTGCACATTTCTCAGTTCTGCTTCCAGCTGGGCGATCCGCTCATCCTTTTGCAGAAGCTCTTCTCTCTGCTCCTTGTTGGCGTTCTGCAGCTTGCCGATGGCACCCTCGGGGCTTCTGAGCTTCTGCTCATGTCTGTCACGGATGCGCTGCTCACGGGCGGCATTATCCTTGCCGATCTCGATATGGCGCTGCTCGTACTTTTCATAGTACTCATAGAAGCCCTTCAGAGCCAGCACGAAGTAATAGTTACTTCCGCTGAAGAAGCCGTCCCGCTCCCAGATCCAGCGCTTCTCACCGTCCTTGTCCACCAGACGGTTGTCAAGGATCAGCTGGTGGTACTTGCCCATGTTGTAGTGGGGATACTTGACCAGATATTCACAAACCTTGTTGTTGGTGTGGATCAGCAGAGGCAGCAGGGAGAAGGTACGCATACGCAGCTTTCTAAGCTCGCTGATCGCCACCTCGTGACCGTCAAAATTCTCGTTAAAGCCAACGAGGAACTGGTCAACAATGTACTCCTTGCCTGCATTTTTCAGACTGTCGTAAGTACGGAATGCCTTCTGGACAGTCAGCATGCAGCTTTCCAGCAGGTTGTCATAGTCCTGCTGGCTCTTTTCTGCGTTCAGAGCCTCACCCAGATGGAGGTATCTGTTGCGTTCCAGCTCGATGGTCTCATCCAGACCGGAGCAGAGCATGATGTTAACAATGTAAACGGTGTTGAACAGCACGTCACTGGTGGTACTCATGCGGATCTCCTGCTCGGTGACGGTGTTCTGCAGGTCGTTGTAGTAGAACTTTTCCGCCAGTTCCTTTTTGGTCAGATCCCAAACGCGCTTTGCGACGCGCTTGCATTTTTCTTCCAGCTGACCGTAGAGCGTGCCGTCGATGGTCAGATCGTCCCGGTCATCGATGCCGTTGATCAGGCGGTAAATACGTGCCAGCTCGTTGTACTCATCGTAGCGGGCTTCGCGCTTGCTCTCGTCCACATGGCGGTTGCGCTGCTTTTCGTAATCCTGCTTCTCCGCCTCAAACTTCGCAGCCTGATCGGCATTGATGGGGGTGAAATACTGCTCATGGTTGCGCACCGCATGCAGATACTCCAGGAAGGGCTTGAAGGTTTCAAACACATCCAGATAGCATTCGCAGACGGTGTAGGAGAAGTACAGAGAAGGCTCGATGCAATTTTTGGTGAAGTTCCAGCCCTGCTCCAGATATTCGTACTTTTTGCCCTCTTCGCCCTCGATAAAGGCGTCGATCAGATACTGAAGTCCGTAACGGATAACATTGACCAGTGCCTTCTCCCACTTACAGACCTCATGGATCGCAGCGTGGTGACGCAGGATCAAAAGGAAGGAGGTAATGACCCAAGTGATGGAGTTGACGTCAGAATATTTTTCCGAAAAGCAGGAGGAATTGTAAGGAGAGGTATCGAAAACGTAGCCCTTGGCATTGTCGAACCGATGCTCACCCTTGTCCTCATCCTCGGGATCGACGATACAGACCGTCTCCAGAACGTCCTCGATGATGATATCCATCAGCTCACGGATGGTACCCTTCTGCTTGGGGACGATATCCGGCTGGGTGAAGTCCAGACCGAAATCCTGCGCCAGAGAAACCATGGACTGCAGGGAGTGGCACTGGGACAGCAGACCGATCTGACGGGAGCCGTCCTCCATACAGAAACCGCTTTTGGGCTTGCCGTCGCGCTTGATGGTAACAAAGCGGTTGTTCAGCTCCGCCAGAATTTTGGCAGCAACGCTTTTTCTGTCCTCATATCTGTCAAAGGAAAAGACATCTTCTTGGGATGTAGCCGCGGATGCGCCTACGATCGGTTCGATGCTGATGCTGTTAAAATCAATGTTCATATCCATCTCTCCTTAGCTTTTATTCATTAACTGTTCTGCAACTTCCAAATTGAGGATCATCACGGGACGAACGCCGCGCTGGAAGCGGTGATTGACCTGCCGCAGCGCGCTGACGACGCCTTCCGCCTTGACCTCCGCCTGACGGGAGCCGGTGCAGTCGCCCAGCCACCATGCGGCATCCGCTTTCAGCTGATCCGCCGTAAGCTTCTGGGTCTCCTTCTGCAGCAGCAGCCGCAGCTGACGGATCAGCTTTGCTTCTTCCGGGGCGAAGGCAGTGCTGCGAAATTCCTGCTTCAACCATTGCTCCAAGCCCTCACCGTAGGCGGCAGGCAGCAGCGATTGCAAGAGGAATACGCCGTTTTCGCCCTCCCGGTAAACAAGCTGCCATTTCAGCGGCGTGCCGTTATAGCTGCCAAAGGTCAGGATCGCACCGCTGAAGGCGGAGTTCTTCTGGATCTTCTCCTCGGCGGCAGCACCTCTGTCCACAGTTTCCAGTGCCTTGCGCCGGATGCCTTCCTCAAAAAGCTCTGTATGCCACCGCTCCCCTGCCGTCATGATACACAGCGGGTCAGGGCCGATGATCTTCATCAGGGTGTAGAGGTGCTTGATGGGGAAAAGCTTATTGATCTGACCTCCGAAATCCATCTCAAAGGTCTTCTGCAGCAGGCTCATGTAAGACCCGGATGCACTGCTTTCACAGACGTTGACAATGAAAAAGGGGTACTTGTCCGCGCCCCGCTCCTGCTGAACCTTCAGCGCCAGTGCGCGCTCCTCATGGACATTCTGGCTGACGTAGGATGCCGGGCTGCACACAAAAATGATGCCGCGGCAGTTGGCGTCCTCGATCAGATCCTTGACCACATCTGCCCACGGATCACCGGCGGCGAGTCCCGTGTCGTACCACAGCCGCACACCGCTGTCCAGCAAAAATCTTGCCATTTCGGCGGTCAATGTCTTATCTTCATGACTGTAGCTGATGAATAGAAACGGCTTTTCCTTAACCGCTTCCGCAGTGTAAAAATTCGGCAAGTGATCGCCTCCTTGTGGGTAATATCAATCTTCGTAGAAATCGATCCAGAACTTGTACATTTTCTTTGCGTATTCGATCATGGGCTTCACGGCTTCCATGTCTACCCATGCATCGTCGGAGAAGCCTTCACAGTCGATGGCGCACAAACCTGCAAACAGATCGAAATAGAACGGGAACGCCTTGCACAGGGTGGGGCTATGCTGATAGATGCTGCATTTGCCGTCCTTGAACGCCTTGCAGGTGCCATCCTCGGCAAGTGCCATTTTGAAATACTGCTTGCCGTTGACCGGGGAAACACCCTGCTCGATGAACGCCTGCAGTCCGGCTTCACACATTTCCTTGTAGTCCTCGGGGGTCAAAACGATCTCATCAAAGGGGCGGCTGTCGATGCTGGTCAGCTCATTGCTGATGCCCGCAAAGGGACCGCAGCAGGAGTGCTTGCACGCGCACATCTTGCAGCGAAAATTGATCTTGCCGTCTTTGACTTGCATTTTGTTTTCCATAAGTATCCTCTTTCCGTAATTTTGGATATATTCTATTTCATTATATAACAACTATCGGCAGAATTCAACCGTTTTCAGCGGATGTTTTCACAATATTTGTACAATTTGTTAAAAAACGCGCTGCCGAAGCTTCGACAGCGCGTCTGTTTGATTTTGGAGCTTACATGAGCTGGCGGATCAGTGCCTTCATGTCCTCGACGGAAGCTTCCTTGGGGTTGCCGGGTGCGCAGGCATCTGCGTAGGCAGACTGTGCAAGGAACTCCAGATCCTCTTCCTTGATGGCGGGCAGCTTGGTGGGAATACCCACATCCACGCTCAGCTGACGGACAGCGTCCACAGCAGCCTTGCGGTAAGCAGCCTGATCCATGCCGGTGGTGTCAACGCCCATGGCTTCGGCGATCGCCTTGTACTTCTCGCCGGTAACGTCAGCATTGAACTCCATGACGATGGGAAGCATCATAGCGCAGGCGACACCGTGGGGGGTGTCGTAGACAGCACCGAGGGTATGTGCGATGGAGTGGGCAATGCCCAGACCCACATTACTGAATGCCATTCCGGTGACAAACTGACCCAGAGCCATGCCCTCACGACCATCGGGATCGTTGGCGACTGCGCCGCGCAGGCTCTTGCCGATCAGACGGATGGCTTCCAGATTCAGGCAGTCGGGCAGTGCCCATGCAGCCTTGGTGGTGTAGCCTTCGATGGCGTGAGTCAGTGCGTCCATGCCGGTAGAAGCGGTCAGACCCTTGGGCATGGATGCCATCATATCGGGATCGACGATGGCGATGTCGGGGATGTCGTTGACGTCCACGCAGACGAACTTGCGCTTACGCTCCACGTCGGTGATGACGTAGTTGATGGTTGCTTCTGCAGCAGTACCGGCGGTGGTGGGGACAGCGATGGTGTAGACAGTGCGGTTTCTGGTGGGTGCAACACCCTCAAGGCTGCGGACATCCGCGAACTCGGGGTTGTTGATGATGATACCGATGGCCTTGCCGGTGTCCATGGAGGAGCCGCCGCCCACGGTGATCATGTAATCAGCGCCGGATGCCTTATAAGCGGCAACGCCGGACTGGACATTTTCGATGGTGGGGTTGGGCTTGATGTCAGAGTAAACCTCGTAAGCCATGCCGTTGGCATCGAGAATATCGGTGACCTTCTTGGTCACGCCGAACTTGACGAGGTCGGGGTCAGTTGCGATAAATGCCTTCTTGAAGCCCTTTGCAGCTACCAGACCGGGGATCTCCTGAATAGCACCCTTGCCGTGATAAGAAATTGCGTTGGAAACGAAACGATTTGCCATGTGTAATTCCTCCTCATATTGTTGAAAATTCGGAGTTAGTAGGTTTTTTGCCCCTACTCCCGAGTTTATGGCTACATTATAGCACAAGACAACGTGTATTTCAATACTTTTTTATCGATATTATTGTATTTTTTGCAAACTTTTTGTCGGCAGCCACAGGAGCTTAACGCAACGATCCCCCGGTTTTGCAACCGGAGGATCGTTCTTTTTATCAGAGATGTTCCAGCGACGCAATATATGCGTCCATGTCTATAATCGCGCCCGTTTTGCGTGCCTGTTCTGCCGCAAAAACGATGTGGTGGTTGTTGACAGAGGTACGAATATCGGACAACGCATTTCCCTTGTAAGTACCGTTCAGAAGTTCGTAAAGTGCCACAACCATGCCCATATCGCCGCCGGCGTGACCGTCCACCAAGCCTTCTTTGCCGGTATAGGGATATTCCGTTTCCTCACGGGTCTCGAAATTGTAGACACGGATCGGCTTTTCCTCATCATTCAGCGCTGCCCACAGCTCGCCCTTGGTGCCCATGATGTGCGTATAGCGTCCGCCCTTGTTGAAGGCGCACATGGTGAAGTTGACGGTCACATCATCTTCAAAGAGCATGTTGACGGTCTGATGGTCTACAACGTCATTATCGCACTTGAAGACGCACTTGCCATACTGGGTGGTGCGAAGTGCTTCCATAACTTCCTCGTCCGTCGGTGCGACTTTTTTCGCAGCCGCATCCCGGAACCAGCCGTGACCTCTTTGGATATACAGCTTTTCCGTGTTGTAGGGGCAGCTTTCCCCGTGGGGGCATCCGTCGATGCAGCGCTCAGGAGCACCCTCGGGTGCATTTTCGCGTCTGAAATAGCGCAGTGATCCAAAGGACTGCACTTTTTTGCACTTCTTACCCACCAGCCACTGCAAAATGTCAATGTCGTGACAGGATTTCTGCAGGAGCATAAAGGATGCTCTGCCCTCATTGCCCCAGTTGCCCCGGACGAAGCTGTGGCTCTGATGCTCGTTACCAACGTTTTCCTCATGATTGACGGAGATCACATCACCGATGACCCCATCTGTAATCAGCTTCTTGACTGTCCCATAGAACGGCGTATAGCGCAGAACATGGCAGATCAGGATCTTTACGCCCTCTTTTTCTGCAGCGCACGCTATTTTTTCGCATTCGATGGGATCGGGAGAAACCGGCTTTTCCAGCAGAATATCGTAATGCTGGGAGATCGCCGCCATGGCAGGCTCGAAGTGATCCTTGTCCATCGTCGCAATCACTGCAACATCCGCGATCTTGCCCAGCGCCAGAAGGGGCTTCCAATCGGTAAAGCAGCGCTCATCCGGGATGTTGAACTTTTCCTTGAGCGCATTTCTTCTGTTGTCAATAGGCTCTGCCACCGCAACAACCTCGTACTGCTCCGGCAGATCTTTCATATGTCTGCTGATCGACCGACCGCGACTGCCGGCGCCAATGATGATGGCTGTCAGTTTCTTATTCATGATTCGTTCTCCTTTTTATCGAAAACTTCTTGCGAATTGATAAAAGAGCGTTTACAATACTGGTAAGCAGCTTTGACTACATCTTATCCCCTTGAAACTTTTCTGTCAAGCGAGTTGAGAGAAAAAGTGGATATTGGCAAAATTATAATCTATTTTGAAAAGGACGGTAATTTCTATGGGCGCAACTAAAAAATCCCCGAAATTCTGGCTCTGTCTGATCATTTTCAGCTTGGTCGGACAGATCGCGTGGGTCATGGAGAACATGTACCTGAACGTCTTTATCTACGAACGCTTCGCTGCCTCTGCCGAGAGCATCAGTGCCATGGTCAGTGCCAGTGCCATCGCCGCCACGGTCACGACCCTGCTCATCGGCGCGCTGTCGGACAAGCTGGGCAAGCGCAAGATCTTCATGTGCGGCGGCTATCTCTGCTGGGGTGTGTCCATCTGGAGTTTCGCTCTTGTGAACGTGGTTGCTCCTGCGGCAGCTGCCGGCGCAGCCGCCGTCAGCATCGGTGTCACCGCCACCATCCTGATCGACTGCATCATGACCTTCTTCGGCTCTTCCGCCAACGACGCCGCCTTCAACGCATGGCTCACAGACTCCACAGACAAAACCAACCGGGGTGCCGCCGAGGGCATCAATGCCATGATGCCTATGATCGCGATTTTAGTCGTCTTTGGCGGTGCGATGTTCCTCGATGCCGGCGATCCCAACTACTGGAACGTGATCTTCGGCGTGATCGGCACGGTGGTGTTCCTCATCGGTCTTTTAGGCTTCTTCCTCATCGAAGAGCCGCAGGTGGATACCCGGGAAAATGCCCAATATTTCCGAAATCTTCTCTACGGCTTCCGCCCCCGGGTGATCGGGGAAAACAAGGCTCTCTACCTGACGCTGCTTGCCTATGCCATTTTCGGCATTTCCATCCAGATCTTCATGCCGTACCTGATCCTTTATTACACCGTTTCTCTCGGCATGGATAACTATGTGCTGATCTTCGCACCGGCGATCGTGCTGGCGGCGGCGTTCACCTTCTTCTATGGCAAGGTCTACGAC
This sequence comes from Oscillospiraceae bacterium, assembly GCA_015067495.1. Classification (GTDB taxonomy): domain Bacteria; phylum Bacillota; class Clostridia; order Oscillospirales; family Oscillospiraceae; genus Faecousia. The sequence continues at coordinate 456,973 of SVMI01000001.1, read as the reverse complement.
CGCAAGGGCTTCAAGGTGGCGGTTCTCCCCTCTCTGGCACTGCTGTTGGCAGGCTACATCGTTCTGTATTTCTTCAAGGCGACTGTCCCCGTCTTTATTGGCACGGTCATCATGCTATGCGGTTATCTCTCTGCCACGGCAGTATTCGGTGCCATGCTCCGTGACCACACGCCGGAAAACAAAGCCGGTATGTTCCAAGGGCAGCGGATCATCGCGCAGGTTCTGATCCCCGGCATCATCGGCCCTGCCATCGGCGCAGCGGTGCTGAAAAACGCAGAGCAGATCCTCAATTCCGACGGCACGACCTCCTTTGTTCCCAACGAAAACATCTTCCTCGCCGCCCTTGTGGCAGCATTGGTCATCGGTGTGGCGTTGATCTTCCTTTTCCAAAAGAAAAAATAACGGAAATCAAAAACCTCCGCGAGTATGATCACTCGCGGAGGTCGTTTTATTGCTTTTTATGATTTTCTCCAGACCATCTTGTCCACCACGCCGGTGTAGGACTGGATGAGCTTGACTACCTTAGTGGACACGTTTTCTTCAACGTAATCCGGCACGGGGATGCCCACATTGCCGTCCAGATTCATCTGCACAGCTGTCTGCACAGCCTGCAGCAGATTCTTTTCGTCGATGCCCGCCAGCACAAAGCAGCCCTTGTCCAGTGCCTCGGGACGCTCCGTGGAAGTACGGATGCAGACCGCCGGGAAGGAATGACCCACAGAGGTGAAGAAGCTGGACTCCTCCGGCAGTGTGCCGGAATCGGAAACGCAGCAGAAGGCGTTCATCTGCAGGCAGTTGTAGTCATGGAAGCCCAAAGGCTCATTCATACGCACCCGCGGATCCAGCTTAAAGCCGGTCGCCTCCAGACGCTTTCTGGAACGGGGATGACAGGAATAGAGGATCGGCATATCATAAAGCTCCGCCAAACGGTTGATGGCGGTGAACAGAGAGAGGAAATTCTTCTCCGTGTCGATATTCTCCTCACGATGGGCAGAGAGCAGAATATATCTTCCCTTCTCCAGTCCCAGACGGGCATGGACATCACTCGCCTCGATTTCGGCAAGGTTCTCCCGCAGCACCTCTGCCATGGGAGAGCCGGTCACATAGACCCGCTCCTTGGGAAGTCCGCACTCGTGCAGATACTTGCGGGCATGCTCGGAGTATGCGAGGTTGACATCGGCGATAATGTCGACGATACGGCGGTTGGTCTCCTCAGGCAAACACTCATCCTTGCAGCGGTTGCCGGCTTCCATGTGAAAGATCGGAATGTGCAGCCGCTTTGCTGCGATGGCGGAAAGGCAGGAGTTGGTATCACCCAGAATCAGCAGCGCATCCGGCTTGATCGCGTTCATCAGCTTGTAAGAAGCATTGATGATGTTGCCGATGGTAGCACCCAGATCGTCACCCACCGCATCCATGTACACTTCAGGATCTGCAAGCTTCAGATCCCGGAAGAAAATGCCGTTGAGGTTGTAGTCATAGTTCTGACCTGTATGCGCCAAAATGCAGTCGAAATACCGGCGGCATTTGTTGATCACAGCCGCCAGACGAATGATCTCCGGGCGGGTGCCGACCACGATCAGCAGCTTCAGTTTTCCGTTGTTTTGAAAAGAAACGGCAGAATAATCAGTTTTCATGCTCTTTTCTCCTTGCTCTCTTGTTTTGGATAAAAACGCAAATCACAACAATTCCAAGTCCAAACAGTGCGCCGGCATAGTCCAACGCCATATCCGCCACCTCGCAGGATCGTCCCGTGAAGTTTTGGAGCAGCTCATCACATATTGCCACCGCCAGTGGCAATGTCAGCGGCAGCACAAGGCAGCGCCTGTTTTGCAGCTTGCCCAGATTGTAGGCAAAACCGCCGGAAAAGATGCCCAGTGCCGCAAATTCCGTAAAATGTGCCGCTTTGCGGACAAAATGGTGCAACACGCCCGGGTCAGGCGAAAAGCCCAATCCCTGCAGTACCCACAGCACCGCTGAAAGCACACGTCCGCTTTGTGCATCTGACGATGCCCTTCCGTGAAGGGACTGACTAAAGATAAAGGCAACCGTCAAAATGATCAATGTCAGAAAAATGTATTTGCGCAAACGATAATTTTTCATTCCACAGTCTCAAAGAAGGTGTCGGGATGATTGGGGTCAAAGGCTTCGTTTGCCCACATCACCGTCACAAGGTTTTCCGTTTCGGACAGATTGATGATGTTATGGGTGTAGCCGGGCAGCATATGGACAGCCTCGATCCTGTCGCCGCTGACCTCAAAATTCAGCACCTCATCAGAACCGATCCTGCGCTGTTGGATCAGTCCCTTGCCGGAAACAACGATGAAGAACTCCCACTTGGTGTGATGCCAGTGCTGACCCTTTGTAATGCCGGGCTTGGAAATATTGACGCTGAACTGACCGCAATTTGCGGTTTTAAGCAGCTCCGTGAAGCTGCCGCGGGCATCCTCATTCATCTTCAGGGGGAAGGCGACCTTCTCCTTGGGAAGATAGGAAAGATAGGTGCTGTAGAGCTTCTTTGCGAAGGAATTTGTGGGGATTTCCGGCATCAGGAGCGTCGCCGGCTGCGCCTTGAAGCCTTCCAGCAGCGCGACAATCTCGCCCAGCGTCACCTTATGGGTCACGGGGGCGGCGCAGTATCTTCCCGCCTCGCAGAGGACAGTTTCGATGCCGTCAAAGGTGCAGTGATGTTCCTTTCCTTCCAGCGCATCCAACATCTCCGTGACCAGATCATCGATATACAGCAGCTCCAGCTGCACAGAAGGATCGTTGACGGTGATGGGCAGGTCATTTGCAATGTTGTTGCAGAAGGTCGCCACAGCGGAATTATAATTGGGGCGGCACCACTTGCCGAAAAGATTCGGGAAGCGGTACACCAGCACCTTCGCGCCGGTTTCCGCGCCGTAGGCAAAGATCAGCTCCTCACCTGCCCGCTTGCTTCTGCCGTAATCGCTGTCGTAACGACCGATGCAGGTCGCCTGAATGGACGACGAGATCATCACGGGTGCGGTGTTATTGTGCTTTTTCAGGGTATCCAGAAGGGTGCTTGCAAAGCCGAAGTTGCCCTGCATGAACTCCTCCGGGTTTTGGGGGCGGTTGACACCGGCAAGATTGAAGACGAAATCCGCCTTCGCGCAGTAGCCATCCAAAAGAGCAGGCTCGGTGTCCAGATCGTACTCAAAGATCTCACCGATGGCAAGACCGGGACGGGTTCTGTCCTTGCCGTCGCGGATGCTTTTCAGGCTCGCACAGAGGTTTTTACCGACGAAGCCCTTCGCGCCGGTTACCAGAATGTTCATCATCATTTGACACCCTTGGCAAGCTCATCCTGAATGTACTGCAGGCTGGCGATCTTTGCCTTGGTCTGCTCCACGTTCAGGTGTTGGGTGTTATTGGAGTTGAACTCGGTCAGGGTGCTGCGGGTCATGTCGCCCTGATTGAAATACTTGTCGTAGTTCAGACCTCTCTTGTCGCAGGGGACGCGGTAGAAGTTGCCCATATCGATAGCATGGGCGCATTCCTCATTGGTGAGCAGCGTCTCGTACATCTTCTCGCCATGGCGGATGCCGATGACCTTGATGGCACTCTTGTCACCGCCAAACAGCTCACAAACAGCCTCTGCCTGAGTCTGAATGGTGCAGGCAGGTGCTTTCTGTACCAGAATATCGCCTGCTTCGCCATGCTCAAAGGCAAACAGCACCAGATCCACCGCCTCGTCAAGGGACATGATGAAGCGGGTCATGGTGGGTTCGGTCAGGGTGATGGGGTTGCCGGCACGGATCTGGTCGATCCACAGAGGAATGACAGAGCCGCGGGAACACATCACGTTACCGTAACGGGTGCAGCAGATCTTGGTGGTGGTCGTGGTGCGGGACTTTGCCACGATGACCTTTTCCATCATCGCCTTGGAGGTGCCCATTGCGTTGACGGGGTAGGCTGCCTTGTCGGTAGAAAGGCAGACCACATTCTTGACGCCCGCTTCGATGGCAGCCGTCAGGACGTTTTCGGTGCCGAGGACATTGGTCTTCACCGCCTCAATGGGGAAGAACTCGCAGGAGGGAACCTGCTTCAGTGCTGCCGCATGGAAGATGAAGTCAACGCCGTGCATGGCATTTTTGACGCTCGCCAGATCGCGCACGTCGCCGATGTAGAAGCTGATCTTTTCCGCCACATCAGGCATCTTTGCCTGAAATTCGTGACGCATATCGTCCTGCTTCTTCTCATCGCGGGAGAAAATGCGAATTTCGCCGATATCTGTACGCAGGAAGCGGTTCAAAACCGCATTGCCAAACGAACCGGTACCACCGGTAATGAGAAGTGTTTTTCCTGTAAAAAGGCCCATATTATCTTCCTCCTGTATTTACGCTTTCTCAGAAAAATTCTGTTTTTTATAGTATTTTATAATAATCACTGCCAATATCGCAACTCTGACGAGGGCCGATGCCGCAACACCAATGCAAAATCCCCACAACGAGAAGAAATACAGCAGACTTAAGCAAAGTGCAAGATAAACACCCAGATTGATTGCCTGCAGTTTAATTTGGAAGGATGCTTCCAAAAAGCGAATTGCCACTGTGTTCAGCAGGTCCGCCAGCAATGCCAAAAGGCTCGCCAAAACCGTAACGACCAAATATTTTTGAGATTCTGACGCCCAATCCGGGTACAACAGACTTGTAAGTGGGAAGCCAACGATCAGGCAGGCAAAATATACCACTCCCAGACCGGCTATCATAAGCACCAGCCACTTCCTCCTGAGTTTAAATTGAAGGGTTTCCATTTTCACAAGGTACCCCAACATCACACTTTTTAGCGGAGAAGACAGTAACAACAGCAATTTGCCAACCATAGATGCCGTATTATAAACCGATACCAAAACACCGCCAAGCAACGGATACAGCAGCAATTTATCGCAATATGTGATAAAAGAGCTCAAAACCTGCGCGCCTGTATAATAAAGCACTTTTTTCCCAGTTTCCTTCAACAACGGCGTCCGGCGGATCGGTTCGCGCAAAAATGTGGTATTGAAATAGTCATAAACACTGCTGAAGGTATATGCTGTGATAATGATCAACTGCCATTTTCCTGTCCAAAGGAACAACGGCAAACCCACAAAATAACCAACTACAATAATTGCGTTGTTAATCAGTATTTTATTATAGTTCAATTCCAACCAATACTGGGCAAAAATATAGTCGTGATACAGGTAAAGCAAACCAATAACCGCATACAGCAGTATATCCAGAAGATCAAAACAACCGGTATAGCATATCATCAGCACCGGCATTACGATCAAAATAACAATGACATAAGCAGAAAAGAAGATGTTAAAATCACCAACATAATTCCCCTGCCGGTACTTTTCGTGCTGCAGCATACGCACAGTATTCAAAACAGCCGCAGTGATGCCGATCAAAAAGTAATTTGCCGACATTAAAGTCAAATACTGACCGTTCAGTTCTGCTCCAAGCTTCTTCGCAATGATAGGCTGAATCACAAACTGCAGCACAGCCAGTGGCATCGCGTAGGAAAAAAAGCTGAAGAACAGATTTTTAATGACATCCTTTAAAGAACGTTGCATAGATTCCTCGATTCCCGGTTGGTGGCAAACCAATCACGCCGTTTCGCAACCTGATATCACACATTTTTCACCCGGGCACAGCTTGATCCTCTGCACCTTCACTGGCGATCTCATTTCTTTGGTCGTGTTCCGCTTCAACAGTCGCATTCACACAGGCAGACAGCAAAACCAGGGTGCAGACAAATCTGTAATCCGCTACGCCTGTGTTGATTGTAAAAATAAGGAACAGCGGCAACAGAATAATATAATATTTCAACTTGCTTCCCCGGGGCAGAAGAAAGAAAGTCTTGCAAAACACAATATTTGTCAGCAGACCGAATGAGATGGTCGTATACAAATGACCGCTATGCGGCAAATAAGTCTTTCCCGCTGTATCCATCACTGCGCCCTTGCCGACAAAGATATTGTACCAGCTGAGTGCATTCTCTATCGTTGCTTTCCAGAAGGACATTCTGCCGCCACCTGTACTGAGGTTGCTGTTTCCCACTCTGAACAGCAATGATTTCACCACACTGCTGTTCATGATCCTGTCAAAGTTGAGCAAAAACACCACCACAGCAACAGCGAACATGCCAATAAAAATCTTCCTGATCTGGCGTGTTGCGCCGCTTTTGGTGAAAACTGCTGCAAAAACAACAATTACCAAAGCCAAAACCGCTTGCACACTGAATGTAACCACAACGCTAACCACCAGTGCACAAATATAGTACAGGTAGGTGGCGGTCTTGTGCTTCTCACAGAACAAGACATATGCCAGTATTGCAACAAAGCAGCAGCCCGCATTGTTTGGGTCGCTGTATAGGAAGGTATAGCGGTTGATGACCATTTCTGTAAATGTGATCTCTGTACCACTCATGGTCCAAAATGATCTGACAGAAAAAAATGCAGAAGGCTTTGCAATGTACAAAAGCGCAAGTACAAAAACAAATGTAATATACACAAACAGGATCACGGACACCGCTTTTTTAAATTGTTCTGTGATCAAACGATTTCTCAAAAATGAGAACACTAAAAATGCAAAGATTATGATAAATGCTACGGAAAGACCCGATACCGCTTTCGTTTGCACAAAACCGATAACCACCGAGAGAATGATCATTATGATTGCAACATAGATCTCCCTCTTAAGTGCAACCTCCCGTACATTTACAAAATACCAAAACACCACCAGCAACATCGCTGCTGAGCAAGACAACACCCGGATGTAAGGCAACATAAGCATATCAACAATGCAAAACAGAGCCAAACCTGATGTTAGCGAATATATCTTTTCCTGTTCAACCAAGGTGGCATTCATCGACATTCTTATACCTCACCAAATAAACTATGCATAAACTCGTTTTGAAGCGTTTCCTTATCGTGGCAGCGGTCGTACTTTTCCAGTGCCGCCTGCGCCAACGCCTGACGCACAAAAGCATCACCCAATAATACGAACAGCCGCTCCTTCAGATCGTTCAGATCATTCACGCAGCACGAAACATCCAGCAGGTGCTCCACCGAGCCGATATGCCTCGGACCAACTGTCAGAATCGGCTTTCCTACCGAAAGATATTCCGGAACTTTTGTGGATAAGGAATAGCGGGTTTTTTCAATTTGTTCTTTATCGAACGACTCAACAAACACAAGCACATCCGCTTGATTTAAAGCCAGCTTCAGTTCCTCTTTCGTCAGCGAGCCTGCATATTCACTCGCCCCCTCCACAACAAAGCGCTCCTTGCTCTGTTGATCCGGTTCCGAGTTCGTATACACCTTCAAAACCGCTTTCTGCATCGTGGATTTCTTATTGAATTCTGCAATTGCTGTTGCAATTTTTCCCAGCACCGCATCTCTTCCGTAATAAAGGCTACCGGTATAAAGCAAAACCAGCTTTTCTGTCTGTGACTGGACCTGCTCCATTCTGAGTGATTCGGACAGATTTACGATCGTGCGGCTTTCTCTTCCAAATACTTTCAGATACTCCGTCTGCATAATCGGAGAAACCGTCAGAAAATTTTGCGTAACGGTCAGCGCGTTCATAATCTTCGCTTTGATTCGCTTGCGTCGTTGCTTTTGCAGGAATGTTTCTTTCGAACGCGGCATGATATAGTCATCAGTGATATACATCGACGCTTTGGGATGGTATCTGTTGATAACAAACCGGTATATGTCGTAAGCAAATTCGGAATCCCCTGCAACAAAGAACACCGCACTGGGCGAAAAATCATCCAGCCATGCCAACAGCCGCTTTGACTTCCATTTCCGATACCAGAGAATTTCTCTTGCAAGCCTGAAAAAGCTGCTACGGCGCTTCGAGTTGGACACGCCTCCGGCAATCGGCATCACTTTCGATGCTTCTACGCTGCGACCGCGCTTTTCCGGCGAAAGCATGCCGCGAATAATGTCCTTATCCGTGATCTGATAATAGGAATAGCCCTCAATCGTCGGTCTTTCTGCATGAAAATACAGCTGCGCCACCTGTTCACGCGGCAGTGCATCAATATAGGAATAAATCGTTTTGCCATTGTTGCGCGTTGTGCTTAGCACATTATTGCTGATAATCAGCAACCGCTCGTTTTTATATTGTTCCATATCCATTCATCCTATCACACGATCCTTGAATGCATGCCATGATCCGGTACATTCAACTGTATCTTTGCATAATCGTCCGATATGCCCCCTGCACCGTATAATGCTCCTGCAAATACGCAAGCTCACATTTCTGCATCTGTTCGCGATCCGCTTTGACCGCCAGTCGGACATTTTCGGAAAAAGCTGCCGCCGTGGGTCGTCTCCGCATCCACACCGATGTTTTTGATGAGATTGACCTTCGGTGCAATGCCGTACATTCTGTTTGCCATCAGCGTAAAGGTCATCTGGTGATCCCACGAGGTCTTGTGGTTTCCGCCGTCGAGGCTCTTCTTGGTGGAATTGATGAGGTAGACCTTCTGACGCTCGAGGGCTTTGTTTTCGTAGAAGCCGCGATATTTTTTTCGAATAACGGGATCGTCAAGACCCTTCAGATAACCGTCATACACCTTCGGATATTTATGCCCCCAGGATGCCCAGCCGCAGGGCAGGGTGTGCTTTGTGAAGACGTAGCTGTAGGGGCTGTCGTACTGCTCCATGTAATTCGTGCCGCAGACCCACAGAATATCGGGGTTGTCTGCGTATTTTTCGAGCATTTCCTTGCAGTAGTAGAAGAAGGTCTCCTCGGGATAGTTGTCATCCTCCAGAAAAATCGCACTCTTTTCCTGCTCCAGCACGCGCTTTGCGCCAAAGCCGATGCGATCCAGAATACCCACATTTTCCTGCGCGTAATCCCGGACGACCTCGCACTCCCAGTCGATGGCAGCATCAATGGCAGCGCGGCACTTTTCCACTTGTTCATGCTCTTCGGGGGTTCGACCGCCGTCGGAGATCAAATAGAGTTTTTTCGGCTTGACCTTGGCAATGCCGGAAAGAACCTTCAGGGTATTTTCGGTGCGTTTCATAAAAAACAGCACAACAGGAACATCAAACATGATCATTCTCCTATCCTCGCAGCCGATATTACACCAGCAGGAAGCCGTAGACAGGCTTGTTAAATTCATGGACTGTCTTCAGCAGGTCTTTCACCTCTGCATTCGCAGACACAAAAACGCGCTCTGCCAAAACAACGCCGCTGCTCTGTGCAATTGCTGCCAAAGCATCCGGATTGTGGGCAACATCCGTCACAAAGCTCACCTTATGACCCCTTGCGCTGAGAAGCTCCACCATACGCGCCTTGATCGCCTCGTCCACCGTATCCAAAGAGGATACCACAGCAACCGCTGCGCCCTCCGGCAGATGATTCTGACAACTTTCACGGATGTAAGCCTGGGCCTGCGCTTCATCCTTCCACAGCTTTTCACCCATCATGGCATAGCCGAGCCTCTCCCAGAAGCCAATTTTTTTCGCAAGTGAACCGAAATGGATCAGACCATAACGCGCTGTCAGCTGCTTTGCCCCAGAGACCTTTCCCCTGATGATATGTGCGCACACCAGGAAAAGGACCGTAACCAGCACACCAATAACCGCACCAACGATTACATTGACCACGATTCCGCTTGCACTCTTGCCATAAGTAGGTGCTTTGCATTCTTGCAGTGCTTTTTCTGCCTCCTCAAGGCTGACATTATACTTTTCCTGCTTGTTTGCATTCTCCAGCTGCGCCTGTTCCAACTTCAGATCTATGCAGCTTGTGGTAATTGCATTGCTGAGCAAGGTAAATGTATGGTCATAAGATGCCTTTGCAACCGTTTCGCTACTGACAAGCAATGCATCATACAGTTTCCCGACGATCTGTTCACAGTCCGCTGCATCATTACCTGCCACAATGAGAGTCAAAACACCGCCATCTGAGGGATTCAGTGCAATGACTTCACGCAAGTATTTATCGGCGACACCGCTGTAGCCGGTATCCGCAAGCAGTTTCTCCAGATTCAGACCATTCCAAAGAGCCAGATACTGTGCCTGAATACGGGTGGTTACATCACTGATCGGCAACTGTGTGATTTGGAACGGATCGGCAATTTCTTCCAGATCAATGCCCGAGATAGCGAAGACCATTGTGGTTGTGATCTTGTTGTAGGGGTCAAGCTTCATCAGTTGACTGTTTTCATTATAGTCTTTCTGATTGGCTGCATCGCGTTCGGCTCTTTCAACGGCGCTTTGCAATCTTTCCTTTTCCATTTTGTACTCTTCAAGCGCAATTTGGTATTCTGCCTGCACGCTTTCATCTGAAGTATAGTATTCCATTGCGCCAAACGCACCAAACAGCACCGCAAAAATCATCGCAAAAAGAATGATCTGCTTTCCGCCACGCAGAATAACCGCGAAAATCTCCTTCAGACTGATATCCGTAACTGCATTTTCTTTCGTATTCATCTTCAAAAACTTTCCTTTCTGATATACTCAGGAGTTTTGTTTTACAAGCTTTGGATTTATTTTTGGTACCGATAGGTCGGTACGATTTCTGAAACAAGCTGCTTCATATGGTCCGTCTCGCTGCGGCATGCTGCATCCAGCTCGCCCAGTTTTTTCAAAAACCACTCGTCATCCATTTCGATGGGACGACCGATGTGGATGAGCTTGTTTTCCGTCTCCTTCAAGCCCTCTTCCTTCATCAAAAGCTCCTCGTAGAGCTTCTCGCCGGGACGAAGACCCGTATATTCGATTTTAATGTCCACATCAGGGGTGAAGCCTGAGAGGCGGATGAGATTGCGTGCCATGTCATCGATTTTGACCGGCTCGCCCATTTCCAGAACGAAGATCTCGCCGCCGGCAGCGTAGTACGATGCCTGCAGCACCAGCGAGACCGCCTCCGGGATGGTCATAAAATAGCGGATGACCCGCTTGTCCGTCACCGTGACCGGGCCGCCCTCAGCGATCTGCTTCTTGAAAAGCGGGATCACACTGCCGTTGCTGCCCAGAACATTTCCGAAGCGGACTGCAACAAAGCGGGTCGTGCGGCTGCAGCGGTTCATCATCTGAACCACCATTTCGCAAAGACGCTTGCTTGCGCCCATGATGTTTGTGGGATTGACCGCCTTGTCCGTAGAGATCAGAACAAATTTCCGAACTCCCCAGCGGTCAGCTGCCATCGCCGTTTTATAGGTACCGAACACATTGTTCTTGATCGCCTCGTTGGGGCTGTCCTCCATCAGCGGCACATGCTTGTGTGCCGCGGCATGGAATACAATATCCGGCTTATAAGTCGCCATCACGGATTCCATCCGCGCCGTATTGCGCACCGAGCCGATCAGTACCACCAGCTGCAGCGCGGGATATTGGTGCAGCAGCTCCTGCTGGATGGCGTAGGCATTGTTTTCATAAATATCAAAGATGATCAGCTGCTTCGGCTCTGCACCGGCGATCTGACGGCACAGCTCACTGCCGATGGAGCCGCCTCCGCCGGTGACCAGAACGACCTTACCCGAGATATCCGCAAGGATCTCCTCATTGTTCACCTTCACCTGCTCACGGCCAAGCAGATCTGCCACCTCTACATCCCGCAATCTGCTGACGCTGACCTCCTCATTGACCAGCTGGTACATGCCGGGGATCGACTGCAGCTTGCAGTCGGTCAGGCTGCAGATGTTGAGAATCTCTTTGCGCACCTCCATGCTCGCACTGGGAATGGCATAGATAATGCGGTCGATCTTATACTTTTTCGCCATAGGGATGATCTCATTGCGCCCGCCGACGATCTCGATGCCCTCAAGGAGCTTTCCCCATTTGAAGGGATTGTCATCGATCACGCAGCAGACCCGGGTATCCAGCTTATCAGAGCCTTGCAGCTCCTTGATCAGCATCTGACTTGCCGAGCCTGCACCGATCATCATGACCCGTGTAATATTCTTCTTGCGCAGCAGACCCAGCTCATTGTTCCTGACAAAGCGGAACAGGCGGTAGGAAAAACGAAGTGCCGTTGTCAGGCAAAAGGAGATCAGGTAACCGATCACATAGTAAGAGCGGGGCATTTCCATCCCAAAAAGCCAGATCAGCGCGAGGTGTACGGGGATCAGCAGGAGATATGCCTTGATCACACCCGTCAGCTCTGCGATACTCGCAAGGGATAAAATGCTGTGATACAGCTTGCAGAGCATAAACACCGCAACGCTGCAAAAAGACCATACTACAACTGTATCCAAAAAACCACGCAAATACGCTGCCGGGATCTCGGAAAACTGAAAATCAAACCGCAGAAGCAATGCAAACAGGTAAGCAGCCGCGATCGAAAGCAAGTCCAGAAGCGTCAGCAGCAGCATTCTTTGCAGGCGGCGCATATTGTGCGGCATATGTGTTTCAATTTGTTTCATACAGACGACTCCTCTTTCTGTGTTTGCGTCCGGTTGTCATTGAAATATGAAACGGCACTCTTGCTTTTACACAATCTATGCAATTATAGCACAATTCTCATACTTTTGCAACCATATTCCCCGCACTTGGCAGAAAGATGCAAAAAACGCAGGAGCGATCGCTCCTGCGTTTTGCTGTTTACTTGATTCTGTGGTCGTCCAAAAAGTCCTTCAGATCCAGCATTGCCTTGCGCAGCTTTTCGGGTTCAGGCAGCATGACGATGCGGAAACGCAGACCCTCATGCCAGTCAAAGCCACGGCCGGGGATGACCAGAACATGCTTCTCGTGCAGGAACTTCATGGCGAAATCCTGATCGCTCTCGAAGTCGAACTTGCTCATGTCGAGGCTGGGGAACAGATAGAAAGCAGCGCGGTTGGGTACCAGCGTCACACCGTCGATGGTCTTGAGGACATCGATGGTCGCCTGTCTCTGCTCGTAGAGTCTGCCGCCGGGAACCAGCATTGCCTTGGTGCTTGCGTCGTCGTCCAGTGCCGCAGCGATCGCCAGCTGGGTAACGGCGTTACTGCAAAGACGCATGGATGCCAGCTGCATGCAGGCTGCACGGATGTCGTCCAGCTTGTCGCCGCCGGTGAAGATCATCCAGCCGCAGCGGAAGCCGCAGATGATGTGGGACTTGGAAAGACCGTTGAAGGTGATGCAGGGCATATCCGGTGCCAGAGCTGCCATGGAGGTATAGGGAACATCGTCCATCACAAGACGGTCGTAGATCTCGTCAGACAGCAGGATCAGGTCGTTCTCTCTTGCGATCTGGGCGATCTGAAGCAGGGTCTCCTTGCTGTAAACCGCGCCGGTGGGGTTGTTGGGGTTGATGACAAGGATCGCCTTGGTCTTATCGGTGATCTTGGCGCGGATGTCTGCCACGTCGGGATTCCACTCGTTGTCGGGATCGCAGCGATAGTAAACGGGTGTTGCAGAGCTGAGGAATGCGCTGTTGCTCCACAGAGAGTAGCAGGGCGTGGGCATCAGGATCTCATCGCCGGGGTTTGCAAGGGCGGTCATGACCATGGTCGCCAGCTCGCTGACGCCGTTGCCGACAAAAATGTCGTTCAGCTCAATGCCCTGCAGTCCGTTGTTCAGGTGATACTGCAGGATCGCCTTACGGGCGGGGATCATGCCGCGCACATCGCAGTAGGCAACTGCATCGTCAAGATGCTCGGAAACTGCCTTGCGGACGCTGTCGGGCAGACCGAAGCCGAAGCTTGCGGGGTTGCCGGTGTTCAGCTTCAGCACAGGGATACCATTTGCCTGCATGTTCAACGCTTCCACAAACAGCGGACCGCGGATATCGGAGTGGACCAGATTCATTCTTTCTGCTCTCTTGATCATAATAAGCACAACCTTTTCTGTTATTTCTTTTCCGGCGCGATGGCGCGGAAGTATTTCTGTGCCGATTCTATCACATCTGCACAAGAATTGCTATCCCTTCTTTGAAAAAAGAAGGAAATTTTTTATCAGATCGTTTCCCTGTGTAATTGCAGCCAGTTTTTCTGCAGGTCGGTCTGTTTTCCGGCAGCCAGCACCGCGCTTGAAAGGCTCTGCAGAGGAGCAAATGAACCAAAGAGAATGCGATCCTGCCGGATTTCCTGCTGGTCTTCCAAGTAGAAATCCCCCTTAAAGCCGGCGGTATCGAACCATACATTCTCAGGAAGCGGCTTCAGCTCCTCCACCTGATGCATCAGGCAGTTGGAGAGGATGAATTTCGTACTCTCACACTGGGTGATCAGTCTGCGGATGCGGTCAAATTCCGGCTCCTTCTGCTGCAGCAGATACGCCATCCGCGCATCCTCCATTCGAAGGGTCAAAATCACGGGCAGCTCCAGCATGCCAGCCAGCCGACAGATGGCAACCACGCTCTGTTCATCCTCAGAGTATCCATGAACGCAGGGGTAAAGGCGCACCGCGCCCACACCTGCCTGCTTTCCCTGCTGCAGGTGCATGCCCGACCATGGAAGCATGGGATTGACGCACATGGCAACGCGAAACGCCGTTCCTTCGAGGGCGTTCACAAGCCCCTCATCCGCTTCCCATGGGTCGTTATAGAAAATGGCATCCAGACTGGACAGGAAGCCGCCCTCGATCCCCTCGCTTTTCAGTTTTTTCAACACCTGCGGCAGCTGCGCATCCCGCAGCCGGTAAAAAGGCCAGTTTCCGCAAAAGGCCGCTGCATCAAAATACATTCCGTATCCCTCCCTACAGCTTGAACAGGGAAGCCGTGTTTTTCCAGAAAATCTGCTCTTCCTGCTCCCGGGTCAGCCCGGCATCCCGCATCTGCCCAAGATTCATAGCATAGGCATTGTCCGTGCCGAATAGGATCTTTTCCGCGCCCAGCAGCTCCACCGCATAGGGAACCTCGCTTACCCGGCAGCAGCCGCCGGAGAAGTCCGTCCACACATTGTCAAGGTCTTGCACAAGGCGCACACCGTGGTAGCAGTTGCCCCCCAGATGCGCCATGATGAACTTGGTGTCCGGGTGCTTCAGCGCCGCGGAGCGCAGATGCACACCTGTTGCTTCATCGGTCAGCTGACCGACGGTCTTTTTGAACACGTGGATCAGTACGGGGATATCCTTCTCCGCGCAGTACTCGTAGAGCTTGTCACAGCAATCCGCATTACACAGACAGCTGACCCAGATTTTCATACCGATCATGCCCTGCTCCTCGATCCCCCTGCGCAGCACGTCCAAGCCGTTGTCATGCTCCGGGGAAACGGTGACATAGCCGCCGAAAAGGGCATCCTCACGGATGAGCTTTTCCGTCTGTTCGTTCAGGTAACGCACCTCATCCTTGTCGGGATGGTGACTGCCAAGTGCGGAAACGAGGATCTTTTCGATCCCAAAGCGATCCGCCGCCTTGCGCATGGCATCCGCGCATTCCTTTTCCCGCCCGTTCCAGATGTGGGCGTGCATATCGATGATCCTGTCCATGTGCTTCACCGCCTTTTGTTTTTCTTGATTATAGCATGTCAGGATGGCATTTTCCATAGGTTTTTACAATTTTGCCTCTTCTTGACACTACCGATCTTTGAACGTATAATAACCTCATAATTTTGAAAGAGGTGCAGACTATGTATTACACCGCCTATTCTCTCAGCGGCGACTGGGAGATGAACTATCAGCAGGAGATCTACCGCAGCGAAGAAAATCCTTGGCGCATCGGCAGCAATCCCGGCAACAGCGATGAATATTCCGGCACGGAAAAAGCATGGGAGCGGGATGACACCATGCCCGATGCCATCCCCGGCTACTGGGAGGACATGACCGACAAATTCGCCCTGCTGACCCCCTACTACCTGAAGCTGAAGATCAATCCCGACTACGGTCTGCAGTGCTATCCCATCGCGGGCTTCGCCCCCGACATGGCGCTGCCGAACATCGTGGGCAACTTCTTCTATCGCCGTAGCTTCACCGTTGAAGATGTAAATACTCCCGCCGCACTTTGGTTCGGCGGCGTACAAAATGCCTGCTCCGTGTGGCTCAACGATGTATTCCTCGGTCGCCACGAGGGCTACAGCGCCCCCTTTGAAATGGCGATTCCTGCGGGTGTCCTGCGTGCAGGCGAAAACACCATTGTCCTCAGCGTTTCCAACTATGATCTGGTGGGTTATCAGGGCGAGCCGGTCTCAGGTCTGATGAACCGGGCAGCCAATCAGTACACCGGCGGTGTCTACGGCGATGTGGAGCTGCGTCTGTATGACAGTGTTCTTCGGGATGTGACAGTCCTCGTATCCGAGGATTGCGCCAGCGTATCCGTCGAGCCTGAAATGACGGAAAATGCCGCCTTTACATGGTCGGTCTTCGACGGCAAAAAGCTGCTTCGCAGCGGCGAAGCAGGCGGCAAGTTCTCCTTCGATACGCAAGGTCTTCCCCGCTGGACTCCCGAAGACCCCCACTGTCTGCAGCTTCACCTGCAGTGCGGTGACAGCACACTCGAGCGCACCTTTGCCATCCGTCGCCTGACCGGCGAGGGCAGAACGCTCCTCCTCAACGGCAAGCCCTACTACCTGCGGGGCATCTGCGAGCATGGCTATTTCCCCGAAACCGTCCACCCCACGACGGATGCCCGATTCTATCGCAAGCTGATCCGCACCATCAAGGAGCTGGGCTTCAATTTCATCCGCTTCCACACCTACATTCCCTGCGAGGAATATATGCAGGCAGCGGACGAGCTGGGCATGCTGCTGCAGGTGGAAAGCCCCAACAACACAACTGTTGCAGAATGGGCGCAGATCGTCACCTTCTGCCGCCGTCATCCCTCTGTGGTGATGTACAGCTGCGGCAACGAGCTGCTGATGGACGAGCCGTTCATCGCGCATCTGCACCAGTGCGCCGACATCGTGCATACGCGCACCGATGCCATGTTCTCCCCCATCAGCGCCCTGCGCGGCATTGAGTACTACTTCCTCGAGCCGGAGCAGGAAGACAAGCTGCTGCACACGCCTTTCACCCATCATCCCGAACGGCTGGCAACAGTCACTTCCTTCAGCGACACCTACAATACTGTGGGTCATATGCTTTTGAGCTATGAATGCACGGATGTCGATCCTGCCTATATCGACCGCGCAAACGAGGTTTTCGATGTACCGCTGGTGGGGCATGAGATCTGCATTCAGGGTACGTATACCGACCTGACGCTGGAGGAGCGTTACGCAGACTCCAACATCCGCTTCGCGCCCATGTTCGCGACCCTGCGCCAGCACCTGAAGGACAAGGGCATGCTCCATAGGGCACCGCTGTTCTTCCGCAATTCCTGCCGCTGGCAGCAGCTGCTGCGCAAGCATTGCTTTGAGCATACCCGTCTGTGCCGCACCATGCAAGGCTATGAATTCCTCGGTCCCATCGACACCCATTGGCACACCTTTGGCTACGACGTGGGCATGATGAACGAATTCTACGAGCTGAAGCCCGGCGAAACGGTACGGAATGTGCGGATGTACAACAGCGAGACCGTTCTGCTGAACGACCTGAACACGGACGTCAACTTCGCCGCCGGGCAGGAGCTGAAGGTCGCGCTCTCCGTTTCCCATTTTGGCGCAGAGGATCTGAAAAATGCTGCGCTGAACATCCGCCTGACCATGGACGGCAAGCTGATCGCCCATGAACGCGTCACCATTGATAACGTCAAGGCAGGTGACGTCAGCGCGCTTTACACCCTGCAGACCAAGCTGCCCGAGATCTCTGACCCCGCCGCTATGGAGCTGTATGTAACGCTGGAATGCGGCGATACCTACGCCGAAAACCGTTGGGAGCTGTATGTTTTCCCGGACAATACCACCGATGCCGGCGATTTGATCGTCGCGGACAAGCTGGAGACAGACGAGCTGCTCTCGCTGCTGCGTGAGGGCAAGGATGTCCTCCTGCTGGGCGGTGACCCCTTCGTCACCCAGCCCATGAGCTTCCGCATCTCGCTGGCAGGACGCACCAACGGCAACCTCGCCACCGTCATCGAAGACCACCCCGCGCTGGGCAAGCTCCCTCATGAGGGCTTCTGCGGCTGGCAGTTCCGTCGTCTGATGGAGGGCGGCAAGGCGATCTGCTTCGAGGATGGTACTGTGCCCTTTGATCCGATCATCGAGGTAGCATCCAGCCACAAGTACGTGATCCGTCAGGCAGCGCTGTTTGAGTATCGGGTCGGAAGCGGTCGTCTTTTGGTTTGCGGCATGAACTTCGCAACCAACGAGCCTGCGACAGCTTGGCTGAGAAATCAGCTGATCGCCTATGCAAACTCCGACGACTTTGACCCCGCACATACTCTGACGGAAGGTGAACTTCTGGCACTGATTCACGCAAATGTCACCGCTGCCGCCAAGAACACCAACATCGCCTTCAACGCGAACGACAAAACCGCCGTCCGCAAAAAGAAATGAGCAAAAGCTCCGCAGGTTTTCTGCGGAGCTTTTTTATTCGATGGGCGTATAGCAAAGATTGGCACTGTCCAGGTCTGTTTGGCGCAGGTCAGCATGTCGGATGGCGGCATGGTCATAGGTGGTGTAGTAATAGACCTGCGTGTCCGTGTTGCAGCAGCAGGAGTAGCGGGTGTACTCGTACTGCCCGTCCGGCGTCCGCACGCACCCACGGGGCATGGCAACGGACTCCAAGATGTGGAAAAACTGACTGACACTCTGGGTTTCCGTGCCATCGCAAACGGAATGTTCCCTGACGAACACCGCTCTTACAAAGCGGGACACGCTGGAAAAATCCCCCGGCAGTCCGATCGCACCCATGCCAAGGCTGTAATCCCTTTCCGTCAGCGCGCCCTCGTGGAGTCCCCGGTAATTTTGCACATTCACAAGGTGATAATCAAAGGTGGGATTGTTGGTCAGCACGCCGTAGGGATTTTTGTGGATCTTCATTCCCTCTTTCGTGCATTCCAGCACCACAGATCGCTCCCGATCCGCGATCATCCAATGCAGCGGTGACACCGGCAGCGCATCGCTGAAGCCACGCTGCTCCACGTTGACCGTTTCCAGCTTTTCGCAAGCCTGCTCCACGTTTTCGCACAGACCCAGCAGGTACGGGATCAGCTCATAGGGCGCGACGTTTTCCTTTTTGGGGTCGTGGGGGTAATAGACAGCATTGCCGGGGAAGTTCAGTCCCGCCATGCTCAGTCCCGTTTCATTGGTTGCCTCGAAGTAAAGGGGATATCCGTCGGCGATCGCCGCCATGCCGATCATACTGTAGTGCCGTTCCCCAAAGGAAAAGGGATACCGCCGGGGCGTGACCGCCACCCCTTCCCCATAGCTGCGTTCCAGATCGAGATTTCTGCCGAAGTAATGCTGTTTTGTCCGATAACTGACTGCTGTGCACATGAAAGCTGCCTCCGATGCAAATACTGATCTTCACTCTAACCAAGCACCGATATTTTTATACCATGGCGGGAGCAAGCACCCGCCCTACGTGATCTCAAAGAAAATGCCACCGAATGCGGCTGCATCCGGTGGCATTGGTTTTTTCGCTTACTTCTTGGGTTTCTTGATCTTGTTGAGCTGTGCGTTCAGATCCAGCAGCTGCTCCTTGGTGAACTTGACATCCATCATGCCGCCCATCAGGGTAAACAGACGCAGCACGGTAAAGCCGTTCATCATGGTCATCATGTCGGCACTCAGCTCGAAGCCCATGGCTTCCATCTTGCCGTCGCCGCCCTTGCCGCCCATCATCTTCGCCATCAGACCGGCAAAGATCAGCTTGCCGCGAACGGTGGACAGAACATCGCCCATCTTGTCGTTCAGGGACAGATAGCCCTCGGGTGCTTCGATGTCGAACCAGTTGAGGATCGCGCCCTTCTCCACCAGACGGTAGCTCTCGTCGAAGGTCTCTACCTTGTTGATGACGCTTTCGTCACGGCACTGACCTGCCACGGCGACCAGATTGGTCAGACCCTTGTTCGGCACGTCGAAGTAGAAGAAGTGATCGGCAGCTGCCTTCTTGCCAAGGCTGACGCCGTTGGCAAACAGCTCCACCTCAGGAAGGTTCGAGTAGACGGTGACCTTGGTCACGTCCTCCACGCGGTTGATATAGCGCTTGCCGCACAGATGGACGAAGGGATCGTCGCTGAGCCATGCCTTGTAAGCATAGAAGGCATCCTTCTTGTACTTACGGTCCATGGTCACCAGACCCTTGTGGTTCTGACCGTTCTCGCCGCCCTCGTTACGGGCATCTGCGCCGAAGTCGAACATATTCCACACGTGGGTCGCCCACATGTACTTACGGGTGAAGAACTGCTTGATCAGCTCCTCGTGGTAATACGCCTGATATTCCTCAGTGTAGTCGCCCTGACGGGGATCGGAGGTGTGCCAGTTCAGTGCCTCGCAGCCGTACTCAGAGCAGCCGATGGGAATGGTGGGGTGCAGCTTGTGGAACTTGTCGAACCAAGGACCGTTCATGTCGGTCTCGCCGCCGTACCAGCCGAAGTAGTGGTTGTAGGAGACCACGTCGGGGATCTGCAGGTAGGGATCGTCCATCTTACACATGGAAACAGCCGCGATGGTAGTCAGACGGGTCTTATCCATCTCGTGGCACATATCGTTCAGAATGCGGTGGTTCTCCAGCAGATCCTCATCGGAGCCGCCGATGCCGATCTCGTTGGAAAGACCCCAGACAACGATGGAGGGGTGATTGTAGTTCTGGACAATCAGTTCCTTCATCTGGGAGATGGTGTTCTTACGGCCGGTGGGCATGTGCTTGGAGATGTAGGGAATTTCTGCCCAAATAACCAGACCCTTCTCATCGCACAGATCGTAGAAATACTGATCGTGCTGATAGTGGGCAAGACGGATGGTGGTTGCGCCGACCTCGCAGATCAGCTCGATGTCCTCTTCGTGATGCTCGGGCAGCAGGGCGTTGCCCACACCCCAGCGGTCCTGATGGCGGGAAACACCGCGCAGGGGGTACTCCTCGCCGTTGAGGATGAAGCCGTTGTCAGGATCGATCTTGAAGGTACGGCAGCCGAAACGGGTGCAGACTGCATCGATGACCTCACCGTTTTCAACCAGCTCAGCCTCGCAGCAGTAGAGGTAGGGATCTTTTCTGCCGTGCCACAGATGGACATTCTCGATCTTCAGCTCGGCATGGGTATCCGCAGTCTCAACGGAAGCGATGACGTTCTCTTCCTTGTCGTAGACAGTATAGCGGACAGTCTGACCCATCTTGCCGTTCGTGACGAAGGTATCC
The DNA here is from genome assembly GCA_015067495.1 of Oscillospiraceae bacterium. Classification (GTDB taxonomy): domain Bacteria; phylum Bacillota; class Clostridia; order Oscillospirales; family Oscillospiraceae; genus Faecousia. The sequence continues at coordinate 435,852 of SVMI01000001.1, read as the reverse complement.
ACCTTCACAAGGGCATCCTTACCCGCGATCTCGGGGGTGACCATGATGCCGGGGCCGCCGTAGTAGTCAAGGTCAAAGTGAGATTCGTTGACGCAGATCAGGTTGACGTTGCGGTACAGACCGCCGTAGAAGGTGAAGTCTGCCATCTGGGGGTAGACTCTGTCGTTGGCACTGTTATCAACAGCGATGACCAGCAGGTTCTGCAGCTGCAGCTTGTCGGTCAGATCCACTCTCCAAGTGGAGTAGCCGCCGTCGTGATGGGCAAGCTTCTCGCCGTTGAGGTAGACATCGGCAGAGGAGTTTGCGCCGCGGATCTCCAGATAGTAACGGTCTGCGGTGGGCAGCTCGGTCTTGGTAATGGTCTTGGCATAGTAGCCGGTGCCGCGGAAATAGTCGTTGTCGCCGTCCTGACCGTCGATGGCATTCCAGCTGTGAGGCAGGTTGACGAAGTTCCACTTATTGTCAATGGCGGAAGGAATGCTGTCCGCCTGCTTGGTAAACGCCCACTTGGCGTTAAGGCTTAATACGGTTCTCATAGTGTTCCTCCTAATTTCATGTTAACGCCTTCATTATATCGCATATCCGCTGAAAAAAGCATCAACAAACTGTGAATTGCTCGCCAAATATCACCCTGCCGGAGAGCCGACAGGGTGATACGGCAAATCGGATTATTTTACGGTGATGTAGGAAACAGCAACGATATTTTCGGTGGTGTTGCCCTTGAGCAGCTGTGCCATTGCAGCAGCTGCTGCGCCTGCCAGACCGTCAAGGTCTTCAGCAGCAGCATTGGTCAGACGACCGTCGCCAACAACGTTACGGGTGGTGTAGACAGCCTTTTCCAAATCGTCCCACTTTTCCATGGTAGCCAGCTTCAGGAGGTTGGAGTAGCCTCTGATCTGCTCGATGACTTCCTCGGGAATGGCGCTTGTCTTATCCAGCTTGCTGTCAGCAAAGGCTGCGCCGACGGCAGGGATCTTACTGAAGACGTATGCCTTGTAGTCAGCGTCCGCGCCGACGGTGTAGACGGGTACGAAGTGGGTCTTGAGCATGTTGGCATTGAAGTCATTGCTCTGCAGTGCCACCAGCTGCTCCAGCATGGCAACGTCGTTGTCGGAGAGGATCATCTCCACGACCGCGCCGTTCTTGTCGCTCAGGCGGCCGTACTCGGTCTTCTTCTCGGTGACGGTGGTGACCTTCAGCTCTGCGACGGATGCAGCATCCACAGGCGCGATGGCTGCCAGCTTGGCATCTGCCAGCTTTGCGTTGACAGCATCAGCGATCTTGCTGACATCGCCCAGTGCCAGATAGCGGATCACGCCGTCGCCGTCCAGATCGGCAGCAGCGTACTTCTTCGCATCGGCGATGGACTCTGCGATCTTGTCACCCAGAACGGTGGTGACGGATGCGTCGTCAGAATTGACGGAAACACACTTTGCGTAGCTCTTAACGACAGCAGCATCGACTTCGCAGTTCAGGAAGACGACGGGAACGTTCTTTGCCTTTGCCATGTCCACGATGGTCTGTGCGGCAGAAGCATCCACCAGCTCAACCACCAGACCGGCGCAGTTGCCATTGAGCAATTCCTGTGCCTTTGCGGTCTGTGCGGCCTGATCGCCGTTGGCACCGTAGTGGGCATAGCTGATATTTTCGATGTACATTGCGCGTTCCAGCGCATTGATCAGGGAATCGGGAACATGCACGATTCCGTCACCGCTCCACAGAACGGCGACATCCGTCTCATTGATCGCGCCGCAAGCCGCGAGGCCCAGCACCATGACCAGAGACAGTACGATTGCAAGCAGTTTTTTCATATTCATACTCCTCCTGTATCAGTCCTGAACATTTTCCTGCTTTGCGTTGCGTGCTTCCAGCTCGGCGTTCATCTTCTCAAGGGTCTTCTTGTCCAGATTGTAGATCAGGGACAGACCGACGAACTGCATAACAGCGCTCAGCAGATACAGACCGGCGACCAGATAACGCATATTCAGCGCAACGCTGAACAGCTGGTTGCCGCCGTTGACCTCGGAATAGCCCAGCCAAGAGCTCATGATGACCAGTGCAACAGCGGGGCCGACACCCTGTGCCAGCTTACGGAAGAAAGAGTGCAGGGAGTAAACAGTACCCTCCTCGCGGGTGCCGAACTTCCACTCGTTGTAGTCGATGGCATCGCCCATCATGGACCAGGAAACGGTGGAGTAGATGCCCATGCCAAGGCTGTTGATCAGCTGGCAGACGATGTAGATCAAAAGACCTGTGCCATTGGGGGAAATCGGTGCAGCCACCATCACGGCACATGCAACAATGGAACAGATAGCACCCACAGTTGCCAGCTCCTTCTTGCCGTACTTGACAACCATCTTACGGGCAAGGGGCGTAAAGGCAACGATAGGGATCATAGAGAACATGGAAACGACGCCGGACAGCTGAACGTTCTTGAAGTAAGACTGGAACATAACGGTAACAGCAGTAGCAGCACCCTGCATACCGATGAACATGCCCATTGCGGCGACGGTAGCGCCCACAGCGGGACGGTTCTTCAGGAAGTTGCCCATTGCCTTCAGGACATTGAACTTTTCGGTCTCCTCGTTGCACTTGACGTTCTCGTCCACACGGATCTCAGTGTTGCGGATCATGAATTGGAAGCAGAAGAAGCCGAACACGCCCATGATCAGAGCAGCCAGAAATACGTTTTCGCCAACGATGTTGTTGTTTGCGTCATAAATGATCATCGGCAAGATGACCATCGGCAGCATATTGCCGACCATGGATCCGACAGAGCGCCATGCGGAAAGGCTTGCGCGATCAGCAGGTTCCTTGGAGATCAGGCTCAGAAGGCTGCCGTAGGGAACGTTTGCCACGGTGTAGCAGGCATCCCAGATGATGTAGCCGGAAACAAAGACGATCGACTTGATCAGATTGGTGGAAGTCTGTACCCAAGGGATGAAGCACAGAGCGCCGGCAACCAGCAGACCGATGGAGCCCAGCCAGACATAGGCAAGGAACTTGCCTCTCTTATAGCTGGTACGCTTGTCGCGGTCGATGATAGAGCCGATCAGCGGATCGTTGATCGCGTCCCATACCTGAACCAGCACCAGCAGAAGTGCGTACAGTGCAGAGGGCATCTGCATAAACTGCGTCCAGAAGATCGCCATCGTGCTTTTCAGCGCGAAGCTCATGTTACAGCCAAGGTCGCCGGCTGCGTATGCCAAGCAGTCGCGCATGCCAAACTTGCGATGGCCGTTTTCGTCCAATTGGACAGGTTTCTTTGCCATTTGGATATTCCTTCTTTCCTATTGTTATTGCCCCCAAAAGCCGGGGTTTTCCTGATAATAGATTAGCAGGAAAACCAGAAATATATGAGTAAAATTTTGATGTGAAACCGTAAATTTTTATGATTATCTATTGCAAAAGCGGGTACTTTGTAATATAATTATAAAGAAGAAAAACGCATTTTGTTGATTTTGCATAATTTTTCCGAAATTGGTGATTTTATGGTCGATTTACAAACTCTTTCCTTCCTGCGGAAGCTGCTGGAAAAGCGCCGTCTGCACACCCATCTGCTCCGCCTTGACCGTCCTTCCGAATATCTTCCCGATCTGGGATTGCGTCAAATGCTGGGTCTGCAGCCGGAGCATCAGCCCTTTATCAGGGATCTGCTCAAAGACGCGAAGCACAATACCGTCTACCGCTATACCGACCGTTTCTTCTGCTCCTACTTTCTTTTGCTTCTGCCGGACACGCCCGAAGCGTTGATCGCCGGTCCTTACACCACCTTCGACGTCACGGGAACCTTCCTGCTGGAGAAGGCAGAGATCATGAAGATCCCACCCCACTTCGCCCCGCGGCTGGAGCAGTTCTACGCACAGCTGCCGGTGATCTCGGAAGTACTGCCGCTGCTGAATGTTTTTACCGCCTTCGGTGAGGTGCTGTGGGGCAGCAGCGATGCCTTCCGCGTGGAATTTATCGATGCCACACAGCCCCCCATTGAGTCCGTCCCCCGGGAGCTGCCGGAAGCGCTGCCGCTGCTGGACATGCAGCTGATGGAAGAGCGCTATCACTTCGAAAACCAGCTGATGGAGATGGTCTCCCGGGGTCAGCTGCACCGGGTGGAAGCCTTTACGGAGACACTGACCTCGAAAATGTTCGAATCTCGCGTGGCAGACCCGGTGCGCAACTTGAAAAACTACTGCATTATCTGCAACACCCTTCTGCGCAAAGCGGCGGAACGGGGCGGCGTGCATCCTTTTTATCTGGATCAGATCTCCTCAGACTTTGCCCAGCGCATCGAGACTGTCCACGATCAGACCGTCGGTCTGCAGCTGCTGCCGGAGATGGTGCGTGCCTACTGCCGTCTTGTGTTGAAGCACAGCGGTGACTCCTATTCTCCGCAGGTGCGAAAAGCCGTGCTGCTGATCGAAAGCGACCTGACCCGAGACCTCACCTTGCGGGCAGTCGCCAAAGAGCTGGCACTGAGTCCCTCGTACCTCTCCGCCCTCTTCAAAAAAGAGACGGGCAAGACCTTCACGGAATTTGTCACCCAGCAGCGAATGCTCCATGGTAAGCGGCTTTTGGAAACCACCAAGCTGCAGGTGCAGACCATTGCCCAGTACTGCGGCATCCCGGATGTCAACTACTTTTCCAAGTGCTTCAAGAAACACTTCGGCATCACCCCGCGGGCTTCACGCGAATAAAAAACAAGGGCGCAACGCGCCCTTGTCGTATTTTAGTTGTATTTAATGTAATTATCCAGCAGCGAGCCGAAGTAGGTGCAGGCGAAATTGACATATTCCTCGCCGCCCACATCCGCTGCGATCTTTCTTCTGCTGATGATCTGATATCGCTGGGCAAGGAAGCCCTCCTGCTCAAGGACGATCATATCGCCCTGAACGGTGTATTTCACCGATTCGCTCTTCATTTCGCAGCAGTAATAATAATCAAGGATCTTCAAAATAAAAAACTTCTGCTTTGCGGCGGTTTCCCAGTTGTCCTTGTACTGACGCTGAACGACAGGTATCGCGGCATTGATACACTCCTCGATGGTCGTACCCGACTGAGGCATGCCCGCAATGCTTCTGATCTCGCAGGTGCCGTCCACAAAGAATTCAACGGATCTCCAGCCCTGCCGAGTGATGTACATCCATGCGCCGGTGGTCAGGAAATCGTCATCAGGATCTTTTCTGCCGCAGACTGTGCAGACGCCGTTTTCATAGGCATGTCCAAGGGGCTTCCCTTCCGTTTCCTTGCACACGGTGCAGGTCTTGGGGAAAATGCAGGTAGCATCCTTCCAGCTGTGACCGGCGACACACAGCACTTCCTCGGTAGGCTCTGTTATCTGGGTGTCATTGTTGCAGGCGCACAGACTCAGCAGCATCAAAACAACAAAAAGCAGGGAGAAAAAACGTTTCATAGGGATTCCTTCCTTCGGAGACGGGTTCAGGGGATACTGCAACAAAAAAGCTCAAAATGTTGCTCTTTTTATCGCCAACGGAGTAATAGTAGCACAATTCCGCGCAATATGCAAGTAGCAGCTTTGCATTTTTCGCTTGCGGTTTTGTATTTTTTTCGTCAGTAAAGGCAAAACCCAAAGGTGTCGGCTATTGTTTATTCGTACTTTTCGTTTTCTATCGTTGCGATGAGCGGCAGGTAAGTGGCAAGCCGATTATGTATATATGCCTTGTTAATGCCATATTTGGTCCAAAATACGATTAAAGGGATCCCCGCTTCGTCGCAAATGGTTTTGACCTTGCTGTCTCGAGCACTTCTGTCTGCACGCATATGACTTTCATCGTTGATTTCGATCAAAAGCTTCAGCGAGTAATTGCTATCAAAAATACCGAAGTCTATATTGCGAAACAGCTCATTTCTGTATTTGCTCTGCGACTCTTTGTCGATAATGCTCGCAAACACCTTCCGTGTTATTAAGGAGCATCTTTCTGCTCTGGGCTATCACATACACACCAAAGTATTAAATGCCCTTGATTATGGTGTTCCGCAAAATCGTGAGAGAATTTTCATTGTCGGTTTTTTGGATGATGTAAAATTCAAGTTCCCCGACCCTGTACCTGTTGAGGAGCGGAAAACTTTCTGTTTTTTGTATTCTTGCCGGACTTGCCCTCGTCGCAGTATTCTCCGACAATATCAATTTTCTTTAACTCGGCAAATCGTCTTATCTCGTCTCGCTGTGCATCCAGACTGAATCCATCAACCTGCATGGCAGTTGAAACACGAGTATAGACATATGCCTTTGCTCTTGGTTTCTCGCTCATATCTTTTTCCCACCTTGGTGTTGTTACAATGCTACATGAGTATAGTATAACTCCAGAATATGAACATTTCAAGGTTTCTGGGAAAGATGTCGGCCATTCTTAAAAATTTCTGCATAACTTTTTTGAATTTCCCACCTATATTACAGTGCAACAACAAAATAATCGCTGTATCGCTGAAATGCTAAAAAGTTTCTGTATATAATATCAGTAATTTACTGTATATAATATCGTTGGGGCGGTCCTCCGATAATTCCACGATGCCCAAACGAAAAAAGGACCAGACCTCTACCGGTCCAGCCCTTGATATTGAAGCAACTAAAAAACATTATGAGGCACTCAACCAATTTCTTACTGAAGCAGAAAACGGTGGTGCCAAAATCAAACCGTATGCACTTTATCAGCATCTTGTGGCAGAGCGCGACCGATTGAAGAACCTACTCGACAACTCGTTATAACCCCAAACCCGAAAGGACCGAACCTCGGTCCTTTCTTTCTTTTTGGATTGCCGCCGAAATAACCAACAAACTAAAACGGACCGTTTTACAGAACGGTCCGCAATAAAAAACACACAGGTCCTTTTCGTGGCAGATTGCCGGCAACTCGTGGAAAAGAAAAACCCCACTGCATGTTTAGATTCTTCTCGCCACATACACGAGCAGAAAAACAAAAAGAATCATGGTACCAGGGCGAAGCATGCTCAGATGCAAACCTTAAAAATCCTCTCATAACTTTTTGCAAAATCTGCTGTTTCGCAAATGCCAGTCGCCGTTACCCTTGGCATTTGCTTTTTCTTTTATCCATACGAACGTTACAAGAAAAATATCGGTATTGAATATAAGAAGAGAGGGACGAACACCGGAAAACACCGAAAAACCCATATAGCACAGTAGTTTTTGCCACTTTTGCTACAGGTAAAATGTTACCTCTCTTCAGGTAAAATCTTACTTGTTTAGGGGTAAAATTTTTACCTATTTTCGCTCAAATAAAAAACCTTTCCATCATATTTACCATGGAGCAGTTGAAAACCACACGATAAATACAATGGAAAGGAGGACAAAGGAGGATGAGCCGAAAATATCAAGATGCATATGCAATTAACCGTGAGACAGGCGAAGTCATGGACCTTGTGATTGACAAAGAGGTTTCAAGTCAGAACTTCTGGAAAATCTGGTTGAGTGATATTCTCACCATAATGGGTATAATTTCAAACAGTAAGCAGTTGGATGTTGTTCTTTACATCATGCAACACATCAAACAGAGCGATAATACCTTTATCGGTACATACGGAGAAGTCGCCAAGAAAACTGGAATCTCCGAAAAAACAGTTGCCACTGCTTTTAGAACACTATTGAAAAATGACTTTTTGAGAAAAATTCATAGTGGTGTATATCAAGTCAATCCAAAGTACATTGTCAAGGGCAATGAGAACAAGCGTAGAATGATTATCAATTATTACAACACGCTAAATCTCTATGCTAAGGATGACGGAAACACAGAGCAGAACGAAAAATGATATGAGGGAATTTATAAAACCTCAAACTTAAATTACAAATAAAAAACAAGGAGGATTCTAACATGGATAAAGAAACATTAAGCAATTATGGATGGAGAAGGTTTCACATACGAATGGTTTGTACATAATAAATCAATTGCAAGTTTTACTCTTCGCTCACCATCTACTGATAGTTATATTTATTTCAAAACTTATCTTGGTAATTATTTGGGCAGTTGTTATACCGATGCAGAAATTGCTGTATTGCCGGCATTTGTTATTGGTTAAGCACATGTTATCAAAAACCTTATAAGCAAATTTATAAAAAACAAAGGCAGGACCCGCAGGTCCTGCCTCTCTTGTTTTAATCGCGAATCATCCCGAAGTGGCGGAATGCATCCATAATTGCCTGTTCCTTTTCTGGTGGGCAAATGAGTTCTTTGCTCTTGCCCTCACCGATGTTGTAATTGTCTCGTTTCTCAAAACCGCACTTGTCCTTAATCTGTGCGATGTACAGGGAGGAGACCTTCAGACCGTATTTCTCCAAGATGTATGCCTTTATCTCGGAATAGGTGGCAGTGGATGATGCTCTGCCTTGCAGGTCCTCAACATTCACATCAAACTTGATTCGCTCGTAGACATCTTTCCGACTTAAAAGGATTACAGTCTCCACATGGGCGCATCTGGGGAACAGATCCACTGCCAGCGCGTCGGACAGCACGTAGCCCCGCTCCTTCAGCAGTGCCACATCCCGCGCCAGCGTCGCCGGGTCGCAGGAGACGTAAACGATGCGCCGCGCCGCGAAGCGCGCCAGTGCTTCTATGGTATCGGCATTCAAGCCCTTGCGGGGCGGGTCTACCACCACCACGTCCGCCTTCACGCCCTGCTTTTCCAGCTCCAGTGCCGCCTGTCCCGCATCGCCGCAGAAAAACTCCGCGTTTTCGATGCCGTTTCGCTTGGCATTGTCCCGGGCATCCTCCACCGCCTGCTCGATCACCTCCACGCCGATGACCCTGCCCGCCGCCTTCGCCATGGCGAGGGTGATCGTACCCACTCCGCAGTAAAGATCCAGCACCGTATCATCCTTGGTAATACCTGTACGGGTGATGGCTGCTTCGTAAAGCCGCTGTGCCTGATGGTGATTGACCTGATAGAAAGACCGGGGCGACAGACGGAACGTCAGTCCGCAAAGCGTATCCTCAATATAACCCGGTCCGTAGAGGGTGATAAATTCGTCGCCCAGAATGGAATTTCCCACCTTGGTATTGACGGAGATGACCAAGGTCGTAAAGCCCTGCACCTTTTTGAGCCGTTCGATCAGCACCTCCGGCTTGGGGATGCGCCGCCCGTTCAGCACCAAGCACACCAATATCTGCCCCGACACCGCGCCCCGACGGACGTAGATGTGGCGCAGCAGTCCCTTGTGTTCCTTTTCGTTATAGGGCATGACGTGAAATTGGTTTACATAATCTATCACAAGCTGCTTGACCGCATCGCTCTCCGGCGGCAGGATCAGACAGCGTTCGTTTTCGATGACATCATGGGTTCCTGCCTTGAAAAAGCCGGCGTATGCCTTGCCCTTTTTCACCGAAACGGGATACTGCGCCTTGTTTCGGTAGGCAAGGCAGGTGGGTGCGGACAGGATGGGCAAGGTCTGCAAATTCTCCCCCGCCAGCCGGTTCAGGCACTGGCGCACCCGGTCTGCCTTCAGGCGAGTCTCTTCCTCGTAGTCCATGTGCCAGAAATCGCAGCCGCCGCACAGCTTCGCCACGGGGCATTCCCGGTTGACCCGGTGGGGTGAGCGTTCCAAAAGCTCCACGATCTTGCCCGCAGCCCATGTTTTCGCTGCCTTTTCGATGCGCAGGCGCACTTTTTCTCCCACGATGGCATTGGGCACAAAGACCGTACAGCCCTCCACCTTGGCGATGCCCTGCCCCTCCGTGGTATAATCAACAATTTCCGCTTCGTATATCTGATTTTTGATCAGCATAGCTTCGTCTCCATGGTGATACTGCGGGGCGTCATGCCGGCTTTTTCATAAAATTTCATGGCACCCTCATTGCCGCTCCACACATTCAGCGTGAGGAACGCGCAGCCGATGTCCTTGGCATAGCTTGTCACGTGGGCGTAAAGCGACTTGGCGATGCCCTGACCCCGGCAGCTTTCGTCTACGCACAGATCGTCGATGTAAAGCTCCCTGCGGTCGGTCATAACGCTTTCGCCCTCAAACTGCCGCAGGATACAGAAACAGTAGCCAAGCACCTTGCCGTCGCCCTCTGCAATAAAAATGGGACGGCTTTTGTCCTTCAACAGCTCCGTCAGAGCTGCTTCATCATATTTCTGACATGCCGGCTGAAAAATGTCGGGACGGATGTCATGATGCACCTGCCCCACCTGCTTCAGCAGGTCGATCATGCCGGGGATGTCTTTGTTTTGCGCAAAACGAATCAGCATCGCATTCACCTCTTTTTTATCATAGCACAAAAAAGTGCGGCGGTAAAGTTGAGAAACAGGAAAAACCGTGCTACAATGGTAAAAAGGATGTGAAATTCATGTGTTATGTAAACTGCCAACTGTGTCCGCGGCAATGCGGTGTGGACAGAACCGCCGGCGAGCGGGGCTTCTGCGGCGCGCCTGACACGGCTCTGGTCGCCAAAACCATGCTCCACAAGTGGGAAGAGCCTGCCTTGGCAGGTGCAGGCGGCAGCGGCGCGATCTTCTTCGGCGGCTGCACCCTCGGCTGCAAATTCTGCCAGAACGGCGCGATCAGTCATGCACCCGCCGGCACAGCCATGGACAGCCTACAGCTGCGCAGAGAAATGGAAACGCTGATCGTGCAGGGCGCGGAAAACATTGATCTTGTCACGCCGACCCATTATCTGCCGACGCTTCTCCCCGCCCTCGAGCCGAAGCTGCCCGTTCCCGTGGTGTACAACTGCGGCGGCTATGAGCGCACCGAAAGCCTGCGGCTTTTGGAGGGGAAGGTCGACATTTATCTTCCCGACCTGAAATATGCGGACAATGCCCTCGGACAGCGGCTTTCCGGCGTGCGTGACTATTTCGAGGTCGCCACCGCCGCCATCCGGGAGATGTTCCGTCAGGTAGGCGCGCCGGTGTGGGAGGGGGACAAGCTGGTGCGTGGCGTGATCATCCGCCATCTGATCCTGCCCGGCTGCATCGACAATTCGTTAAAAGTTTTGGACTGGATCGGCGAGAATTTTACTCCCGGGCAGGTACTGGTGAGCCTGATGCGGCAGTATACCCCCATGGGCAGTCTGGGCGCGCCCTTTGATCGAAGAATTACTGAGGAAGAATACGACTCCGTCCTCAGCTGGATGTACTTAAACGATCTTGAAGGCTTCACCCAAGAAGCAGACTCCGCAGATGCGGCGTTTATTCCCGATTTCTAAACAAAGGAAGGTAATAAAATGAAGATTACGGTTGTGCAGCCACCCTATTATGCAGAGGGTCAGCCCGACGAAAGCATCGCAGCATTTTTGATGAACGAGCTGGAGAAAGTGCAGGAAGATGGCTTGATCGTTTTGCCGGAATATTCCAACGCCGGTGGCATTTCCGACGTTGAGAGTGAAAGAGCCGCCATGCCCCGGGCAAAGGTAATGCTGGACAAAGCAGCTTTCATCGCAAAAGAAAAATCCGCCTACGTGGCGATCAACGTGCTGGAGCAGCGGGATGGAAACATCAGAAACAGCACCTATCTGTTCGACAGGAACGGCGATGTTGCCTTTGTTTATGACAAGATCCATCTGCCGCCGTCGGAGCTTCTGCTGGGTGTTGCGCGCGGAAACGGTGCTTGTGTTTGTGAGCTTGACGGCATCCGATTCGGCTTCCTGACCTGCTACGATGTTTATTTTAATGAACAGATCGAGTATTTGGCAACGCAAAAGCCGGATATTATCATCATTCCGGGTTATCAGCGGGGTGAATCTACCGATATTATTTGCGCGCAAACCAAGCTGATCGCTTTCCGCCTAAACGCCTTCGTGGCGAAGTCGTCCTATTCCATGAACAGTGACGAGAAAGGCGGTTGCTCCATGATCGTTGCTCCCAACGGGGCAATTCTCAAAAATATAGGAAAAGAGGTCGGCGCTGTTTCCGCAGATATTGACCCCAAAGAAAAATTCATGCGTACGGCTGGCTTCGGCGGAGCGATGATCCGCAATGACGATTTCATCAACAACGGTCTTTGCCCTGAGATTTTCGCAAAATAAACTGGGCTTTCACCCAAGAGGCAGACTCCGCAGATGCGGCGTTTATTCCCGATTTTTAAGCAAAAAACACAGACCTCGCGGTCTGTGTTTTTTTATTCTCAAATTCCAGCCAGTTCCTTCAGGACGGGAGCAAGGTCGGTTGCTTCCCACGGGCGGTCTGCCACACCGAAGTGACCCACGGCTGCGGTGGGTGCGTAGATGGGTCTGCGCAGATCCAGCTTGCGGATGATGCCGGCAGGTGTCAGATCCACCGTCTTGCGCAGCAGCTCGGTCATCTTTTCATCGGAGATCACGCCGGTGCCATAGCTGTCAACGCGGACGGAAACAGGCTGCGCCACGCCGATGGCGTATGCCAGCTGCACCTGCACCTGGGTCGCAAGACCCGCTGCCACCAGATTCTTTGCCATGTAGCGGGCGATGTAAGCACCGCTGCGATCCACCTTGGTGGGGTCCTTGCCGGAGAAAGCACCGCCGCCATGGGAGAAGTAGCCGCCGTAGGTATCCACGATGATCTTACGTCCGGTCAGACCGGTGTCGCCGTTAGGTCCGCCAATGACAAAATTGCCGGTGGGGTTGATGTGGATATGGGCAACATCCTTGATGTTGAAGCCGTAGTTCTCAAGAACAGGCGCGATGACGCCCTCGCGGATGTATTTGCGCAGCTGCTCGATCTCAAAATCAGCACTGTGCATGACAGAGACGACCACAGTGTCGATGCCGATGACCTTGCCGGCTTCGTCGTACTCGACGGAAACCTGCGTCTTGCCGTCGGCGCGAAGCAGGTCGTTGCTGTGGATGCACTCGGTCAGGCGGTTGCTGAGGGCGCGGGACATGGCAACGGGCAGGGGCATCAGCTCGGGAGTCTGGGTGCAGGCGCCGCCGAACATCATACCCTGATCGCCTGCGCCGCCCACCTCATCATTGGTGCCGAGGGCGATATCCGCAGACTGGGTATGGATGCGGCACTGGATCTCCACGGTGTCGGCATCGAAGCCGTCACCGGGGTACACATAGCCGATGGCACGGATGGCTTCCCGGGCAACGGCTGCGTAATCGACTTCAGCCTTGGTGGTGATCTCACCGCAGATCAGGCAGAAGTTGGTGGTGACCATGGTCTCACATGCTACGCGGGAATTGGGATCCTGCGCAAGGCAAGCGTCGAGGATCGCATCGGAGATGGAGTCCGCCACCTTGTCGGGGTGACCGTTGGTAACACATTCAGATGTAAAAAGTCTTTTTTCCATGATTTTTGATTCCTTTCTTTTCTAAAAAGAAAACCGCACACCGAAGACCCGATGTGCGTATTATCGAATCCTCATCTCTCGTTGCCGCCGGATTTGGCACCAACATCCTTTCGGACAGGTTGCCGGGTTTCATCGGGCCGTTCCCTCCACCGCTCTTGATAAGGCTATATGCAGTTCCTGAAGTATTATATCGTTTTTTTGCAAAAAGTCAATGGTTTTTTCCGAAAATGTCGAATATTTTTGTTTACAATTCTATAGTAGACTTTTTCTGGAAATACTGATAGAATATTCCTACTATCATTCAGGAGATGAGGCAATGAAAAATCTTCGCACCCGCTTCAACCGCTTCTGCCTGCGCAATCGCGACAAGGGCATTCCCAATCTGATGCTGTATATCGCCATCGGCAATGCGATCGTGACCCTGATGTCGATGATCAACGGCGGCGGTCTTCTTTACGAGCTGCTGTACTTTGACAAGACGAAAATTCTGCAGGGTCAGGTCTGGCGGCTGGTGACCTACGTATTCACCCAGTCCGGCGGCGGTATTCTGGAGCTGTTTTTCTTGTACTTCTTCTACATGCTGGGCAGGCAGGTGGAGCTGCGCATGGGTACGCTGAAGTTCAATCTTTTTTACTTCTCCGGCGTGCTTTTGATGGATGTGTTCGCCATGATCTTCTGCCCGCTTGTGCCTGCGGGCGCGGTCACCCCCGGTGAGTACGCCTACCTGATGGCGGTGCTGCCGAATTACTATCAGATGGCGTACTACCTGCACCTGAGTCTGATTTTGACCTTCGCCACCACCTATCCCGACAGTCAATTTTTGCTCTTCTTCATCATCCCGGTGAAGGCATGGGTCATCGCCCTTGTCTATCTGGTGCTGACAGCAATCGAGGTCATCAACCTGAGCTATCCTGTAATGTATTTCCCCCACAATCTGTTCCCGCTGGTGGCACTTGGAAACTATTTTCTGTTCACCGGCGGCGAGATCGCCAATCTCTTCCCGCTGTCGTGGCGGGCAAAGCTGGGACGCAAGCATAAGAAGTCTTCTGGCCCGAAGGTGATCAAATTTGAAACAACAGGTCCTTACCGCCCTGCCCCCAAGAAGGAAGATTTTCTGCACAAATGCACCGTCTGCGGCCGCACCGACAAGACCGATCCCGATTTGGAGTTCCGTTACTGCTCCCGCTGCAGCGGCTACCACTGCTACTGTATCGACCATATCAACAACCACGAGCACATTGAATAACAACAAAGGCGTGCCATCGGCACGCCTTTGTTGTTATTCCATAATCGGTTTGATCTTCAATTTATAAATACGCCAGAACAGCAGCAGCGTCACCACAAGGCTTCCCACCTCTGCGATGGGGTATGCCCACCAGACGTTCACCACCTCACCGCTGAGGCTGAGCAGGTATGCCACGGGAAGCAGTATCAGCATCTGACGGCACAGCGACACGATGGTGGAATAAATGCCGTTGCCCAGAGCCTGAAAGCTGGCACTGATGGCGATGCCCACCGCCGCCATGGGGAAGGCAAGGCTGATGATGCGCAGGGCACTTCTGCCGATGCGCAGAAATTCCTCTGTGGGGTTGAACATGCCAAGCAGCAGATCCGTCAGAAGCTGGAAGGCAAGCAGACCAAGGATCATCACCGTCAGCGCGGTGATCAGCGCGATCTTCAAAATACCGAGGATGCGCTTGGGATTTCTGGCACCGTAGTTGTATGCCATAATGGAAATGGTCGCGTTGTTGATGCCGAACAATGGCATAAAGAAGAAGCTCTGCAGCTTAAAGTAGATACCGAACACGCCCGCTGCCGTTTCCGTGGGGTCAAGCCCCTGCAGGATCTGGTTCATGGAGAAATTCATCACAGAACCGACTGCCACCATGACGATAGAGGGGACACCCACCGTCAGGATCGGCAGCATTGCTTCCTTTCTCGGCTTGAGATACTTCAGCGCGAACTGAATATCAGGATTGCAGGTAAAATTGAAAATGACCGCGAGGATCGCGGCGATCCACTGACCGATCACCGTGGCGATGGCTGCGCCGGCGAAGCCCATGGCAGGGATGCCCAGCCACTCCACGCCGAAGATGAACACAGGGTCGAGGATGATATTGATAATCGCGCCTGTGCCTTGCGTGATCAGGGTATAGCCCGTCCTGCCGGAGGACTGGAGCAGACGCTCACCCAGCACCTCAACAAAAATACCGAGGCTGAATACACAGCAGATGGTCAGATAGGAAACACCGCCGTTGACGGTTTCCGCATTGGTCGACTGCATTTCAAAGAAGGGACGCGCTCCGAAGATGCCGAAAAGGGCAAACAGCACCGTCACGATGCATACCAGCACGATGCCGTTTCCGGCGGCACGGTTGGCGGTCTCCTGTTTGTTTTCGCCCAAGGACTTGGACAGCAACGCGTTCACACCCACGCCGATGCCGGTGGCAAAGCCGATCTGAATGTTCTGCACCGGGAAGGCAAGGCTCAGCGCGGTAACTGCGCTTCCGGAGATCTGGGAAACGTAAAAGCTGTCGACGATGTTGTAAAGTGCCTGCACCAGCATTGCCAGCACCATCGGCGTTGCCATATTCAAAAGCAGACGTCCCAAGGACATCGTACCCATTTTATTGTCTTTGATCGCGGTTGCGGGTTTGTTCATAAAGCTTTCTTATCCTTCTCACATAATAACGCTTCTATTCTACATAAAATTTGAGATTTTGCAAGGGGTTACACAGAAAAAGCGCTGCGGCGGTTGCCGCAGCGCTTCACTTTGTTTTTACAGATAGGCGCGAATGTCCTCAGATGCCTGCTCGGGATCGTCGGAGATGGTGATGGTGATGTTCATGTTGTTGAGCTCAGCAAACTTCACGCACCAACGCACGAAATCCTCACCGTTGGCGCGGTCAGCGCCGATGGTCTTATACAGATTATCGATGTACACATGGGTAATGTCGAAATTACCTGCATGCAGACCGCTCAAAAAGCCCTTCAGCATATCGCTGTTGCCCACAGCGTATTCCTGAGAGTCTACCAGACGGACACGATAATTGATATCATAAGTCAGCTTCTTGCCATATTCAATGCAGACGACGTCGCCGCTGGCTTCTGCCAGAACCTCGTTGATGGAAGCGATCAGCTTCTTCGTCTTGCCGGAGCCCTTCAGGCCCATAATCAATTTAACCATTGGAATCGTCCTCCTTTGCTTGCCAATGATTGGCTTATGGTAATTTTACCAGTTATGCGAAAATTTTTCAAGAGTCATTTTATGAAAAATGCGACATTTTTTTACTTCACTTCGTAACCGGGCTTGCCCAGCAGCTGGAACATGTTGCGCTTGTAGAATTCCACGCCCGGCTGATTGAAGGGATTGACCCCCAGCATGTAGGCGGAAACACCGCAGCACAGCTCGAAGAAGTAGAACATCTCGCCCAGCTTTTCGTCGTTCAGCTCGCCCATGTCCACGACCATGACAGGCACGCCGCCGTCCACGTGGGCAGCCACCGTGCCAAGGAATGCCTGCTCGTCCACGTAGTCCAGCTGCTTGCCGGCAAGGTAGTTCAGACCGTCGAGGTTTTTGTAATCAGAGCCGACCACAGCCACCTGTTCGGGGGCATCAAAGCGGATCATGGTTTCGAAAATGTTGCGCTCACCCTGCTGGATCATCTGACCCAGAGAGTGCAGATCAGCGGTAAATTCCACGGAAACGGGGAAAATGCCCTTGCCGTCCTTGCCCTCGGACTCACCGAACAGCTGCTGCCACCAGCCGCCCATCATCTTGTAGCCCGGCTCCCAGGATGCCATGATCTCGGTGGTCTTGCCGCTGCGGTACAGCAGATTGCGGATGCCCGCGTACAGCCACACGGGGTTTTCAAGGGAACGGACGTAGTTGTACTTTTCCTTTGCCTCGTAAGCACCTGCCATCACTCTGCGGATGTCGATACCGGCAACTGCCATAGGAAGCAGACCCACAGCGGTCAGAACGGAGAAACGACCGCCGGCTGCGGGGGGAATGACGAAGGTCTCCCAGCCCTCCTCCGTCGCCATCTGGCGCAGCGCGCCCTTGACGGGGTCGGTGATGGCGTAGATGCGCTTCTTGGCTTCGTCCGTGCCGTACTTACGCTCCAGCATCCACTTCAGGGCGCGGAAGGCGATGGCAGGCTCGGTGGTGGTGCCGGACTTGGAGATGACGGCAACGGAGAAATCCTTGCCCTCCAGCAGTCTCTGCAGCTCGTTCCACGCACGGGTGGAGAGGGTATTGCCGGCAAAGTAGATCTGGGGATTGCCCTTGCCCTTGCCGATGTTGTGATTGCAGCCCTGCATCAGCTCAATGGCGGCGCGGGGTCCCAGATAGCTGCCGCCGATGCCGATGACCACAAAAACGTCGCTCTCCTTGCGGATGCGCTTTGCGGCGGCGGCGATGCGGCGCATTTCGTCCGTAGGCTCTGCCTTCGGCAGATCCAGCCAGCCGAGGAAGTCGTTGCCCTCGCCGGTGCCTTCGGTCAGGGTGCGGTGGGCGGCGGCGATCTCCTGCTCAACAGCCAGAAGATCCGGCAGGGACAGTTGTCCCCAAACATTGGAAATATCAACCTTGATCATATGGATACATCCCTTTCATAAATGTGGTGTTTCGTTCTCTATGTATATATGTTAACGCAAAAACGGCGCAAACGCAAGGGGAAGAACAAAAGATTCACAAGATTTCCATATTTTTGCCAAGCCGCACCCGATCGAAACAAAAATCCGCACCCGAAAAACCGGGTGCGGCGTGCATTGTCTTATTCTTCTTCCTGCCAGAACGGACCCCAGCCATAATCAAACCAAGTCTCAACTTTTTCTCGCTTACCTGTAGGGGTTCCCTTGTAAAGAACCGCTTTATATGCCTCCATATGGTAATTCCATTCCCGGAAGTAGTCACCAAATTCAAGCGGTGTACCATCGGGCTTCGTTTCATCCGTCGGTATTGTTGCAAGATATTCGTCCATACGATCGTGCACTGTAGGAAAGAATTGAACGAAAACAAAATAATTATCTTCCAACAGCCAAAGCGATTCATTCCAATCGGGGCTATCACTCCAATCACCGTCTTTAGGACCCCATAGGGCTACTGCTTCGCGGTAAGTCATATAGGGTGTCAGACGAGCCTTGAAAGATTCGACTGTTCGGGGGCATACGGTTTCCGTTGGGTCAGTAACATCGTCGGAAGGTTCCGTCGGTTCACTGGATGGCTCGGTGGGTTTCGTCGGTTGGGAAGAAACCAAAGGCTCCGTCGGAATCTCTGCATTCTGCGCCTGACATCCGGCGAAGATGGCGAGGATAAGAGCTAATATAAGTACGATAGTAACCAATTTTGATTTATTCATAATTGCCATCCTTTCAGAAATATGTAGAAAATTTATTCTCGTAGTGATAGATTGCGAGAACGAGAAATATTAGCTAAAAATGCATTATATTCATCGCAATATTCTGCTTGCCCCCAGTTTGTAAAACAATAATCAGGCGGGGAGGACTTAAATTGATTATTCCATGGGCACACAGCATAAAAGGCAACAAAATAATAATTCTCCCAGTAGGCATATTTGGGGTTGTAAATGAGATTGTTTGCATCATCTACTTCTGAAGCAGGATCATCTCCGTTTTTGTGAGACCAAAAACCATCTTTATCTTGTCGAACCCAATGATAGTCTCCATGTTCAGCCATTACCAAAGCCACTTTATACATGCCCGTCGGGCAAGCGGCGTATTGACCTATTCGGATAATCGCAAAGGTTGCGTCCTTGTTGAATGTTTCACGAAACTTGTTATAATCCTCGGTGACAGACGTAAATATGATTGCTTCTGTATTATTCGTACCCTTTGGTGGATTGTATGCACCCGGCTGCTGGCGCAGCCCTCCTTTCACCCTAATAATCCTCAAGACCGTCATTTTATTGCAGCACAAGAAAAATTTTTTTCAAAAATTTTCTACCAATATTATGACACGAAAAGACCGCCTTGACAAGACAAACAAAATACCCCCTCGTGCGCATGCACGAGGGGGTACGTCCTTGTGATTCAATTACCGGAGGATCACTCTGTCCTCCATGTTGTGGCGATGCCCTTTCTCACCTGCTCGATGCCCTGCTCCGTGTACACGCGCCTGCGCTCCGTCAGGGTGCAGCCGGAAAACATCTGCCCGGAAACCTGCACCGAAAAGGGTTCCACCGGCTCCGCCGGCTCCTGCACTCCGTCAGGGAAAAATTCTTCCAGCGTAAATTCCCACGGCGCATCCTCAAGCTTCTTATACTGGATATCCACCGCCTGCTTTGCAGAAAAGCTGCGCACATGCAAAAGCGTCTGACCGTCCGCAGAAATAGTCCACACTTCCTTGGGGATTTCAACGGGTTCTTCCTTGGGGATCCAGTCGTCTGCCGTTGCCTTGCCGTAAAACAGTGCCGTCACCGGCACACAGAACATCGCCGTCCTGCTGTCAAAGCTGCAGCCGCTCTGCACACATTCCGCGCCTGCGGCGCTCAAGATGTCGCAGACCGTCAGTGCCTTGTCCTGACACTGCTTCGCCCCGTTTTTCATAGGCGAAACCACTTCCACCAGCACCACCGCTGTTTCCTTCGCCGTATCAACCTTTCCGATGCTGACCGCCGCCACGCCTGTATGCACCCGCAGCATATTTCCCTGAGGCTGCGCAGGCGCAGCCGGTATGCCGCCCTCTTTCAGCAGATCAATGACCGTATTCAGGATTGACTTCCCCACGTTCCCGTGCTGCCTCCTTCCTCACACAAACACCAGCGGTAGACCGCTTCCTCACCGTACCACATCTTCTCCACACGGCGCACGGTATACCAAATGCCGTCCTTTTGAAACACATCCCCCTTTTCCAAGAGCGGCTCCAGCGGCATCATCAGCAGATACTGTCCCCGGGGGATCTCTCCCAACGGGGAGTAGCTCGGCTGCATATTCTTCCACCCCAACGAGCCGGTGTGCTGCAAAAAGCCACGGAAAATGGTGTCACCATCAAGGTTACGCACCAGTATAGGCGTGCCGTATTTTTCAAAAATGCGCTCGATCATGCGACGCATGCTCACACCCCCTGAAAGGAAAACCGATCCTTCATGTAAGGCTTCATCATCATTTCCGCCTGATAGCGCAGGCAGCAGGCAGCACTGTCCGTGCTGCCCCTGCGAAGTGTCAGGTCGCCTGCCTTGACTTCCTCCAGCTTTGACAGCTCGTCTAGCTCGGACATTGCCGCCAGCGCATACAGGCTCGCCGCCGCCACAAAATCAGCCTTGCAATCCTCCGGGGTCACGCCGTCGCGCAGACTCTGCTGCAGGGAGATCTCCGCGCTGCGGCACAGAACCTCCAGCAGCTGCAGCTTTTCGTCGCAGGAATCCTGCGTCAACACCATCGCCTGCGCATAGATTTGCTCCGTCAGCGTCATACATTCAGAATGGCGACTGCTCTGTCACAGATCTTGCCGAAGCCGGAAATAGTGGTGATCGCAGCACGCTCCAGCTGACGGTCGATCAGCTTGTCGTACTCGACCATCACATCGCCGGCGCGAACCAGCTCCAGCGCATAACGCTTGTCAATACCGATGATCACATCGTCAGCAACGGAGCAGGTACGATGCAGCTGTGCGCCCAGAGGGGTGGTCAGCTTGCCGGTACCCTGGAAGTTCAGCCCGGTCAGAGGATTCTGCAGCTCGGGAATCTTCAGCATGGCGGTCATGGTGGAATTGGAGCAAAGCATGGTATTCATGGTGTAAGGCTCAAACTGCGCCCAGAATTCGATCAGCTGGTTATAGCCCAGCGTACCCTTGGTGCCGGAAATGGGATTGGTGCCAATGGTATACTGCACAGCAGCATTGTCATTGCCGTCGCCATTGACAAGCACCTTGACCGCGTCCGCCAGCAGCAGCTGCTGAATATGTGCGCCGATCTGACGCAGCATCACACCAAAAAGATCCAGCTTCTGGAAGCGAAGTGCCTCATAGGAAGCCACCAGCATTCTGCCCCGCTTGGTCAGTCTGATCAGATTATCCTTGCTGCTGATCTCGGTGGCAGGGATCTCGCCGCCCTCCTCGACGGCCCGCAGTGCCTTGTCTTCTTCTTCGGGGTTGGAATAAATGGTGCGGTAGTCCATAGAGTCGATCACCGTGGTGGTGGCGACGATGTTGGGCAGGATGTCATTTTCCTCCATGCCCTGACGGACAGTACGTGCGATGTACTCGGGGAACAGCACCGCGGAATCCATGGTGCTAAAGAACTTCTCCACAGGAGAAGAGCCTGCGCCCTTGGCGCGGATGCCGAAGCGCTTCAGCTGACGCTGAAAGGCATCCGTACCCTCCAGTGCCGTGCCGCGATAGTTTTCACTGGGGTCGAGAGACTCCAGCACCTGGGTAAAGCTCATGCCCGTCTGACGGTACATTCCTTTTTCCAGTTTCAGATTGTCATAACCCATCTTTTGTTTCCTCCTAAAAAATTTTATATGGTCACCGGTTCTCCGGCAAAACCTAGATCAAAAAGCCGGATTCTACATCCTCCGGTCTGTTTGCGCCGTAGCGCAGCTGTGTCTGCAGGGGCAGATATTCAGAGACCCTGTTCTCCAACGCAGCCTTTAGCTTCTGCAGCTCCTCTGCACCGATCTTGCTTGCGATGCTGCGGGCAGTAGGCTCTTCCAAACCCATGTCAAGGCTCAAAAACAGCCGCACCACCTCATCCTGCAGCAGCTTTTCGTACTGCCTGCCCAGCTGCGCCTGCTTCCAAAGCATCCGATATTCCGCCTGCGCGCCAAATTCATCCGCCAGCTCCTTCAGGCAGCGAAGACCGCCGCCCATACCCTTGATGACTCCCGCATCCCGCTGGGCAGGCACGGCGACAAAGGAAAATTCATAGGCATCCATCGGCTCTTTGAGGATCACGCAGCACAGCGCGCCGTCGTAATGCTCCCCCTTTTGATGCCCGCAGCTGCCGTATTCGCTGCCGCAAACAGAGCAAACCGCCCTCCCCATGGCGCAGCCAACTGATACCTCTTTTTTGATGCCCGCCTCAATATCGGCGATGATCTCCTCCGCAGCACCGCCCCGGCGGATGTACGCCCATGCCTTGATGTAGGTCACATCCTCTTCCTTGACCACCTGCGTTTCAAAAATGCGCGCCACCTGAGCGTCCGAGCTCCACTTGTGATCCACAATGCCCGTTTTCCCGATGAACAGCTTCGCCAAGCCCGGCAACGCAGCGGTGTCGAAACGCTCCATGTCCCGATCGAGCTGATCATCGCACAGCCGCAGGGAAAAAACATACACCTGCTCCGCCGTCAGCTCCGCCTTTGCCTGAGCGTTGATCGCCTCCAGCTGCTGCTCAGTCGCCGCGCCCGTGGACGCCACCTTTGTTTCCTTTTGAATGTTCATGTGTTACCTCCTTACCTTCCTTCGGCGCGGTACTTCTCAGCCTGCGCCTTATAAAGCTCCGCCTTTGCCTCTTCCGTGATGTCCTGCAAGCTGATATCGTTCCAGAGAATCTGTACCCGGTCGTCCATGCCCTCCAGCGCAAGATAGGTTCTGCAGATCTTCTGCAGTGCCGGCTCAACTGTCCGGCGCAGTGCCCACAGCTCACTTGTTAGAATATCCGCCTGCTGGGTACTCATGCGCTCAGTGGTGCTCCAGTTCAGACCCAGCAGGAAGGGCGGCAGTGCCGTCTTCGCCACCAGCTGCTCCAAAATCTGCCGCACCGGCACTTGGGAATCGAGGATCGGTGCTTCTCCTCCGATGACCTTGATCTGCACATCGCCCACCGCCACGAAATCCCGCACCGTGCCGGTCTTTGCGTCCTCCATGGCACGGCTCCATTCCTGCGCCACCTGCCTGCCCCGCTCCTGAACCGCTGCCGGATCCATGTTTTCCGCGCCCTTGCAGATCACGCTGTAGCGCACATTGCCGGCACGCTCCCAGTTGCTGCCGATGGTGGCGTAGATCTTCATCAGAATGTCCGCAAGGAACGGCATTCCACGGAAAAGGCTCACGCCGTAGGGATGCGCTGCCTCGGGATTGAGCGTTGTGAAAAGCAAAAGATGCTGATAGGGCAGCGGACTCATCCTGCCTTTGCTGTCAGGACCCCAAAGCTCCACCTGAAGGGGATCCTCCCCCTCCATGATCTGCACTTGGGTCACATCCCCCCAGCAGACCGCCCGCAGCCGACCGCGGTCGAGAACCAGCTCACCTACTGCGTGTCCGTACACCAGCAGGCTGTCCACATAGCCCGCCAGAAAGCTGTCGATGCCCACCTGCCCTCTGCCGCAGGGTACGGTGCGCAGAAATTCCTCCAATGCCGCCTGACTTTCCCGGCTTCTGCACTTCACACCGAAGCCGCCGCTGAGACGCACCAGCTTCCCCACCGCCGCATCCAGCACCGGAATTGCCTCACGCAGCTGCCGATACACCTGCTCTTCCCCTGCCCCCAGCGGCACAAAGCCCTTCAGCGCGCCGAACGGATGGGAATATCCGCCGCGCAGCTGGCAGGCCGTTGCCGCCAAGGATGCGTTTTGTTGCTTCTTTTTCAACTTGCATTGCTCCTTCCTTGTGTTCGGCGCTCCACGGTGCAAACCGCAAAGCTGTCCGTTTTTTTCGCCATCACCGTGGAAACGAAATAGCGCATCTCATCCATGGCATGGTCATGTTCCTTTTTGACCCGATCCTTTGCTCCGCTGCTCAGATCCCACACATACTCATCCATTTCCCGCAGAAGATCGTTGCAGCCCTCGCAGATCACCAGTCTCCCCGCTTTCAGCGCATCCGCTGTCAGACGGATGCCGGAAAGCACCTCATTTTCCGCCTTTTTCACGTTCCATCCCCGTCGGCGCAGGGTTTCAATAAAGCTCGCCGCCGAGGGGTCTGCGATCACCGCCGTGATGGCGCGCTCCCCCGCCAGCTTCTGCAGCTGATCGGCATATTCCTCATCCGTCATCTGCCGCTGCCTTGCCCGGGAATCGAAATAAAACTCCGAAACCCGATACCACACCTCGCCCCTGCGCCCCCAAAGACCCATGGACGTGGGATTGACCGTGCCGTAATCGCAGGAGATATACCACTTGTCGAAAGGACCCTCCGGCACGGGCTTGACCATGTCCGGCTCGAAAAAGTCATACACCCGACCCTCCGCCTGCGCCCACTGCCCCAGCACGAACCGCCGGTAAAAAACGCCGCTGTAGAGCCGTTTGTACCGCTGCCGGATCTTCTCCGTCAGCGAAGGATTGTCCTCCATCATAAAGTGCAGCCGCAGACAGTTCCGCTTTTCCGCCTCCAAGATCCACTCCTTGTAAAACCAATGGCTGGGGCCTGCCGGATTGCAGTTGAACCACAGCCTGCTTCCCGCCACCGAGCAGCGGGCGCATGCCTGCTCCACGAAGGACTTTGGCATCAGTGCCACCTCGTCAAGCAGCACGCCCGCAAAGGTGATGCCCTGAATCAGACTTGCAGAGCTTTCATCCCGCCCGCCGAAAATGTAAAACTGATTCCGATGCCCCTGAAAGGTCACCGTCACCAGATTTTCAGTCCTCTTTTCCTTCCATGTCGCTCCCATGCCCTCCAGACGCGGCAGGATCTCGGACAATACATTTCGCCGCAGCGACGAGATCGTCTTGCCGCATACGCCGAAGCGCATCCCGTCAAAGCACACCATCGCCCACAGAAAAAACGACAGTCCCATCGCCAGCGTCTTGCCCGATCGAACCGCCCCGTCGCAGACGATCGCCTCTTTATCGTGATACCTGCTCCCCGGCAGCCACCATGTCAGCACCGTGCGCTGCTTTTCAGAAAAGGCACGGTAGTTCATGGTTCTTCACCGCCGCCCTGCAGCGCCTGCAGAAAGGATTCCAGATCTGTCCCCTGACCTTGCGCCAGCAGCGCAAGCTGCTCCAGAGCCTTGAGCCGATCCACCAGCTGCACCTCCACCGTTCCCTTGTCATTCCGCTTCAGCTCCCGCAGCAGACTCAAATCCAGCCCATCGATCTGTACCCCCTCCTCCAGTACCAGCTTCACACAGTCATTGGCACGACCGAACGCCAGCTCCGCCAACCGCCGAGCTACATCCTCCCGGGTCAATGTTCCCGCACGGATCCGTTTTTGCAGCGTTTTTGACCCCTTTTTGCCCTCCATTGCACTCCTCCCTTTCATCCAAGGGGGAAAAGAAAAAGAAAGTTGCATCCAAAAATGCAACTTTCAAAAATCCCCAAAACCAGCCACGGCTGTTTGTTGACAATTTGTTAATTAATGATATAATATTTCCATAACTTTTCACGAGGGAGGGATACCATGCGCAAGCAGCAGCGGAAGCTCAGCTTTTTGATCATCATTGCATTGGTGATCGTTATGCTGGCATCCTCAGTGATGGTCGCCAGCCCTGCCGATTCTCAGAATCCCGCGCTGTCTACCAAGCCGTCCATCCCTCAACCCACTACCGACCCTACGGTGCCTACAGCCACCGACCCTACAGTCCCCACAGGCACCACCCCCACCTCAGAGCCGACACAGCCCTCGCAGCCCACTGAAACCACGGCTCCCACCACTCCCACTGCACCCTCCGAGCCGACAAAACCCACCGAGCCGGAAGGTCCTTCCCTCCAGTCCCGTGATGCTTTCGTCTACGATTGCCGCACCGGGAAATTCCTCTTCACCACCGGCGACATTCACGATAAGCTCTATGTCGCCAGCATCACCAAGCTGTACACCGCTTACGTGGCGCTGCTGTACCTGAAGCCCACAGACATCGTCACCGTCGGCAACATTCTCGATACCCTGCCCTCCGATTCTTCCATTGCCCTGCTCAATCCCAAGGACAAGCTGAGTGTGGCAGACCTGATCCTCGGTATGCTGCTGCCCAGCGGCGGTGATGCCGCCCGTGTTCTGGCGGTTGCCGCCGGCAAGGCATATCTTGGCACAACGGACGAAACGGAGTATTACTATTACGAGGCCTTCGTCCGGGAAATGAACCGTCAGGCACAGCTTCTGGGCATGAACGACTCCAACTTCAAAAATCCCGACGGCTACCACGACCCCGACCATTACATGTCGCTGGCAGATGCCGCACGGCTTGGTGAGCTGTGCCTCACCTCCTCGCGCATCATGGAAAGCATGCAAACCAAGGTATATACCGCCATCGTACATAATACCGCCCGGGACATCCTGTGGACAAACACCAACAAGCTCATTTTTCAGGATCGCTACCCTGAGTTCTATCACCCTCAGGCAGTGGGCGGCAAGACCGGCTACACCAGTGCCGCGGGCAACTGCCTGCTGTCCACCTTCATGGTGGAGGACGGCTACCTGATCATCGGTGCCTTCGGCAGCGAGACCCGGGACGGTCGCTTTAACGACACCCTCAAGCTCTTCAAATACGTTGATGCATAACAGTACAAACAGCCCCCTCTGACGAGGGGGCTGGATTTTTGCGCAGCAAAAAGACTGGGGGAGAAAAAACGCATTCCCCTGCCATAACAACAATGTACCCAGGCATATATCATCGCTCGCAGAGCGATATCATACCAAAGGTATATCACCCGTTCCCCAGAGGAACGGATATCATTGAGGCACACTTCCTTACGGAGTGTGCCTCAATCGGGTGCCGCTTTTTTATACCTTTGCAATCTTGATCCGAATGTCGCCGGTGGTGGTTTCCACCCGGCATTCGCCGCCTTCTTTTGTCTGCGGAACGTTCACACTTCCCGTAGCCGTCCGCACATGGAAGATCTTATCCGTCAGCAGACTGCCACTGATGTCGCCCGTCTTGCTCCTGAGCAGCAGCCACCCGCCGTCACACTTGTCAAAGCGAATACTTCCCGTGGTTCGCACCGCCGCAAGCACGCCCTCGGTGATCACATCCGTCATGCTCAGATCACCTGTTTCTCCGTTGGTCTCCACGTAGTCGCTGCGAATAGCGTCCAGCTCCACATCGCCGGTGGTCACATTCACGGAAAGTCCCTCTGCCGTGACATTTCGGATCACAACATCCCCCGTCGCAGTTGTCACCGATAATTTACCTGCCGTCACATCCGCAATGCAGATGTCGCCCGTTGTCGTTCCCAAGAGTCCTTGCTCAAAGGCAGCCGAGCTTTTGATATCGCCGGTATTGCCCAAAATCTCCAGTTGCTGAAACTGAAATTCCTTCGGGATCGTTACATCACCCGTGTCCGTTTCCACAAAAAGCCGGGCGTATTCCCCCGCGGGGATGGCAATGGTGACCTTCGGCGTATCAAAGAAGATGCCGATATGGTCGTACCACTTTCTCTCGTCATGCATGTCGATGTTCAGCACACCGTCGTTTACCCAGACCAGCTGATTCACCTTTTCCGGCTGATAGCAGGTGACCGTCGTTTCAGAATCTGCTGACGGTACGATCTCAACATCCGTTGCCGCACCCCTGACGGATATGCTCGTGTAAGCATCCTCGAGTTGATGTGCCTTTGTTGTGTACTTTTGGGTCGAAAGCAGAGAAAAATCCCACCCTGCCAGTGCCATCGCGCCGCTAAAGATCCCGCCGCCGATCAGCACAAGGGAAACCGCGACCACGATCCAAACAACAGTCCTTTTTTTCATTTCGCAGCCCCCCTCTTCGTAAATACCATCTTCGTCAGCAGGCAAATTCCCTTCGTCGCCGCCTGACACCCAAGGAACATCAAAATCGCCAGTCCGGCGCAGAGGATGCCCGCGCCGATCAATGCCGCACCCGCAGCACCGCTAAGAGATGCCGCCACGATCCCGCCAATGACGCCGCCCAGCGCGCAGCCGATCAGCGAAGCAAAAACTGCCCATAGCGACACGATCACCGCCCACCCGGCGGCATACAGCGAAACCGCGACCGCAGCCGCACCGATCAGCAGACTGACCCACAGCGGACTTCCCAGCACCAGCAGCGTGATCTCCCACGGCTTGAGCTTTCTTTTGGGGAAGCTCTTCCGTTTTTCGGGCGGCGTTTCCTCCAAGATCTGCGCCGCCACCCGGTCAACTGTGCCGACAGAAGCGACCGCCTCCTCCTCGGAAAGCCCTTCTTCCATCCGATCATCGATCATTTCGCTGTAAAAATTCAGCCGTTCCTCTACTTCCTGCGGTGGCAGCTCCTCCAGCCGATCCCGCAGGGAAAATAAAAACTGACGTTTCGTCATTTCTCTGCCTCCTTCGTCACAAACCGGTAGATCGACATAATTTCCTTCCATTCCTGATGAAATTCCTCGATCCGTTTCAAGCCCTGCCCGGTGATGCGGTAATATTTGCGAAGCCGACCGCCATGCTCGGCGGTGCGCACCGTCAGCATGTTCGCCGTTTCCAGCCGTTTCAAAATGGTATATAGGGTGGATTCGGACAGCTCGATGTAAGGCTTCACATCCTTCATGATCTTGTAGCCGTAGGATTCTTCATTTTTGATCGCCGCCAGAACGCAGACGTCCAGAAGACCCCGTTTCAGTTGTATATCCATACCATACCTCCCCTTACGTAATACATCGTAACACGAAGTATTTGTGTTTGTCAATACCATTCCGTCAAAAAAGAGGATCGCAGCCGCGATCCTCTTTCTCACTTCATAAACTTATCGATGGCATCGCACAGATCCTCAATGGCATCTGTGTCCCCTGCCGCCACCGCATCGACCATGCAGTGGCGCATGTGATCCTGCAAGATCACCTTGCCGGTGTTGTCGATGGCGGAGCGCACCGCCGCCAGCTGTACCAGAACATCGGAGCAGTCCTCACCGTTTTCAACCATCCGCTTGACCTTCTCCAGATGTCCGATGGCACGGGCAAGCCGGTTGATCACCGCCTTTTGATTTTCGTGTACATGTCCGTGATGATGGGCAATGCCGTGGGCATGCATGTACGCGTGATCATGCTCATGTTCATGCTCGTGATGATCGCTCATGGTGACCCCTCCTTCGTCCTTTTTGGGCATTATACCCCAAAAAAACCGATTGCGCAAGCCTACGGGGGGGATATTTTTCGAAATACTTTGACGGATATGGGATTATCTGCTATAATAGTGTGCTGAAAATGTATGTATCATCGGAGGATGACACCATGAGAATGAGAAAAATGCGCAATTTAGAGCCTCGCATGGAACGCTGCGCTGCTTACCGAATCGAAGACCCCGCCACTCATAAGGGTGCTTGGCGCAATTTGAAGCCCGACTGCACCGCTCTGTGGGTGGAGGTGGGCTGCGGCAAGGGCAAATTCACCGCCGAAACCGCCGCCGCCAACCCTGATGTCCTGCTCATTGCCGTGGAGCGCTGCCGGGAAGCGGTAGTGGTCGCTATGGAAAAGGCGCAGGCGATGGGCCTCAGCAACGTCTTCTATATCGATATGGACGTTGCGGGCATCGAGGAAGTTTTTGAAACGGCTGAAATCGACCGTCTTTTCATCAACTTCCCCGACCCGTGGCCCCGGAAGAAAAACGCCAAACGCCGCCTGACCCACCGCACATTTTTGGATAAATACTGCCGTGTGGTTCGCGAAAACGGCGAGATCCATTTCAAAACCGACAACGCGCCCCTTTTCGAGTACTCTCTCGAGGAGTTCGCCGCCTGCGGTCTGCAGATCAACGCCCTGACCCGCAATCTGCATGAACACGGCATCGTGGGTATCATGACCGGCTACGAAGAAAAATTCCACGCCCTCGGCACACCCATCAACCGCTGTGAGGTGGTCTGCAAGCCCTTCATCCTGCCGCCCACCCCCAAGAAGACCGCCACGGAGGAAGAGGAATGACCACCTACCACGCAGGCGCGTGCGACGTTGCCGTCATCGGTGCCGGTCATGCCGGCATTGAAGCCGCTCTTGCCGCCGCCCGTCTGGGACTTGAAACGATCCTGTTTACCATCAATCTGGATGCCGTTGCCAACCTTCCCTGCAATCCCGCCATCGGCGGCACGGGGAAGGGTCACTTGGTGCGCGAATTGGACGCATTGGGCGGCGAAATGGCACTGGCAGCAGACAAAGCCTGCATCCAGTACCGCATGCTCAACCGGGGCAAAGGTCCTGCCGTCCACTCCCTGCGGGCGCAGGCGGATCGCCGCCAATATCAGCAGGTAATGAAGCACACGCTGGAAAAGCAGGAACGCCTGCAGCTGAAGCAGGCACAGATCACCGAGGTTCTGACCGAAAAGGACGCCGTCACCGGCGTGCGCACCCAGCTGGGTGCGCAGTACGATGCCAAGGCGGTCATCATCGCCACCGGCACGTACCTCGACAGCACCATCGTCATCGGTGAAAACATCATCCCTTCAGGCCCTGACGGCATGCATCCGTCCATCGGACTGGCGGACAACCTGCGCGCGCTGGGACTTCCCCTGCGCCGCTTCAAAACCGGCACACCGCCCCGCATCAACCGCCGCAGTGTGGACTTTTCCAAAATGGAGCTGCAGCCCGGTGATGACATCCCCGAGCCCTTCTCCTTCCGTACCGAAACGCCGGTCAATAACTCCGCTGTCTGCCACCTGACCTACACCAACGAGCGCACCCACAACATCATCCGCGCCAATTTCCATCGCAGTCCCATTTTCGACGGCACGATCTCCGGCGTGGGTCCCCGCTACTGCCCCAGCATCGAGACAAAGGTCGACCGTTTTTCCGAAAAGCCCCGCCATCAGCTGTTCATCGAGCCCTGCGGACTGGACACCGAGGAGCTGTATATCCAAGGCTTCTCATCGAGCCTTCCTGAGGACGTGCAGCTTGATATGATGCACACCATCCCCGGTCTTGAACAGGCGGAAATGATGCGCCCGGCATACGCCATCGAATACGAATGCATCGACCCCACCTATCTGCTCCCCACGTTGGAAACCAAGCTGATCGCCGGTCTCTACGGCGCAGGTCAGTTCAACGGCAGCTCCGGCTACGAGGAGGCTGCTGTGCAGGGTCTGATCGCCGGCATCAACGCCGCCCTGAAAATTCAGGGAAAAGACCCCTTTATCCTCACCCGGGAGACCAGCTACATCGGCACGCTCATCGACGATCTGGTCACCAAGGGCACAGAAGAACCCTACCGCATCATGACTAGCCGCTCCGAGTACCGGCTTCTGCACCGGCAGGACAATGCTGACCAACGCCTGACCCATTTGGGTGCAGCCATCGGTCTTGTGCCGCCGGAACGGCTGCAGCAGGTGAAGGAAAAGTACGCCGCCGTCCACCGGGAAGTCCGCCGTCTGGAGTCCAACGGCATCCCCGCAAGCGATGCGCTGAACGCCATGCTCACCGCAAAGGACACCGCCCCCGTGGCAAACTCCGCCCGTCTTGCTGACCTTTTGCGCCGTCCTCAGATCACCTATGCCGACCTTGCTCCCTTCGACGCAGGTCGCCCGGCACTTTCCGAAGCCATCACCGCAGAGGTGGAAATTCAGATCAAATACGCAGGTTATCTGGAACGCCAGCAGCGTCAGGTAGAGGAATTCCGCAAGGAGGAAGCCCGCCTGCTGCCTGCTGATATCGACTACGAAGCCATCACGGGACTGCGTCTGGAAGCCCGCCAAAAGCTGTCGCAGATCCGTCCCCTCTCCCTCGGTCAGGCGGGACGTATCTCCGGCGTCAGCCCCTCGGACATCGCCGTGCTGCTCATCTACCTCGACCAGCATAAATAATTT
The DNA here is from genome assembly GCA_015067495.1 of Oscillospiraceae bacterium. Classification (GTDB taxonomy): domain Bacteria; phylum Bacillota; class Clostridia; order Oscillospirales; family Oscillospiraceae; genus Faecousia. Next base: position 404,007 of record SVMI01000001.1, on the reverse strand, counting down.
TTCCAACAATTCGCAAACACAGTAGGGCGGGTGCTTGCCCCCGCCACTACAACACTGAGGCGTGATTGTGGCGGCACCAAGGGGCCGCCCTACGATACGATCGAATATAGAGGCGTACATTGCACGTCCGAAACGAAACGTTGAAGACCCCAACCCTATGATACTTAAAACCGCGGTACTCATGAGTCAATGAGTACCGCGGGTTGTTTATCCGTTGTTCTTGATGATCGCCACGCCCACCACCTGCGGCGGCAGGGAACAGGTCATCTTGCCGTCAAAGGAGACAGTCAGCAAATCGCCCACAGCAAAATCAGGACAGTCCGGCGTATTGATGTGAACAACCACCTGCTGTCCCACCGCCAGATTCCCGTCGCCCACATCCGTCACCTCTGCGAGGAAGCTGCCGTCAAATTTCTCCAGCACCTTTCCGGTAAAATAGGGACTGGGAACGCGCAATACAGGCTGCGTCGTTTCAGTGGGATCACTTTCCGGCGTCTGCGCCACCTGCCCCCTGCAGCCGCCCAGCACCAAAATACAAATCATGCACAGCAAAATCGATACCAGTTTTTTCACCGTCATTCCTTCTCTCTTTTCTTGATCGCGTGTCCTACAATGAAATACGCAGCTGTCGTGATCGCGACTGTGATCGCCGTCAAAATCACGGTGATCAGACTCCCGGTATACCACGGAGCAGACCATGTTGCATACATAAGGGGATGCTGCACATAGTCGATATAATTCACAAGCACCCGTCCTGCGCAAAAACCCAGCTGCACAAAAATGAATACCCTTAAAAATACATGCAGTTTTTTCATCATCTGTCCCCCTTTGCGCTATTTTCTTCATTATAGCTCCAAATATCCCAAAATGCAACAAGGTCCGCTCATAGAGCGGACCTTTGCTGTTATTTGAAGTATTTGACTGCCGAAGCAAACAGCTTCATGTCGTATTCACCGGGAACGTTGCGATAAAGTCCATCCGCAAAACGCTCACTGTGACCCATCTTGCCAAGGACACGTCCATCGGGCGAGGTGATGCCCTCGATGGCGAACAGAGAGCCGTTGGGGTTGAACGCCGTATCCATCGTCGGCACGCCGTCAAGATCCACATACTGTGTCGCGATCTGACCGTTCGCCGCCAGCTGCAGTGCAAGCTCCTCGCTTGCATAGAAGCGACCCTCGCCGTGAGAGATCGGCACGGTGTAGATCTCACCGACCTCCGTTCCCGCCAGCCACGGACTCTTGTTGGTGCAAACCCGGGTGCGCACCAGCTTGGACTGATGACGGGCGATGGTGTTGTAGGTCAGAGTGGGGCAGGCATCGTCGGTGTCCACGATCCTGCCAAAAGGCACAAGACCCAGCTTGATCAGTGCTTGGAAGCCGTTGCAGATGCCCAGCATCAAGCCGTCCCGGTCATCCAGAAGCTTGGATACCTGCTCCTTGATGGCAGGATTGCGGAAAAACGCCGTTATAAATTTCGCACTTCCATCCGGCTCATCGCCGCCGGAGAAGCCGCCGGGGATGAAAATCATCTGGCTTTCCCCGATCTTTGCCGCAAACTGCTCCACGCTGCGGGTCACATCGTCAGCACTCAGATTGCGCACCACGAAGATCTCCGGCTCAGCACCCGCTGCCGCCATGGCGCGGGCGGAGTCATATTCACAGTTCGTGCCGGGGAAAACGGGGATCAAAACCTTGGGCTTCGCCACCTTCACGGCAGGCGCAGCGGTGCAGCCGCCGCTGTAGCCGAACACCGGCAGCTCTGCTTCCCTTTCCCTGACCTTGGTGGGATAGACATTCTCCAAAACAGCTTCATTCAGTGCCAGCAGCTCCGAAATTTCAGCCTTGTCCTCGCCCAAAACGATGGCTGCTTCTTCCGTAGTCACGCCCAGCTTCATCACTCCGGGCAGCTCCACATCCTCGGTAAGCTCTGCCACAAGAAAGCCCCACAGTCCCAGATGCCAGTTTTCATCCACCGGCGCAGACGCACAGAAGCCGATGTTGTTACCGAAGGACATCTTCATCACCGCTTCGCCGATGCCGTACTCCACCGCCCAAGCCGCCTTGACCTTGCCCTTTTTATGCAGCTTGTGGAAATTCTCCCACGTTGCCTTCAGGCTTTCCGCGGACTCATCGGCAGCACCGAACAGATAAACGGGATGACCCGCTTTCTTAAATTCCGGGGTCAGCACTTCGTGCTTATCGATGGGCGCAATGGCAAAGGAGATCAGCGTAGGCGGCACGTCGTGATCCAAGAACGAGCCGGACATGGAATCCTTGCCGCCGATGGCAGCAGCACCCAGCTCCAGCTGTGCATCCAGCGCGCCCAGCAGTGCCGCAAAGGGCTTGCCCCAGCGCAGCGGCTCATTTCTGAGCTTCTCAAAAAACTCCTGCAGAGAAAGATAAACCTTTTTATAGTCAGCACCCGCCGCCACCAGCTTGGCTACGCTGCTGTAGATCGCCGCATGCGCGCCGGTGTAGGGATCAATGCACATGTGATCAGGATCCATGCCCCAGCTGAAAACGCTTGCCTGATCGGTCACCTGACCGGGAAGCATGGGCAGCGTTGCCGCCATCACCTGCGCCGGGGTGCGCTGCGTCTTGCCGCCGAAGGGCATCAGCACAGAGCCGGTGCCGATAGAACCGTCAAAACGCTCCACCAAGCCTCTGCGGCTGGCAGTCTTCAGATCAGCAGCCATCTCGCGAAGAGAACCGTACAGGCTCTTGCTCAGTGCCGACAGCTCCTTCGCATCCACCTGCACATTTGCGTGCTTGCTTGCGCCGTTGGTGTCGAGGAACGCGCGGCTTAGGCTCGCGATCTCCACGCCCTTCCAGACCATAACCATCCGCGGCTCTTCGGTGACCACCGCCACCCGATAAGCTTCGAGGTTTTCCGCGCTTGCATAAGCCATGAAGGCATCGGCATCCTCAGCCGCAACCACAACTGCCATGCGCTCCTGGGACTCGGAAATTGCAATTTCCGTGCCGTCCAGACCCTCATACTTCTTGCGAACAGCGTCCAGATCGATCCGCAGACCGTCCGCCAGCTCACCGATGGCAACAGAAACACCGCCTGCGCCGAAGTCGTTGCAGCGCTTAATAAGACGGGTGACCTTAGGATCGCGGAACAAACGCTGGATCTTGCGTTCCTCGGGGGCATTGCCCTTCTGCACCTCAGATGCCATGGTGGTCAGGGATTTCATGTTGTGGCTCTTGCTGGAGCCGGTTGCACCGCCAATGCCGTCACGACCGGTGCGGCCACCCAGCAGCACGATGATATCACCGGGCGCAGGACGCTCCCGGCGCACATTGTAAGCGGGGGCAGCGCCAACCACCGCACCGCATTCCAGACGCTTTGCCACAAAGCCGTCGTGATAAATTTCCGCAACATGACCGGTTGCAAGACCGATCTGATTGCCGTAAGAGGAATAACCCGCCGCAGCCGTCTGACAGAGCTTTCTCTGAGGCAGCTTGCCGGAGAGCGTCTGGCTCAGGGATCTTCTGGGATCGGCAGCGCCGGTGACGCGCATCGCCTGATGCACATAGGCGCGACCGCTGAGGGGGTCACGGATGCAGCCGCCGATGCAGGTCGCCGCGCCGCCGAAGGGTTCAATTTCCGTGGGGTGGTTGTGGGTCTCATTCTTAAACATCAGAAGCCAATCCTGATCCTCGCCGTTGACCTTGGCGGTCAGACGGATGGAACAGGCGTTGATCTCCTCACTCTCGTCCAGCTCCGGCAGCAACCCCCGCTTTTTCAGGGTCTTTGCGCCGATGGTGGCAATGTCCATCAGCGTCTGAGGACGCTTCGCCGCCTTTTCCGCGCCGTAAACCTCGATGCGGGCATCGAGATACCGCTGATACGCCGCAGCAACTGCCGGATCGTCGATCTTCACCTCGTCCAAAATGGTAGAAAATGTGGTGTGCCGGCAATGGTCAGACCAGTAGGTGTCCACCACGCGGATCTCCGTGATTGTCGGATCCCGATGCTCCTCGCCTGCAAAATAGTTTTGCAGGAACTTCAGGTCATCCAGATCCATGGCAAGTCCCAACCGCTCCAGCAGTGCCGCCAGCGCGCTTTCATCCATAGCGATGAAGCCGTTCACCGTCGCAACACGCTCCGGCACAGCATACTCCGCCGCCAGCGTTTCGGGCATCTCAAGGGATGCCTCACGGCACTCGACCGGGTTGATGACATGCTTTTTGATGGCAGCGACGTCATCCGCGCTGAGATCCCCTTCCAGCACATAGACCTTCGCAGAGCGAACTGTGGGACGCTCGCACTGACCCAAAATCTGAATGCACTGCGCCGCAGAATCCGCCCTCTGATCAAATTGACCGGGCAGCGGCTCGACGGCAAACACGACCTTGCCCGTCGGCACATCGAAGCGCACATCGTCCACCTGCGGTTCCGAGAAAACGGTGTTGACCGCATAGTCAAACAGCGTCTTTTCGAGATTTTCCGCATCATATCGGTTCAGCACACGTACGGACGTCAGACCCTTGATCTGCAGAAATTCCTGCACTTCCTTCGCAAGTCCCGTCGCCTCATGGGTCTGCCCCGGCTTTTTCTCTACATATACACGATATACCATTGGGGTTTCCTCCTAATGATTTTTGTCTTATAAATTAGGAATGAGGAGTTAGGAATTAGGAGTAGAGAAACAGAAGAAAACAATTCCTCATTTCTAATTCCTAATTGAGTAAGCGCAGCTTACTTCTTTGCCTGCAAAGCCCTCTGACCAATATCGCTGCGGCAGTAGGCGTTTCCGAACTTCACGCCGGCGCTCAGGCGATAAGCAGCGGTGATCGCTTCTTCCAAAGAGCCACGCACCGCAGTCGTGCCGGTAACACGTCCGCCGGAGGTGACCAGCTTGCCATTTTCCAGCTTCGCACCGGCAACAAAGGTCACTCTTTCGGCACGTTCGGACATGGTCAGCCGGTAGCCCTTTTTGTAGCTTTCCGGGTAACCCTTGGATGCCTTGATCACACAGCAGGCATGCTTTTTGGAAAAACGCACAGGCGTCTTTGCCAGCGTTCCGTTGGTGCAAGCCTGCATCACCGTCAGCAGATCGCTTTTCAGCAGCGGCAGCACCACCTGCGTCTCAGGATCGCCGAAGCGGCAGTTGTATTCGATCACCTTCGGACCGTTGGGAGTCAGCATCAAGCCGAAATACAGACAGCCCTTAAAGGTGCGCTTTTCCTTCTTCATCGCACGGATCGTGGGCAGGAAAATCTCTTTCATGCACTGCTTGGCGATCTCATCGGTGTAATAAGGGTTGGGTGCGATCGTACCCATACCGCCGGTGTTCAGACCCGTGTCGTTGTCACCGGCGCGCTTGTGATCCATGCTGGACACCATGGGGCGGACAACCTTGCCGTCGGTGAATGCCAGCACGGAAACCTCCGGGCCGGTCAAAAATTCTTCGATGACCACCGTCGAGCCGGAAGCACCAAACTTGGCGTTTGCCATCATGTCGGTGACCGCCTGCTTGGCTTCTTCGCGGGTCTGGGCGATGATCACACCCTTGCCCAGTGCCAATCCGTCCGCCTTGACGACGGTGGGGATCGGTGCGGTTTCCAAATACGCAAGTGCCTTGTCAAGCTCCGTAAATATCTCGTAGGCCGCCGTCGGGATGCCGTACTTTTTCATCAAATTCTTGGAAAATGCCTTGCTTCCCTCGATGATCGCCGCATTTGCCCGCGGGCCAAAGCAGGGAATGCCCTTTTCCTCCAGCGCATCCACACAGCCAAGCACCAGAGGATCATCCGGGGCGACCACAGCATAATCCATTTTCTTTTCCACAGCAAACGCCACGATCTTTTCGATCTCCGTAGCGCCGATGGGTACACATACCGCATCCGCGGCGATGCCGCCGTTGCCGGGCAGTGCATAGATCACTTCCACATCGGGATTTTTCTTCAGCGAGCGGATAATGGCGTGTTCACGTCCGCCTCCGCCAACGACCATAAGTTTCATAACAACCTCCAAAATTAGGAATTAGGGGTTAGGAATTAGGAATGATTCCATGCTCCCGTTCCATCTCACGAACAAATTACAACGTATCGCGTGTGGTTTTCGTAATTGAAGAAAGGATTTTTCGCAATTCCTCACAGTCTGCATACAACGACTTGTATTCGTTATCAGACAAGTAGCTGCAAGACGCAAGTAATTCCAACCAATACAACGTCTCCGCACATTCCTTTAGAGCAATATAGATCTTGTTCAGAAAATCCTTGCGGCTGCTGCCATACTGGGCTTCTGCAATATTTGCACCAATGCTCGTTCCACTGCGCAGCAGTTGCTTCGAAAGAACAAATTCTTTCTTATCTTCACATAAATACTGATATGCATGTATAATTCTTTTCGCAAAAACAATGCTTTTAGACTTAGCTTCGTTTTGATCCAATTCCTAATTCCTCATTTCTAATTCCTAATTACCATTAGTGGTGGAAAAGGCGCATGCCCGTAAATGCCATGACGATGCCGTGCTTGTCGCACTCCTCGATCACAAGGTCATCCCGGATCGAACCGCCGGGCTCTGCGATGTACTTCACGCCGGAAGCAACAGCGCGCTTGATGTTGTCGGAGAAGGGGAAGAATGCGTCAGAGCCCAGTGCCACATTCTGACGGGTGGACAGCCAAGCCTTCTTGTCCTCTGCAGTCAGCGGCTCGGGACGCTCGGTGAAATAATTCTGCCAGATGCCCTCAGCGCAGACATCCTCTTCGTTGCCGTTGATGTAGCCGTCGATCACGTTGTCCCGGTTGGCGCGACCCAGATCCTCACGGAATTTCAGCCCCAGCGTCTTGGGATGCTGACGCAAGAACCAAGTATCTGCCTTGCCGCCGGCAAGACGGGTACAGTGGATGCGGCTCTGCTGACCGGCACCGACACCGATCGCCTGTCCGTCATAGGCAAAGCAGACGGAATTGGACTGGGTGTACTTCAGGGTGATCAGAGAAACGATCAGATCGATGGCAGCATCCTCGGGCAGCTCCTTGTTCGCCGTGACGATGTTGGCAAGCAGCTCCTTGCCGATCTTGAAGTTGTTGCGACCCTGCTCAAAGGTGATGCCGAATACCTGCTTGCGCTCCTGCGCATCGGGAACATAATTGGGGTCGATCTTTACGATATTGTAGCTGCCCTTACGCTTGCTTTTCAGGATCGCCAGTGCCTCGTCCGTATAGCCGGGCGCGATCACGCCGTCGGAAACCTCAGGAGCGATCAGCGATGCAGTCATGGCATCGCAAACATCAGACAGAGCAACCCAGTCACCAAAGCTGCACATACGGTCGGTGCCACGGGCGCGGGCATAGGCACAAGCCAACGGATTCTCGTCAAGACCCTCAATGTGGTCAACGAAGCAAGCCTTCTTCAAATCGGCAGGCAGCGGCTTGCCCACCGCGGCAGAGGTGGGAGAAACGTGCTTAAAAGAGGTAGCGCATGCCATGCCGGTGGCTTCCTTCAGTTCCTTGACCAGCTGCCATGAATTCAGCGCATCCATAAAATTGATGTAGCCGGGGCGACCGTTCAAAATTTCAAAGGGCAGCTCGCTGCCGTCGTGCATATACACGGAAGCAGGCTTCTGATTGGGATTGCAGCCATATTTCAGTTCAAAATTTTTCATTTTTATAACCTCCGGTAAATTAGGAATTAGGAACTGAGGCTTGGAAAAATTCCTCATTCCTCATTTCTAATTCCTAATGAAATCAGCAGTGCTTATTGATGATCTTCTGCTCGTACGCGCCGGTTTCGATGTCGGTGTAGCGCACAAACAGCGAGATCTTGTTGTTTTCATCCAGATTGTTCCACAGCTGCTCGGCGAAATCCTCCAGCTTTGCGGGAATTTCCACCCGCTCCGGCTCCCCTTGGAAGGTGGGGATCACGGGATTTCCGTCGCAGACATAGGTGTGCAGGAAGTGACCGAGACCCGCCGTTGCCGGATACTCCCAGAAAAATCTTGCACAAGCCTTCCCCTCGGGATCAGCTGCCTTCAGAATGGACAGCTTGTAGCTGCCATCCCCTGCCTGAATGCCGGAAATGCGGGGTGTCCAGTTGGGAGCGTCGTCCTCAAACTGACGGGTACGCAGCGCAGCCTCCCAGCTTTCACCCCGGGCAGCGAACTCCCAAATGGTGTCTGTCTGATCACCGTTGGTGACGATCAAGCCCTTGCCCAGCGCACGGACAGGGTGATAAATGATCAGATGGGGATCTTTCATCAGTGCCGGGTCATGGGCTTCCGTGCGGATGCCGTCCGGCTCAACGCAGAACACCCGGTTACGGGAGTTGACGGAGCGACCCATGATAAAGTAGGCAGCTACTGCCTTTTTTCCATCGGGCGTAACGCCGAGGACGATGCCGCGACCGGGATAGGTATTGCCTGCCAGCTTTTCGCCCATATTGCCGATTTCGTAAACGTTCATTGGTATATCCTCCATTACATTTCCTTACAAACCTTCTCCACAGCTTGGGGAAGCAAAATCCATTCCGCCTGCTCCATCACTCTGCGCTGCAGAATTTCAGGAGTATCGCCATCCTCGACGCAAACCGCCTTCTGCGCGATGATCTCCCCGCCATCGGGGATCTCATTTACAAAATGCACCGTCGCGCCGGTGACCTTGACACCGCAGCGCAGTGCTTCCTCATGCACCCGCAAGCCGTAAAAGCCCTCGCCGCAGAAGCTGGGGATCAGGCTGGGATGCACATTCAGGATGCGCTTGGGATAATGGGATGTAAACCGCTCTGTCAGGATCGTCATAAAGCCAGCCAGCACGATCACATCGATGCCACCCTCATCCAGCAGCTCCATCAGCTTTTTTTCGAAAGCTTCCTGAGAGCCGCACTCTTTTTTCAGTACCACCGCCGTATCAATGCCGGCATTTTTCGCCCGCTGAAGCGCATAGGCGTTTGCATTGTTGCTGACCACCAACGTGATCTTGCCTGACGTCAGCACAGTTCCTTGGGCATCGATCAGCGCCTGCAGATTTGTGCCGCCGCCGGAAACCAAAACCGCGATCCGTTTCATGCGAGGATCACCTTTTCCTCACCCTTGACGATGGTGCCGATCACATAGGCATCCTCGCCGTTCGCCTTCAGAATTTCAAGGGCAGCATCCACCTCAGCCGCCGGAACGACGATGCTCATACCAACACCCATGTTGTAGGTGTTGAACATGTCACGCTCGGGAATGTTGCCCCATGCGGCGATCATGTGGAAGATGGGCAGCACCTTGACGGCAGCCTTGTCGATCTTTGCGCACAGACCGTCGGGAATGGAACGGGGAATGTTTTCATAGAAACCGCCGCCGGTGATGTGGGAAATACCCTTCACATTCACCTTCTGAAGCAGTGCCAGTACGCTCTTGACGTAGATGCGTGTGGGCGTCAGCAATGCCTCTGCAATGGTCTTGCCGCCCAGCTCCTCCCGGGCTACGTACAGCTGGGGATTGTTGTTGTCAATGTCAAACACCTTGCGGCAGAGACTGAAGCCGTTGGAGTGAATGCCGGTGGATGCCAGCGCGATCACCACGTCCCCCTCCGCCATGGCGGTGTTGTCCAAAATTTTCTTTTTATCAACGATGCCCACCGCAAAACCGGCAAGATCGTAATCCTCCGCAGGCATCAAGCCGGGATGCTCTGCTGTTTCACCGCCGATCAGTGCCGCGCCGGATTGGACACAGCCCTCCGCCACACCGCCGACGATGGCAGCGATCTTTTCCGGCACATTCTTGCCGCAGGCGATATAGTCGAGGAAGAACAGGGGCTTTGCGCCGCAGCAGATAATGTCGTTGACGCACATGGCAACCGCATCGATGCCGATGGTGTCATGCTTGTCCATCAAAATCGCCAGCTTGACCTTGGTGCCGCAGCCGTCCGTGCCGGAAACCAGCACCGGCTCTTCCATGCCCGCAATGGGCAGACCGAAGCAGCCGCCAAAGCCGCCCACGTCGTCAAGACAGCCCTCGTTGCGGGTGCGTGCAACATGCTTTTTCATCAGCTCCACCGCTCTGTAGCCGGCGGTGATGTCAACACCCGCAGCCGCATAGCTGGCAGAATGGGAATTTTTATGATCCATAATTACGCTCCTTTTCAGAAGTGATAAATGTAACGAACCGGGCGTGCCCAAAGGATGTTATAACCACATCCGCATCTTCAGGCTCGAATTGTCCGTGGGACACCCCCACTGCCTTCTTTGAAATTGGCAGGTGTAACGAACCGGGCGTGCCCAAAGGATGTGACGGTTACATACGCATCTTCAGACTCGAATTGTCCGTGGGGCATCCCCACTGCCTTCTTTGAAATTGGCAGATGTAACGAACCGGGCGTGCCCAAAGGATGTTATAACCACATCCGCACCTTCAGACTCGAATTGTCTGTGGGACACCCCCACTGCCTTCTTTGAAATTGGCAGATGTAACGAACCGGGCGAGCCCAAAGGATGTTATAACCACATCCGCACCTTCAGGCTCGAATTGTCGGCGGCGACTCGCCGCTTATTCTTTGCCGTTCCAGCAGTAAGTGCACAGCTTGCACGGATCAAGACCGATCGCCTTGACCACGCCGTCCACCGTCTGGAAGCCGAGAGAATCGAACTTAAACTTGTCACGGATGGCAGCGCGCATCGCCTTGCCGCGCTCGGTGTTGCCGTCGGCATACTCGTCAATGTGCTTCATGCCCTCCTCGCCCTCCAGCTCCATGATGATCCGGCGGGAGATCAGATCCATATCGCTTGTGGAGCGGGAAAAATTCAAATATTTGCAGCCATACATGATAGGCGGACACGCCGAGCGCATATGCACGCTCTTTGCGCCGTTTTCATAGAGAAAATCAACCGTCTCCTGCAGCTGCGTACCCCGGACGATGGAGTCATCCACAAACAAAAGATGCTTGTCCTTGATCAGATCATGCACGGGGATCTGCTTCATCTTGGCGACCTTTTTCCGATCCGACTGCTTGGCAGGGGTAAAGCTGCGGGACCATGTGGGGGTGTACTTGATAAACGCCCGGGCAAAGGGCTTGCCGGTGCGGTTCGCATAGCCGATGGCGTGGGGCGTGCCGGAATCGGGAACGCCGCCAACGTAATCGATCTGCATGGTACGTCCCTGCTCCATGTCACGCTCGGCGATGGCAGCACCGTTGCGATAGCGCATGGCTTCCACATTGATGCCCTCGTAGGTGGAGGTGGGATAACCGTAATAAGACCACAAAAACGCGCACATCCGCATTTCCGTGCCGGGCTTTTCCAGCTGCGTCATGCCGTCGGAGGTCAGCTCCACGATCTCCCCGGGTCCCAGCTCACAGACCTTCTCAAAGCCCAGCTTTGTGAAGGCAAATTCCTCAAAAGAGGCACACCAGCCATCCTCATTTCTGCCGATCTGCACCGGGATGCGACCCAGCTTGTCACGGGCGGCGATCAGATGACCCTCATCGGTCAAAATCAGGATATTGACCGTACCCTGTACCACCCGCTGCACAAACTTGATGCCCTCGACAAAATTGCTCTGCTGGCTGATCAGCGCCGCCACCAGCTCGGTGGAGTTGACCTTGCCGCCGGTCATTGCGTCAAAGTGACCGCCGCTGTAGGTCAGATACTGATCGATCAGTTCTTTTGCATTGTTGATAATGCCCACCGTTGAGATGGCAAAAGTACCCATTTTGCCCCGGATCAGCAACGGCTGGGGATCGGAGTCGCTGATGCAGCCGATGACGGAAGTACCCTGCATCTCATCGAAGATGCGCTCGAACTTTGTGCGAAAGGGCGAATTTTCGATGCTGTGGATCACCCGCTGCAGACCGATCTCCTTGTCCCACGCAGCCATACCGCCCCGGCGTGTGCCGAGATGGGAATGGTAATCCGTTCCGAAAAACACGTCCATCATGCAGTCGCACTTGGATGCAATTCCAAAAAATCCTCCCATGAGGTTTTCTCCTTTAGGTAATTTTTAAGCAAAGAACAGCTCGTTGAGCTTCATCGGATCGATGTACTCGCCATCCTTGTAAACACGCATGTTGCCGGATGCCACCTCGTCGATCAGCATGACCTTGCCGTCGGGTGCATAGCCGAACTCAAACTTGATATCGTACAGCTCCATGCCCTTTTCAGCCAGATCGTCCGCAACGATCTTGGTGATTTGCTGGGTCATGTTCTTCAGATCCTCATACTGTTCCTCGGTCATCACACCGATGGCGACCAGCGCGTCCTTGGTGATCAGCGGATCGCCCTTCTCGTCGTCCTTGAGGGTGGTCTCCACATAGGAGGGCAAATCGGCGCCGCTCTCGATCAGCGCGCCGTAGCGACGGATGAAGGAGCCGACAGCCTTCCTGCGGCAGATGACCTCCAGACCCTTGCCAAAGACCTTGGCGGGCAGAACCTCCATGGTGGTGCTTGCAAGGTCGGCGGAAACATAGTGGGTCTTGATGCCCGCAGCATTGATCTTCTCAAAGAAATAGATGCTCATGCGCAGATTCACATCGCCAACACCCTCAATGGTCAGACCGACGCTGTTCTCACCGGGATCGAACACACCGTCCTTGCCGGTGCAGTCGTCCTTAAATTTCAGCAGGCAGTTGCCGTTGGGCAGCGCGTAAACATTCTTGGTTTTGCCGGTGTACAGAAGCTTCAGATCTTTCATAGTTAATTACCTCTTTCTTTTGTAAATTAGGAATTAGAAGTTAGGAATTAGGAATTGGAAGTTAGGTATTGAGCAATCAAATTCCTCATTGAGGTTACTGCAGTGCAGCATCCTTCGCCAGAACCTTTTCTGCATCAGCCGCGCGCTTGGCGTCCAGCTTGGCTGCAAGGGTCTCGTCAGTCACCGCGAGGATCTCGATTGCAAGCAAAGCGGCATTGACAGCCCCATCTACAGCTACAGTTGCAACAGGGATGCCGGAGGGCATCTGCACAGTAGAAAGCAGAGCGTCAATGCCGTTTGTGAAGGTTGTGGATTTCATGGGGATGCCGATAACAGGCAGGGTGGTGTTGGCAGCCAGAGCGCCTGCCAAATGTGCCGCCATACCGGCAGCTGCAATGATGACCCCGAAGCCGTTTTCGCGGGCGTTCAGGGCGAAGTCACGGGCTTGTTCAGGGGTTCTGTGGGCAGAATAGACGTGCATTTCGTAGGGTACGCCGAAGGCATCCAGCTGATCGGCTGCCTTGCGCACGACGGGCAGATCGCTGTCGCTGCCCATGATGATGGCTACTTTCTTCAAGATAAAATTCCTCCCTTTTTGTAAACAAAAAAGGGCGCACTTACCCCGCCTCGAGGAAGTGTGCCCAGACGGTCGGCGTTCACAGCGTCACTCCGAAACCACGTGGTGCTCCACTTGATCCGTCAGGCTTCGGAACGCTTTTGATTACATAAGCATTATAGCATAAAACCACATTTCCCGTCAACTTGTGGAAAAGACAGTTTCCGACGTTTTTTACCCCCCTTTTACTGTGAAACTTGCCAAATCCGCTCTTTTCTTCAGAAGGAACACATCAGATAGCCCCCATAGAGCAGCCACAGCAGCACCCCGGCAATGCGGCTGCTTTTCCCCCGCAGGATCAGCGGCAGCACCGCCACCAGCAGTGCCAAGGCGCAGCCCGGCAGATCGATCGTCAAATTCTGCCGGGAAATGGGCAAAATCCCATGGGATGCCATGCTGCAAAGGGGTAAAATCAGCGTCAGATCGATGATGTTCGCGCCGATGATGTTGCCGATGCTTAATGCTGCTTCGCCTTTTTTGACCGCCGCCAAGGTAGTCACCAGCTCCGGCAGTCCCGTTCCCACCGCCAGAAGGGTCACAGCGATGATCCGCTCCGGCACTCCGAAAAAGGCAGCGATACCGCTGCCGCCGGTTACCAAAAAATGCGACCCGCCTACGATCGCCGCCGCACCCAGTAAGAATTTCCACACCCATTTTCCTGCATCTGACTGTTTTTCCTCTCCCAGCTCCTTTTTCGCCTGATGTACGTTGTAGCCCAAAAAGCTGACACAGATCGCCCCCAGCGACATTGCGCCCCACCATGTGAGCGCACCGCTCAAGCACGCGCCCCACAGCGTGCCGATTGCGCCCAGCAGAAGCAGACACGGAATCTTCATTCCCTTCCCCACCTCTGCACCCGGCAGCAGCACCATGCCGGATGCCAGCACCATCGCCGTGTTCGCCGTCACCGAGCCCAAGGCATTGCCGATCGCCATATCCACCTTTCCCCGGGATGCCGCCAGCACAGACACCAGAATTTCCGGCAGGGTGGTCGCCAGACTCACCACCGTCGCGCCCACAAGGAAGGACGGCAGCCCCAGTCCCCGCGCCAACCCTCCTGCCGCTTCCACGAACGCATCGCCGCCCTTCACGACCAAAAGGATCCCCAGTGCCAGCAAACCCAAACTCCCGAACAGCTCCATCTGCATCGCTCCTCCCGTTTTTCCATAACCTGTCCCTATAAAATATGCCGCCGTAATTGATTCTTGCGGAAAAATCGTTTATAATAAGCATCAAATAACGAAAGGAGACTTCCCATGAAGGCAGACTGTCATATCCATATGCTGCTCAGCGGCGGCTACTGGAAGGCGGCGATCGACCGCCACAGAGAAGCCCCCGATCTTGCTTCCATCCGGGAAGTCCTCGAAAGCTACCGCGCCCGTGGCTATACCTACCTGCGGGACGGCGGTGACCGCTGGGGTGCAGGCGCAGCCGCACGTGACCTTGCGCCGGAATACGGCATCACCTACCGCACACCCCTTGCTCCTCTGTGCAAAAAGGGTCACTACGGTGCTTTCATCGGCACGACCTATGAAAATTTCCGGGAATACGCCGACCTTGTGAAAAAAGCACGGGCAGACAGTGCCGACTTTATCAAGATCATGATCTCCGGTCTCATGGACTTCGACCATGCGGGCATCCTTACCGAAGAAGGACTTCCCGCCGACGAGATCCGGGAGCTGATCCACATCGCCCACGAGGAGGGCTTTTCCGTCATGGCACATTGCAACGGCGCGCGTACCATGGAAGCCGCCGCTGTAGCGGGCGTGGACTCCATTGAACACGGTGCTTACGCCGATGACGACGCCCTCGCCGCCATGGCAGAAAACGGCACGATCTGGGTGCCTACCCTCTCGACGGTAGCAAATCTTCGGGGCAACGGTCGCTTTAACGAGGAAGCCGTTTGCGCCATCTACGAAACCGCCGCGGGAAACATCCAACGCTTCGCTGCCTTGGGCGGACTTCTCGCCGTCGGCTCCGATGCCGGCGCGTGGGCAGTCCCTCACAATGCCGACAGCGAAAAAACGCTGCTGCGTGAATTGCTGGGCAAGCCTGCCGAGGAAATCCTTACCCGGGGCAATCGCGCCATCATCCAAAAATTCTGATCAGGAGAACGCCATGCGCATCTTATTTGACAGCAAACAACTGCAATACAAATCCCCCTTCGGAACGCTTGTTCCCGGGCAGCCTTGCACGCTGAATATCCACATCCCCGCCACCGTCCGCACCGCCAAGGTGGAGTGTCTGTTCCAAAACGAAGACGGCAGCCCTTACAAGACCTTCCTCCTGCCCGAGCGGCAGCAAAAGGGCGCATATGAAATTTGGAGCGGCAGCTTCGCCCTCGAGGACACAGGTCTGTACTTCTATTATTTCTATATCACCACCGAAACCGGCGGCTTCCGCCTCTATAAATACGGCGACGACACCAACATGGAAGCCGGCGATCTCTGGCAATTAAGCTGCGTTCCCGCCGATTTCCACACCCCCGACTGGTCCAAGGGTGCAACCATCTACCAGATCTTCCCCGACCGCTTCTGCAAGTCCGGCACTTGCGACCTGACGGGCAAGCTCGCCCCCTATACCGTCCATGAAAACTGGGATGACGAGGTGGTATGGCAGCCCAATGAACGGGGCGAGATCCTGAACAACGACTTCTTCGGCGGCAACCTCCGGGGCATCACCGAAAAAATGGACTATCTCGCCTCTCTCGGTGTCACGATGCTCTACCTGAATCCCATCAGCAAAAGCTTCTCCAACCACCGCTATGACACCGGCGACTATAAGACCCCCGATCCCATGCTGGGTACGATGGAGGACTTCCGCGCCCTCTGCGACGCCGCCCACGCCCGGGGCATCCGGGTGATTTTGGACGGCGTGTACTCCCACACCGGCTCAAACAGCCTTTATTTTGACAAAAACCGCAGCTTTGGCGGAAACGGTGCTTACTGCACCAAGGACTCCCCCTACTACAGCTGGTATCAGTTCCACTGCTGGCCCGACTCTTACAACGCATGGTGGGATTTTGACACCCTGCCCACCGTCAACAAGCTGGATCCCTCTTTCCTCTCTTATATCATCACCGGGGAAGACTCCGTCGTCGCCCATTGGCTGAATGCAGGCTGTGACGGCTTCCGGCTGGACGTTGCCGATGAGCTGCCGGGGGAATTTCTCTTCGCCCTCAAAAAACGCATCCGCGAGATCAAGCCAGACGCCCTGCTGATGGGCGAGGTCTGGGAGGATGCATCGAACAAAATATCCTATGGCAAACGCTGCCGCTACTTCGTCGACGGCGAACTGGACAGCGTCATGAACTACCCCTACCGCACGGCGATTCTGAACCTCCTGCGCGGTCACGATGACGGCAGAGCCTTCAAAAACGCCATCCTGACCATCTGCGAAAACTACCCGCCGGAAGTGATCCTGAGCAACATGAACCTGTTGGGCACCCACGACAGTGCCCGCATTCTGACTGCCCTTGTGGACGATTTTGACGGCACGCGGGAGGAAAAATCCCGCCGCCAGCTGTCACCGCAGCAGCGGGCAGAAGCCACGGAAAGGCTGCTTGTGGCATCCTTTCTTCAGTTTATGCTCCCCGGCTCGCCCAGCATATACTATGCCGACGAAGCGGGCATGGAGGGTCACAACGATCCCTTCAACCGCCGCACCTACCCATGGGGGCGGGAAAATGCAGTATTGCTTTCCCACTACCGTCAGCTGGGCAAGCTCCGTAAGGAACAGCCCGCCCTGCGCCTTGGCGACATCCAATTCCTCCATGCGCAGGAGGGCAGGCTCTGCTTCTGCCGCTGTCATGAAGGAAAAAAGCTCCTGTGTTATGTAAACCTATCTTCCGAAAGCTGGGATATTTCCGGCGGCACGCCCCTTTTCGGACGAAACGCACAACCCACCGCGCCCACATGGCTGTCCCTCGCGCCCATGGGCTTCTGCCTGACGGAGGAATGATATGGAAAAAGAGCTTTTCTTGTCCGGCTACTGCCGCTGCAGCGACAGCAGCCGCATGGTCTGCGTCGTCATGGAAGACGGCGAAATCACAGAAGCAGACTGCAACATGGGTGCTTGCCCCTACGAGGGAGAATGCACCATCGCGCAACACGCAAGAGAACAAACAGTATAAAAGACCGCGCTGCAAATGCAGCGCGGTCTTACTCTTTTCATCACAGCGAAAAGCTGCTGGGCAGCAATTCCGTCAGCGTCTTCAGCTCATACCCCTCGGGTGTGATCATGTAGACCTTGAAATCATCCCGGCAAAATTCCCGCATCACCTGACGGCACACGCCGCAGGGCGGAAACAGCCCGGTGATCTTTCCCTCCTTGCCGCCGCAGATGGCGATGGCTTCAAAATCCCGATGTCCGTCGTAGATCGCCTTAAAAAAGGCGGTGCGCTCAGCGCAGTTTGTAGGACTGAAGGACGCGTTTTCGATGTTGCATCCCTGATAGACCGTTCCATCGCTGCACAGCAGCGCCGCGCCCACGTAATAGCCGGAATAGGGCGCATAGGCACGACTCATCGCCTCTTTCGCCAATTCACAGAGCTTCTCAGGTGTCATGATTGTCTCCTTATCTCATCCGCAAAGCTCTTGCCGGGGGTCTCCAGCTGCACATTAAGCATTTGGGCGACCGTCGCGGCAATATCCGCAAAGCTGTTCCGTGTGCCGAGGTCGACCGGCTTGATCTTCTTGCCCAGAATCAGCAGCGGCACATACTCTCTGGTATGATCCGTCGTGGCGGTATAGGCAGGATCGCAGCCGTGGTCGGCGGTGATCATCACCACGTCGTCCTCGCCCAGCTTCTCAAGCAGCTTGGGCAGCCATGCGTCAAACTCAGAAAGGGCATTTGCATAGCCGTCCACATCCCGGCGGTGACCGAAATTCATGTCAAAATCCACCAGATTCACAAAGCACAAGCCCTCAAAGTCCTTGCCTGCGTAATTTTCCGCATGGTTCATGCCGTCGGCATTGCTCTTGTTGTAGACATGCTCTGTCGTGCCGATGCCGGCAAAAATATCGTAGATCTTGCCCACCGCGATAGCGTCCTTACCGGCAGCCTTAACTGCATCCAGCAGCGTCGCCGTAGGCGGCTCCAAGGAGAAATCGTGACGGTTGGAGGTGCGCTTGAACGCACCGGGCGTGCCGATGAACGGACGGGCAATGACTCTGCCCACGCCGTGCTTTCCCTTGAGGATGCGACGGGCGATGCGGCAGTATTCATAAAGCTGCTCCGGCGGCACGATGTCCTCATGGGCAGCGATCTGGAACACGGAGTCCGCGGAGGTATAGACAATCAGATCCCCCGTCTTCATATGCTCCTCGCCGTACTTTTCAATGACCTCCGTGCCGGACCACGGTGCGTTTGCAAGCACGCCTCTGCCGGTCTGCGCCATGAAAGGCTCCAAGACCTCCGCAGGGAAGCCGTCAGGATAGGTCGGCAGCGGATCAGGGGACACAATACCTGCAATTTCCCAGTGACCGATGGTGGTGTCCTTGCCCATGGAAGCTTCCTTTAACCGGGCATAAGCACCCAGCGGCTTTTCCGCCTTGGGCAAACACTCCACTCCCTCGATGTTGCCCAGACCCGCTGCGATCATGTTGGGAATGTGCAGCTTGTCAGAGGTGGCGCAGGAGCGCAGGGTGTTGACGTTTACGTCGCCGAAGGACGCACTGTCCGGCATCTGACCGATGCCGCAGGAGTCCAGAACGATTAGAAATACTCTTTTCATGGCGTTAGCGATTCTCCATCGCGACGGCGGCGTCCAGTGCCACCTTCATCATGGTGGTGAATGCCGTCTGACGCTCGTCGGCGGAGGTCTCCTCGCCGGTAATGATGTGGTCAGAGATGGTGCAGATGCACAGTGCGCGCTTACCGTAGCGGGCAGCGTTCATGTAAAGCGCAGCCGCTTCCATTTCCAGTGCCATAACGCCCATCTTCTTCTGATTGTAGAGGGTATCCAGACCAGCAGGCACTTCAGCATGGTCACCGTAGAAAACGTCGGAAGAGTTGACGTTGCCCACATGATAGGTCGCGCCGTTCTGCTCGGCAGCCTCCACGGCAGCGCTCAGCAGTTCAAAGTCCGCGATGGGCGCAAAGGTGCCGGGGAAGTGGAACTGATGGGCAAAATTGGAATCGGTGCAGGCACCCTGTGCGAT
Source organism: Oscillospiraceae bacterium (assembly GCA_015067495.1). Taxonomy (GTDB): domain Bacteria; phylum Bacillota; class Clostridia; order Oscillospirales; family Oscillospiraceae; genus Faecousia. Next base: position 384,601 of record SVMI01000001.1, on the reverse strand, counting down.
GACCAGATCGTACAGCTTGATATGCTCCTGAATAGAGCCGGCAGAACCGACGCGGATGATGTTCTCCACGCCGAAGAAATTGTACAGCTCATGGGAGTAAATGCCGATGGCGGGCATACCCATGCCGGAAGCCATCACAGACACCTTCACGCCCTTGTAGTAGCCGGTGTGACCCTGCACGCCCCGGACGTTGTTCACAAGAACGGGGTTTTCGAGAAAATTCTCGGCAATGAATTTTGCACGCAGCGGATCGCCGGGCATCAGAACGGTCTTGCCGAAACCGATCTCATCTTTCACATTGATATGGGGAGTAGTTGCAAATTCAGACATAGTTATTTCTCCTTCGTTAAATTAGGAATGAGGAATTAGGAATTATGGATTGAAAATAGGAAAACAAAAAAATTCCTAATTCCCAATTAATCAATAAGTTCCGTCGTTGGCAAGACCCTTTGCGATCTTGACGATGCGGCTGGTACCCAGTCTGGATGCGCCCAGCTCGATAAACTTCTCTGCATCCTCCAAGCTGGAGATGCCGCCGGCTGCCTTGATCTTGACGTGGGGCGCAACGTGCTTTGCAAACAGCTCCACATCCGCAAAGGTCGCACCTGCCTTGGAAAAGCCGGTGGAGGTCTTGATGTAGTCCGCGCCGGAATCAGAAACGCACTTGCACAGCGCGATCTTCTCCTCGTCGGTCAGCAGGCAGGTCTCGATGATGACCTTCAGGAGCTTGCCCTTGCAGGCAGCCTTGATGGCAGCGATCTCTGCGGTAATCTCCGCCCACTTTCCTTCCTTTGCCCAGCCGATGTTGATGACCATGTCCACTTCGTCCGCGCCGTTATCCACGGCATCGGTTGCCATAAAGCACTTGGAAGCGGTGGTGGCGTAGCCGTTGGGGAAGCCGATGACGGTGCAGATCGCCAGTTTGTCGCCCACATATTCCTTCGCCTGCTTGACAAAGGAAGCGGGGATGCACACCGATGCGGTGCTGTACTTCATGCCGTCGTCACAGATGGCGCGGATCTCCTCCCAAGTGGATGCCTGACCCAGCAGGGTATGGTCGCATTTTGCCAGAATATCTTTCAGTTCCATAATTATAATCTCCTTATTTGTTGTAATTGGGAATTAGGAGTTAGGAATTAGAAATTGAATTCCTTATTCCTCATTTCTCATTCAATTTTGTCCGTGCAGCTTGATCTTCTTATGCTCCCGGATGCCGTTGATGTAGCAGCGGTGACACATGGCGATGTAGCTGTCGTTGCCGCCCAGCACCACCTGCGCGCCCTCGGTGACGATATAGCCGTCGGAAATACGGGCGTTGACCGTCGCCTTCGCGCCGCAGTCGCACATGGTCTTGATCTCCTCGATCACATCCGCCAGCTCCATCAAACGGCGGCTGCCGGGGAACAGACGGGTCTGGAAATCCGTGCGCAAGCCGAAGCAAAGCACCGGGATCGCGTATTCATTGACGATGGAGCGCAGCTGATCGATCTGATTTTCCGTCAAAAACTGACACTCATCCACGATCACCACGTCGCATTTTTCTGCCTGCGTGGCAGAAAATCTCTCAAAAATGTCCGTCTGAGGCAGCATGATCTCCGCCTTTGCCTCCAGACCGATGCGGCTGCGCAGAATGTCCGCGCCGTCGCGGGTGTCGGCACTGGGCTTGATCAGCCAGACACGCATATCGTTCTCTTCGTAATTGTACTTGGTGATCAGTGCCTGTGCGCTCTTACTCGAGCCCATCGCGCCGTATTTGAAATAGAGCTTTGCCATTTTCTCTCTCCTTCTTTCGCAGTCTTTTGATTATAACAAAAAATAATGCAATATGCAATAAAAACCCCGTTTTTTTACTTCAAATTTTGCGCTAATTCAATATAATGCTCCGCATTTTCCCGCAGACCCGCCTGCTGCTCCGGCGTCAGCTCCCTGACGATCTTCGCGGGACTTCCGAGGAGCATCGACCCCGCCGGTGCGTTCATCTTGCCCGTGACCAGCGCGCCCGCGCCGATGATGCACCGATCCCCGATCACCGCGCCGTCCAAAACAATAGCACCCATGCCCACAAGGCACTCGTCACCGATGGTGCAGCCGTGTACGATGGCACCATGACCCACCGTACAATACTTTCCGACGGTGGTCTTCTCATGCAGCACGCAGCGATCCTGAATGTTCGTGCCCTCGCCTACCGTGATCGTGCCGCTGTCACCCCGCAGCACCGCCCCGTGCCAGATGTTGACCTTCTCTCCCAAAACCACATCGCCCGTTACGATCGCATCGGACGCAATAAACTGTTGCATTCGTTCCAACTCCTTCGTTTTTCTTTTATTATAGTAAAAGATACGCCGTCGCGCAATCCTTTTTTATCCCTGCGCCGCGGCAACCAGTATCCCCAGATTATCCCGGTAGATGGTGTCGAACTGACTGATGGGCAGCGGATTGTCCCCCTCTCCCACCTCGATGGTGTACCCCGGTCGGCGGAAGAACTTGATAAACCAGTCCTTATAGCCGGCAAAGGAGGATTCATAAGGCGTATCCGCAAGCTCATAGCCGCTGACCGCTGCAAAACGTTCGCCCAATTCCCGCGCCCCCGGCACGATGTAATCCTCAAACTGCCAGTAGATCACCCGCCCTTGGGAGTGATACGCCAGCACCAGTGCCGGGTCGATCACCTCTGTGTAGCTCGCCAGTGCCCGGGTCTCCAGCTGATCCAGCGGTGCTCTGCCCACAAAATCCCGGGGTGCGGGACGGGTGTACCCTTGGGCATACTTGATCTGCCGCGCCTGCAGCCAGCCGGCGGGATAGTTGAGATTCAGATCAACCCCCAACAGATTTGCCTTCCACCCATCGGGAAAAGAAATCGCCGGAAATCCCCCCGCGATCACCCGGGCGATCTCGTATTGGGACTGCCCCGGCTGAATTTCACCCGTCACCAGTGCCACCCCATCCGGGTCGACCATGGGAACCGTATAAACAGTCACTTTCTCCGCCAAGGCTTTTGCGTCCACGCCGCCGATCTGTCCGCCCGCTTCGATGGCTTCTGCAAATTCCTCCACAAATTTCAAAATTACCGGCGTCGTGATCCACTCATTGGCATGATGTGCCGCCGAGTACAGCACTTTTCGGGGACCCCTTCCGATGACCAGCGTGCGGATGGGTCTTCCAAAGGCAGTTTCCGCCAGAGTTTCGCTGCGGCAGAAGGGATACCGGGCAGTCAGCTGCAGAATGGTCTCAATGCAGAGCTGCGGAGTCATGGGTACGTCAGTTTTCACAATTTGCATAAGATCACCTCATCCACCAGCATATGCGCGCCCTTGTTTCCGGGTGAAAAGTGTGGTATACTGACAAAAAAGGAAAGGAGCTGCCTATGCCTGTCCAACTTACCACCCTTCAGGGCGAAGCCCTCCTGCACGCCAATACCCAGCCGTGGGATGTCTATCCCCGCCCCCAAATGCGCCGCAATAGTTATGTAAACCTAAACGGCACATGGGAGCTGGAAGCCGCCGGAGAAATCCACAACATCCGTGTTCCCTTCTGTCCCGAGAGCCTGCTTTCCGGCATTTCCGGGCATTTTAACGAGGGCGAACCCTTCTTTTACCGCAGATATTTCCGTCTGCCGGCAGGTTTTCAGAAAGATCGCGTGTTGCTGCACTTCGGCGCAGTAGATCAAATTTGCGATATTTATGTAAACCAAACCCACCTCTGTCACCACGTTGGCGGCTACCATGCCTTTACTGTGGACATCACCGACGTGCTGCAGGAGGAGAATCTTCTGGAAGTGCGTGTCATCGACGATCTGCGCGACCTCTCCCAGCCCTACGGCAAGCAGGTGCTGCCGGAAAAGCGGGGCGGCATGTGGTACACGCCGGTCTCCGGCATCTGGCAGACCGTGTGGCTGGAAAGCGTTCCCAGCGAATATATCGAAGCTATCCACATTGAAAACCGCGGTTTTTCCGTTAAAATCTCCATTTCTCCGAAGCTTTCCGGCACAGTTACCGCCCAAGGTCTCGGCTCTTTCGAGCTGGTGGACGGTCAGGTGGTCATCTCTCCCGAAGATCCCCACCTCTGGTCTCCCGACGACCCCTTCCTCTACGATTTCACCATCGAAACCGCTCACGACCGGGTGGATTCCTACTTTGCCATCCGCTCTCTTGAGATCAAAGAAGTCAGCGGCTATCCGCGGCTGTGCCTCAACGGCAAGCCCTATTTCTTCCACGGACTGCTGGATCAGGGCTACTGGCCCGACGGTCTGTTCACCCCCGCCGCGCCGGAATGCTACCGGGAGGACATCCTCGCCATGAAAAAGCTCGGCTTCAACATGCTGCGCAAGCACATCAAGGTCGAGCCGGAGGAATTTTATTACCAATGCGACAAGCTGGGCATGGTGGTCTTTCAGGACATGGTCAACAACGGCGATTACAGCTTCCTGCGGGACACCGCTTTGCCTACCATCGGTCTGCAAAAACTCCCGGACAGAAATCTCCACCGGGACAAAAAGACCCGTCAGGAATTTCTGCGGCAGATGGCACTGACCGTCAACCAGCTGAAAAACCACCCCAGCATCTGCTGCTGGACGATCTTCAACGAAGCATGGGGTCAGTTTGACAGCGACGCCGTCTACGAACAGCTGCGCAAGCTGGACGACACCCGCTTCATCGATTCCACCTCCGGCTGGTTTCGCCGCAAAAAGACCGATGTGGACAGCCGCCACGTCTACTTCCGCAAGGTCAAGCTGAAGGCGGGTCGCAAGCCGCTGGTGCTGTCGGAATTTGGCGGCTACTCCTACAAGCCCGCAGGTCATGTCTTCAACACCGAGCAAACCTACGGCTACGGTAAATACGCCGACGCCGCCGAATATGCCGCAGCCGTCGCCGCCCTCTACCGGGAGCAGATTGTTCCCGCGGTCAAAGCCGGTCTGTGCGCCGCGGTCTACACCCAAGTTTCCGACATCGAGGACGAAACAAACGGCATCCTCAGCTATGACCGCAAGGTCTGCAAGCTCAGTGATGCCGAAATGCTCCCGATTTCCAAATTGTTGTCATTTTCCGAATAACCGCGCATCCAGCCGGCGCAGCTTCATTCCGTAAAAAAGTGCCGTTCCAAGGGTGAACAGCACCCCCAGCTCCCCCACCGCCACCAGCGCGGCATTGATGAGAAATCCGCCGCCGATGTAAACGGACAATTCCCAGCCCACCAGCAGCGCGTTCCAAAGTGCCGGCATGAAAAGGGCAAACAGAGGATAACCCTTGACTGTCAGATCCCGGGTCTTCCACATGAACGCAGCGGTCAGCGTCGTCGCCAGCGTGCCAAGCAGAAAATCCAGCGGCAGTGCCTGCGCGTAGGTAATATTAAACAGCAGGCAGCCCAGCGACAATCCCGGGATCGCCGCCGGTGTAAACAGCGCCAGCACGCACAGTGCTTCCGACACGCGGAATTGCACCGCCCAAGTAGCCGAGCCGGGCAGCAGGATATTTTGCAGGTGGGTCAGCACCACATACAGCGCCGCAATGATGGCACTGTGAACAAGATAACGGGTCTTTTTGTTCATTCTTTGCTCCAAAATAAAAACGGATGCAGTCCGCACCCGTCAACAAAAAATGAGCGCAAAGCGCCCATCCGATTCCTAGTTTTGTTTACCGACAGGATGGTTACGAACTGTCCTATGAAATTGTGGACATTATAACGAAAAATCAGCCATTTGTCAAGTAACAAACACCATACTCTTGCCTCTCCCTTTGGGAGAGGTGGACGGAATCTTTGATTCCGGACGGAGAGGGTTTACATCTTCCAATTCTTTTGCCCTCTCAGTCAAAAATCAAAGATTTTTGCCAGCCCCCTTTACACAAGGGGGTCTTTTACTGTTCGTCCTTCAACCCCAACAACCAGTCTGCCGAAATGCCATACGCCTTGCAAATTACAAGAAGGTATCGAATCGGTAATTCATTGACACCCTTCTCGTACTTAAAATACTGCTGCTGGGAAATACCAAGCAGATCGGCAACCTGCTTCTGCGTAATGTTATTGTTTTGTCTAAATTGCCTAATTCGTTCAATATACAGCATATTTGCTTTCATCCTTTTTGTGCAGTCTTACAATTTATACTTTACAGTATAAATGCTGTATTGACAATGAGCAAATATGCTGTTAAATTATGGATTGAGGTGATAAAAATGGAAAAAATATGCTGTCAACAATGCAAATACTACCGCCAGCATTACACCCTTGACAGTCAGCGGATCCTCCGGGTATACTGCGGTCATTGTACCAACCCTACCGCAAAGCATAAGCGCCCGCACACCGCAGCTTGCAATGCATTTGTCCCCGGCACTCCCGACGAGGATACTTTTGTCTCCAAGGAATTTTTGACCAAAGCGCTGCTGCAGCGGGTGTTGGATATGGACTTATTACCTCCAATCGAAGATGCGCTAAAACCAAAAATACGATAAAGGGCGTGCTGCAATGCAGCACGCCCTTTGTCATTTTTATCAGATTCTTGCCACGCCGGAAGCACGGGCTGCCTCTGCAACTGCCTTTGCAACTGCAGGACCAACGCGCTCGTCAAATGCGGCGGGGATGATGTAATCCGCGTTCAGCTCCTCGTCGGAGATCAGGTTGGCGATCGCCATGGCAGCAGCCATCTTCATCTCCTCGTTGATGTCGGAAGCACGAACGTCGAACGTACCGCGGAAGATGCCGGGGAACGCCAGAACGTTGTTGACCTGGTTGGGGTAGTCGGAGCGACCGGTGGAAACCACCGCTGCGCCGCCTGCCTTGGCATCGTCGGGGAAGATCTCGGGAGTGGGGTTGGCGCAGGCAAAGACGATGGCATCCTTAGCCATGGTCTTGACCATCTCGGTGGTCAGCGTGCCGGGTGCGGAAACACCGATGAACACGTCTGCACCCACGATCACGTCAGCGAGCTTTCCTGCCTTCTTCTCAAGGTTGGTGACCTGAGCCATCTCTTCCTTGATCCAGTTCAGACCCTCACGACCAGCATAGATCGCGCCGGAGCGGTCGGTCATGATGACGTTCTTGAAGCCGGCACTCAGCAGCAGCTTGACGATGGAAATGGCGGCTGCACCTGCGCCGGAGGTGACGATCTTCACCTCTTCCTTCTTCTTGCCAACGACCTTCAGGGCGTTCAGAAGACCTGCCAGCGTAACGATGGCAGTGCCGTGCTGGTCATCGTGGAAGATGGGAATGTCGCACTTTTCCTTCAGCTTGCGCTCGATCTCGAAGCAGCGGGGCGCGGAGATATCCTCCAGATTCACGCCGCCGAAAGAGCCGGAAATCATGTAAATGGTGTTGACGATCTCATCAACGTCCTTAGACTTCACACACAGAGGGAAGGCGTCCACATCGCCGAAGGCCTTGAAAAGAACGCACTTGCCTTCCATAACGGGCATGCCTGCCTCAGGGCCGATGTCGCCCAGACCCAGAACAGCCGTGCCGTCGGTAACGACAGCGCAGATGTTGTGACGGCGGGTCAGGTCATAGGACTTGTTCACATCCTTCTGGATCTCCAGACAGGGCTGTGCAACGCCGGGGGTGTAAGCCAGAGAAAGGTCTTCCTTGGTCTTGACAGGCACAGTTGCCACAACTTCGATCTTACCCTTCCACTCGCCGTGGAGTCTCAGGGATTCCTTTGCGTAATCCATAGTTCAGTTCTCCTTAATCCAGATATTCGGGCAGGAATGCGGATGCGCCGGTATACTCACCGATCATCTTCATTTCCTCGTAGGTCTTGTCGTTCAGGGAAACGCCGTCGCTCAGGACACGGGCGCGTGCCTCGTATTCCTTCTCGCCGTGGATGAAGATACGCTCCTCGCCGTCAGCCTTGGCAGAGTCGCGAACCTCCTGCAGGTACTTGGAAAGGCTTGCCTCGATCGCCTTCTTGTCGCCGAACATGCCGTAGTCCAGCGCGATGAAGCACTGTGCGATGTTGGAGCGACCGGGAGTCTTGTAGATGTAATTGGAGGTAGTGCCGCCGGAGAGAATTGCGGTGCAGATCTCGCACAGCATTGCAAAGCCGTAGCCCTTGTAGCCGGAGGTCATCTCGCCGGAGCCGCCCAGAGGCAGAATGCCGCCGCCGGTCTTGGCGATGATGTTCTTCAGCACGCGGTCAGCATCCTCGCTGTCCTTGCCTTCTTCGTCAACAGCCCAGCCCAAGGGCAGACCGTTGCCGCGCTTGACGTAAACCTCCAGCTTGCCTCTGGGGACAACAGTGGTAGCAGCGTCGAAGGAGTAGGGAACGGGATCGGCGGGCATTGCAAAGGCGATGGGGTTGGTACCCAGCATTGCCTGCTTGCCGAAGGTGGGAACCATGATGGCTTCCGTGTTGGTCATGGACATACCGATCAGACCTTCCGCCGCTGCCATTCTGGAGTAGTAACCGGCAACACCGTAGTGATTGGAGTTGCGGACGGTGACCATACCGAAGCCGGACTTCTTTGCCTTATCGATCGCCATCTGCATTGCCTGCACGCCTAGGGTCTGACCCATGGCGTCGTTGCCCTCAATAACAGCGGACAGCGGTGTCTCGAAAACCACCTCGGGCTTGGCATCGATCTTGACCATGCCGCCGGTGATCTCCTTGTGGTAGCGGATCATACGCTGCACACCGTGAGATTCGATGCCGCTCAGGTCAGCCTCCAAGAGAACTGCGGTGATCTGCTTTGCTTCTTCTTCATTGAAGCCGTAGCCCTTGAAGGACTCGATGCAGAAGCGTTCCAGCTTCTCATAATTTACGTGATGATACTGCATTGCCATATCCTATACCCTCCAAACTTATACGCCCCAGTAGCTTGCGAAACCGCCGTCCACGGGCAGAACTGCGCCGTTGACGAAGGAAGCAGCCTCAGAGCAAAGGAAGATCACAGGACCGCACATCTCCACGGGATCGCCGTAACGACCCATGGGGGTCTTTGCCAGAACGCGCTCACCGCGAGGTGTTGCAGAGCCGTCCTCGTTGGTCAGCAGGTAACGGTTCTGATTGGTCAGCAGGAAGCCGGGAGCGATGGCATTGACGCGGATGTTGTTGGAGTAGTTCTGGTTGAAGTGGGTAGCCATCCACTCGGTGAAGTTGTAGACAGCAGCCTTTGCGCCGCAGTAAGCGACGGTGTTGGTCAGGGGGTGATAGCTGGACATGGAAGCGATGTTGATGACATTGCCGTAGCCCTGCTTTGCAAGCAGCTCGCCAAAGACCATGGTGGTCAGCACAGCACCGGTGACATTCAGGTCAAAGACCCACTTGAAAGCGTCCAGATCCAGATGGAAGAAGTCCAGATCCTTGGAAATGGTAGCCTGAGGCTTGTTGCCGCCTGCGCCGTTGATCAGGATGTCGATCTTGCCGAACTTGGCAACGACCACGTCGCGAGCCTCTTCAAGGCTTGCCCGGTCGAGGACGTTTGCCTTCACAGCGATCGCCTCGCCGCCGTTGGCATTGATCTCGTCAGCGATCTTCTGAGCGGACTCCACGAACAGATCCAGCAGAGCGATCTTAACGCCCTTCTTTGCCATTTCTCTTGCCATAGTGCCGCAGATAACGCCGCCTGCACCGGTGATGACAGCAACCTGTCCGGAAATATCAAAGTTCACATTGTACATGATTTTGTTCCTCCAATTTTTAATTAGACAGTATGTCCAAGGTTTACCATTTCGATGTTGCCGTTGGGGCAGCGGTTGAAGCACATGCCGCACGCCACGCACTCCTCCTTGCGGATGTGCATGGTATCCGCGTCAATGACCTCAGGTGCGAAGTCGGTGCAGATGGTCTTGCAGAGCTGGCAGCCCTCGCCGCAGCCGCAGTTGAGGCAGCGCGATGCTTCCTTCTGTGCTTCTTCCTCGGTCATGACCCGCTCGTAAGCATCAAAACCGCTCTTGCGAACATCCGCTGCGGCATTCAGCTTCAGAGCATGGTTGTCCTTCTTCAGGTAGCCGGTTCTCTGACGGACGATCTCGGGGTTGACGGTCTTGGTGGCAGGAACGCCCTCCAAGGTAGCCCCTTCACCGCGGATGTCCTTGTCGATGACCGCGGCGGCATTCTTGCCGGCCGCGATGGCGGTGATCACGTTTGCGCCGCGCACCACATTGCCGCCGGCGTACAGACCGTCGATGCTGGTGTGTGCGTTGGTGATCTTGACAAAGCCGTTCTTGGTCTCGACCTCGCCCAGAATTTCCGCCTCTGCCACGTAGTCATTTGCGATGACCACCTGCCGGCAGGGGATGTTCATGGCGACACCGCCGCGCTCCAGCGCGACGCCGTCAGCGTTGATCGCGGTAACGGTTGCGTTATCCAGCAGCACAACGCCCTCTTCCTGTGCCAGTGCCAAGGTCTCCTGATCTGCGCTGCCCTTGCCGTAGGCGGCAGACCACAAAAGGGTCACGTGCTTTGCGCCCAGACGGACAGCACTGCGTGCAGCATCCATCGCGGCAAAGCCCTTGCCCACGACCACAACGCTTTCAGCCATTTCCACAGCTTCGCCGGCGTTGATCTTCTTCAGCAGCTCCAGCGCATCCATTGCGCTTTCCGCACCGGGGATGGTGGATGCGACCTTCTTGCTGTTGCCGATGGCGGCGAAAACAGCCTCAAAGCCGCTGCGCTTCAGGCTCTCGACGGTGAAATCAGCGCCCAGTGCCTTGTTAAATTCAAACTTCACGCCCTGCGCGGTCAGCGCGTCGACCTCTTCTGCCAGCACATGCTTGTCCAGCACATAGTTGGGCATGCCGTATGCCAGCTTGCCGCCGGCAAAGGCTTCCTTTTCAAACACCGTCACATCGTAGCCGCCCTTGCGCAGCTCGGCAGCGCAGGCAAGACCTGCAGGGCCGGCACCGATGACGGCGACCTTATGTCCGTTGGCTTCGGCTGCTGCCCATGCGGGCGTCCAGCCCTGCTTGCGGCCGTAGTCGAGGATAAAACGCTTCAGCTGGCGGATCTTGACGGGACTGTCGTAAGTAGAACGGATGCAGGCATCCTCGCAGGGGTGATTGCACACCAGCGCGCAGATGTTCTGCAGGGGGTTCTTGCCGGTGATCAGGTCGAATGCCTCCCGGTACTCGCCCTTGGCGATCTTCTGAATGTACGCCTGCGTGGGCACATGGTGCGGACAAGCGGACTTGCAGGGAGCGGACAGATTCGGCTCCTTGATCTTTGCGTAGCCGGCGAAAATGGTCACGTCGGTGGCAGTACGCACTTCCGGGACAACCAGACCGCGCATCTGAGACAGATCGGTGTAGCCATGCTCCTGCATGTACTTGTCAAGACCCTCGATCATGGGTCTGCAAATGTCGTAGCCGGAGATCAGGGTCTCGGCGCAGACACCCAACAGGTTGCCGCCGCAGAGGATCATCTCCACAGCATCCCGCCAGTTGGTGATGCCGCCGGCTGCCATGATGGGAGCGTCCATGCCACAGACCTTGCGGATCTCATAGGTATCCCGCTGTGCCAGCGGCTTCAGCCACTTACCGCAGTGGCAGCCCATGGAAATTTCCTTCTGCAGGTGGTAGAACGCCTTGCCGGGATCGTCGATGTCGATGGGGGGCATGCCCAGACGGTTGCCCGTGCCGCCGACTGCATCGGCACCTGCTTCGTACAGTGCCTTTGCCACCTTGGCGATCTGACCGCCCTCGGGGGTCAGCTTGACAAACAGCGGAATGCTGATGGCAGCCTTGACCGCGCGGCAGATCTCCGCCGCCACGTCAGCCTGCTGACCCATACTTGCGCCGGTCTGCTTCTTGGCAGAGCAACCGCCGCCGGAGGTCATTTCCACATTGTAGCTCATGTTGGGGCAGCACATATTCAGCTCGATGATATCCGCGCCCGCTTCTTCAAATTTCTTTGCCATGTTGACCCAGCCTTCGACACCGGCATCACCTGCGTAAGTGATGTTCGCCATCAAAAGCAGGTCGTGCAGATGGGGCTTGGCATCCTTGATTAGCTGCAGACCCTCTGCAAAGGTCAGACGCTTTTCAGCAGTAAATGCCAGCGCGTCGCGATCCTTAAACAGAGAATAACGGGGCTTACGGTTGATGTAGGGTGCGGGATCGATGCTCAGCTTGATGGATGCTGCCGCCCAGCCGGTGCGCTCGATCTCAATGAGCTGACGAACCGACTTGGTGGTCGGACCGGACGCCACGAAGAACGGGTTTTTGAAGGTAACGCCGCCGATCGTGACCGGGATCCGAATGTCCTTGATTTCCTTTTTCATGGCTTACGCCTCCAGTTTATCGTTCTTGACGTTAACGCCTTCCTTGGCAGACTTGTAGATCAGGTTGATGACACGCAGTGCCTCCAGACCGTCGATGCCCCGCAGACCCACCTGCGCGTCGGTGCCGTTCATGGCGCACTCCACGAAGTGGTTGATCTCGCCGCAGTAGCCCAGCTGATACTTCTCGTCAACAGCAACGTTGGACCAGCCGGTGGTGACCTCTGCCTTCTCGATGGTGTAGTCCAGACCGGGAATAGAGAAGACCTGAACAGGGCCGCGGAAGGACAGATCCACATGGATCGTACCCTTTTCGCAGTAGATGTCCATAATGTCTTCCATGCCGCCGGTGGTGACGTAGTTGGCTTCCATGGTAGCGAAGGTGCCGTCAGCGAAGCGCATGAACGCGCCTGCCCAGTCCTCGCCCTCCATCTGATGATGGATCAGGTTGTCCTCCAGACCGCCGGAGGTCATAGCAGTCAGCTCAGACCACTTGTTGTCCTTCAGAGCCAGCAGGAAGCAGACGGGGTGAACGCCCAGATGGACCATGCAGCCGCCGCCGCAGTACTTGATAAGCTGTGCAAAGGGGCTGTGAGAGCCGGAGTGGCACTCCCGGGCGCGGACGTACAGAACCTTGCCCAGCTGACCGCTTTCCATGATGGACTTTGCCTTGCGGAAGGCGGGAGCAAACAGCCAGTCCTCAGCGTAGTAGATGTGCTTGCCCAGACGCTCAGCGGTGTCCACCATATCCTGCGCATCCTCAACGGTGGTAGCCAGAGGCTTCTCGCAGATGATATCCTTGCCTGCGTTCATTGCCTTGATGGCAACGTCGTGATGCAGGAAGTTGGGCATGCAGATGTCCACCAGATCGCAGTCGCACTCCGCGATGGCGGTGTTATAGTCGTCGTAAGCGGTGTAGCCGGTGAAGCCGTAACGCTTTGCCAGCTCCTCAATGCGGTCCAGCGCCTTGTCGCAGATGCCGACGATCTCCACCTTGTCCAGAATGCGGCTGTAGCCGTCAGAATGCAGGTCAGCGGAAAATGCGGCACCGATCAGAAGAACTCTCAATTTTTTCATGGTAACCATCTCCTTAAATATGTAGACTTAAACGTTTTCTCTCTTTTTGTCCAGCTGCTTGTTGCGGAAGTACAGAATCAGGTCAGCACTGACCATGATAAAGTTCAGAAAATAGAAAAACAGAACATACCATTTTTCGGCAATTTCCGCCATGTAAACGGGGTTCAGGAATTTGCCTGCGATGCCCGCGATGTAACCGAAAAGGATCAGACACAGAAATGCCAAACTCTTGCCCTTTGTGGTGCGTGCCTTCCATGACTTGATCACGTTCATGGGCCACGATGCGCCGAAGCTGACGATCATAACCACTTCCAAAATCTCTGCCATTTGTTTTTCTCCTTAAAAATTGCTGTACCCAAATTTTTCTTTTTTCGACATGTAAGCAAACGCCTTTTCCATTTCCTCCACTGCCATTTCTGCGCAGCGGGCAAAGGCTTTTTCGCCCTTTTCGGCGGTGGCGCACTTGGCTTCACCCCAGACGCCTGAGTTGGACGCGCGGAAAATGCTGCCGTAGCTCAAGTAGCTTCGCGGCACATCCGGCACTTCGTCCACAGCCAGCTCCATATGTACCGTTTCGGGCGCGATGGCAAGCATCATGCTGGTCTCGCCCTCACCGGCATGCAGCTCGGTGTTGGTCTCGTAGACACCCTCCTGATAGAGCCTTCCGAAGAAGACGCAGCTGTCGATGTTCACCACCATCAGCTCCGGGTTGAACCTTGCATTCAGATCCCGCACCAGCGGGGTCATGATGAAGATGCCGCCGTGGCACTGCAAGATTGCCACCCGCTTGAAGCCTTGGGTCTTCAGGCTCAGGATGATGTCGTGCATCATCTGATAAAAGGTGGTCGGCTCCATCCATACGCTGCCCTTTTTGCCCATCTGCTCCCGGCAGGTGGAGATCGGCAGCGCAGGCAGCAGGAAGCCGCCGGTTAGCTGCGCCACACGGCGACCCAGCTCTGTGGCGATCGCCCAGTCGGTCATCAGGGGCAGATGCGGTCCGTGCTGCTCCAGAGAGCCGACAGGCAGGATCGCCAGCTCAGGATCCTGCGCCATCAGCGCATCGGCTGTCAGCTTGAAAGATTCCATGGCTTACAGAATCTTGGATGCGCTGTCCATGTCGAGGTACAGACCGGCATCCTTGTGGTTGCGCAGGATGGATGCGGGACACTCGGTGGTCACAGGACCGTTGACAGCGTTGTAAACAGCGTTTGCCTTGCGGATGGTGGGAACGACGCAAACCGCATGGGGAACGCTCATGATAAAGGACATGGTCAGGGTCATTGCCTGCTTGGGAACGTCATTCAGGGTTGCGAAGCAGCCATCGTTGACCTGCTGCTGACGGCAGACGTCGTCCAGCTCCACGACCTTGATCATCTTGGGATCGTTGAAATCAGCAACCGCGGGATCGTTGAATGCCAGATGGCCGTTCTCGCCGATGCCCAGCAGGATCAGGTCGATGGGATACTTCTTCAGAAGCTCGGTGTACTCAGCACACTTTGCCTCGGTTGCGTCAGCGGCGCACAGCAGATAGTGCAGCTCCATGAAGGGAACCTTCTTGAAAATAGCCCGATCCAAGAAGTTGCCGAAGCCTGCAGGCTCGCTTGCATCGATGCCCACGTACTCGTCCTGATGGAAGCCGCGAACCTTGGTCCAGTCGATGTCCTGCTTCAGCAGGTTTTCCAGTATATCGTCCTGAGAAGGAGCAGCGGCAAACACCACGTTTGCAACGCCGTTCTTGGCGATGACATCGTTGATGATCTTGGCGGCGCGCTCTGCGGCGGCAACGCCCATAACGGCTCTGTTTTCAAAGATGTAAATGGGAAGATTTCCGACATTTTTGGTAATGGTCTGCATGATGATATCTCCTTCTGTTTCAATCCTAAAGTTAAATTTTTGATCCTTTGACGCCTTTTGGTCAAAGTTACGCATAGTTCAATAACATCATACCATAGTCCCCCCACGGATTTCAACCCATTTTTTAGAGAAATTGGCTTTTGTCAAGGGTTTTTTCTTTTCTGCCAATGTAGGGGGCGGGTTTCCCTTCCCCTAGAAGACGAAATGCCCTGCCTGTGTTTCTTCCCGCTCTAATTGAACCCGTAGGGCGGGTGCTTGCTCCCGCCTTGAGATGGGAAATGCTGCAACAACCATGTCATTGCGAGGAACCCCAAAGGGGTGACGTGGCAATCTCCCGCCACAATCTGCCGATTTGCGACTGCGTACCGGGAGATCGCCACGGTCGCGTTGCTCCCTCGCGATGACACGGAAATTTGAAACATTGTGCGTGTAGGAGGCGACCATTGGTCGTCCGAAAAACAAGGGGGCGTGCCTTTCGGCACGCCCTCGTGTCAATTTTCAACTCAACCGCCGGGTACATAGGAAAAGGTCGCTTCGACACTTTTGCCCTCGTCATCGAAGGTGATGACCAGACGGCAGGGATTGGCAGGATCTGAAAACTCATAGCATTCATAGCTCCATACCGCTTCGCGCCGGCTGTCAGGCTCCCCCAGCTGACGCAGGATCTCCTCCTGCCCCATGCCGGGTTCATGTGCTTCCGCAAAGGACTTATAGGCGCGGTAATCCTTCGTCTTGAAAAGATCCCCGACGCACCCGGTCAGCAGCAATGCCAGCAACAGCAGCAGCGCAGCAAACCGATACCTTCTCATGCGCCCGCCTCCGAGGAATAGAGATAATCCTTGATCCACTCGTAGGTGTTGCGGGTAAATTCGCCGATATACAGCACCTCGTCCGGCGTCAGATCGTCCGTGTGAAGCTGCACGGTATAGGGAGAGTCGTACTTCATGGTTTCAAAGATCTCCCAGCCCTCATAGGTGTACTCCCACGCGTCGGCATACAGTGCCTGAACCAGCTCCTCATAGTGCGCTTCGTCGATCAGTTTGCCGTCCAGCGTGATGGAGGTGATGGTCTTCAGATGCTCGTTCATCTTCCGTTTTTCATAATCCTGAAGCCAGTCAAAGGCTCTGGAGGTCTCCCGGATCCGCAGCTGTACCGCCTCATTGCCCCGGCTGATCGTTACCACGTAATGACTGGGATTGCCGCCCCGCTCGGAGGAAAGAAATCCCTGCGTGCAGTCGTAGTACATATAGTCAAGGAAGGTGATCCATGTGCCGGGATCCAAAAACTTCTCCCGTGCCAAGCCATCCACCTCGATGCTTGTGACGCTTCTTGTATAGTCATCCCAGTGACCCTTGTAGCCAAAGGTGGCAGTGGGGGAGCGAAGCACCTTTCCAAACTCGCTGGCTGCCTGACTCTGACCGCAGAGGGTATAATGGCGGCTGACCGTCCGACCGTCCTTCATATAGTAGGTGATCTTGTAGTACCGGACATCGCCGTGCTTGCAGGCATCCTGCTCTGCCAGTGCCGCCTCGTGTGCCTTCTGCAGCTGCTTCAGCTCCTCGATGTCGGAGGTAGTGATCCGATTGTAATCGTAGCCCTGAATGGTTGCATACTTCACACTCTCCGGCTCCGGCACATACCGCACGATGCCGAACCAGTCACCCTGCACCGCCTGCAGCGCCAGCCACATGAGTAGCACGATCACGCCCAGCTGCAGCAGGTTCTTCAGATTGAAAACACGGATCGTGCGATCCAGCAGCATGCTGCCCGTGAAGAAGCCTACAGCAAAGCCCACGATCAAAAACGCCAGATAGGTATCGCCGCCGAAAATGCTGCCGAATACCGCCAAAAACGCGCCCACGCACAGGGTGTACAGCACCAGAAATACCGGCTTGAGCCACTTCACCGCCATGAAATCCCCGGCACTTTCCAGTGCCCGGCGGCGGTAGATCAGCAGCGCGCCGAGAAGCGAAAGGATGCCCACGCCGGCACAGATCAGGAAATAGGGCCAGTCCTCACCCAGTTGGAAGTAATTGATATTTACTACCGCTTCGACCTCAAAGAAGTCCCCCAGCGTACACATCTGCACCACCGGCGAAAAGAGGGAGAAGGGTGTCCAGTCGATGATGACACCGGGCATCAGGGGTACGAAGATGGTGCTTGCAAACCACAGTGCCGCCATGGAAAGGAAGTTGACGATGGCATACACCAGCACCGCCGCGAAGCGGTTGCCCGTGCAGTGTACGGAAAGCACGCCGATGCCGAAGAAGAACAGAAATTCCAGCGTCATCGCCAGCAGCCAAAACAGAGAGCTGTACCACCACATTCCCAGATAGGTCATCATCAGCAGGGAAACCAGCAGGTTCGGCAGGATGCTGAAGCTGAGACCTGCCAATATATGACTGCCGAACCGGGTCTCACGGCGCAGGGGCATGGCATGCAAAGCATTGCAAAGCCGGGAATTGAACAGCTCGCCGAACAGCAGCTGTGCTGCCATCAGACCGTACAGCAAATTCATGATGCCCATAGGGCCGACACTTTCGTTGACCACATCCACCAGATAGCCGGAAATTTGGTTGTTTCCATAATTGCGGGAGCTTACCAGCGACAGCATGATCAGCATCATGACTACCGTGTAAAGGATCCACAGCGGCGCAAACCGGGTGATATCCTTTTTATATAAGGTAGGGTTAAAGAATGATGTTCTTGACTTCATAATTTACACCTCCCAGCTCGTAAATAAAGATCTCCTCCAGCGAAAGAGGCAGAATGTCGTAGTAAGCAGGCTCTGCCGCCTGCACCCTTGCGTTTACCTCCTCCGCGCTGCCACGTACCACCAAGGTTCTCAGGCGACCCGTCTGACTTTCGTGCAGCACCTCCAGTCCTTCCGGCACATCGCCCACCATCTGCAGCTTCACGGTGCTGCCCTGCATGTCGGCAAGGCTGCGCTCCAGAAGCATTTTGCCGTGATCCATAATGCCCACGTGATCGCAGATGTCCTCCAGCTCACGCAGATTGTGAGAGGAGATCAGCACCGTGGTCTCCCGCTGCGCCACATCCGAGAGTATCAGACTCCACACCTGCCGGCGCATCACGGGATCAAGACCGTCCACCGGCTCGTCGAGGATCAGCACATCCGGGCGGATGCAGATAGACAGCTGGAACGCCGCCTGCTTCTGCATGCCCTTGGAAAAACGGCGGAGCTGCCCCTTTTTCGGCAGCTTGAACACATCGTTCAGCTCCAAAAACAGCTTGTCGTCGAAGCTGGGGTAGATGCCCTTGTAGAACTTACGCATCTCCTCAAGGCTTGCCGACGGGAAATAGAAAATATCGTCCGGGATAAAGCCGATGCGGCTTTTCAGCACCGCGTTTTCATACACCGGCACGCCCTCCATCAAAACCTCGCCGCTGTCCGGGCGGTAAACGCCCACCAGATGGCGGATGGCGGTGGATTTGCCCGCGCCGTTGGGACCCACCAGTCCGTAGACCGCGCCCTTTGGCACGTGCATGCAAAGCTCATCCAGTGCCTTGAATTTCCCGAAGGTCTTTGTGACCTGATTCATTTCAAGCATCTTTTTCCCCTCCTTCTAAATAGCGAATGATCTGCTCTTTGTCGATGCCCACATGGGCAAAGCGCTGCATGAGCTTCTCCAGCTCCTCCCACAGTGCCGCCCGGTCAGCATCCAGCGACGATTGGGGTACACCGCACACAAAGCTTCCCTTTCCCGCCACCGATGCGATCCAGCCCTCGTCCTCAAGGGCGCGGTAAGACCTTTGGATGGTGTTGGGATTGATGGTCAGCTCCATGGCAAGCTCCCGTACCGAGGGCAGCTTGTCGCCCTCGCGCAAGACCCCCGTGAGGATCTGCTCCCGGATGCCGTCACAGATCTGGGTGTAGATGGGTCGGGCATCACGATAGTCAAGTGTGAACAAATGGCATCCCTCCTTTTAATAAGGTCTTTCAAGACCCGTATATTTGCGGAACAGCTCCACCAGCTGCTGATCTTCTTCGTAAGTCAGTTCAATATACGGAACAGCTTCCCCTTCGCCAATGCGGACGATACCGCAGCCATCGTAGCCGATGTAATAGGTCATACTGCCGATGTCGATGGTCACATTTTGGTCAAAGGGGCAGCCGTATTCGTAATATTCCAGCTTCCATTCGTCAAAATTAAACCAGCGTTCAATTTTCTTGCCGTTAAAAAGTCCGGCGACCAGTTTTGCCTCGTCCTCGGTCAGCTTTACCTGCACATCCACGCCCTTCAGCCGGTAAGTCAGCACCGTATCCGGGTCATACGCCACCTGGCTTTGGCAGCCCACAAAGAGCATCACCACGCAAAGCACGATCAGCAGGATTTGAAAAACCTTCAATGTCATCACCCTTTCTTTGGAAGGTCGTGTGTATCACCAACTGTACTAACCTATCTAGTACAGTTAGTATAGCAACCCATACAGCATCTGTCAACACCTGATTTGCAGATTTCACAATTTCTTAAAAAATTGTCAAAATTTTTCATTTTACCACTAGGCACAGGCGGGAATTTCGTGTAAAATGTATTTATCGTTTTATGCGCAATGTCATAAATCCCGGATGTCATTGCGAGGAGCTGTTGAAAACAGCGACGTGGCAATCTCCTGCAGAAAGCTGCCGAATCGAAGCACACTGCCGTCAGATCGCCACCGCTCTATCGGGCTTCGCGATGACACAGGGGTAGGAAAAGGAGGGATCTTATGCCTGCCGTTTACGCACATTACCGCATGGGTGTTGCACTTTTGCCCACGCTCCCTGCCGACGTGCGCCGTACCATCCAGCGCTTCCGCCGGCTGTTTGACGTGGGTCTGCACGGACCTGACATTTTCTTCTACCACAACCCCGTCATGCGCACTGCCGTCGGCGCACTTGGCTCCAAGTACCACGCCCAGACCGGCAGGGAATTTTTCCAGCGGCTCTGCCGCGTCGCACGGCTTGACAATTCCGAAGCCGCGCAGGCATATATCTACGGCGTTCTGTGCCATTACGTGCTGGACAGCCTCTGCCACCCCTTCATCCTTGAGCAGACAGAGCGGGGTCTGGCTCTGCACACCCAGATCGAAGCGGAATTTGACCGTTTTCTGCTGGAGCTGGACGGCAAGCTCCCGCCGGAATCCCAAGACCTCAGCCCTCACCTGCAGCTGACCTTCGGTGAATGCGAGACCCTCGCAAAATTCTACCCCGGCGTCACCACCCGCAACGTGCAGGATTGCCTTCGGAATATGTCAGCCGTTCTCAAGCTATTCACCGCCCCGGAGGGCGCGCGGCGGACGGTGCTTGATAAGAGCCTGTCCCTGCTCGGCCCGCGGATCCAAGGCATGCTGATCCCCACCGCGCCGAACCCCGACTGCGCCCAGCTTGACCCCCGGCTGCTGGAGCTTTACGATAAGGCTGTCGCTGATTTCCCCGTCTACCTGAACCAGCTGCGGGCGCACATGACCTACAACGGTCTTTTTGAAGAAGAATTTACAAAAATATTTGGATAACGAGAGGTTTCACATGAAAAAGTTCAAGCTCACCCCCTTGGAAAAAAGCTGGGTCTTATACGACATCGGCAACTCCGCCTTCGTCCTGCTGGCGGCAACGCTGCTGCCCATCTTCTTTAACGGACTGGCTTCGGGTGCCGGCATCAGCAACGAGATGTACCTGTCCTACTGGGCATATGCAGGCTCCATCGCCACCGCGCTGGTCGCCATCATCGGACCCATCTGCGGATCGCTGACCAATCAGAAGGGCTTCAAAAAGCCTGTCTTCGTCGTTTCCATGCTACTGGGTGCTGTTGGCTGTATTGCTTTGGGCATCGCCAAGAGCTGGTTGTTATTCCTTGCCCTCTTCGTCGTCGCCAAGGTCGGTTTCTCCTCCAGCATTGTCTTCTACGATTCCATGCTCCCCGAGATCACCACCGAAGATCGCATGGACAATGTCTCCTCCAAGGGCTATGCCTATGGCTACATCGGCTCCTGCATTCCCTTCCTTGTCTGCCTTGCGCTGGTACTGTTCTATGACAAGATCGGCATCACCCTCAGTACCGCTATGGTCCTCGCACTTGTGCTGACCGGCGTGTGGTGGATCGTCTGCAGCCTTCCTCTGCTGAAGAACTACCGCCAGACCGCCTATGTGGAGCGCCGCAAGAACGCCGTCGGCGAAACCTTTGCAGAGCTGGGCAGAACCTTGGTGCACGCATTCAAGCATCCCAAGATCATTCTTTATTTGGTAGCATTTTTCTTCTTCATCAACGGTGTCTACACCATCATCGACATGGCAACTGCCTACGGCACCTCCCTCGGTCTTGACACCACGGGACTGCTCCTCGCCCTGTTGGTGACCCAGATCGTCGCCTTCCCCTTTGCCATCCTCTTTGGCAGACTGGCTTCCAAGGTTCGTCCCGGTCTGCTCATTAAAATCTGCATCCTCTGCTACACCGGCATCACAGTCTTTGCTGTGTTTCTCGTTGCCCAGTGGCAGTTCTGGCTGCTGGCAGTGCTGGTGGGCATGTTCCAGGGTGCCATTCAGGCGCTGAGCCGCTCCTATCTGGGCAAGATCATCCCTGCAGAGCGCAGCGGCTCTTACTACGGTTTGATGGACATCTGCGGCAAGGGTGCCTCCTTCCTCGGCGGACTGCTGATCGGCATTATCAATGAGAAGACCGTGGGTATGTCCCTCTCCGTTTTCGGCATCCAGCTGCAGAGCCAGAATTTCGCCGTCTCCTCCCTAATTGTTTTGTTCATCATCGGCTTTGTTCTCTTCTGTATCGCAGACAAGCTCAGCCTCTTCTCCATTACAGATAAGCTCAAAGACAAGCTCAACGACAAATAACGAAAGAAAGACCTGCTCCGGCAGGTCTTCTTTTTTCGCAAAAATAATTGTTGCTTTCGCAACTTTTTCCTTCCAACCGATTGCCAAATAAAAACAGTTGTGCTATAATGACGGAAATTTGTGTTTTTAAGGAGAATCGGTATGATATTCGGTAAACATATCAATCGATATTACCTGCGATACGCACCCATGCTGGTGCTCGGTCTGATCGCGCTTGTGATCGTGGACGTCCTGCAGCTTGAGATCCCCAAGATGTACTCCATGGTCATCGACGGCATGAGCTACGGCTACATTCTCGAAAACGGTGTAAAGATCCCCTTTACCATGGATCTGGTGCTGGATCGCATCTGCCTTCCCATGGTCAAGATCATTCTGGCAATGGTCACCTGCCGTTTTCTGTGGCGCTTCGCCTTCTTCGGCTCTGCCGCGAAAATGGAATGTGATATGCGCAACAGAATGTTCAGTCACGCCAAAGAGCTGAGCCACGAGTACTATCAGATCAACAAGGTCGGTGACCTGATGAGCCTGTTTACCAACGACATGGACACGGTGAACGAGTGCTTCAGCTGGGGCATCATGCAGCTGTTCGACGCATTGATGCTGGGTACACTGGCGATCATTGACATGTGGCAGATGAACGCGCTGCTGACAGGTCTTTCCCTGATCCCCATGCTCTTCCTGTTGGTATCCGCCACCATCGTCGGTCAGAGAATGCGAACCAAATGGAGACTCCGTCAGGAGGCATTCTCCAAGCTCAGCGATTTCTCTCAGGAGAGCTTCTCCGGCATTGCCGTGATCAAGGCATTCGTCAAGGAAGCCAAGGAGCTTTGGGCATTCAAGAAGCTCAATGTGGAAAATGAGCAGACCAACATCTCCCACACCAAGACCGCTGTTCTTTTCCGCGTTCTGGTGACTCTGTTCGTCGAAAGCGTCATCTGCATCATCTTGGGCTACGGCGGCTATCTGGTTTACTGCGAGGTCTTCACGGTCGGTCAGCTACTGGAATTCATCGGTTATTTCAATGCCATCATCTGGCCCATCATGGCGATCTCCGAGCTGATCGAAATGACTTCCCGGGGCAAGGCATCCCTCAACCGCATCAGCGAGCTTTTGGATGCCCCCATCAACGTCAAGGATCGGGACGGCGTGCAGACACTGGACTCCATCCGCGGCGACATCGAGTTCCGGGGTCTCACCTTCCGCTACCCCGACGGTGAATTCGACGTTCTGAAGGATGTCAGCTTCACCATCACCGCCGGTGAAAATGTGGGTCTCGTAGGCAGAACCGGCTCCGGCAAGACCACCCTTGTGGATCTGATCCTGCGCACCTACAACGTAGGCGACGGGATGCTGTTCATCGACGGTCACGATGTCAATGACATCTCCATCCGTTCCCTGCGCGATGGCTGCGCCTATGTGCCGCAGGACAACTTCCTCTTCTCCGACACCATTGGCAACAATATCGCCTTCGGTGTGGACGAGCATGACGAGGAAGCTGTCACGGAAGCGGCAAAGCTCGCCGACGTACACGAAAACATCTCCGAATTTCAGTTCGGCTATGCCACCGTTCTGGGCGAACGTGGCGTGACCGTCTCCGGCGGTCAGAAGCAGCGTATCTCCATTGCCCGGGCACTGATGAAGAACGCCCCCATCCTGATCTTGGACGACAGCGTCTCCGCTGTTGATACCAAGACCGAGCGGGCAATTCTTGAAAATCTGCGCCGCACCCGCGCGGGCAAGACCACGATCCTGATCGCCCACCGCATTTCCACCATCGAAAGCATGGACAAGATCCTCTTTATCGATGACGGCTGCCTTGCCGCCGTCGGCACCCACGCAGAGCTATACGAAAACTGCGCCGAATACCGCAAAATGGTAGACCTGCAGCGTCTTGAGGAGGAAGGAGGTAATCACGATGCGTGACTTTATCCATGATTATCTTCCTCTTGTGATTGCCTTTGCTGTTATCGGCGCTTTTACCATTGCATTTTTAATTGCATGGATTGCGATTAGAAAAAGAAAAGATATATACGATGATAATGATCGAAAAATGGCAGACAGCAAAATCATTCGCCGTTTATTGCACTACGCAAAGCCCTATTGGAAAAGTTTCATTGTCATCTTTTTCATCATGCTGTTTTCCATCGTATATGATATTCTTTCTCCTCTGATTATCAAAGACATTCAGGATCTTTTCAAAACTGAATTTGAGCTGAAACAACTGTATGTCTACGTTGGCATCTACGTAGGAATTTTAATTGTTTCTCTAATTTGCACTTACATTCAAGCAATGATACTACAGAAAATCGGTCAGAAGATCCTCTCCCAGATCCGTCTGGACGTGTTCACCCACATTGAAAGTCTTTCTCATGATCAGCTGAACAACATCCCTGTCGGCAAACTGGTAACACGAGTTACTAACGACCCGAATCGCATTTCTTTCATGTTCACTAACATTCTGGTCACGTTGGTGAAGAATTCCATGGTTATCATAGGTGTATTTGGTGCCATGTTGCTACTGAATTATGCGCTGACACTGATGATCCTGTGCTTCGTCCCCTTCGTGATACTCTTCACGGTGATCTTCCGGCAGTTCTCCCGCCGGGCACACCGTCAGGTCAGCAACGCCAACACCGACATCAATACCTTCCTCTCTGAAAACCTCTCCGGCATGAAGGTCACCCAGATCTTCAACCGTGAGGACAGCAAGATGGAAGATTTTGAGAAGCGCAGCGCGAAGCTGAAAAAGGCAAAATTCAACCGCATGTATGTCGCCGGCATTTTCCGTCCAATGGTTTACATGCTCTACGTCACCAGCCAGATGTGCCTATTCTATTTTGGAGCCAAAGGCTACATCCAACAAACTGAATTTTTGTGTCAACTCATCGACAGCGGTGTTGTGGTTGCTTTCTATATGTACATCACCCGCTTCTTCAATCCCATCCAGACACTTGCGGAGCAGTTTGATATGCTGCAGCAATCCTTTGCCGGTGCCGAGAAAATCTTCAGCATTCTTGACATTGTCCCCGAAGTGGTGGACGAAGAAGACGCCATCGAGCTGGATGAAGTCCGGGGCGAGATCGAATTTAAGGATGTCTGGTTCGCCTACAAGCCTGACGAATGGGTGCTGAAGGGTGTTTCCTTCCGCATCGAGCCGAAGCAGACCGTCGCCTTCGTCGGTTCCACCGGCTCCGGCAAGACCACGATCCTCTCCCTCATCTGCCGCAACTACGACATTCAGAAGGGTCAGATCCTGATCGACGGCATCGACATCCGAAGGATCAAGATCGCTTCCCTGCGCCGCCACTTCGGTCAGATGCTGCAGGACGTATTCCTCTTCTCCGGCGACATCCGCAGCAACATCCTGCTGCGCAAGGAGGGTGTCAGCGACGAGGAGGTCTGGGAGGCTGCCCGTTACGTCAACGCCGACCGCTTCATCTCGAAGCTGGAAAAGGGACTTGATGAGCCGGTGCGGGAGCGGGGCAACAACTTCTCCGCCGGTCAGCGTCAGCTTTTGAGCTTTGCCCGTACCATCATCCACAAGCCCAGTGTCATGATTCTGGACGAAGCCACCGCCAACATCGACACTGAAACCGAGATCCTCATCCAAGACTCTCTGGAGAAGATGAAGAACATCGGCACCATGCTGATCGTGGCGCACCGCTTGTCCACCATCCAGCATGCGGACAACATCATCGTCCTCTCCCACGGTCAGATTCTGGAGCAGGGCACCCATCAGGAGCTGCTGCACCAAAAGGGTCGCTACCACCACCTCTACACCCTGCAGTTCAACAAGCAACAGCTGCTGAACAACTGATATGCAATGCTCCCCCTGCCACCGCAGGGGGAGCATTTGTTAAGCTGATAAATCTTCCAAATCGCTCTGTCATCGCGAGGGTCGATAGACCCGTGGCGATCTCCCGGTACGACATCACATTTTGCAGCTTTTCCGCAGGAGATTGCCACGTCACCCCTGCGGGGTTCCTCGCAATGACATAGAAATATGTTACTTTGGTATCGTAATGGTCAGCACAATCTGATCCTCCGTCTCCCGACGTTCCGAGACGGCGGCAATCCCCGACAGCTGGATCTTCTGCAGAGATTGGCTGAGATAATTCAAAAACGACCCCACGTTGACCCTGCGTGAACGCTCCTCATGACCGGCGCACAGTGCCTCTATGTACTTTTCCGCCCGGGCAACACTCATATTGAGCCGCACCATCTCCGCGATGGCGCGCAGCTTTTCCCGCTCATCCGTCAGCTTCAGCAGGGCGCGGGCATGTCGCTCCGTCAGATTGCCCTCCCGCAGTGCCTCCAGAACGGGCATGGAGTGGCGCAAAATGCGCAGCTTGTTGGCGATGGCACTCTGACTTTTCCCCAGCAGCTTTGCCGCCTGCTCCTGACTCATGCCGCATTTTTCCATAAGATTTGCGATGCCCATGGCTTCCTCAATGAAATCCAGATCCTGCCGCTGCAGATTTTCGATCATGGCGGTGATGGTCGACTCCTGCTCATTCATGTTCATCACGATGCAGGGGATCTCTGTAAGTCCCGCCATGATCCCGGCGCGCAGCCGACGCTCTCCCGCGATCAGCTCGTAAGTCGTTCCCATCCGCCGCACAGACAGCGGCTGCAAGATCCCGTGCTGCCGGATGGAGTCCGCCAGCTCCTGCAGCGCATCCGCCGCGAAGATCCGCCGTGGCTGCGCCGGATTGGGACGGATCGCCCGGGCAGGCAGAAACACCACCCTCCCGGTCTCCATGTAGGTTTTCAGCTTCTGACATTGCATGACCCTTCCCCCTTGTGATAAAGTAAGACCATTGTACGCACTGCCGCAGGGGAAACCCATCGAAAGCAGGCGCGGCTGCCGAAAATTTTCGCAAGCCGTTGCAAGGGCGCAAAATCTGTGCTACAATAGCAAAAAACAAAGGAGGACAAACTATGAATTGCCTGTTCTGTAAAATCATCGCCGGTGAGATCCCCTCCACCAAGGTCTACGAGGACGATCTGATCCTCGCCTTCCGGGATATCAACCCCCAGGCACCCACCCATATTCTGGTCATTCCCAAGAGCCACATCCCGTCGGTTGACGGCATCACCGCCGAAAACAGTGCTGTTGTCGCCCATATTTTTGAGACCATCCCCACCATCGCGGCAGCGGAAAAGCTGGAAAACGGCTACCGCGTGGTCAGCAACTGCGGCGCGGACGCCGGTCAGACCGTGCATCACCTGCACTTCCACATCCTCGGCGGCAAGGCACTTTCTCTGGAAATGGCTTGACATTTCGCCTTTTTGCGCTATAATAATCACGAACCGCAAAACAAATCAATCTTCGGGGTGCCGGCAGCAGCCGGCTGAGATAGGACTGATGCGTCCTGACCCGTGAACCTGATACGGCTAATACCGTCGGAGGGAAAGATGCATATATGAGGTACCAAAATACCGCATTGCACCTTGGACGGGTTTGCAATGCGGTATTCTTTATTTTTGGAGGTATTCTCATGACAAACAAAACCAAGCGCTTGACAGAAAGCGCGATGCTGCTGGCTCTCGCCGTTGTTCTGGAGCTGATCAGCAAGCTGTTCATCCCCGAGTTTCCCTTTGGCGGACAGATCACCATCGTCAGTATGCTGCCGGTGGTGCTGATCTCCTACCGCCACGGCGTTAAGTGGGGCTTCGTGTCCGCTGCTGCCTATGCCCTCATTGAGATGGCGATCGGCACCAAAACCCTGATGGCAGCCTTCCAGCCGGGTTATTTTGGTGACGGTGTGCTGATCGTCAACGCCCTGCTGATGTGTTTGCTTGACTATGTGGTTGCATATACGATGCTGGGTCTTGGCGGTGTATTCCGTGACCGCATCCAAAAGCCGGGTGTCGCCCTGATGGCAGGCTCTCTGGTGGCACTGGGCGCGCGGTATCTGGCGCATGTGGCTTCCGGCTACATTCTGTTTTCCGGCTATGCCGAGTGGTTCTTCACCCACGAGGATTTCCCCTTCCCCGCGCTGGGCGATGCGATCCTCTCCACCCTCAGCCCCGGCATGCTGGGCTTTGTCTACAGCCTTGTCTACAATGCCATGTATATGCTGCCTGAGATGATCTTCACCGCCGTGGTCAGCCTGCTGATCGCCCGCATCCCCAAGATCGTCACCAAGTTGAACTAAAAAAAGCGGACTGCAGCTGCAGTCCGCTTTTCATATTATTCAAAGCACTCTTCGTAGATCTGATCCAACGCCCAGCGGGTCTTGGGCGCAGGCTCGCGGTCGATCCACTTTCCGTTGGTGAAATCCGGGAAGGGAACGGGTGCGCTGCCGATGGCGATGGACTGCTCAGAAAGGCAGGTGACCGCCATCCATGCCGCCACGTCATACACGTCGATGGGAGTGTTGACACCCTTGCGTACCGCATCCAGAAATGCCTGCAGTGCCAGCGCATCCATGCCGCCGTGACCGCCGACCATGTGATCCTTCCATTCCTTCCAGATAGGATGGTCGTACTCCTCGTAGTAGTCCTCTACCCGATCCCAACGATGCTCCGTGTAAGGATTGCCCGCTACATCGATCAGCGTTTCTTCCTTGGATATACCGTCAATGTAAATGCCGTTGGCATCCTCCAGCCAGATACCCTTTGTGCCCTGCACGCGACCGTTGCGGCTGTAGGGGCGGGGCAGGCTGATGCTGTGTGTCAGGGTGATGACCTCGCCGTTGGCACACCTGATCACTGTAGTGATGACATCTCCTTCGTTGTATTCCACCCACGGATCCACATTTTCACCCTTTTCCGCCAATTCCCGGCGGTAATTGCGCACGGAGCGCGCCTTGGTGGCAGTGGAAGTCAGAGAAACAAAGCGGTTGCCCCGGTTGATGCCCAAAATCTTGGACACGGGACCCAGCTCATGCGTCGGATACAGATCGCCGTTACGGTGCAGATTGTGGATCACACGTTCTTCGTAGCTGTCAAGATCCGCCAGACGCTCACGCAGGCAATGCTCATAGCCGCCCTCGCAGTAAATCAGCTCACCGAACAGACCCTTACGAACCAGATTCAGCACCAACAGCTCATTGCGCCCGTAGCAGCAGTTCTCCAGCATCATACAGGGGGTCATGGTGCGCTCATAGGCATGAACCAGCTGCCACAGCTCGTCCACTGAGGACGCGCCGCCCACCTCGATGCCCACGTACTTGCCCGCCTCCATGCAGTCTTTCGCAATGCTCAGATGGGAGTTCCATGATGTAGGAATGAGAACTGCCTCCAGCTCCTCCAGCTTCAGCATTTCGTGATAATCGGTAAATGCCTTGGGCTGCGGCTTTCCCTGCTTCTGCAGAATATTCTGAACAAGCTCAATACGCTCCTGTCTGAAGTCACAGATTGCCACGACCTCCACATCAGCAATATGCACGAGTGTTGCCAGCAGCGTTTCTGTTCGCTTGCCCAAGCCGACGAATCCAAGCTTTACGATCTTACCCATGATCACTACCTCCATCTTCTCTGATGTGCCGTCATTATAACATGCAGATTTTCAGATAACAATACAAAAACGTTTTATTTTTTTACATTTTCGTACTTTTTGCAGCTGCCTTACAGATTGCAATCTCCTTTCATTCATGCTACAATATCGCAAAAGAAAAGGAGGATTTGGTATGCTTTATCCAAGAAGCAAAGAGCCTCAGCTTTCCGATGAATTATTCCGCTGCCCGGGCAGCGAATACCGCTGCGCCCCCTTCTGGGCTTGGAACTGTGCCCTTGAAGAACAGGAGCTGCTGCGTCAGCTGGAAATATTCAAAAAAATGGGCATGGGCGGCGCGCACATGCATGTGCGCACCGGCATGACCACCCCCTACCTCAGCGACGAACACATGGCGCTGGTCTCCTCCTGCGTGGAAAAATGCCGCAAAGAAAACCTGCTGGCATGGCTCTATGACGAGGATCGCTGGCCCTCCGGCTCCGCAGGCGGCATCGTCACCAAAGAGAAAAAATACCGCGCCCGCCAGCTGCTTTTTACCCAAGACCCCTACGCCCCCGGCGAGGTCGCGGTGCTGAACTCTCCCCACACCGTCCCCTCCTGCCGCTCGGCAAACGGCTATCTGCTTGCCTGCTACGATGTGGTGCTGGACAAGGACGGTTGTCTTGTAAAGGGTCAGCGGATCGACCCCGAGGCAGAAGCCACCGGCAAAAAATGGTATGTCTATGTGGAAACCCCGCTGGAAATTCCGTGGTTTAACAATCAGACCTATGTAGACACCCTGAACCCCGAAGCCATCCGCCGCTTTATCGAGGTGACCTATCACCGTTACTTCGAAGCTGTGGGTAAGGACTTCGGCGGTGTCGTTCCCGCGATCTTCACCGACGAACCCCAGTTCGTCCGCAAAAACGTCCTTGCCTACGCAAGCGAGAAAAAGGACGTGGTCATGCCATGGTCGGAGGATGTGCCTCAGACCTACATGGCAGCCTACGGCGAGGACATCCTCGAAAAGCTCCCGGAGCTGCTGTGGAATCTGCCTGACGGTCAGGTTTCCCCCACCCGCTATCACTATCACGACCACATCTGCCAACGCTTCACGGAAGCCTTTGCCGACCAGTGCGGCGCATGGTGCGGCGCGCATGACCTGCTGCTGACCGGTCACGTGATGCTGGAGCCTACCCTCGACAGCCAGACCGGTGCCTTGGGCGAAGCCATGCGCAGCTACCGCGCCTTCCAGCTGCCGGGCATCGACATGCTGCGCAATTATTTGGAATACACCACCGCCAAGCAGTGCCAATCCGCCGTCCGGCAGTACGACCGGGAGGGCATGATGACCGAGCTTTACGGTGTCACCGGCTGGGATTACGACTTCCGCGGTCATAAATTCCAAGGCGACTGGCAGGCGGCATTGGGCGCAACAGTGCGCGTGCCACACCTTTCCTACGTTTCCATGAAGGGCGAAGCCAAGCGGGATTACCCCGCCTCCATCGGCTACCAGACCCCTTGGTGGCAGGATTACAATTTGGTCGAAGATCACTTCGCCCGTGTGGCGACTGCCATGACCCGCGGCAAAGCCGTGGTGCGTGTGGGTGTGATCCACCCCATCGAAAGCTACTGGCTGCACTTTGGACCCACTGAGCAGACCTCGGGCATTCGGGAACAGCTGGATCAGCAGTTCCAGAGCCTGACCGATTGGCTCATCCACGGCAGTATCGATTTTGACTTCATCAGCGAAGCCCTCCTGCCGGAGCTGTGCGAAAAGGGCGATGCTCCCCTGCAGGTGGGTGCCATGGCATACGATGCCGTGGTCGTACCCGGCTGTCAGACCCTGCGCAGCACCACTTTGGAGCGATTGGAAGCCTTTAAGGATGCCGGCGGCAAGCTGATCTTCCTCGGCGACGCGCCGAAATATGAAAATGCCATCCCCAGCACCCGCGGCAGCAGCTTGTGGCAACGCTCTATGCAGGCGCAGTACACCAAAAACGATCTGCTGACCGTTCTGGAAGCCCAGCGCATGGTGGACATCCGCACAGAAGAGGGCATCCGCACCAATAATCTCATCCACCAGCTCCGTCAGGACGGGGATGACCGCTGGCTGTTCATCGCCCACAGCCGCTATTATAACCCCGACGTTCCCGAGCAGCAGGAGCTGCGCATCACGCTGGAGGGCGAGTACGGTGTTTTGTGCTACGACACCCTCACCGGCGACATCGCCCCCATGGCATCCACCGTCGAGGGCGGCAAGACTGTGGTGCGCACCAGCCTTTACGACCTGCAATCCCTGCTCCTGCGCTATACCGACAGAGTCTCTGTCCCCGAGGTCGCCCCCGCAGCACCCAAGGGGAGAGGTACACCCATCCCCCTTCCCAAGCGGGTGGCATTCACGCTGGAAGAACCCAACGTCTACCTGATGGACAAGGCGGACTACGCCCTCGACGACGGGGAATACTTCCCCGAGCAGGAGCTGATCCGCGCCGACAATGACCTGCGTGCCAAGCTCGGCTGGCAGCTGCGTCTGGGCGGTAAGGTGGTGCAGCCTTGGGCGATCGAAGAACCCGTGCCGGAGCATGCGGTGCGCCTGCGTTTCACCGTTTTCTGTCAGCAGGAT
This sequence comes from Oscillospiraceae bacterium, assembly GCA_015067495.1. Classification (GTDB taxonomy): domain Bacteria; phylum Bacillota; class Clostridia; order Oscillospirales; family Oscillospiraceae; genus Faecousia. Next base: position 352,556 of record SVMI01000001.1, on the reverse strand, counting down.
ATGCCGGGCATCAAGCTGGCTTTGGAGGACGCAGACGTTGCGAAGATCGCCTGCAACGGCGCAGCCGTCACCGCCAAACCCGATGGCTGGTTCTGTGATAAGGACATCAAAACCGTGGCATTGGGTACACTTCACGCAGGGGAAAACACCATCGAGATCACCCTGCCCTTTGGTCAAAGAACCAATGTGGAATGGTGCTACCTGCTGGGCAGCTTCTGTGTAGCCGTGCAGGGCGAGTACCGGGAGCTGGTTCCCATGCCGGAAAAGCTTGGCTTCTCCGACATTTCCCAACAGGGTCTTGCCCACTACGGCAGTAACCTGACCTACCACTTCCCCATCACCACCCACGGCGGCAAGCTCGCTGTGGAGATCCCCCACTACGCCGGCGCAGGTGTCTGGGTGCAGATCGGCAACAGCAAGGGCTGCATCGTCTACCCGCCCTATCGGACGGAGCTGGACGTCCCCGCCGGAACGCATACTGTACACATGAAGCTGTTGGGTCACCGCCACAACTGCTTCGGCCCGATCCACAACGCCGACCCCAAATTCATCTGGACGAACCCGCCCCGCTACCGGGTGACGGGCAGCAGCTGGACGGAAGCCTACCGTCTGAAGCCGCTGGGACTGCTCTCGCCCCCGCTGATCGAAGAGCTTCCGTCCGAATAAAAAGCACAGCCGCCGACCATCAGGTCGGCGGCTGCTATTAACTGTTCGACATATTGGAATTGGCTTTACTCTTTACCTAACACTTTTTTCTGCCAAGACTTTTTTCCGCATTGCGGGCAACGCATATATCTTGTTCTGCCCATATGTGGTGCGAAATTGACCGCTTTGTATGTGGGTACATATCTGTGTCCGCATTTTTTACATGCATAATACCCTGCTACTTGCTCAATCCGCAATGCATAGAAGCAATGCTCTTGTATATTCAATTGTTTTAACTATGTTATTCTCCTGTTTCCCATTTTGATATTGCTCTGTCGGTAATGTTCAGTTTTTCTGCCAACTGCATTTGGGTTAAGTTTGTTTTTCTTCTGCACTCGGCAATAAACTTTCCAATTTTTACTTGGTCCATAGGTTACCTCCTTTCGCTTTCAGTATAGACAATTTGGGTAACAAAGAACACGAACTGATGGTTGAGTGGAGAGAAATCAACCATCAGTGAGGGAAAAATTGACCATCAAATCGGGATTTGTCGAATTGATTATACTCCCCCACCAAACAAGAATCAAGATTTACCCCTAAATTACCGCTACCCGCCCTTATCTGCAAATGCAGCTAAAATAGAGGTAGCGGGATTTTTATGCCCATTTTATTGGTGTTTGCGCCCCTGCTCAAAAGCCGTTTTTTCGTCATCTACTTTAGAGGCGTAACTCTTGCCGACAAACGCCAAAGCCTCCCTTGTGTAAAGGGAGGTGGATTCGCCGCAAGGCGAAGACGGAGGGATTGTTGGGCAACGGAATTTGACACCCCCTCAGTCCTAAATCAATTATTTTGCCAGCTTCCCCCAAGGGAAGCCTTTGTTGCAATCCGCAGCGATCCGTGGTATAATACCCCCAACGAAAGCATAACGCAGGAGATTGCCACGTCGCTACGCTCCTCGCAATGACATAAAAATGAGGGAAATGTGATGAACAAAGTACTTTTCGTCTGCCACGGGAACATCTGCCGCAGCCCTATGGCGGAGTTTGTGTTGAAGGACATGGTCAAAAAGGCAGGTCTTGCCGATCAGTTTGAGATCGCGTCCGTTGCCGTCAGCCGGGAGGAGCTGGGCAATCCCGTGTATCCCCCCGCCCGCCGGGAGCTTGCCGCCCACGGCATCCGCTGCGACGGTCACCGCGCCCGCCAGATCACGGAAGCCGACCTCGCCCACTTCGACCGCATCTACTACATGGACGCCTCCAACGCCCGGTATCTGCAACGCCTGTTCGGCAGCCAAGCCGCAAAATGCCAGCCGCTTCTGAGCCATGACGTTGCCGACCCTTGGTACTGCGGCAACTTTGACGAGACCTACCGGGACATCGTGGAAGGCTGCGAAAAGATCCTGAAGGAGCTGACATAATGGACAAAAGCCTGCTTATGGCGCAGCTGCAGGAGCTGCCCCTTTACTACTGCGATTTTATCGATCCCCAGACGTTGGAATTTACATCCCGTGTGCGCTGGATCTGCGAAAACGAATGCCCCATGTACGGCAAAACATGGGCGTGTCCCCCCGGCGTGGGGGCGGTGTGCGACTGTGAAAAGCATTGCAAAAGCTACACAAATTGCCTGCTGATCGCCACCATCGCCGAGGTGGCGGACATCGCGGACATCGACGAGACCCTTGCCACCCGCCCGGCGCATGAAGCCATCACCAACGAGGTCGCCGCCCTCCTTCGCGCCCACGGCATCGATCCCTACATCCTCTCCACAGAAGCCTGCACCCATTGTGAACGCTGCAGCTATCTGGACGGGCAGCCCTGCCGCCACCCGGAGCTGATGCACCCCTGCGTGGAGAGCCACGGCATCAACATCCTGCCCGTCATCGACGATGCGGGACTGACCTTCCAGTATGGCGAAAACGTGGTCACATGGTTCTCCCTGCTGTTCTTTAACGAATAAAAAGAGCGCCCTTCGGCGCTCTTTTCTTTTAAGTGGTAGCCAGTCCGTCCACCTGCAGGACGACACCCGTGATATAGCTGGCTTCGTCGGACGCAAGGAACAGGAATGCGTTGGCAATATCCTCCGGCTGACCCAGCCGCTTCAGGGGGATCTTGGCGATCAGGGGCGCGATGACCTCCTTGGGAACCGCCTTCATCATATCCGTTTCCGTGATACCCGGTGCGACTGCATTGACCCGGATGCCCTTGGGTCCAAACTCCCGCGCCAGTGCCAGCGTCATGCCATTGACGGCGAATTTGGACGTGGGATACGCCATACCTGCCGGCTGTGCGTAGATGCTGACCATGGACGAGGTGTTGAGGATCACGCCGCTTCCCCGCTCCGTCATACCGTCGGTGACGGCACGGATGCAGTTGTACATGCCCTTGACGTTCAGATCCATGACCTTGTCAAACAATTCCTCGGTGTACTTGTCGAAGGGCGTGCTTTCGGAAACGCCTGCGTTGTTGACGAGGATGTCGATGCGCCCGTACGTTTCCGCCACCTTGTCGAATGCCGCCTTCACATCGCTGTAATCGGACAAATTGGGCGTGATGGCATCGAACTGCCCGTTGGGAAATTCCGCCCTCAGCTCTTCCAGCGCCTTTTTTGCCGTTTCTTCCCGGCTTGCGCAGAGAACGACCTTCGCGCCCTCCCGCAAAAATGTCTTTACTGTGGCAAAACCGATGCCCCGGGAGCCGCCGGTGACGATGGCAACTTTATCTTTTAATCTCATAAAAAATACCTCCTGATTGGTTTTTCTGAGAAAAGTATACCCGATCAGGAGGGGATATTCTGTGACAAAATCACATTGTTTTCAGAACCTTCAGCAGCTGCCCCGCATCCTGAAGCACCAGATGGGGCTTGTCGGGGGATTCCTCCAGCGTTTGCAGGGTGCTTTCCCCGGACAGCACCAGTGCCGTGTACGTTCCCGCATTCAAGCCGGACTTGATGTCCGTGTAGATGCGGTCACCGATGACGAGAGTCTGCTCCTTTTCGTAGCCCCACTTCGCCATGGCAAGCTCCGCCATGAGAGGACTGGGTTTTCCGATGACCACCGGCTCTCTGCCCGTGGCGTTTTTGATGCCGATGCAGAAGCTGCCGCAATCCGGCACGCTGCCAAACTCCGTGGGACAGACAAGGTCGGGATTGGTGGCGATGTAGGGGATGTCCTTTCTGGTCAGCAGCAATTTGGACACATCCCACAGCTTCTGATAGGTCAGCTCCGTGTCGTAGCCCATGACGATGCACTCTGCCTCATCCAATTCGGTGGTCGCCTCGAAGCCCTCCCGCTCCAGCTCCGCGATCAGCGAGCGGGTACCGCAGACATAGAGCTTCTTGCCGGCGTGATGCTGCTTCAGATAATATGCCGTTGCCTGAGAGGAGGTGAGAAAATCCTCCTGTGTGGCTTCAATGCCCATTGCGCTCAGCTTTTTCACGTAATCCGCAACGCTCTTGGAGGAGTTGTTGGTGATGAAAAGATACTTTCCGCCGGTGCGACGAATTTCCGACAGCAGCTCCTTCGTAAAATCATAAAGGCGGCTGCCGAGATACAGCGTGCCGTCCATATCGAACAAATACAGCTTGGTATTTCTGACGATTTGCTCCATTTTGTCCCCTCACATCCATTTTTTCCTTCATTATAGTGGTCTGCTGGGGAAAAAGCAAGAAAAATGTCCCGTTTTGGTTGACATTCCCTGTAAAAAATGGTACACTTTCAATCGGTACGGACGTACCGAAAGACCCCGAAATTTTATTTACAAGGAGACTGTAATTATGGATATGACATTGGAATCCTGCCGCAAATTCGTGGAAGTTCTGGCATCTGACGCTCCCGCTCCCGGCGGCGGCGGTGCTGCTGCTCTGGTGGGTGCCATCGGCACGGCTCTGGGCAACATGGTCGGCTCTTTGACCGTCGGCAAGAAGAAGTATGCCGAAGTGGAAGCGGAGATCATCGCCCTGAAGGCGAAGTGCGACGCCCTGCAGACCGAGCTTCTGAATCAGGTGGAAGCGGATGAGATCAACTTCCTTCCCCTTGCCAAGGCCTACGGCATCCCCAAGGATGACCCCACCCGTGATGCTGTCATGGAAGAAGCCACCATCATCGCCTGCTCCACGCCCATGAAGATCATGGAGCTGTGCTGCGAAGCCATCGAGTACATCAGCGTGTTTGCCGCCAAGGGTAGCCGTCTGGCTGTTTCCGATGCCGGCTGCGGTGCTGTTTGCTGCAAGGCTGCGCTGCAGGCTGCATCCCTGAACGTGTTCATCAACACCAAGACCCTGAAAAACCGCGAGGTCGCCGAGGAAATGAACGCCAAGGCACTGGGCATGCTGGCAAAGTACGGCGCAATGGCTGACGAGATCTTCGCAACTGTAAAAGCCGGTTTTGGCGTGTAAACGGCGAGTCGCCGCTGACAATTCGTGACGTACCTGCGATGTAATCGTTACACCATTAGGTACCGCTCGATTCGTTACATTTTTCTGATTACAATATTTGGAGGATAATAACATGGCTAAGAGATTGCTTGGCAAGGAAGTCAACGAGGCTCTGGTTGCTTCCCTGCAGACCCGTACCGCTGCCCTGCGCGAAAAGGGCATCACCCCCACTTTGGGTATCATCCGTCTGGGCGAGAACCCCTCTGACCTCTCCTATGAAAAGGGCGCAACCAAGCGCGCTGAGGAAGTGGGTGTCGCTGTTAAGAACTATATTCTGCCCGAGACCGCTTCCAAGGAAGAGGTTCTGGCTGTCATCGACGAGGTCAATGCCGATGCTTCTGTTCACGGCGTTCTGATGTTCCGTCCCCTGCCCAAGCACCTGAAGGCTGATCAGGACGAGATCTGCAACCGCCTCGCCCCCTGCAAGGACGTGGACTCCATGACCCATATGTCCAACGCCGGCGTGTTTGAAGGTCAGGATCTGGGCTACGCCCCCTGCACCCCCGCCGCCTGCATGGAGATCCTTGACTACTACGGCATCGACTGCAAGGGCAAGAACGCTGTCGTGATCGGTCGTTCTCTCGTGGTCGGCAAGCCCGCTGCCATGATGCTGATGGCAAAGAACGCCACCGTCACCGTCTGCCACACCCGCACCGTCAACACCGCGGAGATCTGCAAGGGTGCTGACATCATCGTCACTGCAGCCGGTGTTCTGAACAGCCTGACCAAGGACTTCGTCCGCGAGGGTCAGATCGTCATCGACGTTTCCATGAACTGGAACCCCGAGAAGATCACCACCAAGGGCAAGGGCGGCATGTCCGGCGACTGCGTGTTCGACGAGGTCGAGCCCATCGTTGAAGCCATCACCCCCGTTCCCGGCGGTGTCGGCGCAGTTACCACCACCGTGCTGATGAAGCACGTCGTGGAAGCTGCTGAAAAGATCTGATGCGATACATGAAAATCCCGCTGCAGCTGCAGCGGGATTTTTTGTTACACAAAGCTAAATACCAGAACGCCCAGCACCGCGGAGATGCCGATGAAAGCGATGGTCGAGATTTTTTTCTTCAGCACAAAGCGTGCGCCGAAGAGGATCACTGCCAGCACCGCGCCGAGAAGGATCTCCCACATGCCGGTGATGGCATGGATGGTCATTTCTGCGCCGGTGGCGAAGATGATGCCGATGATGCAGGGGGTGATCGCCGCCAAGGTCGCCTGCACGTAGCGGTTTTTGATGGCTTTGTTCAAAACCACCACCGCCAAAATCATGATCAGGAACGCAGGCAGAATAACCGAAGTGGTGGCGATCGCCGCGCCCAGAATACCGCCCTGCTCGCTGCCGATGTAGGTGGCGAGATTTACCATGATGGGTCCGGGGGTGGATTCTGCGATGGCGATCATGTAGGAGAGCTTTTCCTCGGTGATCCAGCCGTAGGAAAGCACCACATCCCGGATCAGCGGGATCGCCGCATAGGCGCCGCCGAAGGCAAAGCAGCCAACCTGCAAAAAGCCCAAAAGGAGTTCAAGGTAGATCACGATGCCTTCCCTCCCCTCTGCTGCAGCGCAAAGAGCGCCAGACCGATCACACCCGCCGCCACGATCATGACGATGGTACTCAAGTTCCAGCTCAAAAAGCTTGCCGCCAGCATCAGTGCCACAGATACCGCCAGAATGCTCATCGGCAGGGGCTTTTTAGGGATTTTTTTGCCCATATTGATGCCCGCGTTGACGATCAGCAGACCCACACCGATCTTAATGCCCCGGAAGGCATTGGTGACGATAGGAAACTCCAGCAAGTTGTTGAAAAACATGGAGATCAGGTAGATGATGATAAACGACGGCATCACAACGCCCAGCGTCGCCGCCACCGCGCCCCAGAATTTGCCCTGCTTGTAGCCGACGAAGGTGGCGCAGTTGATGGCGATGGGGCCGGGTGTGGACTCGGCGATGACCGTCACATTGACCATATCCTCATGGGTGATCCACAGCTTCTTTTCGACGCAGATTTCCTCAATGACAGGGATCATGGCATAGCCGCCGCCAAAGGTGAACGCGCCGATCTTGAAAAAGGTCAGAAACAGATCAAGAAGCTTTTTGCCCATTACTTCAGACCCAGCTCTTCCCCACCCACGACCTTGATGCCGTGTGCGGTCAGCGCAGCGGTGAATTTCTCCTCATCTGAAATGCGCAGCACCATGTAGGCATAGCCGTCACGATGGGTAAACAGCGAATACATATACTCCACGTCGATATGGCTTTCCGCCAGCGTCTGCAGCAGATCCGCAAGACCGGCAGGCTTGTCCGGCACTTCCACCGCCCATACGGGAGTCATGGACAGAATGTCGCCGTGCTGCAGCAGGATATTGCTTGCCTTGGGCGCATCATCCACGATCATACGGGCAAGACCGTAGTCCGCGGTCTCGGCGATGGAGATGGCGCGGATGTCCACACCGTTTTTTGCCAGCAGCGCGGTGATCTCCGCCAGCTGACCGGTGCGGTTTTCCAGAAACACAGAAATCTGATGAATACTCATAGTACAGCCTCCTTAAATCTTACGCTTGTCAATGACACGGACGGCTTTGCCCTCGCTGCGGGTGATGGTCTTGGGCGCAACCAGCTTGACCTTGGCGGCGATGCCCAGCATTGCCTTCAGTGCCTCCACCAGCTTCTTTTCGGCGGCGGCGATCTTGGCGAGGGAGTCGGAGAACATCTCGGGATTCATTTCCACCATGATCTCGAAGGTATCGGAATTGTTTACCCGATCCACGATGATCTGATAATTGGCAGGATAGCCCTGCTGCATCAGAACGGTCTCGATCTGGGACGGGAACACATTGACGCCACGGATGATCAGCATATCGTCAGAGCGACCCATGGGCTTGGACATCTTGACATGGGTTCTGCCGCAGGAACACTTCTTGCGGCTCAGAATGCAGATGTCACGGGTACGGTACCGCAGCAGCGGGAAGGCCTCCTTTGTGATGGCGGTGAAGACCAGCTCGCCCTTGCTGCCCTCAGGCAGCACCTCGCCGGTGTCGGGATCGATGATCTCGGCGATGAAGTGATCCTCGTTGATGTGCATACCGGTCTGCTCGCTGCATTCAAAGGCGACGCCCGGGCCGGAGGTCTCGGTCAGACCGTAAATATCATACGCCTTGATGCCCAGCTTATTCTCAATGTCGTGACGCATATCCTCGCTCCATGCTTCGGCACCGAAAATGCCTGCTCTCAGCTTGATCTGATCCCGCAGACCTTTTTCGTAGATGGATTCCGCCAGATATGCCGCATAAGAGGGGGTGCAGCAGAGGATGGTAGAGCCGAGATCCGTCATGAACTGCAGCTGACGCTCGGTGTTGCCGGAGGACATGGGCAGGGTCAGACATCCCACCCTGTGAGAGCCGCCGTTGAGACCCGGACCGCCGGTGAACAGCCCGTAGCCATAGGAAACATGGACAACGTCCTCCTTGGTGCCGCCTGCCGCCACGATGGCGCGGGCGCAGCAATCCTCCCACAGATCGATGTCATGCTGGGTGTAGAATGCCACAACGCGTTTGCCGGTGGTGCCGGAGGTGGACTGGATGCGCACGCACTCGGAGAGGGGCTTGCCCATCAGACCGTAGGGATAGGCCTCCCGCAGATCGTCCTTGCACAAAAAGGGCAGCTTGTAAAGATCGTCGATGGACTGGATGTCGTCGGGGGTGACACCTTTTTCCTCCATCTTCTTGCGGTAATAGGGAACATTGTCCCACACGTGGCGTACCTGCTTCAGAAAGCGCTCATTTTGCAGCGCGCAAAGCTGGTCATAGGGCATGGTTTCAATTTCAGGTTGATAATAGTTCGGCATTTGCGCCATCTCCTTCTTTATGCTTGTGTGCCAAGCTTGAATGCGGTTTTGTTCATTTCGAGGAATTTCCCGGGGACGCTGGCTTCGATCGCCTGCATCCACTCCTCCTCGGGAATGTCGAAATAGGTGGAAAGACGACCCATCAGCACCAGATTGACCGCCTTGGACGAGCCTGCCTGCTCCGCCAAGGTCAGCGCGTCGATGGCATCCAGATCAATGCCCGCAGCGCGCATTTTGCCTTCCAGATCCTCAGGATATTCCGCCGCACCGATGATCACGGGCATGGGGTTGATCTTCTGGGTGTTGGCGATGATTTTTCCGCCGGGCCTTAAGTACTCCGTCCAGCGGGCGGCTTCCAGCAGCTCGAAGGACACGATATAATCCGCCTGACCCTTGTCGATGACGGGAGAATAGACCTTATCGCCGAAGCGAACATACGTAACAACGCTGCCGCCGCGCTGGCTCATGCCATGGACCTCAGAGACCTTGATGTCATAGCCCTTGCTCAGGAGCAGGCGACCCAGCAGCTTGGATGCCAGCAGGCTTCCCTGACCGCCGACACCAACGATCATCACATTTTGTGTTTTCATGATCATTCCTCCTTTGCGCCCTGCAGCGCGCCAAACTTACACAGCTGCTCGCAAACGCCGCAGCCGACGCACTGGGTGCTGTCTACCTTTGCCTTGCCATCGATGATGCTGATGGCAGGGCAGCCGATCTTCATGCACGCCTTGCAGCCGACACACTTGTCCGCATCCACTGTCAGGGGTTTTTTGTGCTTGACATACTTCAGCAGCGCGCAGGGACGGCGGGATATGATAACCGACGGCTCGTTGGCTGCCAGCTCCTCCTTGATTACCGCGTCACACTCTGCAAGGTTATACGGATCGATGACCCGAACCCGCTTGATGCCGACAGCACGGCACAGCGTCTCCAGATCGATCTTGGCGCAGGGGTCGCCCTTCAGGTTGAAGCCGGTGGTGGGGTTCTGCTGGTGACCGGTCATGCCGGTGATGGAGTTGTCCACGATGATCACGGTGGCATTGGACTCGTTATACGCCATGTTGACAAGACCCGTGATGCCGGAATGCATGAAGGTAGAATCACCAATAACCGCAACCGTTTTGTTATCCATAGCACCCTGCTGGGACTTGGAAAAGCCGTGCAGACCCGAAACGGATGCGCCCATGCAGATGACGCTGTCCACCGCCGCCAGCGGAGCGACTGCGCCCAAAGTATAGCAGCCAATGTCACCGAGAACGGTGAGCTTGTTCTTTTTCAAGGTGTAAAACAGACCTCTGTGGGGGCAGCCGGCGCACATGACAGGCGGTCTGGGCGGGATCGCCGCATCCAGCTTCGCGCCCACTTCCCAAACCTCAGCCAGCTTGGACGCGACAGTCAGAGGCATCAGCTCATCGATGTTGGAGAAATTCTCCTTGCCAACGCAGTCAATGCCCAGATCCCGGCAGTGGCACTCAATAAAGCCGTCCAGCTCCTCCACGATCACCAGTTTTTCGACAGAAGCGGCAAACGCCTTGATCTTCTCCACGGGCATGGGCCAGATCATACCCAGCTTCAGCACCGGGTAGGTATCGCCGCAGACCTCCTTCACGTACTGGTAAGCGGTAGAGGAGGTGATGATGCCGATGCTGTTATCCGTACCCGCCTCGACCCGGTTGATGTCCGCGGTCTCCGCGTACGCGATCAGTGCCTTGGTACGCGCCTCCACCACAGGATGACGCTTCTTGGCGTTGCCGGGCATCATGACGTACTTGGCGATGTCCTTCTGATATTCCTTGGTCACTTCCACACGCTCGCCGGTCTCCACCACACTTTGGGAGTGGGAAACGCGGGTACACATCTTCAGAAGCACCGGGGTGTCAAACTGCTCGGACAGCTGGTAAGCCAGCTTTGCAAAAGCGAGGGCTTCGGCAGAGTCCGACGGCTCCAGCATGGGGATCTTGGCGGCTCTTGCGTAGTGGCGGGAGTCCTGCTCATTCTGCGAAGAGTGCATGCCCGCATCGTCCGCAACACCGATGACCATACCCGCATTGACGCCGGTGTAGGAAATGGTAAACAGCGGATCGGCAGCCACATTCAATCCAACATGCTTCATGCCGCAGAAGCTGCGGCGACCTGCCAGAGCTGCGCCGAAGGCTGCTTCCATCGCCACCTTCTCATTGGGCGCCCACTCTGCGTAGACCTCGGGATATTTTGCAACGGCTTCGGTGATTTCGGTGCTGGGTGTACCGGGGTAGCTGGACACAAAGCTGCATCCTGCCTCGTATAATCCGCGGGCAACGGCTTCGTTGCCCAGAATCAGCTGTTTCATGCTTACTCCTCCTTATTTATAGGTTCTCCGATGGCATCGGTGACAGATACCACCACTTTTTTATCATAGCAGGAGAATACCTTCTCGATATGCTCCTTGGCAGGTGCTTTGGTCACAAGGCTCACGATCGGCACGATCACCAAGCCTGCGAGCATGCAAAACACACCTGCATTGATGGGCGACTGCAGCAGCACCGGGAACGCATCCTTGAAGAAGATGTTCGCCAGCATCACAACCGTGGAAAATACAAAGCTCACCCACACAGATGCCGCCGTCACCCGTTTCCAGTAAAGACCGTACAGGAACGGCGCAAGAAATGCGCCTGCCAGCGCACCCCATGACACGCCCATCAGCTGAGCAATAAAGGTCACGTTGGACTTGTACTGCAAGATCGCGATCACGACGGAGATTGCGATAAATACCGCGATCAGAATACGCATGATCAGCAGCTGCTTTTTCTGACTCAGGTTCTTGACCAGCGTACCCTTGATGAAGTCGAGGGTCAGGGTGGAGCTGGACGCCAGCACGAGGGAAGACAGCGTGGACATGGAAGCCGACAGCACCAGCACCACGACCACCGCGATCAAAATCGGAGACAGCTTGCTCAGCATGGTGGGAATGATGGAGTCGTAGCCGCCTGCGGCAATGTCGATCTCATCGGAGAAGAGTCTGCCGAAGCCGCCCAAAAAGTAGCAGCCCCCTGCCACGACCATGGCAAAAATCGTCGAAATGATCATGCCCTTGTTGATCGCCTTTTCACTCTTGATGGCGTAAAATTTCTGCACCATCTGGGGAAGTCCCCATGTGCCGAGGCTGGTCAGCAGCACCACGCCCAGCAGATTGATGGGGTCAGGGCCGAAGAAGGAGTTGAAGATGCCGGGGGTGTCGGAAACCGTCGGATCAGACACCTGTCCCAGTCCGTTCAGTGCTTCCATAAAGCCGCCCTTGCTTGCCAGCACCGCGGCGATCACCGCGACGATGCCCACCAGCATGATGATGCCCTGAATAAAATCGTTGATGGCAGTTGCCATATAGCCGCCGGCGATGACGTAGATCGCCGTTAACACCGCCATAGCAATGACACAGACGGAGTAATCGATGTCAAACGCCATGCCGAACAGTCGGCTCAAGCCGTTGTACAGCGACGCGGTATAGGGGATCAGGAAAACGAAAATGACCACAGATGCCGCCAGCTTCAGTGCCTTGCTGTTGAAGCGTGCTTCGAAGAACTGGGGCATGGTGGCGCTGTCCAGATGCTGGGACATGACACGGGTTCTGCGACCCAAGACCGCCCATGCGAGCAGCGAGCCGATCAGGGCATTGCCGATGCCTGCCCATGTGGCGGCGATACCGTACTTCCAGCCGAACTGACCGGCATAGCCCACAAAAACGACAGCGGAAAAATAGGATGTACCGTAAGCGAACGCCGTCAGCCACGGGCCGACACTTCTGCCGCCGAGGACGAAGCCGTCCACATCTGTCGAATGCTTGCGGCAGTAAAGACCAACACCGATCATGATGCCGAAAAACACCACGAGCATTCCGATCTTGATTGCCATATCCATATAAATGCCTTCTTTCTGTATGCAGAGAAATTAGCCGGTGATCTGAACCTCAACAAGACGACCGTGGCAATACTTTTCACGCAGCACCGGCTTTTCGATCTTGCCGGTGGGATTGCGGGGAACCTTGTCGAAGAAGATCTTTCGGGGACGCTTGTAGCGGGGCATCGCCTTGCAAAATTCGTCGATCTCCGCCTCGGTGCAGGTCTCGCCCTCCTTGAGCTCGATGATCGCCGCGGCGATCTCGCCCAAGCGGGCATCGGGAAGACCGATGACCGCCACGTCCTTGATCTTGTGGAAGGCGCGCAGGAAATCCTCGATCTGCACGGGGTACAGATTTTCGCCGCCGGAGATGACCACGTCCTTCTTGCGGTCGACCAGATAGATAAAGCCATCCTCATCCACCCGCGCCATATCGCCGGTGAAGAGCCAGCCGTCCTTCAGAACGTCCGCGGTGGCTTCGGGATTTTTGTAGTAGCACTGCATCACGCCGTTGCCCTTGACGATCAGCTCACCCACATCGCCCTCAGCGACGTCAACGCCATGCTCATCCACGATCCGTGCCTGCCAGCCGAAGCCGGGCTTGCCAATGGCACCCACCTTATGGACATTTTCAACACCCAGATGGACACAGCCCGGTCCGATGGACTCGGAAAGACCGTAGTTGGTGTCATACTGATGATGGGGGAAGATCTTCATCCAGCGGTGGATCAGGCTGGGGGGAACGGGCTGTGCGCCGATGTGCATCAGCCGCCACTGGTCAAGGCGGTACTTGCTCAGATCCACACGACCGTCGTCAATGGCATCCAGCAGATCCTGCGCCCACGGCACCAGCAGCCACACGATGGTGCAGCGTTCCTCGGTGACCGCCCGGAGGATCCACTCCGGCTTCACGCCCCGGAGCAGAACTGCCTTCGAGCCGGCAAGGAGCGAGCCGAACCAGTGCATCTTCGCGCCGGTGTGATACAGCGGCGGGATGCAGAGGAACACATCCTCCCGGGTCTGACCGTGGTGCTTCTGCTCACACATGCACGAATGCACCAGCGACAGATGGTTGTGCAGGATCGCCTTGGGGAAGCCCGTGGTGCCGGAGGAGAAATAGATAGCGGCATCGTCGGTTTCCGTCAGGGCAATGGGAGGCGCGCTGGAGGAGCAGAAGCCCTGCAGCGACATGCAGTCCTCGGAATAAGCAGGGCCGTTCTTGCCCACGTAAAACAGCATCTTCACACCGGGAATGTTCTTCTCGATGGCATCGATACGGCTGACAAATTCCGGGCCGAACACCAAAACCTCCACATCCGCAAGGTCGAGGCAGTACTGGATCTCGTCGGAGCTGTAACGGAAGTTCATAGGAACGGCGATGCAGCCCGCCTTCAGGATGCCAAAATAGACCGGCAGCCACTCGATGCAGTTCATCAGCAAAATCGCGACCTTTGTTCCCTTTTTCAGACCGCGGCTCAGCAGGAGATTTGCAAAGCGGTTGGCGCGGCGGTCAAAATCCTTCCACGTCATTTCCCGGCGGTAGGGGGCATCCTGACTGGCACTCTCGATCAGGTTAAAATCCCACCAAGTGGTCGCCTTGTCCCGCTCCTCGGAAGGGTTGATCTCCACAAGGCAGCTCTCCTGCCCGTAAAGCCGTGCATTTCTCTCCAAAAAATCTGTAATGACCATATTTCTCACCTTCTCTGATAAAATGAAAAGCCCTCTGCTTACACAAGCAGAGGACAAGAATTTCCTGTGGTACCACCTCAGTTTGCCGCATACGCGGCCTCAAGGGATCGGGGTTGATCCGCAAGCTGTATCGGGCTTTTCCCGTCTTCGCCTACTTTCATTTCAGCAAAGCCACTCCGAAAGGAATTCCACACCGACGCTTCCGCTGCCTCGCACCCACCGGCAGCTCTCTGAGGTCGCACCTTGGTATGTACTGGTTTTCATCACCGTGTTTGAATATTTCTTACAGTTTACCACTTCCGTACCGCTAAGTCAATGGAAAATCGTGAAAAACCAGCAGGAATATGCAACAAAAGACCGGGTTTCCCCGGTCTTTTTACTGTATTCAGCCGTAATAGCCCGCTGAGAGCAATCTGTCCAGCGCGGCGTTGGCTTCCTCGTCGGAAAACAGTGCCGTAAACCGCTTGTCGATGGCAAGGGCTTCCAGACTCAGCTCCAGATGCTTCTTGTCCGCAAGAGCGGCAAAGCCGTCGCTTTCCCGGTTGCCGGAAAGGGCGCGGTGCGCCGCCACCATGGCATCTGCGGCATCCACGGGACGCATTTTCACGCCCAGCTGCGCTGCCTTTTCCCGGGCAGCTGCCCACGCGATGATAAACTTTTCTTCCATCTTACTTCTCCAAAATGATCGGGACGTTATTTGCCGTCAGGGTCGCCTTGATGAACGCGGCGGCTTCGCTGGCGGTGAGCAGCTGCTGCTCGCCGGTCGTCATGTTCTTCACCGCGCACTTGCCGGCAGCCAGCTCATCCTCACCCAGCAGCACCGCAAAGGGAACGCCCAGCTTGTCGGCATATGCCATCTTCTGCTTGAATTTCTTCTGCTCGCCGTAAAGCTGCACCCGAAGACCGCTGCTTCTCAGCTGCTCCGCCAGCGCGATGGCAGGACCTGCTTCGGGAAGCATGGGCAGCACCAGCGCATCGCAGGGTGCGGTGGGCAGCGCAGGATTCAGCAGACCCTGCTCGTCCAGCACGTAGAACAGACGGGTTAGACCGATGGAAATGCCCACACCGGGCAGTGCCTTGTCGATGTAGTAGCCCGCCAGATTGTCGTAACGACCGCCGGAGCAGACCGAGCCGATCTCGGGATGATCCAGAAGCGTGGTCTCGTAAACCGTGCCGGTGTAGTAGTCCAGACCTCTTGCGATGGTCAGATCCACGGCAAAATTCTCCTCCGGCACACCGAACGCCGCCAGATTTGCGGTAACTGCCTTCAGCTCCGCCAGACCGGCATCGAACAGTTCATTCTTGCCTGCGTAGCCCTCCAGTGCCGCCAAAACCTCGGCATTTGTGCCTTTGATGGAAATAAACTTCAAAATTTCATCAGCCTGCGCATCGGTCAGACCGCAGGTGTCCAGCAGGATCGCCTTGACCTTTTCCGCGCCGATCTTGTCCAGCTTGTCCACGGTGCGCATGATGTCGCCGCTCTTTTCCGCAAGCTCCTGCATGGCATAGAAGCCGTTGAGGATCTTGCGGTTGTTGACCCGGATCTGGAAGCGGTTCAGACCGAAGCCCTTGAACACCTTATAAATAATAGCAGGGATCTCCGCCTCGTTGAGAATGTCCAGCTTGCCATCGCCGATGATGTCGATGTCCGCCTGATAAAATTCACGGAAACGACCCCGCTGCGCCCGCTCGCCGCGATAGACCTTGCTGATCTGGAAGCGGCGGAAGGGGAACGCCAGCTCGTTGCAATGCAGGGCAACGTACTTTGCCAGCGGCACGGTCAGGTCAAAGCGCAGTGCCAGATCGCTGTCGCCCTTCTGGAAGCGGTAGATCTGCTTTTCCGTCTCGCCGCCACCCTTTGCCAGCAGGATCTGAGCATCCTCGATGACGGGAGTGTCCAGAGCGGCAAAGCCGTAGCTTGCGTAAGTATCCCGCAGGACGCTGAGCATCCGCTCAAATTGAGACTGCTTGCCGGGCAGCAGCTCCATAAACCCGGAAAGTGTCCGGGGCTTGATAATGTCCATTTTGTTTTCGTCCTTTCCGAAAAAATTGGGAATGTGAAATTAGGAATTAGGAATTGATACAACCACATTCCTAATTCCTAACTCCTAATTGTTCATTAGTATCTCGGCTTGGTGCGCAGCATCTCGCGCCAGTCCAGGTCGCCCCGCTGCAGACCCATGATCAGCATCTCCGCGCTGGCAAGGTTCGTGGCGATGGGCACATTATGCTTGTCACAGTAGCGGATGGTCTCCAGCATCTGGGCATCCTCCATGCGGTCGCCGGTGGAGTTGGGATCGGAGAACAGCAGCACCAGATCGATCTCATTGTAGGAGATACGGGCGTTGATCTGCTGATGACCGCCCTGACGGTGGCTCAGAAGCAAGGTAATGGGCAGACCTGTATTGTCCGCGATCAGACGGCCGGTGGTCGCCGTTGCGAACAGGCTATGCTTGCCCAGCACGCTTTTATATGCGGTGCAAAACTGCACCATCAGCTCTTTTTTCTTGTCGTGTGCCAAAAATGCAATATTCATCTGCGTTTCTCCCTTTCTATGGTCAGCGGATGGATACAGGCTCGGAAAGCCCAAGAATTCTTCGTGCGATGCGGCGGCAGGCAGCCGCGGCACCCTTGCGTGTGTATTTCAGCAGCGGCTTTTCAAAGGCAGCTGCAAGTGTGACGTTTTCATCCTCCGGCACGATGCCCAGCAGCGGAAGACCGGCATCGTCCATCACGTCGTCCACCGTCCGCTTGGTTGCGTCCATCAGCTTTTTTCTGACGCGGTTGACGATGATGCGGATCTGATTTTTCCCCATGATCTCCAGCCGGTGACCGGTGGAGGCGGCATCGCGAATGGCAGAGGGTTCGGGATTTGTCACCAAAATGATGCGGTCAGCATGCTGGGCGCACAGACGGAAGCCTGCATCCAGCCCTGCCGGCGCATCGAGAAAGATGTAATTGTACATCCGGCGGGCTTTGCGCAGCATGTCGGAAAATGCCCGGGTATCGATCTCGTCGGCGGTCATGTTCACCGGCGCGGTCAAAAAGGAGAGGCTGGGATACAACGGATGCACCGCAGCTTCCGACAGCGAATATCCGCCCCTATAAACATCCACAAAGCTCAGCGCACAGCTGTCCGCCATGGCAAGGGAGATGTCAAGGTTACGCAGTCCGATGTCACAGTCGATGCAAAGAACGCTCTTTCCCTCGGCAGCCAGCGCCGTGGCGATACCGGCGCAAAGGGACGTTTTGCCCGTGCCGCCCTTGCCGGACAGCACCGCGATCAGTTCACCCAAGCTGACTCCCTCCTTCAAGACAATTCTCCACCATTTTGATTGCACTCATTATAAAGCAAAAACGCACAATTTGCAAGGGTTTTTGCGGCTGATTTTCAAGTTTTTTCCATCATTATGCCCAAAAGTGCAGCTTACTTTTCCGATCCTCCTCCCGTTCATAAATATTTTACGCATTTTTCCAAAATTCCTCTTGCTTTTTTTGTGATAGTAGGCTATTATATATTAGCACTCGATGAATAAGAGTGCTAAACAGAGAAAGACGCAGGCGTGACCTGCAACATACTATATTATTTGGAGGCAAACAACATGAAGCTCAGACCCATGGCAGACAACGTTCTGCTCAAGCAGCACGAAGCGCCCGAAGCAACCGTTTCCGGCATCATTCTGGCCACTACCAATAAGGAAAAGCCCGCAATTTATGAGGTCGTTTCCGCAGGCCCCGGCACCAAGGAGATCGAAATGACCGTCAAGCCCGGCGACAAGGTGGTTGTCGGCAAGTTCGCCGGCAGCGAGCTGAAGCTGGATGGCGTTGACTACAAATTCGTCAAGCTGGAAGACATTCTGGCAGTCGTCACCGATTAAGGAGGAACACTACAATGGCAAAAATGATCGTTTACGGCGAAGAAGCCCGCAGAAAGCTGCAGTCCGGCATTGACCAGCTGGCAGATACCGTTAAAGTTACCCTGGGACCCAAGGGTCGCAATGTGGTTCTGGGTCGTAAGTTCGGCGCTCCCCTGATCACCAACGACGGCGTGACCATCGCCAAGGAGATCGAGCTGGAGGACGCATTTGAGAACATGGGCGCACAGCTCATCCGTGAAGTCGCCACCAAGACCAACGACGTGGCAGGCGACGGCACCACCACCGCTACCGTTCTTGCGCAGGCAATCACCCGTGAGGGTCTGAGAAACCTCTCCGCCGGTGCAAACCCCATGGTCATGCGCAAGGGCATCGAGAAGGCTGTTGACGCTGCTGTCGCTGCCATCAAGGAGCATTCCGTTCCCGTCAACGGCTCTGCTGACATCGCCCGCGTCGGCACCGTTTCCTCCGGCGATGAAGCCATCGGCGCACTGATCGCGGAAGCAATGGAAAAGGTCGGCACTGAGGGTGTCATCACCATCGAAGAGAGCAAAACCGCCGAGACCGGTCTGGAGGTCGTCGAGGGTATGCAGTTTGACCGGGGCTACATCTCCCCCTACATGGTCACCGACACCGACAAAATGGAAGCCGTCATCGACGATGCATTCCTGCTGATCACCGACAAGAAGATCGCCTCCATTCAGGAGCTGCTGCCCATCCTTGAGCCTATCGTCAAGGCAGGCAAGAAGATGATCATCATCGCAGAGGACGTGGAGGGCGATGCCCTTGCTACCCTGCTGATGAACCGCCTGCGCGGTAACTTCAACGTTGTCTGCGTCAAGGCACCCGGCTTCGGCGACCGCCGCAAGGAAATGCTGCAGGATATCGCCATCCTCACCGGCGGCACCGTCATCTCCAGCCAGCTGAACATGGAGCTGACCGACGCAACCCTCAATGATCTGGGTCGCGCCCGTCAGGTGGTTGTTGCCAAGGATACCACCACCATCGTTGATGGCGCAGGCGATCCCGAGGCGATCAAGGCACGCGCTCATCAGATCCGCTCCTCCATCGCAACCACTACCTCCGATTACGACCGCGAAAAGCTGCAGGAGCGTCTTGCAAAGCTCAGCGGCGGTGTTGCCGTCATCAAGGTCGGCGCACAGACCGAGGTAGCTATGAAGGAACAGAAGCTGCGCGTTGAGGATGCGCTGAACGCAACCCGCGCCGCTGTGGAAGAGGGCATCGTCGCCGGCGGCGGCACTGCACAGGTCAATGCCATCGCAGCTGTTGAGAAGCTGGTGGCTACTCTGCACGGCGACGAAAAGACCGGCGCAAAGATCATCGCCACCGCTCTGCAGGCTCCCATCCGCCAGATCGCTGAGAACGCAGGCGTGGACGGCAGCGTGGTCTACGAGAAGATCCGCTCCTCCAAGAAGGTGGGCTACGGCTACAACGCCTACACCGAGACCTATGTGGACATGATCGCAGCAGGCATCGTCGATCCCACCAAGGTGACCCGCTCCTCTCTGGAGAACGCAGCGAGCATCGCCTCCTGCGTGCTGACCACCGAATCTCTGGTGGTCGACCAGCCCAACCCCGCAGGCGACGCAGCCGCTGCTGCCGCTGCCGCACAGGGTGGCATGTACTAAGATAGCTCCAAACCCCGGAGGACGTCATCCGATGTCCTCCGGGATTATCATTGTAGGGGCTGGTGCCCACGTTCGGTGAAACTTGTAGGGCGGGTGCTTGCCCCCGCCACCGCAAAATGTCATTGCGAGGAGGGCGAATACCCGACGTGGCAATCTCCTGCGACAATCTGCCGATTTGCGACTGCCTACCGGGAGATCGCCACGGTCGCTTTGCTCCCTCGCGATGACACCGAAATCCGCGACCACTTGACACCCACTTCCCTTTTCGGTATGATAAAGAAAAGCATTTTCCATCGGAGGGCGTATGAAAAACTTTCTGAAATTCGCAATTTTTGCTGTGGCGATCGTGATTTTGGATCAGCTCACTAAGTATCTGACCGTCGCCAACATTGAGCTGTACGAGAGCATCCCCTTCATCCCCGGCTTTCTGTCGCTGACTTACGTGCGCAACATCGGTGCTGCCTTCTCCGCGTTTCAGGGTCAGCAATGGCTGTTCGCGCTGGTTTTTGTGCTGTTTACCGGGCTGATCATATGGGAATATTTCAAAAAGCCCATGGGCTTCACCACCTTTGAGCGTTGGCTGATCGCAGCCATCTACGGCGGCGGACTGGGCAACATGATCGACCGCGTGCGCTTTGGCTACGTGGTGGACATGATCAAAACGGACTTCATCACATTCCCCGTTTTCAACGTTGCCGACTGCTTCATCACCTGCGGCAGCATTCTGCTGATGATCCACCTTATTTTCTTCAATAAGGGCTTTTGGAAGGATGAGAAAAAATGACGCTTTTCCCCGATATTCCCGGTGAGCGCTTGGATGCCTACCTCGCACGCGCCGTAGAAGATCTGACCCGCTCCGCGGCGCAAAAGCTCATTGATGAGGGCTGTGTCCTGCGAAACGGCAAAAAAGCCAAGAAAAACGACAAGCTGGTGATCGGCGACGAGATCAGCCTCACCATCCCCGAGCCGAAGAGCGTGGACATCGCCCCCACGGAAATGGCACTGGACATCGTCTATGAGGACGAGGATCTGCTGGTCATCAACAAGCCCAAGGGACTTGTTGTTCACCCCGCCGCCGGTCATCAGGACGATACGCTGGTCAACGGACTTCTCTTCGCCATGGGCGATCAGCTGTCCGGCATCAACGGCGAGCTGCGCCCCGGCATCGTCCACCGCATCGACAAGGACACCTCAGGTCTGCTCGCCATTGCGAAAAACGACTTTGCCCACCGCATTCTGGCATCCCAGCTGAAGGATCACACCATGGCGCGCACCTATGAAGCCATCGTCTGCGGCTCTTTCCGGGAGGATTCCGGCACTGTGAATGCCCCCATCGGCCGTCATCCCACAGACCGCAAGAGAATGTGCGTCACGGAGCGCAACTCCAAGGAAGCGGTGACCCATTGGGAGGTGGTTGCCCGCTACCGGGGCTACACCCACGTCCGCTGCCGTCTGGAAACGGGACGCACCCACCAGATCCGCGTGCATATGGCGCACATCGGTCACCCCATTTTGGGCGATACTGTTTACGGACGGAAAAAGCCGGAGCTGGGGCAGGACAGCCAGTGCCTCCACGCAGGCGCGCTGTGCTTCCGCCATCCCCGGGACGCGCGCCCCGTGATGGTCTTTGCGCCCCTGCCGGACTATTTCACCCAAGTCATCGAAAAGCTCCAGCGTATGCTGTAAGGAGAAGGCTATGTTTAACACCACCTTGTGCTACATCACCCGTGGAAATGACGTGCTGATGCTGCACCGCATCAAAAAGAAAAACGACCTGAATCAGGACAAATGGATCGGCATCGGCGGCAAATTCGAGGGCGAGGAATCCCCGGATGAGTGCCTGCTGCGGGAAGCCAAGGAGGAGACGGGACTGACCCTGACCTCATGGCGCTGCCGCGGCATCGTGACCTTTTTGACCTGCGGCGAGTGGGAGGGCGAATATATGTACCTCTTCACCGCCGACGGCTTCGAGGGCGAGCTGATCGACTGCGACGAGGGCGAGCTGCAATGGGTCAGCCGGGAATTTCTGGATGCACTCCCCAAATGGGAGGGCGACAAGATCTTCCTCGACCTGCTGTGGAAGGACGCGCCCTTTTTCCTTCTGAAGCTGCGCTACGACGGCGATAAGCTGATCGAAGCCGTCCTCGACGGCAAAAAGCTGATTTGAAAATGAAAGCCCCCTCATCCGAGGGGGCTTTGGTTATGGCTGTGACTCGTCGGGATAGTAAGGAAGCTGTTCCTTATGATGCTCGGCGATGGATTCCACGTGTTTTTTCTCGATCCAGCCTTTCTCATAGGCATCCGCAAGCTCGGCAAATTCACCGTCGCGGTAAATGTAAATATGGAAGCGGTTTCCGTTCCAGATCTTCACACCCGCCACATCCAGAATTTCGATGGCAGTGGTCAATCCTTCTGAAAAAATCGCAACACAGTCTCCATGCGTGCCGTAATATCGCTTCTGCGAAGTCAAATCCCATAGGCAGGGACGACCCTTTGAAGCATTTATCGGAGAATTCTCCCATGCCGCCTTGATCTCGGCGATCTTCTCCGCGGATAGCGGTTCATAGGAAGAGTCAGGCATCGGCTGACATGCTGTCAATGCAGAGATCCCCACGGCGATCACCAGCAACAGCGTGATCCATTTTCGAATCATCAGAATACCCCCTTCATCAATTCATCCTTCAAAAAACGCGCGGATCTGCGCCTGCGTTGTCTGCACCGATCCCTGCTGGAAGCAGGGCTTTCCGCCGCCACGACCGCACAGCTGTGCGTTCATTTCCTTGCAAAGATCACGCAGGTCGCCATCGGTGCTGGCAAGGCAATAGCCGTAATTCCCGTCGCTGCCCGAGAACACCGCCGCACGTCCGCCGCAGACCGCGGCGATCCGCTCCGCCAGCTGCCGGATGCCGGCGCTGTCCAGACCGTCTTCAAAATGCAGCACGTCTCCGTGGTTTACATAACTTTCCGCAATCAACGCCGCCACACGGCTCTGCAGACCCGCCGCCCGGTATTTTTCCGCTGCCAGTGCCTCGTTCATCTTCTGCGCCCCGCCGCCGGTCTGCTCCATCGGCACGGAAAACACCTGAGAAACCAGCCGGTTCTCCTCAAAAACATGGGCGACCCAGTCATACGCCCGCTTGCCGCAGACCAATCTCAGCCGCACGCCGCCCCGCAGGCTGACGCAGGAGAGAATCTTGATCAGACCGATCTCGCCGGTTTTTTTCACATGCACACCGCAGCAGGCGCAGCTGTCGTACCCCGGCACACGCACGATGCGCACCGGCCAAGGCAGCTCCCTTTTTCTGCGGTAAAAGACCGTGGGCAGCTCCTGCGGGTCAGGTGTCCAGCATTGGATCTCCAAATTCTGCCACACCGCCTCATTGGCGCAGCGTTCTACCTCGGCGACCTGCAGAGCGGTCAGCGGAACATCAAAATCCACCTCCATCTCCGTTGTACCCACATGAAAGCCAGTGTTCATACCACCGAATTTCTGATGGATCAGCCCTGAAACGATATGCTCGCCGGAATGCTGCTGCATCAGATCGAACCGCCGTGTCCAGTCGATCTCGCCCTCCACTGCCACGCCGACTTCCAGCGCGCCGTCGCACAGATGGAGGATGCGCTCGCCCTCTTCATAGACGGCAAGCACCTTGACGCCGTTCAAGCTGCCCAGATCGCAAGCCTGACCGCCGCCCTCGGGGTAAAATGCCGTGGCATTGAGGGTCACGAGCCAGCCCTTTTCGCTTTGCTCGCAGCCGGTGACCGTGGCGCAAAAGTGCCGCAGATGGCTGTCTTCATAATATAGCTTCCGCGTTTCCATGGTTATTCTCCCAATAATCCGTCTTGGTACAGACCCGTGATCCGCACGTCGGCAATTTCATTGTGCCGCCCCGCGGCTTTGACGTAGATTTTTACATAATTGGGCGCATGACCCACGTCATATGCCCCCTCGGTCTCCTCAAAAAGCACCTGCTGCACAGAACCGACGAGCTTCTCCCGGTAAGTCTTGTTCATCCGCTCCGCGATTTCGATGGCGGCGCGACTGCGCTGCTCCTTGGTGGCATTGTCATGCTGACCGGGCATCTTGTCCGCCGGTGTTCCGGGTCGGCGGGAATAGGGGAAAATGTGCATATCCGCAAAGGCGCAGGCTTCGATAAAAGCGAGACTTGCAGCAAATTCCTCCTCTGTTTCGCCGGGGAACGCCACGATCATGTCCGTGGTGATAGCGCAGCCGGGGAAGAACTTTCGCAAAAGCCGCAGACTTTCGGCGTAACGGGCGGTGTCGTATTTGCGCTTCATCCGCGCAAGCACCGTGTCGCAGCCGCTCTGCATGGAGAGGTGGAACTGGGGGCAGAGATTCGGATATTGGGACATTTTTATACAAAATTCCTCCGTCACCACCCGCGGCTCCAAGCTTCCCAACCGCACCCGCAGATCTGGCACTGCCTCGCAAATTGCCGACACCATGTCCGCCATGGGCGGCTTGCCGGGAAGATCCCCGCCCCAGCCGGCGATCTCGATGCCCGTCAGCACGATCTCCCGATAGCCGCGCGCCGCAAGCTCCTTCGCCTGCGCCACCAGCAGCTCCAGTGGTGCGGAACGTACCGGCCCGCGGGTGTAGGGGATAATGCAGTAGGAGCAGAAATTGACACAGCCGTCCTGCACCTTCAGCATGGCACGGGTACGCCCCTCCAGTCCGCCGGCAGGCAGAATTTCAAATTCCCGGCGGCGCAGAGCTTCATCCAGCTTCTCCAGACGCACCTTTTCTTCCGCAGAGCGCAGCAGCATTTCCACAAATTCCCCGCGCCCGGCGCTGCCGCCGATCACGTCCACCCCCAGCTTCCGCACCGCGTCGGCATCATGCTGGGTGTAGCAGCCGCAGACACCGATCACCGCATCGGGATGCTCCTTGCGGCAGCGGCGGATGACGGCGCGGTTCTTCTTATCCGCCACCATCGTCACCGAGCAGGTGTTGATAATGTATCCGTCACACGGACTGTCAAAGCTGCCGATCTCCTGTCCACGCTGGCGCAAAAGCTGCTCCATGGCTTGGGTCTCATATTGGTTTGTTTTGCAGCCGAGTGTATAAAAAGCAAATTTCATTCGTCATTTTCACCAAATTTCTACTGTCTAAATTGTAAACATCGTCCAAACTGTCCGATTGCAAAATGTCATCCTTTTTGCTATAATTCTTTCATGGAAAGTGCGTTTTGCAGCTTATCCTTCATTATACACGAAAAATTTTGCTTTGTACAGAGGAGAACCGATCTATGCAGGAATTTAATATTTCCCTTCGTTCCTTTCAGGATGTGCAGGAGTTCATCTCTCTGGCAACTGTCCAACCCTTCCCCGTTCTTGTGGGAAACGACGTGCAGCAGGTAAACGCAAAGAGCTTCATGGGCATGGTCAGCCTTGACTATTCCCGCCCCCTGCATGTACATGCCGATTGCGATATTCAGGCACTGCGCACCTTCCAGCAGAAGGTCTGCAAGTTCCTTTGCGAATAAGTCTTTTTCCGTCCCGGGAACACCCGGGGCGGTTTTTCTTTGAAATTGTTCAGAAAACCCAATCCGAATTGGTAAAAAAGTATCTATTTGTGCAAAAGACATACTTTACAATAGGGTTTTTGTGTAGTATAATAACGTCGTATGGGGTCGTCATGACCCAAGAAATTATTATTTTATGCTGCAAAAAGCAGCAATGAAAATTGGAGGAAATCACCATGTCTGTTAAAGTTGCTATCAATGGTTTTGGCCGTATCGGTCGTCTGGCTTTCCGTCAGATGTTCGGTGCTGAGGGTTTTGAGGTTGTCGCCATCAACGACCTGACCTCCCCCAAGATGCTCGCTCATCTGCTGAAGTATGACTCCACTCAGGGCGCATACGCAGCTCCCTTCGGCACCCACACTGTCGAGGCTGGCGAGGATAACATCGTTGTCGACGGCAAGAAGATCACCATCTACGCCAAGGCTAACGCCGCTGAGCTGCCCTGGGGCGAGCTGGACGTCGACGTCGTTCTGGAGTGCACCGGCTTCTACACTTCCAAGGCTAAGGCACAGGCTCACATCGACGCAGGTGCTAAGAAGGTCGTTATCTCTGCTCCCGCAGGCAACGATCTGCCCACCATCGTTTACAACGTCAACCACGAGACCCTGACCAAGGAAGACAACATCATCTCCGCTGCTTCCTGCACCACCAACTGTCTGGCTCCCATGGCTAAGGCTCTGAACGATCTGGCTCCCATCGAGTCCGGCATTATGTGCACCATCCACGCTTACACCGGCGACCAGATGATTCTGGACGGTCCCCAGAGAAAGGGCGACCTGCGCCGCTCCCGCGCCGGTGCGATCAACATCGTTCCCAACTCCACCGGTGCTGCTAAGGCAATCGGTCTGGTTATCCCCGAGCTGAACGGCAAGCTGATCGGCGCTGCTCAGAGAATCCCCACTCCCACCGGTTCCACCACCATCCTGAACGCTGTTGTCGCTAAGGAAGTCACCAAGGAAGAGATCAACGCTGCCATGAAGGCTGCTACCACCGAGTCCTACGGCTACACCGAAGACGAGATCGTCTCCTCCGACATCATCGGCATGACCTTCGGCTCCCTGTTCGACGCTACCCAGACCATGGTCAACAAGCTGCCCGGCGGCATGACTCAGGTTCAGGTCGTTTCTTGGTACGACAACGAGAACTCCTACGTTTCTCAGATGGTTCGCACCATCAAGCACTTCTCCACCCTGCTGTAATTGAATTACACTTTTGCCGCCGTCCTTCGGGACGGCGGCTTTTCTATTGTGGAGACCGTTCTTTCTATCGCAAACGTCACAAATCTACATGTCATTGCGAGGAACCCCGTAGGGGTGACGTGGCAATCTCCTGCGGCAGTCTTCAGAATCGCAACTTTGTACCGGGAGATCGCCACGGTCGCATTGCTCCCTCGCGATGACATGGGAATACATGACCTTTCCCCTTGTAAAGCCGCGGAAATCGTGCTATAATTGTATAAATAAGAGCCTTTTGGAGGAATTTATGAAGACCTTGCTTCATATTTGCTGTGCCCCCTGCGCCAACCAATGCATTGACGTGCTGCGCACTGACGGTTTTGCGGTGGCGGGATTTTGGTATAATCCCAACATCCACCCCTTTACCGAGTACCGCGCCCGCCGCAACACGCTGCGGGACTACGCCGCCACCATCGAGCTGCCGCTGATCGAGCGGGACGATTACGGGCTGCGCCCCTTTGTGCGGGAAGTCGCGGAGGATATTGAACATCGCTGCGTCAAGTGCTACGAAATGCGCCTTTTCGAGACCGCCCGGCAGGCAAAAGAGGGTGGCTTCGACAGCTTCACCTCGTCGCTGTTCATCAGTCCCTATCAGAACCACGAGCTGATGCGGGAAATCGCAGAGCGTGCTGCCCATGAATACGGCGTGGAGTTTCTCTACCGGGACTTCCGCCCCTATTTCAAGGCAGGGCAGGAAAAAGCCCGGGAGCTGGGCTTCTATATGCAAAAATACTGCGGCTGCGTCTTTTCCGAGCAGGAACGGTACCTGAAGCCGTCGAAAATCATCCCGTAAATCACGTAGGGCGGGTGCTTGCTCCCGCCCTACCATCACTTATGAAGATTTGATCACTTTTGGAGGAACTATGGGTCAATTTGAATTTGCTGCCCCCACATTGTTTGGACTCGAGGGCATTGCAGGCGATGAGCTGCGCCGACTTGACATTCCAAATGTCCGTGTAGAAAACGGCAGAGTGCTGTTTTCCGGCGACGAAACCACCCTCGCCCGGGCAAATCTCTTTCTGCGCACCGCAGAGCGGGTGCTGATCGTGCTGGCGGATTTTCCCGCCAAGACCTTCGAGGAGCTGTTTCAGGGCGTGTATCAGACCAATCTGGAGGATTACATCCCCAAAAACGGTGTGTTCCCCGTGAAGGGTCACTGCCTGAACAGCCAACTGATGTCCGTTCCCGACTGTCAGGCGATCGTCAAAAAGGCAGCATCCAAGCGCCTTGGTGAGAAATATCACATGAGCTGGCTTCCCGAGGACGGCGAAAAGTACCAGCTGCAGTTTTCCATCATGAATGACCGGGTGCAGCTGTACCTCGACACCTCCGGCGCAGGTCTGCACAAGCGGGGCTACCGTGCTGTGGGCAACGACGCCCCCCTGCGGGAGACCCTCGCCGCCGCTATGATCCAGCTGACCCGCTATCGGGGTCGGGAGTTTCTGTGGGATCCCTTCTGCGGCTCCGGCACGATCCCCATCGAAGCGGCGCTGATCGCCAAGAACCGCGCTCCTGGCTTGAACCGCCGCTTTGCCGCGGAGAAATTCCAGTGGATGGACGAAAAAACGTGGCAGTTTGTCCGCAGTGAAGCCTTTGATAAGGAATTTCACGGCCACTACCGCATCCTCGGCTCGGACAACGACCCCAAGTGCATCTCCCTCGCCATGGCAAACGCCCGCAAGGCAGGCATGGCAGGCTTCATCGAGTTCCGGGACGGCGATGCCACCAAGATGAGCCTGCCCACCGACTCCGGCATCCTGATCTGCAACCCGCCCTACGGTCAGCGGATGATGGAGCAGCGCAGCGCGCAGGGTCTTTACGCCGCACTGGGTCGTCACCTGAAATTCGCCGACGGCTGGAAAAAGTATATCATCACCTCCGAGCCGGAGTTTGAGCATTATTTCGGTCGCCGCGCTGACAAAAAGCGCAAGCTCTACAACGGCATGATCAAGTGCGACTACTATATGTACACCGACATTCGCCGAAAAGAGGAAAAACGATGAAGCACCTGTTTATCATCAACCCCGCGGCAGGCAGCCGCAACCGCACAAAGCAATATTCTGCCGCCATCCACGAGGCATGCAGGACACGGGGGCTTGACTATCGGATCGAAGTTTCCTCTGCCCCCGGCGAGTGCTGCCGTCTTGCCCGGGAAGCGGCGCAGACCGGCGACGATTACCGCATCTATGCCTGCGGCGGCGACGGCACACTCAACGAAGTGGCAGCGGGTGCGGCGGGCTACGACAATGCAGCTGTTTCTGTCTTCTCCGGCGGCAGCGGCAACGATTTCGTCAAGCTGTTTTCCGACCCGAAGGCATTTTTCGACATTGAAAAACTGCTGGACGCCGAGGAAGCCACCTTTGACCTGATCCGCTGCAACGACGACCTCTCCCTGAACATCTGCTCTGTGGGTCTGGATGCCCGCATCGGCACGGACGTTGCCAACTACAAACGCATCCCCCTGCTCAGCGGCTTCCGCGCCTACGCGGTCTCCACAATCGTCAACGTCATCCGGGGCATTTCGGAGCATTACGTGGTGGAGGTCAACGGCGAAACCATCGACAGAGACCTGACCCTCGTCTGTGCCTGCAACGGACGCTTTTACGGCGGCGGCTTCAATCCAGTGCCGGAGGCTGACCCGGAGGACGGTCTGCTGGATGTGCTGCTGATCGAAAAGGTCTCCCGACTCAAGGTCGCGCAGGTGATCGGCAAGTTCAAAAACGGACAGTACGCCTCATTGCCGAAGCTGATCCGCCATGTGAAGACCGATCGCATCGTGATCCGCTGCGACAAGGACACCCCCGCCAATCTGGACGGCGAGCTGCGTGTGGCAAAGACCTTCGACATCCGCCTTGCAACGGAAAAGCTGCGCTTTTTCTTCCCCAAGGGTCTTACATACAAGCTGAAAGCTCCTGTTAATATTTGATAATTGCAGAACCATCTCCCGCAAAACGGATGTCATTCCGAGCGAGGCTTGCCGAGTCGAGGAATCTACGCACTTTCTGCTGCATCTGCAGTGAAATCCGTGCGAAGATCCCTCGACTTCGTTTTACTCCGCTCGGGATGACAGAAATGTGGAAAATTCCAAATTATTACAATATCTGTTTGCCTTTTGGCGTTCCTGTGTTAAAATAAGAAAAAAAGACGAAGGAGGTCGCGATGGACACCTGTGTGATCTTTGGCGCTGCCGGCTTTGACCGGCTGATCGCCCCCATCTGTGACGATGCGCTGGTCATCGCTGCCGACGGCGGCTTGCGCCATTTCGACAAATTAAGCAGAAAACCCGACGTGATTTTGGGCGATTTCGACTCCCTCGGCTTCGTGCCGGAGGGTGCGGAGGTTCACCCCGTGGAAAAGGACGATACCGACCTGATGCTCGCCATCCGCCACGGTCTTTCCCGTGGCTGCCGGGAGTTTTACCTCTACGGCGGGCTGGATGGCAGCCGACTGGATCACACCGTCGCCAATTTCCAGTCCCTTGCCTACCTGTCAGAGCAGGGCGCGCAGGGCTGGCTCATCGGCAAGGATTATATCGCTACCGCCATCGGCAACAAATCTCTTCGTTTTCCCGCCAATGCCACCGGCATTCTCTCCGCATTCTGCCTCGGACGCGACGCAGAGGGTGTCAGCATCCGGGGTCTTCAATACACGCTGGAAAACGGCACGCTGTCGTCCTCTTATCCGCTGGGCGTGAGCAACCATTTCATCGGTCAAAGCGCGGAGATTTCCGTCAAAAGCGGCACGCTGCTGCTTCTGTGGGATGTTTCCTGCGGTCTGCCGACCCTGTTGTAAGGAGAAAAACCATGCAAAGACAACCCCTTTCTCCCATACAAACCGATCCTTCCGTAGGCTTGACCGCCGCCGAGGTTCACGAGCGCATCGAAAAAGGCTGGTCAAACGGCACGGTTTCCAGTGCCTCCCGGTCGGAATGGCAGATCATTGCCAAAAATCTTCTGACCTTCTTCAACCTTGTTTTCGCTGTGCTGGCGCTCCTGCTGGCAGTCGCCGGCTCGTCGATCAAAAACATGACCTTTCTGGTGGTGGTGCTTTGCAACATCGCCATCGGCTGCTATCAGGAGATCCGCGCCAAGCGGGCAGTGGACAAGCTGACCCTCGTGGCAGCGGAAAAGATCCACGTCCTGCGCGACAGCGTGACGGAGCTGATCTCCTCCGAAGCTCTGGTGCGGGATGACATCGTGGAATATGTGGTGGGCGACCAGATCTGCGCCGATGCCCTGATCCTTTCCGGCAGCGTGCAGGTCAACGAAGCCCTCGTCACCGGCGAGGAGGACGCGGTGACCCGCCAAGCGGGTGAAACCCTCCTCTCCGGCAGCTTTGTGGTGTCGGGCAAATGCCGCGCCCGGCTGACCGCTGTGGGTGCTGATTCCTTTGCTTCACGGCTTGCCCTCGAAGCCAAAAAAGACCCCCACGCCGCCAAATCCGAGATGATGACCGCGCTGGACAAGCTGATCCGCTTTGTGGGCATCGCCCTGATTCCCGTGGGACTGGCGCTTTTCTATCAGGAATTTTACATCCTTCAAAATGGCTTGACCGACAGTGCCGAAGGCACGGTCGCCGCTCTGATCGGCATGATCCCGGAGGGTCTTTATCTTCTGACCAGCGTTGCCATGGCAGCATCCAGCCTGAAGCTGACCCGTGACAAGGTGCTTGTGAAGGATCTGAACTGCATCGAGTCCCTGGCGCATGTGGATGTTCTGTGCGTGGATAAGACCGGCACGATCACCGAAGCCGCCATGGAGGTGGAGCAGATCGTACCTCTGACCCAAGATCCCCCGGAGCGGCTGGAGCAGATCCTCACCGCCATCTACGGCAGTGCTGACCCCGAAAACGACACCGCCCGTGCCATGACGGAGCTGTTTCGCGGCGAAACCAACTGGGAGTGTCTGCGCCGCATCCCCTTTACATCCGAAACAAAATGGAGTGCTACGGTCTTCCGCAGCCACGGCACATTTATCGTAGGTGCGCCGGAGTTTGTGATGGCGCACCGCTACGCCGAGCTGCGGGAGCAGGTGGAAGGCTGGTCAAAGCAGGGCAGCCGTGTGTTGCTTGTGGCGCAGCTCAGCGGTGAGCTGACCGGCATTTTAGAGCCGGGCAAGCTGCAGCCATTGGCACTGATCGTGCTATCCAACCGCATCCGTCCCGCCGCCCGGGATACCTTCCGCTATTTTAAGGAGCAGGGTGTGACCATCAAGGTCATCTCCGGCGACAACCCCCTTGCCGTGTCGCAGGTGGCACTGCGCGCCGGCATCGAAGGGGCTGAAAATTACGTGGACGCCTCTACCCTCACCACCGACGAAGCCCTGATCCGCGCCGCGACGGAATGTACCGTCTTCGGTCGTGTGACCCCCGACCAGAAGAAAAAGCTGATCGCCGCCCTGAAAGCTGCGGGGCATACGGTCGCCATGACAGGCGACGGCGTCAACGACGTGCTGGCAATGAAGGCTGCGGATTGTTCTGTCGCCATGGCATCCGGCGCGCAAGCCGCCTCGCAGGTGGCGCAGCTGGTGCTGCTGGAGTCGGATTTTGCCGCAATGCCCGCCATCGTGGGCGAGGGACGCCGGGTGATCAACAACATCAACCGCGCCGCGTCGCTGTTCATTGTAAAAAATATTGTGTCGCTGAGCCTTTCCCTGCTGTCGTTGCTGCTGGGCTGGGCGTATCCGCTGGAGCCGATCCAGCTGTCGGTCATTTCCGTGCTGACCATCGGTGTTCCCTCCTTCTTTTTGGCGATGGAGCCGAATTACGAGCGGGTCACGGGCAAATTCCTGCCCACCGTCCTGCGCCGTTCCCTGCCCGGCGGATTGACCAGTCTGGTAACAGTGACCCTTGCACAGCTGCTGATGCCCCTTCTCGGTCTGCCGGAGGCGATGGCATCCACGGTCTGCACCGCGCTGATCTGTATGGGCGGACTGGTGGTGCTGCACCACACCTGCAAGCCCTATAACCTGATCCGCCGCATCCTTGTGGCTGCGATGGCACTGGCGATCGCCCTCTGCTTTGTGGCGTTTCCGGGCTTCTTCAGCTTCCATTTCGGAACGCTCACCGAAAATCTTATTTTCATTGCCCTGCTAATCGTACCGCCCCTTGTTTATAGAGGACTTTCCCGGCTGGTCAAGGGTATTGAAATGCTATTCTCCCGTAAAAAGTAAATAAAAATCGTGCTGCAAAAGCAGCACGATTTTTTTAATCAAACAGATCTTTGATGGCGTCAAAGAATTTTTTGCGTCTGGGGGTCTCCTCCAGCTCGCTCTCCAGCTGGCGCAGCAGCTCCTTTTGCTCCTTGGTCAGCTTTGTGGGGGTCTCCACCACCACCGTAAAGCGGTGATCGCCTCTGCGGCGGGGATTATTGACGTAGGGAATACCCTTTTCCCGCAATGTAAAGGTCGTACCCGTCTGTGTTCCCTCCGGGATATCAAATTCCACCTTACCATCGAGGGTAGGTACTTGAATTTTCGCGCCCAGCGCCGCTTGGGTAAAGGACAGCGGCACTTCACAGCAGACGGTGAAATTCTCTCTTGTAAAGACGGGATGACGGCGGATGGATATCTCCACCAGCAGGTCGCCGTTGGGGCCGCCGTTCGTACCGACGCAGCCCTCACCGCGCACGCGGACGCTCTGACCCTGATCCACACCTGCAGGCACCTTCACTTTGATCTTCTGAGTGCGGCGCACCTTGCCCTTGCCACGGCAGGTGGAGCAGGGATTCTTGACCACTTTTCCCCGACCGTTACACTGGGGACAGACGCTGGTGGACTGCATATTGAAGCCCATGAAATTCTGGGTGGTGCGAACCTGACCGGCACCACGGCAGTAGGAGCAGGTCTCGACAGCACCGTCAGCAGAGCCGCTGCCGTGACAAGCACCGCAGTTCTCAATGCGCTGTGCCGCCACTTCCTTCTCGCAGCCGATGGCAGCTTCCTCAAAGGTCAGCTCCAGCCGCGCGCCTACATTTTCGCCCCGCATCGGGCCGTTTTGACGGGTGCTGCGGGAGCCACCGCCAAAGAACGAGCCGAAAATATCGCCCAGATCGCCAAAGTCGCCGAAGCCGCCAAAGCCACCGCCGAAGGGATCGCCTCCACCGGCATTGGGATCGACGCCCGCATGACCGAACCGATCGTAACGGGAGCGTTTTTCATCGTCAGAGAGGATCTCGTAGGCTTCCGCAGCCTCCTTGAACTTCTCCTCTGCCTCTTTGCTGTCGGGGTTGCGGTCCGGGTGGTACTTCAGTGCCATCTTGCGGTACGCTTTCTTGATTTCCTCCGCGCCGGCACTTTTGTCAACACCCAGCACCTCATAATAATCTCTTTTATCTGCCATAAATTCACCTCAAATGTGAATGCAACACAAGGTAGGGCGGGTGCTTGCTCCCGCCACGAAAAATATTTTATCGCTTTCAGCAATGTGGATTTACACAGTAAATCGACCGGCGGGGGCAAGCCCCCGCCCTACCGATAGCATAATAAATACA
Source organism: Oscillospiraceae bacterium (assembly GCA_015067495.1). Taxonomy (GTDB): domain Bacteria; phylum Bacillota; class Clostridia; order Oscillospirales; family Oscillospiraceae; genus Faecousia. Next base: position 318,280 of record SVMI01000001.1, on the reverse strand, counting down.
CCAACAAGGGGCGGTGATGCCGCCCCTTATTTGAAACAACCAGCGAACCTCGTATGTCATTGCGAGGAACGAAGTGACGTGGCAATCTCCTGCGCCAAGCTTCCGTTTTGCCACATTGTACCGGGAGATCGCCACGGGTCTGACGCCCCTCGCGATGACTCGGTTTTTGAAAACAGATCAGTCGACCGTCTCGTAGTCGGCATCCACGACGCCGTCGTCGCCGCCCTGCGCACCGGGCTGACCCTGCGGATTTGCCTGCTGATACAGCTTCTCGGAAACGGCGTAGAATGCCTTCTGGACTTCCTCGGTGGCAGCCTTGATGGCTTCGATATCGTTGCCCTTGTTCAGCTCCTTGAGCTTGTCAACAGCGGTCTGGATGGTTGCCTTCTCCTCTGCGGAGATCTTGTCGCCCAGATCGGCAAGGGTCTTTTCAGTCTGATAGACGGTCTGATCCGCCATGTTGTGGGTATCGACCTCTTCCTTCTTTGCCTTGTCTTCGGCAGCGAACTGCTCTGCCTCACGGACAGCCTTGTCGATGTCTTCCTGACTCAGGTTGGTGGAAGCGGTAATGGAGATGTTCTGCTCCTTGCCGGTACCCAGATCCTTTGCCGAAACCTTGACGATGCCGTTGGCGTCGATGTCGAAGGTGACTTCGATCTGAGGAATGCCGCGGGGTGCGGGAGCGATGCCGCTCAGCTGGAAGCGACCGAGGGTCTTATTGTAAGCAGCCATCTCACGCTCGCCCTGCAGGACGTGAACCTCAACGGAGGTCTGACCGTCAGCGGCGGTGGAGAAGATCTGGCTCTTGCGGGTGGGGATGGTGGTGTTGCGCTCGATCAGGCGGGTAAACACGCCGCCCATGGTCTCAATACCGAGAGACAGGGGAGTAACGTCCAGCAGCAGGATGTCCTGCACGTCGCCGGTGAGAACGCCACCCTGAATGGCTGCACCCACAGCGACACACTCGTCGGGGTTGATGCCCTTGAAGCCTTCCTTGCCGGTGATGTTCTTGACCGCTTCCTGAACAGCAGGAATACGGGTAGAACCGCCAACCAGCAGAACCTTGTCAAGATCGCTGGGCTTCAGACCGGCGTCGCTCATCGCCTGATTGACGGGCTTGAGGGTGCGCTCCACCAGATCGTGGGTCAGCTCGTTGAACTTGGCGCGGGTGATGGTGATGTCCATGTGCTTGGGACCCTCTGCGTTTGCAGTGATATAAGGCAGGTTGACGACCGTAGAAGTCACGCCGGACAGCTCGATCTTTGCCTTTTCAGCAGCTTCCTTCAAACGCTGCATAGCGGAGCGGTCGGTGCTGAGGTCGATGCCCTCTTCCTTCTTGAATTCTGCGACCAGATAGTCCATGATGCGCTGGTCGAAGTCGTCGCCGCCCAGACGGGTATCGCCTGCGGTTGCCTTGACTTCCACGAGACCGTCGCCGATCTCCAGAATGGAGACGTCGAAGGTGCCGCCGCCCAAGTCGTAGACCATGATGGTCTGCTCGCTTTCCTTGTCAAGACCGTAAGCCAGAGCCGCTGCGGTAGGCTCGTTGACGATACGCTTCACATCCAGACCCGCGATCTTGCCGGCGTCCTTGGTTGCCTGACGCTGTGCGTCAGAGAAGTATGCGGGAACGGTGATGACCGCCTCGGTGACGGTGGTACCCAGATAAGCCTCAGCGTCGGTCTTCAGCTTCTGCAGGATCATTGCAGAGATCTCCTGCGGGGTGTAGCCCTTGCCGTCGATGTCTACGCGATAGTTTTCGCCCATGTGACGCTTGATGGAAGCGACGGTGCGGGTCGCATTGGTGACCGCCTGACGCTTTGCCACCTGACCCACCAGACGCTCGCCGGTCTTGGAGAAGCCCACCACAGAGGGAGTGGTTCTGCCGCCCTCGGCGTTGGCGATGACGACAGGCTCGCCGCCTTCCAGAACGGCTACACAAGAGTTGGTTGTACCCAAGTCAATACCGATAATCTTACCCATAATAAAAATCCTCCTATATAAATGAAAATTGTTTACTTTATAAATTAGGAATTATGAATTGGGAGTTAGGAATTAAATTCCTAATTTCTAATTCCTCATTCCTCATTAGTTTGCAACTTGTACCATTGCGAAGCGGACGATCTTGTCACCCAGCTTAAAGCCCTGCTGGAATACCTGACAGATCACGTTTTCGCCATAGTTTTCATCATCCACGTGCAGGATGGCATTGTGGATGTTGGGGTCAAATTCATCACCCACCGCGCCAAAAATTTCAACGCCCAGACCGTTCAGGATCTTCACAAGCTCCGTCATGGTCAGCTCCACGCCCTTTTTGTAGGCGGCATCAGCAGTTTCCTGCTGCAAAGCCCGCTGCAGATTGTCATATACGCTCAGCAGCTTTTCCACGGCATCGGCTCTGCCGTTTCCGTAGGCGGCTTCCTTTTCCTTCTGGGTGCGCTTGCGGTAGTTGTCGAATTCCGCCGCCAGACGCAGGTGCGCGTCCCGCTCGGCGTTATATTTCTCCTCGAAGGGATTGACCTCAACGGTTTCCTCTGCCGTTTCTTCCACTACCTCTTCGGGGGTTACTTCCTTCTTTTTCTTTGCCACGTTTGTTCCTCCGGATCGTTATTCTTCCTTGCCCTCGGGCAGCTGGGGCTGCTCGGGCTTTGCAAACATCTTGCTCAGGCTCTCGGCAAAATAGCTCAGCCGCGCCGTGACCTTGGCATAGTCCATACGGGTCGGACCCACCACACCGATCATGCCCTGCAGACCGTCACCGATGTCGAACTTGGTCACCACAACAGAGGTGTCCCGCAGCTCTTCGGCGAGATTTTCAGGACCGACCAGCACCTTTGTGCCGTTGCTGCCCTGCATAATGGCAGGCAGGTCGGAAAGGGCGCTCTCATCGAGGGTGGTGAGCATCCGCTGCGCCTTATCGATGTCATGGTATTCCGGCTGCTGCAGCAGTCTTGCGTGACCGGCAACCGCCATATCGGTCGCGCCTGCACTGCGCAGTGCCTCGGTGGTGAAGTCCACGATCACCGGCACAAGGCTGGCAGCCGCGCCTGCGGAGCTCATGATCCGCTCCAGCATTGCGGGGGTAAACTCATCAGCGGGAATGCCCGTCATGGCGGCATTCAGCACCGCGCTGAGAAGCTTCAGTTCATTTTCGCCCACCTGCAGCGGCAGCTTGATCAGCTTGTTGACCACCTGTTCGTTGCTGAGCATCAGCACCAAAATGAAGCTGCCTGCTCCTGCCAAAATCAGGTCAAACCGCTTGACGGTGGCGTTTCCGGCGCGGGACGCCAGAGAGATCGCCGGAAGATCCGTCGCCTGAGATACCAGCCTTGCCACACGCTCCACCAGCTTATCCACCTGCTGCATCTTCTCTTCGATGGCGGCGTTGATGGAGTGGGTCTCGTCCATACTTAGGCGGTAATCAGCCATCAGCTCGTCAACATACAGGCGGTAGCCTGCTGCCGAGGGGACACGACCGGCACTGGTGTGGGGCTGCTCCAGATAACCCATGGTGGTCAGATCTGCCATTTCGTTTCGGATGGTCGCGGAGGAGAAATTCATCTCCGGCATTTCGGCGATGGCCTTGGAGCCGACAGGCTCAGCGGTGCGGATATACAGATCCACGATGGCGCGAAGCACTTTTTTCTTACGATCAGTCAGTTCCATTGTGCTCCTCCTTTCTTTTAGCACTCCTTGCCTTTGAGTGCTAAGCACACTATACACCAGAGTGCTAAAAATGTCAAGGGGTGCTTTTTGAATTATTTTTGAACTTTTGGAAAGATGGTGTAGGATGACATTCTAATTTGCACAGCTTTCAAGTTTCTGTGTCATCGCGAGGACGAAGTCCGTGGCGATCTCCCGGTACAATGTTGCGTTTCGATAGTGCCTACCGGGAGATTGCCACGTCACCCCTTTGGGGTTCCTCGCAATGACAATGCGGATGTATGTTAGACATACCAACCCCCTCCCGGGCATAGATTGCCCACAGGAGGGGATTTTTATATGCGAAAACGGGATTGTCTGCTCATCGGACTGGCTGTGCTGCTGGCACTGAGTCTTGCGGGGCATCTATTCTTGAAAACGGTGATCCCCACGGGTGCGTGGGGCTTGAGCTTTCGTCAGGAGGGGTCTGCCCCCATCGGACCGGCATCCGGCAGGGAGCTGGCGCGCTACGGCGGCGCGTATCTGGGCGACACCACCCAAAAGGTGCTGTATCTGACGTTTGATGCGGGCTTTGAAAACGGCTGCACGGGGAAAATCCTCGACGTTCTGAAAAAGCACAACGTGCCTGCGGCATTTTTTCTGGTGGGCAACTACCTGAAGACCGAGCCGGATCTGGTGCGGCGGATGGTGGACGAGGGACACATCGTGGGCAACCACACCATGACCCACCCGGACATGAGCCGCATTGCTCAGGAGGATGCCTTCCGCAAGGAGCTGGAGGGTGTAGAAGCCCTCTACCGGGAGATCACAGGGCAGGAGATGCCCAAATTCTACCGTCCGCCGCAGGGGGTCTACAGTCAGAAAAATCTCGAAATGGCGAACAAGCTGGGCTACAAGACCGTATTTTGGAGTCTTGCTTACGTGGATTGGAATCAAAACGCCCAGCCCACCAAGGAGCAGGCATTCTCGAAGCTTCTGCCCCGCACCCATGACGGCGCGGTCATCCTGCTGCACTCCACCTCCCAGACCAACGCGGAGATCCTCGACGAGCTGCTGACCGAATGGGAAAAGCAGGGCTACCGCTTTGCATCCATCGAGGAGTTGTTTGTGGATTTATAAAAAAATCGCAGGGCGGCTCCTTGGTGCCGCCACTGCAACAGCGATATATGATTGGGGCGGGAGCAAGCGCCCGCCCTACCCTAATCCCATAAAAACCGGCTGTTGCGGATGCAACAGCCGGCTAAATTATTCTTCTTCGTCGTATTCTTCTTCGTTCTCACTGCGCAGGTAACCCTTGCTGTCAAAGCGGACGATCACGATCACATCGATGGCGATGCACGCCACCGCTGTCAGACCAAGCTCCCACAGCACGTAGATACCCGCCTGCTGCGCCATATCCATCGGCTCCATGTCCCGCAGACCCGTACACAGCAGCGCCATGAGGATCGTCAGCACCGCGCCCAGCCCGGACCAGACCATACCCGCGAGCCGCTGGGTAAACTGCCAAGCCTGCAGGCTGGACATGCCCCACCAGAAGCGGTAGCCGAGACCGTAATTCGCCTCCTTGGGCGGCGCAAGCAAAAACACCAGACCGAAGCCCAGCAGCAGCAGCGGTGCCGCCATCACGCAAAGGCGCAGCAGAAGCTCCACCCAGCCCATCAGCGTATCCAGCTGCGGGATCAATGCGCCAAGGTCCAGATCGCCAAGTTCTTTCAATGCCTCCATCGGCAAAACTCCTTACTTTTTCTCCAAAAACTGATTGATCTCGTGAATAAAACCGCTGACATCCTGAAAACGGCGGTAAACGGACGCAAACCGAATGTAAGCGACCTCATCCAGCGGCTTCAAACGCTCCATGACCATCTCGCCCAGCTTATCGGTGCTGACCTCCCGCTCGAGGGTGTTCTGGATGGTCTGCTCGATCTCGGTGGTGATCCGATCCAGATCCGCCACGTCCACCTGCCGCTTGTCGAAAGCGCGCACCATGGAGTTGAGGATCTTGTTGCGGTCAAAGCTCTGGCGGGTGCCGTCACGCTTGACCACGATAATGGGGAGACTCTCCACGATCTCATAGGTCGTAAAACGGCGCTGGCAGGCGTTGCACTCTCTGCGGCGGCGGATGCTGCTGCCGTCCTCGGAGTGGCGGGAATCCACTACCTTGCTGTCAAAAACGCCACAAAAGGGACATCTCATAACGGTTCGCTCCCATCTGATGATAGTATACTGTGATTATAGCAGACTTGCGGAGTGCTGTCCAGTATTTTTTCCTTGACAAGCGGGGCGCAATGGTGGACAATAACAGCAGTTTACCAACAAAAGGAGCGTTTTCCATGTCCAAACCTGCCAAGCTGTGGATCGCGTGGGGCTGTCTTTACCTGCTTTGCGCCGCCTGCGCCTTCATTTCCGTTGCACCGGGCTTTCTGTACGGGCTGTTCATCGCCTTCAGCATCGGCTTTTTCATCCCCGGCGGCATGCTGCTGCACCACGGCATCACCCGAAATCAGCCGCGGCTCGTGAAAACCGTACGCATCATCAGCATCGTTTCCCTGAGCCTGACGCTTTTGATGATCGTTTTGAACTTCCTGACGGCGCGGGACTCCGCCGCTGTGGGCACGGTGATGTACTGGCTGCTGATCTTGGTTTCCACCCCCATGGTCTGCTCGCAGGTATGGGTCATCAGTCTTTTCGGATGGGCATGCCTGCTGATGGCAAGCATTTTCTGCAATAAAAAAGGAGCGGATTAATCCGCTCCTTTTGCTTTTAATGGCTGTGACCGCTGTCGCGCTCGTTGCGCTCCAGAATCTCGCCGGTCAGGCTGTTGATGATGTATTCCCAATGCTGACTACCAACGGAAACATACACGGCATAGCAAGCCAGAGCATCAACCTCCGTCATGTGGACATCCATGGTGTTTGCCTTGCTTGCATCCAGCTTCAGGTCATCGCAGACGATCTTCTTGGCATCATCCGTAGTGAGGACGCCGTCATTGTTGTTGCAGCCTGCGAACAGACCCAGCACCAGCAGCACCGCCACCAGAGCGGAAAGTACACGTTTTGTCATAAAAATAGCCTCCTTGTGCTTTTTTCTCATTGTAGCACAGTTTTTTTGCGGTGGCAAGTTAAAAATCAATCCAGCACCTGCATTGTCTTGCCGCAGCAGCGGGGAATGACCTGACCCTCCTGCACGTGCAGCGCCTTGCGGCAGATGGGGCAATAGACGTCGCACTCCTTTTCTGCCTTCACCACGGGGATCAAGCCGCTTTTCAGCTCCTTTTCCATCAGTCCAGCAGCTCCATCAGTCTGCCGCAGCAGGAGGGTACAAGCTCGCCCGCCTTGACGTGGACGGTCTTGTTGCAGGTGACGCAGTAGACGTCGGTGTCGTAGGGCGCGCGGACTTCCGGGGTCTGAACCTTTTCCTGCTCGCTCAAGCCCTCGATGTGGAACTGAGCGGTCTTGTTTTCAGAGGGAACGTAAACGCCGATGGGCTGCAGCTTCTTGGTGTCGCCGATGCAGTTGCCCAGCTTGACCCACAGTGCCTCCAGCTCTACCTGCTCGGAAGCATTTTCCGGGGTGAACTCAACGATTTCCTTATCGATACGAATTTTCATAAAATCATTCTCCTTTTTGCATATTATCACAGAAAGCCGCCGATCCCCGGTGTGGGGACCGGCGGTCATTTGATCGTCGATATATTACTTTTTTCTCTTGAAGTAGAACATAAACAGTTGTTGATTACCTACGACACTCACAAGTTCCCAACCAAGCGCTCCGTATTGGCTGAGGATATCTTGGTGGGCAGCTTCTTCTACCTTGCCGAAATATTTGACAACCTTATATTCCCACATAAAAGTTACCTCTTACTTGAAGTAACGCTCCAGCAGACCCTGCAGGGCGTTGCCGTGACGGGTTGCATTATGCATCTTCTGTTTCATATTCCTTTCGGAATCCGCAGTTGTGGCAGCGATATGTTACTTTGTAGCAACCTGCTGCCTTCATAACGGGTCTTGCCAGAAGCCCTCTCGGTGCGCCAAAGCGGATGCGACCTAACCCGCCAACCGAAACACCGGATTTGAAGGCATTTACATCCTCTTTCCATGCTTTGGTATTGCCGCATTTGGGGCATTTAGACGGGATGCTACTCATTGCTGATTACTTGAAGTAACGCTTCAGCAGACCTTCCAGTGCGCGGCCGTGGCGAGCCTCGTCACGAGCCATCTCGTGGACGGTGTCGTGGATGGCATCCAGACCGTTTGCCTTGGCGACCTTGGCAAGATCAAACTTGCCGGAGGTTGCGCCGTACTCGCAGTCAACGCGCCATGCAAGATTTGCCTTGGTGGTGGCCTTCATGTTGGGCTCCAGATCCTCGCCCAGCAGCTCCGCGAACTTGGAAGCATGCTCTGCCTCTTCGTAAGCTGCCTTCTCCCAGTACAGACCGATCTCGGGATAGCCTTCGCGATGTGCAATGCGAGCCATGCACAGATACATGCCGACCTCGGCGCACTCGCCGTTGAAATTCGCCATCAGCTGCTCGAAGATGAACTTCTTGTCTTCCTCGGAGATGTCGGGGTTATTCTTAACGGTCTTGCCGTAGACGCCGTACTCATGCTCAGCAGCCAGCTTACCCTCTTCCAGAACCTTGAACTTGGAGCCGGAAACCTTACAGACGGGGCAGACATAGCCTTCGGGCATAACTTCTGCTTCGTGGACATAACCGCAAACGGGGCATACAAACTTCTTCATAAATTTTTCCTCCAAAATATGTTTTATAATTTTATTTTTAATAAATCAGGCAGTTTCGCTGCCGGGTTTTTGATTTGCAAGGCATTCTTTACAAACGCCCGTAAAAGAGAGCTGACATCCATCCACCCTGCCGCCGACGCAGCTTGCCGCTTCCGTACCGAGGGCTTCAGGTGTTTGCATCTGATGCAGGTCAATGACACAGCCGCATTCATTACAAATAAAGTGGACATGGGGTTCCACCGTTCCGTCGAACCGCTCCACACCGCCCACCGTCGCCACAGAGGTCGCCACCCCTTGCTGGCGGAAGATCGACAGGTTTCGGTAAACCGTTCCGATGGAGAGATCCGGGATCTCCGGCTTCAGGGAGTTGAAGATCATCTCCGCTGAGGGGTGATCCGTACGCTGGCGCAGGCATGTGAGGATCGCGTTTCGCTTTCTGAAATTTTTTGTGGATACTGTCATTACATCACCTCTATTTGCAAACAATTCTTATTTACATCTAGAGTATAGCATGACTTTTCCTATTTGTCAATAGGAATTATTCGCATTTAGAAAAATATTTTATCATTGTAGAAAATGCAATCTATTTAATCGAAAATGTAATGGACTTATCGTTTTCTGTTGATTATAATGAGATTACTTCCCATCCTCTGACGGAGGACGACCGAATCGAGCCGTATAACTTCGATAAAAGGTCGTGTAATCCCGGAAGCCGCACTCCTTATAAACCTCCGTTGGTCTGTTGCCGGCGAAGATTTTCCGTTGTGCCGCCAGCAACCGCTTCTCGGTGATATACTTCTTGGGTGTTTGGTGCAGCGATGTGCGAAACAGATAATAAAGATTGCTCGGCGAAATGTACAGCATCCGGGCGATCTCATCCACATCTGTGATCGTAAACAGATTCTCATTGATATATGCCAGTGCCCGTGTTAAAATGGGCGAAAGGAAGATCTTTTCCCGGTGCGTCGTATCCGAAAACAGCTGCAAATTGAGAAACAGCTCAAAAAGCATTTGCTCCACGAGCTTCGCAAAGGCTGCCGGCTCTAAATTCTCATGGTAATAATTCAGCTTGCGGAACAAGCCGTCGGCGATGGGGTTATTCAGCAAACTGATGACTTCCATCTCCTCCGGCAGCTTCGTCAGATCAATGCCGATGCGCTCCGGGTCAAACAAAATATCATAGCGCACATAGGGCTGCTCCGACAGCCGTTCCAGATGGTGATAGGTGGACGGACGCACCAGCACCAGATCGCCGCTCTTGACCAGATATTTTCTGTCCTCCACCACGTGCGCCATGCTGCCGCCCGTGATGTACAGCAGTTCAAACCGATTGTGGCAGTGCAGCTGGGCAAGCACACCGGGCTTTCCCTCGGCAGAAGCATAGTTGTATCGTATGCCGTTGGCATATTCCATATCACTCACCTCGCATTTTCATTTTAGCAAAGTCATTCTCCCTTTACAAGAACCTATTTTATATTCAGGAGGTCAATAGCATGAAAAAGCTGAATGTAGCGATCATCGGTCAGGGACGCAGCGGCAGAGATATCCACGGCGGATACTTTCTGCGCGACGACAATAAATATTATAATGTAAAGTACGTGGTCGAAGCCAGTGAGCAGCGCCGTCAGATCGCGCTGGAGCGCCATCCCGGCTGCACCGTTTTCGCGGACTATACGGAGCTGTATGGCATTGAGGACATCGACCTTGTGGTCAACGCCACCTATTCCGAGATGCACGCCCCCATCACCAAAGACCTTCTCCTTCACGGCTTCAACGTGCTGGTGGAAAAGCCCTTCGCCCGCACCCATTACGAGTGCGACGAGCTGATCAAGCTGGCGCAGGATAAAGGCTTGGTGCTGGCAGTCTTCCAGCAGACCTTCCTTGCCCCCTTCTATCTGTTTGCCAAGGAGCTGGCGGCATCCGGCAAGCTGGGCGAGATCAAGCAGATTAAGCTGCGCTACAACAGCTTCTCCCGCCGCTGGGACTGGCAGACCCTGCAGAAAAAGTGCGCCGGCAACACCTACAATACCGGTCCGCACCCCATCGGCATTTCCCTTGGTCTGATGGACTTTGACCCCAATATCCGTGTGGCTTACAGCAAGCTGGAGAATGTTCTGTCCAGCGGCGACGCTGACGACTCCTCCAAGATCATCCTCGATGCTCCCGGCAAGCCCTTTGCGGACATTGAGATGGTTGCAAACGATGCCTACAGCCCCTACAACCTGAAGCTGCAGGGTACCCTCGGCACCTTCCAGTGCACGACGACCGAGTATCAAATGACCTACCTCGTCCCCGGTGAGAACCCCGAGCAGCCGGTGCAGGAGGAGTACATCCACGACGGCAGTCACAACCCCGTCTACTGCAGAGAATCCCTCATCAAGCATGAGGAAGAGGGCAAATTCAACGGCACTGCCTTTGATACCGGCACAGCCTCTCTCTATGAGCAGCTTTACTACAAGCTGACCGAGGGAAGACCCATGACCGTCACCCCCTACATGGCAAGAGAGGTCATCCGCGTCATCGAAACTGTCCACGCGCAGAATCCCCTGCCCGTGAAGTTCTGAGGAGGTAAGAGTATGAAGAAAATTGTCATTCTCGGCTGTGAAAACAGCCATGCAAACGCATTTCTGAAGCACATGAAAACCCGCCCCGAGCTGGCGCACATCCAATGCATCGGCGTTTACAGCGACGACGTTGCCGCCGCGCAGAAGCTGCACGACGAGTTTGATGTCCCCGTTATGGCAAGCTTCGACGAAGCAGTGGGCAAGGTGGACGGCATCGTCATCACCGCCCGCCACGGCGACCATCACTACCAGTACGCCAAGCCCTACATGGACAGCGGCGTTCCCATGTTCATCGACAAGCCCATCACCTGCACGGAAGCGGATGCGGTGGAATTTCTGTCCCAGCTGAAAGCAAAGGGCATCAAGGTCACCGGCGGCTCCAGCCTGCGCCACGCCTTTGAGATCGTCCAGCTGAAGCAGGCATGTGCCGCGCAGGTGGGCGGTGCTACCGTCGGCGGTATCGTCCGTGCGCCCCTGAACATGGACAATCCCTACGGCGGCTTCTACTTCTACTCCCAGCATCTGGTGGAGATGGTGCTGGAAGCCTTCGGTCGCTATCCCGATGCCGTGCAGGTCACTGCCGCCAAGGATGCCTACACCGTGCTGTTCCATTACGGGGATTTCACCGTCAGCAGCCTTTACACCGTGGGCAGCGGCGAATACTATGCCGCCCGCTTCGCAAAGAACGGCACGCAGGGCGGTTACGTCGCCAATCAGGGCAACGAATGGTACTACGCGGAATTTAAGGCATTTGCCGACCTGATGGAGGGTGCAGAGCCGGATCTTTCCTACGAGGAGCTGTTCTCCCCCGTCTTTGTGCTCAATGCCATCGACCGCGCCATCACCAGCGGTCAGCGTGAGCTGATCTGTTACCCGGAGGTTTAATATGAAGAAATTTGTTTTTTCCGCCTTTACTGATGAATACAGCACGGATTTTGACCGTCAGATCGAAGCCGCCAAGTGCTTTGGCTTCGACATGCTCGAGCTGCGGGGCGCGGACGGCGGCAACGTCGCCGACATGACCGTTGCGCAGATCAAAGGCTATGCCGAAAAGCTGCGGGACAACGGCATCGGTGTCAGCTCCATCGGCTCGCCCTTGGGCAAGATCCGGCTGGACGGCGATCTGGATGCCCACATGGAGTCTGCCCGTAAAATTTTCGAATTTGCCAACATCCTCGGCACATCCAACATCCGCATGTTCAGCTTCTACGGCACGGATGACACGCCCGTCACCCAGTGCCGCCAGCAGGTCATTGATGCGTTGGGTCGTATGATCGACCTTGCAAAAGCTGCCGGTGTGGTTCTCTGCCACGAAAACGAGGCAAAGATCTACGGCGACATCCCGGAGCGTTGTCTGGAGCTGATGAACATCTTCGGCGGCGACCTGAAATGCGTGCTGGACATGGGCAACTTTGTGCTGGAGGAGGTCGATCCTTGGGATGCCTACCAGCTGCTCAAGCCCCACATCCGCTACTTCCACATCAAGGACGCGCTGGCAGCCGGCGCAGTCGTCCCTCCCGGAAAGGGCGAGGCTCAGATCCAAAAGATCCTGCTGGACTACGCCGCCGATCACGAGGGTACGCTCATCACCCTCGAGCCGCATCTGCAGACCTTCGGCGGACTGAACGCGCTGGTGGGCAAGGCTTTCGACAATCCCTACAAGTATCCCGATTGCGAAACCGCCTTCTCCGACGCCGTCACCAAGATCAAGGAGCTGCTTTCCATCTGATAAAAAACAAAGACCGCGGAGATTTCTCCGCGGTCACTTTTTGCATTTTTTACAGAACAAGGGACGGAGCGGTGTAGACCCGCGCCGCGTATTCCTGATCCAGCAGGTACAGACCTCTGGGGTCGTTGCCAAAGAGCTTGTAACGGCTGATCATGGAATCGGCATTGTCCTCTTCCTCCATCTGCTCATCCACGAACCAGTCGAGGAACTTCATGGTGCGGTAGTCCTTCGCCTGATGGGCTTCATGATAGATGTTGTTGATCAGGGCAGTGACATAGCGCTCATGCTCGGCGGCGACCTCCAGCGGAGACAGCACCGAGTCAAAGGTCTTGTCAGGCTTGCCAATGGCTTCCAGCGTGACCTTCAGACCGTTGATCTGCATATACTTCATAAAGAGCAGCGCATGGTCACGCTCTTCCTGCGCCTGCACCATGTAGTAATTGGTGTAGCCATCCAGATCGATGGAATCATAGTAGTTGGCGATATCCAGATAGAGATAGGCGCTGTACAGCTCCTTGTTGATCTGCTCATTCAGCAGGGCAGCAATCTTCTCATTCATCGGAATACTCCTTTCGACCTTTTTTCGGAAGCTTACGCTTCCTCTTCAAACTGATCGGGGCCGACGCCGCAGAGGGGGCATTCGTAATCCTCGGGCAGCTCGTCGCCTTCGTAAACGTAACCGCAAACAGTGCAAACAAATTTCTTCATAGTAAAATCCTCCAAATCATTTTGATACGCTTTCGCGTGTGTTGTTTTTTGTCTAAATAAGAATTGTTCTTATTTATGATATTACTATAGCACATAGTTTTCCTTTTGTCAATAGGAATTATTCGCATTTAGAAAATTTTTTCTTTCTGATGTTCGTGTTACATTTCCATCGCAGGGGCGGATATGATCCGCACGCGCACAGCCGAAGGCTGTGTCATCGCGAGGCACAACGTGCCGTGGCGACCTCCCGGTACAATGTAACAAATCGGCAGATCGTGGCAGGAGATTGCCACGTCAGGCTTCGCCTTCCTCGCAATGACATGCTTTTCGTTACATTTCCGATCGCAGGGGGCATGCATTACACGTCCGCAAAGCAAAGCACCCGCTCTGTGAGAGCGGGTGCTTATTCTTTACTTTTCCAGTGCCATCATCTTGTCGATGCGTCGCTGATGGCGCGCATCGTTGGAAAAAGCTGTTCCCAGCCATGTATCCACGATCTCCAGTGCCAGCTTCTCGCCGACCACACCTGCTCCAATCGCCATCATGTTGGTGTTGTTATGCTCCCGGGTCAGGCGGGCACTCATCACATCCGAAAGCAGGGCGCAGCGGATGCCCTTGACCTTGTTGGCGGTGATGGAAACACCGATGCCGGTGGTACAGAGGACGATGCCCTTCTCACATTCGCCTGCGGCAACTGCCTTGGCGGCAGGGGCGGCAAAATCAGGATAGTCACAGCTATCGAGGGTATCCGTTCCGAAGTTCACCACTTCGAAGCCGCCCTTGGTCAGGTGGGCGATGAGGGTATTTTTCAGTGCCAGCGCGCCGTGATCACAAGCAATCGCAATTTTCATAATTTTCCTCCTTAAATGATATATCCGCCGTTGACAGGCAGAACTTGTCCGGTGACAAAGTCGGCGTTCGCCAGATATTCGATGGCTTGCGCCACGTCATCCGGCGTGCCGTTGCGTCCGACGGGGGCTTCCTCCGCCATTTCCTCCAGAATTTCCGGGTCGATGCCGGCGCACATATCCGTCAGGATCACCCCCGGTGCTACGCAGTTGACCCGCACACCGCTGGGTCCCAGCTCCTTGGCGAGTGCCTTGGTCAGGGCGATCACCGCGCCCTTGGTGGCAGAATACGCCGCCTCGCAGGATGCGCCCACCTGCCCCCACATGGAGGACACGGTGACAACAGAGCCTGCCTGCTTTTTCAAAAACGACGGCGTTACCGCGTTGATGCAGTTGTAGATGCCCTTGACGTTCACGTCGAAGATCCGATCCCAAGCCTCCTCCGGCAGCTGGCTCATCAAGCCGCTGACGCCGCAGATGCCCGCATTGCATACCAGCACATCCACATCTCCGATCACACGAAAGGCAGCCCTGACCGCTTCGCCGTTGGCAACATCGCAGCAGACAGCCGTCGCGCCGGTTCTGCGGGCAACCGCACCGGCAGCATCGTGTTCCTTCTCATACAAAAACCAGACCCGATCGCCCGCCTTGGCAAAACGTTCCACCGCAGCTGCGCCGATCCCCCGGGAGCCGCCCGTCACAACGACAGTTCTCATGTGACACCTCCGTCTCATTTTTGTCATCGTATCATTTTTTCATCCAAAAGGCAAGGGGCTTTCCCGAAAAAGTAAAATCCGCAGCCCAAGGCTGCGGATTTTACAGAAGAGAGGAGAGAAAAAATGAAAAAGAAGAAATCGAAACGTTTAACATTATAATAAACGGAAGTTATGAATAAAAAAAGTGTATAAATGTTAAGGAAATTTTAAGTTGCATAAAATTTTTGTTTTTGTACAAGAAGTTCAAGGCTTTTTTACTTTACATCCCCTCTGTTTTGCGGTAAAATAGTGCTATCAAAGGAGATGACCCCCGTGAATGAAGATGTAAAACGCACCCCCGGTGCGATCGAAAATAACACCCCCGTCACCGACGCAGAGCTGGACGCCCTCATTGCCAGCATCATGGCAGAGGACAACGACGACACCGCTGACCGCTACGGTCACGTGAAGCCCGTCCACGCCCCTTCTTTCGAAGAACCCGGTGAGCCTGCTTTTGAAGACCCCGACAAGCTCATTATGCCTTCCGATCCTCCCGTGGTACGAAATTATTCCAATGACTACGGCAGCGACCGTGCCGAGCGCGCCCGCAAGCGTGCCGAGGAACGGGAACATGCCCGCAGGGAAGCGGAAGCCGCCGCAGAAGATCGCTGGCAGATCATCCTGATGGGTGTGGCAAGCGTGTTGAGTCTTGGCATCCTCGGCGTTCTGATCTACTGGATCGCCGCCTTTCTGTCATGACGAACGGAATGACCGCCCCCGTGGGTCGCTTTGCGCCCACCCCCTCCGGGCGGATGCATCTGGGCAACGTCTTTGCGGCACTGATCTCGTGGCTGTCAGTCAAAGCCCGGGGCGGCGCATGGGTGCTGCGGATGGAGGATCTGGATACCCAGCGCACCAGCGAGGAGTTTGCGCAGGTGCTGCGCTCCGATCTTCTCTGGCTGGGTCTTGAGTGGGACTTGGAAACCGATCCCCAGAGCAAGAGAAGTGCCGTCTATGACCGCTATTTTGACCGTTTGGCAGACCTCGGTCTGCTCTATGGCTGCTACTGCACCCGCAGTCAGCTGCACAGCGTCAACGCCCCGCACCTATCCGACGGTACCTACGTCTACCCCGGCACGTGCCGTGACCTGACCGAGGCGGAAAAAGCCGCCTTCGGTCGCGCGCCTGCATGGCGGGTGAAGGTGCCGGATCGTACCTATTCCCTGAACGATCTGTGTCAGGGATCGTTTTCCCAGAATTTGACCGCGGAATGCGGCGATTTTGTGGTGCGCCGTGCCGACGGCGTTTACGTTTATCAGCTGGCAGTGACCGTGGACGACGGCGAAGCCGGTGTAACGGAAGTGGTGCGGGGCATGGATCTGTTGGGCAGCGCACCCCGGCAGATGTACCTGCAGGAGCTGTTCGGCTTTGACCACCCCCGGTACGGTCATATTCCGCTGCTGGTGGCAGCGGACGGACGGCGTTTGAGCAAGCGTGACCGGGATCTGGACATGGGCGCGCTGCGCAGCCGCATGAAGCCGGAGCAGCTGCTGGGCAGCCTTGCTTTCAGCTGCGGACTCATTGAAAAAAGCGAACCGCTCAGCGCCCGCGAGCTTGCGGCGGAATTTTCGTGGGACAAGCTGAAAAAAACAGAAATCGTATTACGACTTTGAAAAGGAGATCAATATTATGGCAAAAAAACCAATTCTTGTTGTGATGGCAGCCGGTATGGGCAGCCGCTATGGCGGTCTGAAGCAGATCGACCCCGTGGGCAGTCAGGGCGAAGCGATCCTCGACTTCTCTCTGTTCGATGCACACGAAGCCGGCTTTGAAACCGCCGTCATTATCATTAAGGAAGCCATCCGCAAGGACTTTATGGAGACCGTGGGCAAACGTCTGGAAAAGTGTCCCATGGAGATCCGCTACGCCTATCAGGAGCTGGATAAGCTGCCCGCAGGCTACGCCGTCCCCGCAGGACGCACCAAGCCTTGGGGAACCTGCCACGCTGTGCTGTGCGCTAAGGACGTGATCGGCGATGCTCCCTTTGCCGTGATCAACGCGGACGACTACTACGGCAAGTCCGCTTACCGGGTGATCTACGATGCGCTGTGCAAGGCACAAGACGGCGAAAAGTACGACTACTGCATGGTAGGCTACCTGCTGGGCAATACCGTCACCGACAACGGCAGCGTCGCCCGCGGTGTCTGTCAGGCAGACGAAAAGGGCAACCTTGCCAAGATCGTGGAGCGCACCCGCATCGAAAAGTACGACGGCGGCATCCACTTCACGGAAGACGGCGAAAATTGGGAAGACCTGAGTGCCGACACCCTCGTCTCCATGAATATGTGGGGCTACACCCCCAGCTTCCTGGGTGAGCTGGAAAAGCGTTTCCCCAGCTTCCTTGACACGCTGGCTGTCAAGAACCCCGAAAAGGCAGAGTACTTCCTGCCGCTGGCTGTGGACGAGCTGATCAAGGAGGACAAGGCAACCGTCAAGGTTCTCTCCTCTCCCGACAAGTGGTTCGGCGTGACCTACGCCGCCGACAAGCCGCAGGTGGTCGCCGCTCTGCGGGAAAAGACCGCCGCGGGTCTGTACCCCGACGGACTTTGGAAATAAAAAGCACGGACCTGCACACCGCAGGTCCGATTTCCATAGGAGGTAAATGATGAAAATTTCATTTGCAAAAAAGGGCAACTGGCGGGATGCCCTGCGCCGAGCCTTTATCCTCCGCTTTCATGCGAAGGCGGATTTTATTCAGGAAGAGGACGCGGTGGCGGATCCTTTGGATGATCACTTCAACGGTCGGTATGCCTACATCGGCGCGCTGACCGACGAGATTTTTGAAAACGGAACAGAAGCCGCTCTGCGCTGCTCCTTTGAGGGAACGGGCGCACCGATGCTGATGTTTGCGGAGGATGCGAAGCCGGATGCCGATGGCGATTTCCGCTATGCCGCCTGCATTGAGGTGGTTATTTGGCAACATGGTGTGAACGTGTGGCGCTATACCCGTCAGGGAGAAATTCTTCATCACCATCATGCCATGGCGGATTTTTTGCCTTTGGCAGAAGGTGAGATCCACGATCTGCGGGTCAAAATCGATCGGAAAAATTTGCTGATTCAGATTGACGGCAAAGGCTCGTCCGTCCGCATTCCGGATATGCCGGAGAAATTCCGGGTGGGTGCGGCACTGTGCGAGGGTGTCAGCCGGCTCTACGAGCTGCAAATCAACGAAGCCAATTCTTTTGGCGATTTTTTGACCTGGCGTGGTGGCAACGAGCCGATACAAAAATTTTGAATGAGAAGCCCCCGGTGTGCACACCGGGGGTTGTATTATTTTGGTTCCCGGACGAACATGGGCGTCAGCATTTTCTTGCCGAAGAGCTTTTCAAATCGACCGCATTTGATCAAAAATGCATAGTAAACGTTGTAGCCGTTTCCATAAAGGGTCTCCACATTTGCCTGACCCTTGGAAAGGATCACATCCGCTTCGTCCATGGCTGTTTTTGCTTCCTTGCTCAGGCGGGCAAGCATCGTGCCGGGGACGGAATTTCCGTTGTCGATCACCGGGAAAGGCATGCCGACCCGTTCCGCATCGATCCGCATGGCATCGTTTTGTGCCGGACCGCCGCGAACACAGACGATGATCTCCAGCTGGGGATACTCTGCCTTGATCCGCTCGGCAAACAGGCGGTCAAAGCCGATCTCACCTGCGTTGTCGGTCAGATACAGCAGCTTCTTGCCCTTGGCAAGCTCCTGCCTGAACTGCTCAAAGGCATCCATATCCAGCTCCATATCGCCGGAGGAACGGAGCATATCGTCCAAAAGCGCAAAGGAAAGATCCTTCTGCAGCACCGCAAAATCCAGATAATTGCCCAAAATCGCGCACTGCAGTGCCGCCAGAAGCGGCTCATCGGCAGCTTCGATGTGGGCGCGGATGGCATCCATGCGCGCCAGCACAAATTCATTTGCCTGCCGCTTTTCTTCCTGAAAGCGGTCAATGGGCAGACCGTAATATTTCTGAAACAGCCCGGAGATCTCCGGCGCAAGACCCGGCGACGGCACATCCTCCCCCACTGTTGCAAACAGTTGCATCAGCTCCCGGCAAAAGGCGGTGGCAGTCTGCTCATTCCCCAGCTTTCGAGCTGTTTCCACATTCCGCTTCAGCTGACAGAGGAAGCATTCGGTATTAAACAGTATCATACGGGCAGCTTGATGACCATCTTGACGTAGTCATTGGGGGTGTCCAGATGCACGCCGGGCTGATGGGCATCCTCAGGATAGACCACATAGCAGTAGCCGGGACGGACGAACATGAAATCCCGCTCGCCGTCAAAGTGCCACACGTCCTTGTCGGGATTGTAGGGCTTTGCCTCGGTCAGGGTGTTCAGGGGTGCCCAGCCCATGGTCTCGCCGCCGGCGACGATGTACTGGATGTCAAGGAAGTTCTTGTGGGCTTCCAGCAGACTGCCCTCAGCGGGCTTGGTGGTGTTCTTCTGCACCAGAATACGACCGCCGCAGCCGGGCAGCGGATAGGTGGCAGGCTCAAGGGAGTCGATGGTCTTGACCGCTTCCATGGCTTCTTTCAAGCCGGGAATGACGGATTCATAGCGGGAAATATCGCTCCAAGGGCAAATGATCATAATAAATTCCTCCAGTTTTATGCTATTTTGTCGTAATGATATCCTAGGGCGGGAGCAAGCACCCGTCCTACAGTAATATTCTTATGCGTACAGCGGCTGGGCGGGGTCATACCCCTGCGGCTTGTAGGTCACCGAGCCGATGGGCTTGCCGTCGATGCCGTATTTGGGATTGTAACCAAATAGGTTTACATAACACAGAAGATCGTTCTTCTCCTCCTCCATGGCAGCCATCACCGCCACCGTCGCCAGCACATCGTCCACCGCCCGGTGGGAGTTGACCACCTTATCTGAAAGTCCGTAGGCTTCGATGGCGTTGCACAGCTTGTGGGGATAGGAACGGCGATCCTTGTAGACCGTCAAAAGATCCAGCTTGTCCTTGCCCTTCAGGATCAGCGGATCGCCGTCCCGCAGCAGCATATAATAAAGAAAACTCAAATCAAAATGGGCGTTGTAGGCAAGCAGCAGCGTGTTGCCGGCAAGCATTTCCGCAATGTCACGGCAGACCCGCGCCTTTGAAACGCCACGCTCCAAAATGTCCTGCGTTGAAATACCCGTCAGTGCCTGAATGTTCTGGGGAACACTGTTTCCCGGGGTCAGGCTGACCAGCTCGTCATATTCCCGCACCACCGTCGCCTTGCCGTCGCGGTTTTCCACCACCACAGCGGCAAATTCGATGATCTCATCCCGGGAGAAGGCAAGACCGGTGGTTTCCGTGTCAAACAGCACCAGACGGTCATATTTTTCAAACAATGCGGCAAAATCGCTCATGTCATTCCCCCGCTGCCAGCGCGCTTGCGCGCTTGAATTTGCTCTTTTTTTCAGGCGCAAGCCCATACCTTGCCGCCAGCACCGTCGCCCAGCGCAGCAGCATATCCTGCGACCCATCCTTCAGCTCCACTTCCAGTTCGCACAGAGGAATTTCCCTCCCGCCGCCGAAGAGGATGCCCTCGTCCAGTGCCAGCTCCACGGTGCAGCCGGGAAGCTCGACGGTCTTTGCCAGCCGCGTAAACCGCGCGCCGCAGACGATCTGCAAGCCGTCAAAGGCGATCGGCTCGATTTCCGCTGCGTCAAAAAGCTGACGTACCGTTTCTTCCGACCAATCCGCCCGGGCATCCCATTCTCCCCGGGCGAAGCCGCCGGCAGGTGTCTTGAGGGTGCAGACGGACACGCCGTTTTCAAAACGGCGGCGCAGGGTCATTTTCTTCGATGACAGTGCGTAATCGGCAGTATCAAAATAGGTGGTTTCCATGGAGATGGGCGCAAAATCGCCCAATTCCTGCGCCACGGCGTGCAAAACCTCCGGCGACGCGGCATATTTCAGTTCCAGTTCCAGACCCATTGGCGCAGCTCCCTTCGGAATTTGTATGCATTATATCAGCATTTCAGGGAAAAGTAAAGCAGGTCAAAGACCGCGGTAAATGTTCAGCACGCAGCTGGCAGTGTCCGTCAGCAGGCTGGTGTTTTCCAGTGCCTGTGCGCCGGCTTTGCTGATGCGATAGACGTGGGGCGTCATGCTCAAAAGATTTTTCACCATCTCGCCCTCGACGGTAAATTCGAAACGGATCGGCACAGATTTCACCAATTCAAACCCCGGAAGCTCCGGCACAGAGTCCTTCTCCCGCAGGAAAAGCTCCGGGTAGATGATGGATTTCAACCCCAAAAGGTGATCCTGTGCCGCCAAAACCTGAAAGAAATAGCCATCCCGCGCCAAAACCCGACGAAATTCCTCGGGAAGTGTCAGGGAAAACAGACTGGTCAGCAGCTTGACGCTGCCATCGCCAACGGGCAAATGAGATGCGGTGGCGCAGACCCAAGCGGCGTTTTTATAGCTGCCCGCAGCGCAGCGGACGGCTTCCTTGGAAATATCCAGACCCAACAGCTCCGCATCCAGCGCGCCGGCTAAGCGGCTGCTGTAATAGCCCTCACCGCAGCCCACGTCCAAAATCGGGCCGGCGCAGCCAAGAGCCTTTGCTTCCGCGATCAGCCCGTCCACAATGCTCTGATAAAAGCCTTCCTTCAAAAATGCCCGGCGGGCAACCACCTGCTCCCGGGTATCGCCGGGGTGCAGGGAATGCTTCTGCTGCACCGGCAGCAGATTTACATAGCCCTGACGGGCGATGTCGAAGCTGTGACGGTTTTCACAGCGGTAGGTGCGATCCTCGCGGCAAAGGTGCTTGCCGCACAGGGGGCAATACAGTTCCATGATCCATCCCTCCGAGGTTATCATACTCCATTTTGACCGGCTCGTCAAATCCTATCCGGGAGGTTTCGCAACATGCGGCGATTTTTTCTGATCCTATTGTGCATTTTTCTGCTTGGGTGCCTGCCTGCCCGGGCAGAGGAGGCGCGCTATGTGGCGCTAACCTTCGACGACGGCCCCTCCGGGCGGTTTACCCGCCGGCTGCTGGACGGGCTGGAGCAGCGGGATGTGCAGGCGACCTTTTTGCTCTGTGGCTACCGGCTGGAGATCTATCCCACTCTTGCCAAAAAAATTTACGCCAGCGGTCATGAGATCGGTCTGCACGGCTACAGCCACCGAAACATGGCGAACATGTCCGCCTACGAGCTGCATCAGGAGATCGAAAAGACACGAAAGCTGCTGCCGGAGGGCTGCCGCCCTGCCTTTCTGCGTCCCCCGGGCGGCAGTGAAAATCAGCTTGTGGGACAGATCGCCCGGCAAGAAGGTCTTTCCATCCTGACATGGTCTGTGGATCCCCGGGACTGGGCGGTACACGACGCCCTCGCGGTGGAAACGGCGGTGATCTCGCAGGTGCGGGACGGGGATGTGATATTGCTCCACGACCTTTCAGACTCCTCTGTGGATGCGGCGCTGGCAATCATCGACCGGCTGCAAAAGGACGGCTTCCGCTTTGTCACCGTCAGCCAGCTGGCGCTGCTGCGGGGAGTGCAGCCCCAACCGGGAAAGACCTATCTGTGCTTCCCCCCGGAATAAGAAAACTGTGAGGGTCATTCTGTCATTGCGAGGAACCCCGTAGGGGTGACGTGGCAATCTCCTGCCACTGCGTACCAAATTGTAACGTTGTTCCGGGAGATCGCCGCGTCGCTGCGCTCCTCGCGATGACATGATGGTTTAGATGTTTACAAAAAACGGGTCTGCCGCAGCTGCGGCAGACCCGTTCTACAATTCAACTCACTTCATTTTCGCCGGTGTAGATGTCGCCGACGATCTCGGATTCAAAATAGGTATCCAGCAGCGCCTTGGCGATCTGACCCATGGTAGAGCCGTGACCTGCCTTTTCGCCATAGACGGCGATGGCGATCTGGGGATCGTCAAAGGGCGCGTAGCAGACGAACGCACCGTTGTCAGAGCCGCCGGAATCCGTTTCGGCAGTGCCGGTCTTGGCGGCAACGTCAATGGGATAGTCCCCCAAAATCAGGTGCGCCGTTCCTCTCTCGTGATGCACCACATCCCACATGCCTTGGGTGTAAGCTTTGTAGGCATTATCGGAGATGTGGAACTGGCTGAGGATCACCGGCTCGTTGACATACTCCAGCTTCTGATAGTCAGAAGACACCACCCGGTTCAGGAAGGTGGACTTGTAGCGGGTGCCGCGGTTTGCCAGCACCGAGGTGTACACGCAAAGCTGCATGGGGGTAAAGCGGTTGTCGGACTGACCGATGGATGCCACGATCCGGTCAGCAGGATACCAGCCGTTGCGGTCGGGATCGTCCTTATACAGCAGCTTCTTTGTCTCCGCATTGGCGCGGTAGCCGATGCGTTCAAACAGCTCCACACCCGTCGCCTCGCCCAAGCCGAGATTTTTCGCGGTCTCGTCCACGATATTCCAGTTGATGCGGTCAGCGATGTCGTAGAAATAGTAGTTGCAGGACACGCACAGCGCAAAAGAGCCGGTGACCTCGCCGTGGGTCAAGCCATGCTTGCTCCAGTAGAGACATTTCGGATCAAAGCCCGCGTACTTATCATAGACGCCCTTGTCCCGGATGGTGGTGGTTGGGGTGACGATGCCGTCATTCATCGCCGCAACGATCATCGCCATCTTATAGGTAGAGCCGGGAACGTAGGGTGCTTGCAGTGCCCGGTTGAAAAGGGGCGCAAACTCCGCATCCTTCAGCTCCTCCCAATCCTCACGGAAGGTGGACAGATTGTAGGTCGGATAGCTGGCGCATGCCAGAACCTGACCTGTTTTCACATCCAGTACCACCACCGCGCCGCCCTCGATGTCCGAGCCGTCGGGGATTTTGCCGTCGTCAGGGGTATCGTCCACGGTGTTGCGCAGCCCATTGATCAGGGAGTCAAGATGCTCCTCCGCTGTGGTCTGCATATTCAGATCGATGGTCAGCTCTACGTTTTTGCCGGACTGGGGACGCCGTTCCTCGCCGGTAATGGGGTCTTTTTGATAATACTGATCCAGAAGCGTTCCGTCCACGGCGGTGACATCCACCCGGTAGCCGTCAATGCCGTGGAGATATTCCTCAAAGGCTTCCTCAAAGCCGCTCTGACCCACCAGCGCATCCATTTCGTAGCCTTTTTCATTTTTATAGATGTTATCCCACTGATCCCGGGTCATCTGACCGATATAACCGAGGATATGCGCGCCGTACTCTGTGTTGTAAACACGCACCATGGATTCTTCCGTTCTCAGTCCCGGAATACCCAGCTCCAGAATACCCGCCAAGGTGCGGTTGTCCACGTCCTCGATAAAGACATAGTTGGGCAGATTGGTCAGATCCTGCCGCAATCTCAGCTCATAGCGGATGCCGATGACCGCACGGGCATCCACATCCGTCCAGCTATCAGGAATGCCGTAATATTCCCGCAGGGTGCGCATCAGCACCGGGGCGGAAATATCCGAGTCCAGACCCCCCGCCACCGCAGGCAGATATGCCTGAAAATACCCCTGCCAAGAAGAGGGCAGCTCACTCAGGGTATACCGAAAGGGTGCTTCGGTGGAGATGGGGAAATGATCCTGATACTCCACGCCCAGCTCCCGGCACTTGTCCACAAGGCGCAGCAGATGGTCGTTGGTTTTTTCCGTGCTGACGATGACGAAGTGATTAAAAACCAGATCATAGGTTGCACGGTTGGTCACCAAAACGTTTCCGTTGCGGTCGAGAATATCGCCCCGGGCAGCCTTCACACGGGTGACGGTATAGAATTTTTTAACATTGTCCGTATCGCCGCCCGGCTCCACGATCTGCAGATTGTAAAGATGCAGCGCGAAAACGCCGATGATCAGACAAAAGCAGACCAGCAAAAAGGTCATGCGTCCGCGGGTTATTCTTTCCATGCTTCGCCTCCGATGTTGCTGATGGCGGTCAAAATGGGATAAAGGGCAGGGATCACCGCTGCCGACAGCAAGCCGCTGATGGCAAAGGCGCCGATGCGGTCAAAGGTGATATTGCTCAAAAACAGACCGATGACAAAAATCGCCATTTTATATATCATCAATCCGATGCCGGCGCAGATAAACGTGGTGCTGAAGCACCACCGCAGATAGCTGCGGCGGAAAATGCAGATCAGCACGCCCAACGCCGTCAGCAGCGCGATGCTGAACACGCCCGGGGCTGTACCCGAAAAATAGTAGACGATGGAGCTGATCAGCGCAAAAACCGCGGCAGTATCCGGCTGAAAAAACATACAGCCGAGCAAAATACCGCAGGCAACCAGATCAAAGGTCGCGCCGTAAATGCTGATGCGCGACAGCACTGCATCCTGCAGCAGCGACAGCATCAGAAGCATCAGCCCCATCAGCGACCACTTCAGCAGATGCAGCCGCTGCAAACGGGTCAGATAGAGCTTTTTCAGCGCGCCCGGCTCCGTTCGGTCGGGCTTAAATTCGTGTTTGCGTCGAAAAAATAACATAGCTTACTCCATATTGAAGTCCGTAAGGATAAACACCTGCTCCAGTGCGTCAATGTCAGCCGCAGGCTCCAGAACGGCGTACTTGGCGATGCCGTTGTCGTTGATGCCTGCGTCCACGATATAGCCGAGGATCAGATTGCGGGGATACACCGTCGAGCCGGCGGTGACCACCTGATCGTTGTTGCGGATGACTGCGCCGGAGGGCAGGTAATCCATCCGAAGCATCCCGTCGAAGCCTGTTGCGTAACCGCCGCGAACCATGCCGCTGTAGCCGGAGGTGGCGATCAGGGCACTGATGTCCAGGGAGGAATCCAGCACCGTCTTGACCTTGGCATAATTGCTGCCTGCCTCGGTGACCATGCCCACCACCTCACCGCTTTCGGTGATGGCACACATGCCCGCTTCGATACCCGAAGACGTTCCCCGGTTGATGGTAAAGGACTTAGACCATTCGTTGCTGTCCCACGTGATGATGTAGGCATCCACCAATTCGTAGTCCTCATGCTCCTTTTTCAGCTGCAGAAGCTCCCGCAGGCGGTCGTTTTCCCGCTTGATGGAGGCGGCGTCCCGGGAATCGTCACGCATCTGGGAAAGCTCCTCCCGCAGTGCCGCATTCTCTGCCGCCAGCTTCTCGTATTCAAAAATATAGTCGTAAAGCTTCTCCGCCCGATCCGTCAGCGCGCTGGCGCCGGTGCGCAAAGGGGTCAGGATGGTCTGCACAAACAGATCTCCCACCGTCACCCCCATCAGATTTGTAGCCACCGCCAGTCCTGCCGTGACCAGCAATGCAATGATCAGCACGATCTTTACTTTTCTGGTGAAAAAATGCCTCATAATAACTCCTCAAAACAGCTCCGGTGCCATTTCCTTCAGCATTTGCTGCAGCCGGCAGACCGGAAGTCCGACCACATTGTAATAATCTCCCGCGATGCCTTCCACAAACAGTGCCGCACCGCCCTGAATGCCGTAGGCACCGGCTTTGTCCATAGGCTCGCCGCTTTCCACATAGGCATCGATCTCCTTGTGGGAAAGGGTGCGGAAATGCACATCCGTCACCTCGGTATGGGAGATCAGCTGCTCGCCCAGCAAGACCGTCACGCCCGTCATCACCTGATGGGCGCGGCCGGAGAGCATGGAAAGCATCGCCTTTGCCTCCTCATGGGAATGGGGCTTTCCCAGCACCTTCCCGTCACAGACCACGATGGTATCGGCGGCGATGACCAGCTCGTCACGATCACGGGGGATCGCCAACGCCTTGCCGCGGCTCAGCCGCGCCACCTCGTCATAGGGCGCACATGCCGTGTCGATGGTTTCGTCAATGTCGGCAACGCGGATCTGAAAAGGCTTTTTCAGAAGCCCCAGCAGCTCCTGCCGACGGGGAGACTGGGACGCGAGAACGATCTGCATAAAGACATTTCCTTTCGGATTATTCAAGACCCCGCAGGTAAAGACCGCGGGTGGACGCGCCGGGATCAAAGGGCGGCGGGTCGAGATAAGCGGCAAGGACATTGTCCACTTCCCGGGGGCTTTCGGTGGTGAAATACAGACGGATCGCCCACAGACCCAGACGATCCAGATCCTTCTGGCGGTCCAGCCAGTTGAGCTTCTTGCCGTTGAGCAGGATGCTGCGGCAGTTGTCACCGTCCTTGATGATGGGGAACTCCGCGCCGGTGCGATCCACCAGCCTGCCCAGCGACAGATTGCAGCTGCAGCTGCCGGTGCGACCCCGGAGCAGGCAGTTTTCCGTGACCATCAGAGGAAGTCTTCCGTAGGCGAGGATCTCGCAGGGTACTGCCTTGGACACATCCCGGATCTGCGCCAGCGTCATCTCAAAGCTCAGCGTGGCACTCTTGAGCTGCAGCTCACGCATCAGATTGACTGAGCCGGAATTGTAAAGATTCAAGCCATAGTCGCCCCGGATGCGCATCCCCATCTCCCGAACGGGCAGCAGCAAGCCCAGATTGCCGCAAAGTACATCCCGGACGCCCATCTCCCGGACAACACGCAGCTGTTCCTTCAGTCGGGGCATCTCATGGTCGTGGACGATGCGGGGCAATACCGCCGTGACCTTGACCTTGCGGTTCAGCTCATGGCAGAAAAGAGGATCCTGCGCAAGAATGTGCAGCGGCACGTACAGTGCCTCCGGCTTCATCCGAAGGAGCTTGTCGGTGATCTGTTCCTTGTTCGTCACCTGAATGACCGGCGCGGGAGAATCCTTTTTGCCGGAGAAACGGACGAGCTTTTCAGGTCTGCGCAGCATGGGGGTATCCCGTCTTGCCCGCAGGGCGGTCAGCTGGCTCAACGCATCCCGGCGCATGGCATTGACCGCCGCGGCAGCGATGGTCAAGCCCTCCTCCACCTCGGCGGAAAATGCGCCGCAGCGGTAGGGCGTGCCGCCCATTTTGGAAAGGCGGATGCGAAGGACATCCTCCGTCAGAGGCGTGGTGCGGGCAAGCTCCGCAGCCGGACCCTCCACGTGACAGCGGCGCCCCTGACCGTCTGTGACGGTCAAAGAGGTCTCCTTGCGGGTGATGACCACATGCATCGCAACCTCTACCAGCGGATTTTCGGTGGTTTCGTAGGATGAGCGGATCTGAGAAAGCCAGCGGGCATCGTCATACTTATCCTCCCGGACACCGAACATGGAGCTGCCGGTGTTGCCGGTGTAGTAGCCGTCGGTAAAGCCCTGACGGTTGAAGGCGGCATTGAGGGTCTCCAGCATATCATCGGAAACCGGCTCGCCGTTCAGGGCGCGGCGGTAGACATTCGTCACAGCCGCCACATATTCCGGGCGCTTCATGCGACCCTCCAGCTTCAGCGATGCCACACCCATTCGGTCAAGCTCCTGCAGATGCTCCAGCAGGCAGTTGTCCTTCAGGCTCAGGGGATAGTGATTGTCCACGCGGCCGTAGCCGTATTTCTGCCGGCAGGGCTGAGCGCAGCGACCCCGGTTGCCGGAGCGACCGCCGATGGCGGCGGACAGATAGCACTGCCCGGAATAGCACATGCAAAGCGCGCCGTGACCGAAGACCTCGATCTCAATGGGAGAATTTTGAGTGATGTAACGGATATTGTCCCGGCTCAGCTCCCGGCTGAGTACCACACGGGTCAGACCCATCGCCGCGCAAAACAGCACGCCCGGCAGAGAGTGGACGGACATCTGGGTAGAGCCGTGGATGGGAATGTGGGGGGCGATCTGCTTGCAAAGTGCCACAACCCCCAGATCCTGCACGATAAACGCGTCCACATTGCTGATGGCAGCGTTGCGGATCAGGGAGCAGACCTCGGTGATCTCCCGGTCGGACACGAGGGTATTCAGGGTCAGATGCACCGCGACACCCCGGACATGGCAGTATTTGACAGCCTCAGTCAGCATCTGAGGCGTAAAATTCTTTGCGCCCTGACGGGCATTAAACGTGCCGCTCCCAAGGTACACCGCATCCGCGCCGTTTTGAACGGCGGCGCGCAGTGCTTCCATCGAGCCGGCAGGCGCTAAAAGTTCCAACATAAGCATTTTCTCTCCATATGGCATACTTACTTTGCATTATACCACAGATGTGCCGCAAGTTCCAGTACACAATGTGAAATTTTCGCAAATTATCGATACATGTTTTGTGTTTTTTGGGAAAGAATAGGAGCAAAAGGCGGTGATTGGATGAAGTATTTTTCCTGCACGACCAAAATCGTGACGGGTATGCCGGCGCAGAACGTTTTGAAAAAGCTGGATTTTGACAAAATTTTCATCGTTTCCGACCCGTTTTTTGCCAAAAACGGGGTGGCGCAGGGGCTTGGGCAGCAGGCACGCGCCTATGAAATTTTTGATAACGTCACCCCCGACCCCACCGTTTTGCTGGTGGCGGAGGGTACGGCGCGGCTGCAAAAATTTTCTCCCGATGCCCTTGTTGTGCTGGGCGGCGGCAGTGCCATCGACTGCGCCAAGGCAATGGGCTATTTCTCCGGGCGGGAGATCCCTTTGATCGTGATCCCCACCACCTCCGGCTCCGGCTCGGAGGTGACGGATTTTTCCATTTTGACCCACGACGGGGTCAAGCATCCGCTGGTGGACGGGGCGCTTCGCCCCACCATGGCGATTTTGGACGAAGCATTTGTTTCTTCACTTCCCCCCGCATTGATCGCCGACGGCGGCTTTGACGTGCTTGCCCACGCGCTTGAAGCGTGGGTGGCAAAAAATGCCGACGGTTTTTCCGATATGCTTGCGCTGCAGGCATTTCAGACGGTCTATTGGAATTTGAGCGACTCTTTTGCAGGGGATCTGACGGCGCGAAAGAAGATCCACACCGCATCCACCATGGCGGGGCTTGCCTTCACCCACGCGGGCTTGGGCGTTTGCCACGCGCTCTCTCACGCGCTGGGCGGTGCGTTCCACCTGCCCCACGGACGGCTCAATGCCATTTTGCTGCCGGCGGTGATCGGAAACAACGTCTCTTCCGCCCGGTATGCAGCCCTCTCCCGGGCAGCGGGCATCGGCGGCAGCAGCGATGCCATGGCGAGCCGCAACCTGAAAAACGGCTTGATCCGTCTGCGCACCCAGCTGAAGCTGCCCGCCACCCTCGCCGCCGCAGGCGTCGATCCCACGGTGCTTCGGCAAAAGCAGGACGGGCTTATCACCGCAGCACTGGCAGACCCCTGCTGCGAAACAAATCCCACGCCGGTCACAAGGGAGCTGCTGGCGCAGATCCTGAAGGAGGCATCCGGCATTGGATAAGAGCCTGACAAGTGTTGGGTTGGATGTGGGTACGACCTCCACGCAGCTGGTGGTGTCCCGGCTGCAGGTGCAGAACCGGGCATCGGATTTTTCCGTGCCGGATGTGCAGATCACGGGGCGCGAAATTCTCTACCGAAGCCCCGTCCATTTCACGCCCTTGGTGGAGGGAAACCTTGTTGACGGTGAAAAGATACGTGCGCTTGTGGAGCAGGAATATCAAAACGCCGGCATTTCCCGCGGCGATGTGGATACCGGCGCGGTGATCATCACCGGCGAGACCTCCCGGAAGGAAAACGCGGAGGCGGTGCTGTCCTCCTTAAGCGACTACGCGGGAGAATTTGTGGTCGCCACCGCAGGTCCTGCCTTGGAAAGTGTCCTTGCCGCCCGGGGTGCGGGGGCGGTGGAGTATTCCGCCCGGACGGGCGAGACGGTTTTTCACATGGACATCGGCGGCGGCACGTCCAATCTGGCTCTGATCGAAAAGGGAAAAATCACCTGCACCGACTGCCTGAACGTCGGCGGCAGGCTGATCAAGCTGACGGAACAGGGGCGCATCACCTACATTTCGCCGGTGCTCGATGGACTTTGCCCTTTTTCGGAGGGAGACACCGTCACCCCCGCCGCGCTTTTTCCCATCGCTGAAACGCTGGTGCAAGCCCTTGAAATGGCGGCAGGCTTGCGGGAAGAAACGCCCCTTCTGCAACAGCTTCGCACCAAGGAGCTGGGCGCGCAGCCCGGCTGTCGCGTGCAGAAAGCGGTGATCTCCTTTTCCGGCGGTGTGGCAGATTGCATTGAAACGGAAAAAGCTCCCTTCCTCTATGGCGACATGGGTCCGATCTTGGGAAAATGCATCCGCAACAGCCGCTTGTGCCAAGGGAAATATCGCCTTGGCAGCGAGACCATCCGCGCCACCGTCATCGGCGCAGGCTGCCACAGCACCCAGCTGTCCGGCAGTACGGTATTTTGCAAAAATATGGCACTTCCCATCAAAAACTGCCCCGTGGCGGTAGCGACGGCGGACACCCTTTCTCAGATTTCTCTGTCCGATTACGACCGCCCGCCGGTGCTTTTCCTGCAGGGACTGCACGCGCCCGGTTATCAACAGCTCAAACAGCTGGCGATGGGGCTTTCCCGGCTGCCGCCGCCCATCATGGTCGCGCTGGAGCAGGATGCGGCAAAGGCACTGGGTCAGGCGATCAGTCTTTGCGCGCCGGATGCGCCCTGCCTTTGCATCGACCGGGTGCAGCTGCGGGATGGGGATTATCTGGACATCGGAACGGCAGTAGGACCTGCCTTTCCGCTGGTCATCAAAACCTTGATTCTGGAAAAGGAAGGAGAACACAGTGGAGCATGATCCGATTCACGCCCTGACCGAAGCGGTCATGGGGCGGTTATTTATCGAAATCGAAGCATCGGGGCGGCACGTCCACGTTACCGAGGAGCAGGCGAAAAAGCTTTTCGGTCATCGACTGACACCCAGTCGTCCTCTGTCCCAGCCGGGACAGTTCCTTGCAAAGGAGCGGGTCACCGTTCTTGGGTCAAAGGGCGAATTTCAGAATGTTGCGGTGCTGGGTCCTGAGCGCAAGGAAGGGCAGGTGGAGATCTCCCTGACCGATGGGCGCACGCTGGGCATCACCCCGCCCGTCCGGCTGTCCGGCGAGACAGAAAATACCCCGGGCATTTCTCTTCTCGGACCTTTGGGACGGGTGGACCTGCCCCGGGGGCTGATCGTCGCCCACCGGCACATCCATCTGTCACCGGCAGAGGCGGAGAATTTCGCCGTAAAGGACGGACAGGTAGTGCGTTTTCAGACCTACACCGCCCGCCCCTGCGTGTTTGAAGACATGGTGGTACGGGTGCATCCCAATTTTTGCGCCGCGGTGCATCTTGACTACGACGAAGCCAATGCCTGCGGCTTCCGAAACGGCGATCTGGGGAGGATCTTGCCATGAGTCGGGCGCTTCTCGTCGGTACTGCGCCGCCGCTGCAGCTGGGCTATGAATACACCCAGACCCCGCCTTACGATGCGGTGGTCATCGGCTCGATGCGTCTTTCGGAGCTGCTGCAATTTCAAAACGAAGCGGTTTTGCAGGCACTTTCCGAGGGACTGCCGGTGTTTTTATACACCCCCGGCTTGCCGGCTTCGCCGAAAAACCGCGCCCTTTCCGCTTCCCTTGCCGCGGCGCAGCGGGAGCTGAAAAACTGGGGCGTGGTCTTCACGGACGGCGGGCAAAAGCGGCTCATCACCGCAAAGCAGGCGCGGGAGCTGCGCGCCGCAGGGCAAAAGCCTGCCCCCGGGGCGGTGCTGACACCGCTGGCAAAGGAAATTTTGGAGGGACAAACATGAAAATTGGAGTTGTTTCCGGCTCGGTATGGGCAACAAGAAAGGCAGCCTGCCTGCAGGGGCAGACCTTTTTGGTGGTCAAGGTCGGGCAGGAACAGATGGTAGCTGCCGATCAGGTGGGCGCAGGTGTGGGTGATCATGTGCTTTTGATCACCGGCACAGTGGCATCCCGCTACTGCATGGACGCGCCCATCGATGCTGCTGTGGTGGCGATCCTCGACCCGGAGGGAAGCTATGAGCGTCCATGAAATCCTGATCGCCGTTATGGCGGTCTTTGCCGCACTGGGCGCGCTGGATCGGATCTTTGGAAACCGCTTCGGCATCGGCAAGGAATTTGAAAACGGCATTCTTGCCATGGGTGCGCTGGCGATGGCGATGATCGGCATCATCTGCCTTGCGCCGGTGCTGGCAAAGCTGCTGCGCCCGGTGGTCGTGCCGGTTTTCAACTTTTTGGGCGCGGATGCGGCGATGTTCGCCGGCACGATCTTAGCCTGCGACATGGGCGGCGGCGCGTTGGCGCAAGAGCTGACGAACGATTCACAGGCAGCACTGCTGGGCGGTGTCATCACCGGCTCCATGCTGGGCGCGACCATCGTGTTCACCATCCCCGTCGCCATGGGCATTTTGCGGGAGGAGGATCGCCCCTTCTTGGCAAAGGGCATCCTCTGCGGCATCGTCACCATCCCGCTGGGCATCCTCGCCGGCGGCTTGACCGCAGGCTTTCCCGTGATGATGGTACTCAAAAATCTCATTCCCATCGTGCTGATCGCACTGCTCATCGCGCTGGGGCTGTGGAAATGGGAAAAGGGCATGATCCGGGGCTTCGGCTGGTTTGGAAAAGGGATCCTTGCCCTGATCACCGCAGGACTTGCAGCCGCCATTGTGGAGGAGCTGACGGGCTTTACGGTCATTCCGGGACTTGCGCCCCTGTCCGACGGCTTTGAGACCGTGGGTGCCATCGCCATCGTGCTGGCGGGTGCGTTTCCCTTGGTATACGTGATCACAAAGCTGCTGAAAAAGCCCCTTTTGAAGCTGGGAAAGCTGCTGGGCGTCAACGATACCGCAGCGGCAGGCTTGATCGCAAGCCTTGCAAACTCCATCGCCACCTTTGACATGATGGGGTCAATGGACAGCCGGGGCAAGGTGGTCAACATCGCCTTCGCCGTCAGTGCCGCCTTCGTCTTCGGCGATCATATGGGCTTCACCGCAGGCTTCGCGCCCGAAATGCTGCCGGCGGTGATCGTGGGCAAGCTGGCAGGCGGTGTGTCCGCTGTGGCTGTGGCACTGTGGCTGACTAGAAAGGACGTGGAAAACCGATGATTCTCAAAACAACACTCGCCGGCAAAACCTACGCTTTTGCCGACATCAAACAAGTTCTCGCCAAGGCAAACGAGGAAAAAAGCGGCGATAAGCTGGCAGGTCTCGCCGCCGAATCGGCGCAGGAGCGGGTCGCCGCCAAGGTGGTGCTCAGTGGCTTGACATTGGGCGACCTGCGGGAGCATCCCGCCGTCCCCTACGAAGCCGACGAGGTCACCCGCATCATTCAGGACGACGTAAACGAACCGACCTACAATGCCATCCGAAACCAGACAGTCGCGGAATTTCGGGAATGGCTGCTCTGCGAAACCACCACCGGCGCGGACATCCGCCGCGTCAGCCGGGGCTTGACATCGGAAATGGTGGCGGCAGTCGCCAAGCTGATGAGCAATCTCGACCTGATCTACTGCGCCAATAAGATCACCGTCACCGCCCACTGCAACACCACCATCGGTCTTCCCGGTACGCTATCCTGCCGGCTGCAGCCGAACCACACCACAGATGACCCGGAGGGGATCACCGCATCGGTTTTGGAGGGCTTGAGCTTCGGCGCGGGCGACGCGGTCATCGGACTCAACCCCGTTACCGACAGCCCCGAGCAGGTGGGCAAGATCCTGCGGCGCTTTCAGGAGATCAAGGAGCATTGGTGCATTCCTACCCAGATCTGCGTTCTCGCCCACGTGACGGCGCAGATGAAGGCTGTACGTGCCGGTGCGCCCTGTGACCTGATCTTCCAGTCCATCGCCGGCAGCGAAGCGGGCAATGCCGCCTTTGGCTTCAATGCCGCAACCATCGCAGAAGCAAGAGATCTGCTCCTGCGGGACGGCACAGCGGAAGGGCCAAACGTGCTGTATTTTGAAACGGGTCAGGGTTCGGAATTAAGCTCCAACGCCCATCATGGCACAGATCAGGTGACCATGGAAGCCCGCTGCTACGGCTTTGCCAAGCATTTTCAGCCTTTCTTGGTCAACACAGTGGTGGGCTTCATCGGACCTGAATATTTGTACGATGCCCGGCAGGTCACCCGCGCCGGTCTGGAGGATCACTTCATGGGCAAGCTCACGGGTATCTCTATGGGCTGCGACTGCTGCTACACCAACCATATGAAGGCAGACCAGAACGACATCGAAAACCTCGCCGCGCTGCTGACCATGGCAGGGTGCAACTATTTCATGGGCATCCCCCACGGCGACGACATCATGCTCAACTATCAGACCACCGGCTTCCGGGAAACTGCCGCCCTGCGGGAGATCACCGGCAAGACCGCCATCCCGGAATTTCAGCGTTGGCTGGAGAAAATGGGCTTCGTGGAAAAGGGAAAGCTGACAGCCAAAGCCGGCGACGGCTCGTCGTTGCTGTTTTGATTATCTGTGATCTCCCTTGGCTCTCCCTCTGGGTGTTGCAGAGCGCAGCGAATCCCAAATCTAAATGATTGCCGGGGGGCAAGGCGGGCGATTCACGAATCGCCCCTACGATCACGAACGAACGTATCATCATGTGGGGGAAAGGTTTCCCGTCCCGTTTCCCAACGTAGGGCGGCTCCTTGGCGCCGCCACTACAACATCGAAACGTGATTGCGGCGGGAGCAAGTGCCCGCCCTACGATGCCAAACAAGGAGGAAAACCATGAACAAACAAGAACTGTCCTTGCTGGTGGAGGAGCTTTTGCGCTCCATGGGTACGCAGCCGACAGTCAAGGCAAGTGAGTACAAGGCAACGAAAAAAGAGCCGCAGCCCCAGCCGGAAGAATATCACGACGGGGATTTCGCGCCTGATGTGACGAAGCTGGATCTGCGCAAGCTCTACCTTGTGGAAAAGCCCCACGACGGGGAAAAATTCCGCCGCATGAAGGAAAAGACCCCCGCCCGCCTTGGCTCGGGACGTGCCGGCGCGAGATACAAGACCCTGACCATGCTGCGCTTTCGTGCCGATCACGCCGCGGCACAGGACGCGGTCTGGTCGGAGCTGGAAGCGGATTTTGCCAAGGAGCATGACCTGCTCCCCACCAAGACAAAATGCGACAACAAAGACGAATACCTCACCCGCCCCGACCTGGGTCGCTGCTTTGACGAACACAACGCCAAAGCCATCAAGGGTGTCATCGACGCACCGCCCCGGGTGCAGCTCGTGGTAGGCGACGGGCTTTCCAGCGCAGCCATCAGTGCCAACGCCATGGATTGCATGGCGGCGATCAAGGACGGACTGAAGCTGCGGGGCATCCAGACGGGCAAGGACATTTTCGTCAAATACTGCCGTGTGGGCGCGGGCGATGCCATCGGCGACATCACCGGCTGTGAGCTGGTATGCGTGCTGGTGGGCGAACGTCCGGGTCTGGTGACGGACAAGAGCATGTCCGCCTATATCACCTACAAGCCCCACACGGGCGTGTCCGAATCCAGCCGCACAGTGGTCAGCAACATCCACGACGGCGGCACACCGGCGGCGGAAGCCGGTGCGTATATTGCAGAGCTGATCGAAACGATCCTGAAGAAAAAGGTGTCCGGCGTTGGGCTGCATCTGGAGGCGGCACAATGATTCCCGTGAACGTTCTGGCGGTGCGGTATCTTGCCGGTACAGACCCGGCTCTTGCCCAATCCTTGGGCGCATCCAAGGGGTATCCCTGCCTCGGGATGCTGACAACAGACTGCGACGATGCCACCTATATTGCCCTTGATGCGGCGACAAAAGCCGCTGACGTGGAGGTGGTGTATGCCCGCAGCTTTTACGCAGGCGCAGCCAACGCATCCACACCCCACGCGGGGGAGGTCATCGGCATTCTTGCCGGGCAAACGGCAGCCGCTGTGCGCAGCGGCATGGATGCCGTGCTGAATATGCTGAAGGGGATCGGCTTTGACGAGACGGCAGGTGTACCGTATCTTGCCCATACGGTCAGCAGCGTGGGGACGTTTCTTGCAAAGGAAGCGGATGTTCCCGCCGGCAGTGCCATTGCGTACCTGATCGCGCCGCCGCTGGAGGGCATGTATGCCATGGATGCGGCACTGAAGGCAGCGGATGTGAAGTTATGTAAACTGTACGCACCACCCAGCGAAACCAATTTCGGCGGTGGCTTGCTCACCGGCACCCAAAGTGCCTGCGCGGCAGCCTGCGCCGCCTTCTCCGCCGCGGTGGCAGAGGTGGCTCGTCAGCCCCGATAACACCACTATCCCCTTGGCTCTCCCAGAGGGAGAGGCGAGGCGGCTGCGCCGCAGCGGACATGAAATAACATCTTAAAAGGAGCGTGAATATGGAAATTGACAAGGACTTAGCTTCAAGGCAGGAAGCCCGGTTGCTGTGCCGGCAGGCAAAGGCGGCGCAGGAGCGTCTTGGGGCATTTTCTCAGGAAAAGCTTGACGCGATCGTGGAGAATATCGCCCAAAAATTCTCCGCAGCCGCCGTGGAGCTGGCGCAGATGGCTGCCTGCGAGACCGGCTTCGGCAACGCAGAGGACAAGACCGAGAAAAACCGCTTTGCATCCCGGCGCGTGGCAGAAGCGGTGCGGGGCATGAAAACCGTGGGTCTGCTCCGTAAGATCCCCGAAAAACAGCTGTGGGAGATCGGCGTACCCATGGGCGTCATCGCCGCCATCGTCCCCAGCACCAACCCCACTTCAACGGTCTGCTACAAGGCGATCATCGCCCTGAAAGCCGGCAATGCCATCGTCTTTTCCCCCCATCCCAAGGCGATGGAATGCACCCTGCGGGCTGCCCGGATCGTAGCTGCGGCAGCGGAAGAAGCCGGCGCGCCGGCAGGATCCATCAGCTGCCTTTCCATGGCGCAGATGGCTGGCACGCAGGAGCTGATGAGTGCCCCGGAAATCAGCCTGATCCTCGCCACCGGCGGGCCGGGCATGGTACGCGCGGCGTACTCGTCAGGCAAGCCCGCCATCGGCGTGGGTGCGGGCAACGGACCTGCCTATATCCACCACTCCGCCGATGTTTCCCATGCGCTTGCCTGCATCGCAAGGTCGAAAACCTTTGACTTCGGCACGGTCTGCGCCTCGGAGCAGAGCATCATCGTGGAAGCATCCATGGAGGCGGCGGTGCGGCAGGAGGGGGCAAAACAGGGCTTCTATTTTATGTCAACCGATGAGGCAGGAAAGCTGGCAAAGCTGCTGTTCCGCCCCACGGGCGCGCTGAATCCCGACATCGTAGGCAAAGCCGCCACGGTGCTGGCGGAAAAGGCGGGCTTTTCCGTTCCGCAGGGTACGAAGGTGCTGGTCGCGCGGGAGCAGGAGGCAGGGCCGACCCGCCCCTACTCCATGGAAAAGCTCTGCCCCGTGCTGGCATTTTTCGTGATGGAAAGCGAGGACGCGATCCTGCAAAAAGCCATTGAGGTGCTGCGCCACGAGGGCGCGGGACACACCTTCGCCATGCACGCAAACGACCGGGCGGCGGTGGAAAAATTTGCGCTGCAGATCCCCGTTTCCCGCTTTCTCGTGAACACACCGGCGGCTCTCGGCGGCATCGGACAAAGCACAGCACTGTTCCCCGCCCTGACCCTCGGCTGCGGCGCGGTGGGCGGCAGCTCGTCCTCCAACAATATCTCGCCGCTGGATCTTGTGAACATCCGGCGGGTGGCGTGGGGTTCGGAAGACAGTGTGCAGACCCATGGTGTCGACCCCGCGCTGGTGGAAATGCTGACACAAAAGCTACTGGAACGTTTGAATAAAAAGTTGTAAATTTAACAAAAAACGAAAGGAAATGGTAACTTATGGACACAAATTCTTTGGGAATGATTGAAACAAAGGGTCTCGTCGGCGCGATCGAAGCGGCGGACGCCATGGTCAAATCCGCCAACGTGCAGCTGGTCGGCAAGGAGCAGGTGGGCGGCGGTCTGGTGACCGTCATGGTTCGCGGTGACGTGGGCGCGGTCAAGGCTGCCACCGATGCGGGCGCGGCAGCCGCCGAAAAGGTGGGCGAGCTGGTCTCCGTCCACGTCATCGCCCGCCCCCATACCGAGGTGGATGCCATCCTGCCCAAGGATCGCCGCGGCACCGGCTCTAACACCAAGGCATAATGCTCTACACGGAGCAAAATGTCCGGGAAAATCTGCGCAACCGTGACGGTAAACGGGTCTTCTTCCTCGGAAAAAACGATCAGCTCACAAGTGCTGCCCGGGATTTCCTGACCCGGGAGAAGATCCCGATCCTGCCGGCTGAGCAGGCGCGCCCGGAGCAGTATAAACTGCTTGGAGGCGGCTTCGTCACGGAAAAGCCGGAGCATATGACCCACCTGAACGGCGATGTTTTGGTGTGCAAAAACCACCCCCGCATTGCTTTCCGCGGAGCGATCGATACGCTGGAAGCTCACCTGATATTATGTCAACTAACTGCACCTGCTTCCCTGCAAAAAGATCTTGAGGAGATCCTCAGCTTTGTGCGGCTGCTCCTGCGCTGCGAGGTGCTGAACGAGCCGATCCCGGACAAAAAGCTGTGCGGCTTGACATCCGACGAGCAGCGCAGCCGCAGCCACCGCCCGCAGGAGTTTTACGGTCAGCCCCACTTCATGCCGTCAGCATCTGACGGCGCGGTAATGGCGCAGCTGAACCTCTGCCGCTGCGCCGCACGGGACGCGGAGCTGAAAGCGGTAACAGCCTTCACAGACAGGGATGGCTGCGCCACGCGGCAGGATCTTCTGCGTGCGGTCAACCGGCTGAGTAGCCTTCTGTATATCCTGATGATCCGTTTGAAAGCAAAACTGTAGGGCGGGCACTTGCTCCCGCCATGAAACCTATCGATATTGTAATGGCGGCACCAAGGGGCCGCCCTACACTCTCCATCGTGGCGTTTCTAATCGTAGGGGCGGCTATTAGCCGCCCTTTTTATCTGTTTTTTGTGAGGAACCGTTTCAAAAAGAGCGAAAGCAAAAGAATCCGATCAGCCTATAGTCAATGCTTCCAAGGAGAACCGAAATTACGATTCGTTATCGGATAAGACCTTCTGCAGCTTTCCCAGAGCCTTCGTTTCGATGCGTGATACATAGCTGCGGCTGATGCCCAAAAGCTTTGCCACCTCCCGCTGCCGCAGGGGCGGATTGCCGTTTAACCCGTAACGCAGGAGAATGACCTGCTTTTCCCGCCCCTTCAGATGCTCCGCCACCGCACAGCGTACCTGCTCCGAGCGCTGACGGGCGCAGACCGACTCGAAAAGATCCTCTTCCTCGGCAACCACCTCCATCAGGGAAAGTGCCGCCCCGTCCGTGCCGGTTTCGATGTAATCCGACAGCGAAACATCCTGACTGGACTTTTTCTGCGCCCGGAAATACATCAGGATCTCATTTGCTATTTTGACCTCAATGAAACTTCTTTCGTGGTCTTTGATAATAGCGGAAAACCAATGCTCCACTTTGTTTATCCCTTGCGAACTATCAGCGACGATGCCACTATCGGTGAGAAGATTGCTTTTTACCGAAAGAAAAGGAATCTGTTTGGCAACGACCTTGCAAACCTTATCGGCATTGACAGGGTAACTATGATACGATATGAGAACAACCAACTTGATTGCCCCTATGATGTGATTATCCGCATATCTGAGGCACTCAATGTGGACAGGCATTTGTTAATGGATGAATACCTGCAGTTCATTGACTACCCCTACTCTGTATTCATCAAGCAACGACGAAAGGAGTTGCATTTGCGTCAATGCGACCTCGGTGAGCAGTTGGGTGTTACCCGTCGGCAAATTGAACGATGGGAGCATAGTGTGAACATTATCCCGAAAGAAAAGTATCATAAACTCAAAGACATTCACTTTATCCCATAAGAAAAATCGGTGGTGCAACAAAGCACCACCGATTTTCATTGCTTTTCCTTAAGTAATTCATCAACAATCTTGATTTTGTTACCCGAACTGGTTTCGAGTTTAGAGAGGTATTCGCGCATAATCATTATCCTGTAAATAGCCATGTCTTCTATCAACTTTGACCTATCTTCTTCGCTGTTCGGGTAATGTATGACCGCTTTAAAAGCCATAAATTAGCCCCCTGTGAAAAGATATTCAGTTGTAGAAAGTCTTATGCGTATATCTTTTATCTAGTGAGGGTATCGTGGGCGATTGGTTGAGCACGACCGACGGCAGTCGGTTTATCGGCGGCACGATACCGCTGTTTTGGGGTAGAGGGTGCCTCGGCACCGTCGCCTTTTGACTGAACGATAACGATATTTTTTAGGGTGCTCGCATTGGCGACCACCCTAAAACTCCGCTTACTCAAGTCCGCTTTAACGGGCGGACACAGGGCGGATGTAAGACAGACGCCCACAGTTCGCCCGACAAAGCGGACTATTCTTTCAGAAAGGAGACAAAAACGAATGTCAAAGAGTTTATTTTACCAATTATATTCAGCAACTGTGTTCGTCCCTCACTTTGACAAGCACAGCGACAAGGCCGACAAGCAGTCGGACAATTCCCACATCGTGAAGTCGCTCGCCGCCAAAAAGGCGCTCAACGAATTCTCCCACGACTTTGCAGGCTTCATCCGTTCGGAGTACCACATCAAACGGGTTGCCGACATCACCCCCGTTATGTGTCAGCGCTTCATAGACACAAAGCTAGAGTCTGGAGTCAGTTCCGAAACGGCACGCACTTATCGCAGTTACCTTGCAAAACTGGAAAAGTGTGTTTTAAGAGCATACGGGGCTAGGGTCGATTACTCCGTAACCATTGACGAGAGCAAGGTGCAGAACACCGACACAATCAAACAGTATTCATTCACCAAAGAAGAAATGGAACGAATACTGGATGCACCACGTCCCTCTGCGAGCCTGAATGCCCTCAAATTCGCTTATGCGACAGGGGTAAGGGTAAACACCTTGGAACGGCTGGAAGTCCGTCATATAGACTTTCAAAAGGGCGAGATACTCGTTTTCAAAGACAAGGGGTCCAGGTCGAGAGTTCTTCCTATGGACGAGCAGACCGCCAAACTGCTCCGAGAGTGTATCAAGGGGAAGAATCCGCAGGACAAGGTCTTCGGGGTCAAAAAGGACTCGGTCAACAAGTATCTCCGCCGCCGCTGTGAGAAACTGCACATAACCACCCCCGACGGGCGAACCAAGAGCGGCACTCACTCAATTCGCAAATTATGGGCCGAGGAGCACTGCAAGGCGCACGGCAAGGGGGCAACCCTTAAAGCACTCGGCCATGGCGAGCAAAGAAGCGATTTGTGTGCCGCGTACCTATCGAGTAAAAAGTGATTTCCGTCCTATAAGTTATTAATTAATATACTTACTTAAGATATTAATATTAATAACTTATATAAAGTTAATTGCTATCTACCTTATAGTAAGATAATAGGCTAATTGTCTTAAACATAGGTAAAAGATACTTTCGTAAATAGGTTAATAATTATTATCTTCTTTTCTTGACATTTTGAAAAAAATGTATTAGTAGGTTTATTTACAATATTAACGAAAGGTGGTTTTTATATGAAACCAGTAACAATTAACAATGCCAAAAGAGGCACCAAGAACAAGTTTTTAGGCGGTTATATCCAAAACATTTGGTATAACGAGGAAAAGGGTTACTTAACCTTTGGATTGAAAGTTGAGGATGTAGACCGTTCCTACTACGTCAATATTATGGTCTTTGAGTATACCGACCCCGAAACACATTTACACCTTAACCCTAACTACGGGCTCATAGAGGACGCCTACGAAAAGGGTGTGCCAATTTCCTGTGTCTACCTGCAACAGGAGCGCTGCAACAAACTCATTGGTATGTATGTCAATTTCTCTGCCAATCAATATGCAGACCCACTTGACGACTTACCATTCTAATAAGCCTTGCAAAATATCCGTTTCCATGAGAAAATATAAATAATATAGGAGGTTAAACACATGGAGAAAAAGTTTGCTATATATGTTCGTAAATCAAAGTTGACCGATAAGGGCGACAGTATTCAATCACAGATTGAAAAGTGCCGTGCGCATATCTACTCTCAATTCGATGTCAAATCCACCGACCAGAACACCGATATTTTTATGGACGAGGGCTTGTCGGGCTTCTATGCTGACCGCAAGGAGTTTACACGACTCATTCGAAACATTGACAACTACCAGTGTCTGCTTTGCTATAAGGTGGACCGTGTGTGTCGTAACACCAATGATATGATGGCACTCATTGAATTACTGGAAAAGCGCGGTGTAACCTTTATTGCCTGTTCGGGCAAAATTACAAACCTTTCCGCAGAGTCCACCTTGATTCTCAAATTGTTGTCTGTCATCAGCGAGTTCGAGCGAGATATTATCGCCGAACGTATTTCTGATAATCTGCACGAACTGGCAAAAGAAGGTCGTTGGCTCGGTGGCAACACTCCGTTAGGTTTCGAGTCCAAGAAAGAGAACATCAACATTCGGGGAAAGAGGAGGACCAAAAACCATTTAGCACCTGTGGAGAGTGAGCTGCAGATAGTTAAAGAGATTTACCGCATGTATCTTGACACCAAGTCAATGAATGCCGTTCGTGATTATCTTAACAGCAAAGGCATACTCACCCGAAACGGCAAAAAGCACACAAGGACGAGCGTCAAAACCATTCTCCGCAACCCTGTGTATTGCATTGCCGACAAGGACTCTCTTGCTTATTTCTTGGAGTTCTGCGAAACAATCTATGCCGAAGAAAGCGAGTTTGACGGCAAGCACGGCTTAATGGTCTACAACAAAACGGACCAGAAGAAAGAAAAGAAAGACACCTCAACATTGCTTGACCCCCAATTTAGACAAACAACCGAAACCAAACCCATCAGCGAGTGGATTGTCGCCGTAGGTGAGCACAAGGGCATTGTAAGCGGTTTTGACTGGATACGGGTACAGAAACTGCTCAAACAGAATGTTGACAAGTACGACCGTCCCAAGCAGACCTCCAAGTCTGTTCTCAGCGGTTTGGTGCGGTGCCCCGTTTGCGGTGAGCGAATGAATGTCAGAA
Source organism: Oscillospiraceae bacterium (assembly GCA_015067495.1). Taxonomy (GTDB): domain Bacteria; phylum Bacillota; class Clostridia; order Oscillospirales; family Oscillospiraceae; genus Faecousia. The sequence goes on along the minus strand of SVMI01000001.1, from coordinate 274,547 downwards.
CACACTCAAACCGCTACACCAAATCGGGCGACCTACGATTTAATTATCGCTGTCGCAAACGAATGGAAGATAGGTTAGGGTGTTCAAGCGAAGATATAGACGGCAATGCTTTAGATGCTATGGTAATTGATACCATTGCACATATGAACTGTCCCGACGACCCCTACTATGTACAGTTGCAGAATCTCCGTGAAGAACTGCTGAAAGCAAATCGGGAAGAACTGAAAGAAATCAAGGGTCTAGAAAAGGAACTTGATAAAATCAAGTCGGGTATTGCCGTACAAATGGAGAACTTGCGAGACGGCGGTTTAACTGCCGACGACAAGCAATTAATTTGGGACGATATTCATGCCTTGCAGGATAAGAAAAACGACCTCAGTGGTAGAATAGCGGTGCTTAACGAGCAAATTGAGTCTGAGGCTTATTCGCTTGAACAGATTGAGCAAATCAAATCCTCGATTGCTACATTCCCTCGCTTGATGGAAATTGCTACCTACGAACAGACAATTGAACTGATAAAGAAGATTGTTAGTTTTATTGCCGTTAAACACAACGACACCACAGGGGACGATGATGTTCACATCGTCCTCCGTGGTGCGGAGGATACCGTAAATTTTAATTTGGCACGTGAAAGGAGTGTGATGTTTCATTCAGGTATAGATAGCATTTTCCACGCAGCGGGCGGCATAGGTGGCAAGTCGCGCGCCCTTGGAAGCGTCAAAGGTCGTGATGCCCTTGATCAGACCGATGGTGCCGATGGAGATCAGATCCTCCTGATCCGAGGTCTGGGCATAGTATTTTTTCATAATGTGCGCCACAAGGCGCAGATTGCGCTCCACCAAAATGTTGCGTGCCTCCAGATCGCCCTTGGCGGCAAGCTGGAGATAGTGTTGCTCCTCTTTTGCGCTCAAGGGCTTTGGAAAGCTGCCGGAAGACAGCTGCAGGGAATAAAGCAGACCGCTCAGTACCAGCCATATCGCAGGAATCAAAAATCCCACCTCCGGTCTACCGTATTCGTCACAGCCCGTCCTTATTCCATGAAAAATCCCCCGGTCAAGCCGGGGGATTGTACTTTTTATTACGTGTGATCTATGATTTTATGCCAGTTTTTCTCCACATCATAATGTTCCTGCAGGTACGTCCGGGCGGATGCCTTCATGGCGGCATGGTCAGCGTCGCACGCCTGCTGCACCACCCCGCAGAACCCCTGCACCTCGTTGCTCTCACACCACCAACCGAAGCCGCCCTCCACGATCACCTTGCCGATGTCGGTATTGGGATCGGTGGCTGCCAGAACGGGGATGCCCGCCTGCATATAGGCAAGCAGCCGTGAGGGGAAATTGGGAATGGTGAAGCGGTGATCGAGGAAAATCAGACCCACGTCGCAGGCAGCGACAAGGAGGTCATATTCCGCCTTCGGAAGCGAACGCAGAAGCTTTCTGTTTTCCGCTTTTTCGGTTTCAAAAAAGCGTTCCAGCTTGCCGTATTCCGTTCCGTCGCCCACGATCAGGAAAAATACATCAGCATTGTCCTTCTGGGCGCGCAGGCAATCCATCAGGAAAGGAACACCTTGGGGTTTTCCCAGATTGCCGCCATAGACAAACACCTTTTTGTCCAGCGGGATGCCGTACTTTTCCCGGATTGCAAGGCGTTCCTCGGGGGATACGGACATGTCAACAGGCTCGATGCAGTTCGGGCATACCTCAACCTTCCCGGCAGGAATCTGCGGATTGTGTCGTAAAATAAACGCTGCATTCGCCGGACTCATGCAGCCGATATGATCCGAAAGCGCGTACAGCTTCTTTTCCTTCGCCCGGAAATATCGGTAAAGCAAGCCCTTCAAGCCGGTCTTGCGCATGACCCCAATATCCACCGCATTTTGCGGAAAAATATCCTTCAGCAGCAAATAGGTCTTCGCTCTGTCGCGCTTTTTAATGTACTGCACCGCACCCGCCAAGGTGATGGGGGGGGTGGAATACAACACCAAATCGAATTTTACGTCCGCAAAATATTTTTTGATCGCAGAAATATACTGTGACTCAAGCAAAACCGTTGCGATGCCTTTTTCAATCAGGTTTGTCTTTTGAATATTGCCGGTTTGAACCCGTAAAATCACCGCATTTTCTTTCTCGATCAAATGCGTCTTTTCTTGATTTCTGCGTTCGGTAGGAGAAACAACATATACTTTATGTCCTTTTTTTGCAAACGTTCTTAACAGATCCTGATAAATACCGCTTGCATCAATGTCAGCAACATTGCTGAGCGTTAAAAACAAAATGTTTCGCATATGTCTTTCCTCTTTCGCCTTGCCCGCAGAAGACAGTACTGCTTTTTTCTGCGTGCCGTTTATTTCGCAGAATAAGAATACAGTAATTGTGTCCCGTTGGGAACTCTTTGAATTGTGTGCAGCAATTTTGTCTTCACACATTCGCTTTCCACAGAAAAGCCGCACTTTTCGGCTACTCTGATAGAAGATACGTTATCCTTGTTGATGGTTTTATAGAAGTGCTTGTAATTCAGCTGCAGATCCTGCAGCATCGCCCTTGACATCAGCGTTGCGATGCCTTTTCCTCTATGCTCGGGGTACGTCCACAGAAAAATCGTATAATAATCGTTTTTCTCACAATTTCTGATGATCCTGTTATTGGCTTTCACAAAAACGATATAGGAGATCATTTCTCCGTCCTTTTCCAGATAAAGAATGGAGTATCCCCCACGAACGGAAAGCAAATACCACATCATGTGCAGCTTGTGCGACAAAGAAAAGCGGTGCGGCGGTTCTTCCTCGTGTCTGAACCCCTTATCGTTATAATAAAGCGAAAACAACGATGGCTGAAACAGGTAATAGTTCATTCCGTTTTCGCTCTTGATAAGCTTCAATCTTTTATCCGCTATCATTTTCTCACCATGAGCTCGTTGTATTTCATCATATAAACACCGTCGTCATACGCTCCGATGTTTTTCGTATTTGCTTCGCCGTTGAGATTATTCCAAATGAACATCATATGGTTGCATCCGCAGGCATATGCATGGGGATAACCGCCGCCGAACCGCGGATTGACTTCGGAGATGTAATACTCCCCATTGACCTCGAAAATATCAATGTCGATCTGACCGCGATACCCTGCCTGCTTTACAAAGCGTTCGATCAGGGCGAACAGCTTCTCATCCTTAAAGGAAACAGACTTGTCCGTTTCGCCTGCACGCATTACCAGCTTCTTTTTCGTGAAAATCGAGATGACCTCGCCGCTGAGCGTATCGATATACACATCTGCGCCGATCTCCTGCCCGTCCAGAAACTCCTGAATCATCAATTCATCACTGTGGGCAAAGAGCAGCTCCAAGGTTTCCTGATCGTACACCTTGGAAATGGCGACACTGGCGCTGCCCTTGGCAGGCTTGACGAACACAGGGTAGGAAATCAACCCTGCTTCCACATCGCGGCAAAATTCGTCCTTGTCCATATACGACTTTGCGCAGCTGTAGCCATGCTCTGACAGCCACTGATACATCTGCATTTTATCCAAGGACATTTCGCAAAGCTCATAGGAAGAACCGATCACGGTTGTTCCGACTTCTGCAAATTTATCTGCATTTTCTGCCAGCAAGCTCAGTTCCGGATCGATCAGGCTCAGAACGCCGGAAATTTTTTCTTTCCTGCAAATATCCAGAATCACATCCAGATAGCCCGGTTCGGTCATTCTCGGAACAATGTAATATTTGTCTGCATCATACAGCGCCGGCGCGAGATTGTTGCAATCGGTGCATACGATGGTGCCTCTGCCGGAAAAGGTTTCTTTGAAATACTGTACTACCTTATTTCTTGTGCCGCAGCTTAAAATTAAAAAATTATGCTCCATGATTCATATCCTCATTTTGTTCTTGCTGTTTCCTGCGAATTTCAGCAAAATTTCCTTCTGATTGACTGGTATCTTCCGATACATCACTTTTTGCCAGCACTTTTTTTATGGTCAGCAAAATAATTTTCACATCGTTGATGAAGGAAATGTTTCTCACATATTCCACATCCAACTGAAATCTTCTCTCCCACGCCACATTGTTTCTTCCATGGACTTGGGCAAGTCCTGTTAAGCCGGGTCTTACATCGTGTCTGTGTCTTTCTTCCTCCGTGTACCACGGGAGATATTCCGGCAGGAGCGGGCGGGGTCCGATCAAACTCATATCACCGATCAGAATGTTCCAAAGCTCCGGCAGCTCGTCCAGTGAGGTAGAGCGCAGGATGCGGCCGTACTTGTTCAGGCGATCCTTATCCGGCAGCAGATTGCCGTGGGCATCCTTTTTGTTGCTCATGGTGCGGAACTTCACCAGCTTGAAAATGCGCTCTTTGCCGGTTTTTTTGTCGATCCTGCCGGGGCGCAGCTGGGTAAAAAAGGGATTCCCCCCCATAGCGATGGCACCCACGATCATCAAAATCACCAAAACGGGTGACAAAATACAAAGCGCGGTCAGTGCCAGCAGAAAATCGATTATTCTCTTGAAAAAACCTGCGTACATACCGATTGCTCCTATCTTTCCATGTCGCTTTTCGTCAAAGGGCATCCTTTTTGCAGACGCCTTGCAGTCAAATAGGTGTCATTCAAATTATTTTACCACAAACAGCTCACATATGCAAGATGCAATTCACAAAGCTGCGCCCTGCAAAAATCCGACCCCTTGGGAGAGGGGTCGGATCGTTTTTTACTTGCCTGCGATGGAGAGGTCTTCCACCAGCACGCTGGGTGCGCCGAAGGTGGTAGAACCGAAGGGGCTGGGCAGGGTGACATTGTCGGCAACCGCTGTGATCTTGTTCAGCAGATCATAGAAGTTGCCCGCCACGGTAAAGGACTTGACGAAGTCCGTCTTCTCGCCACCGCGGATCAGGAAGCCGGCACTCTGCAGGGAGAAATCGCCGGAGATGGGATTTGCGCCTGCGTGCAGACCGCTCAGGTCGTTGATATACACACCCTCACCTGCCTTCTGCAGCAGCTCTGCTTCGGTGCAGTCGCCGCCGGCGAGGTACATGGTAAAGGGACGCACGCCCACGGGAGAATCGTAGCCGCCCTTGGCTGCGTTGCCGGTGGTCTTCTTGCCCGCCACGGCAGCAGTCTTCAGGTTATACAGCAGGGTCTTCAGCACGCCGTTTTCGATGACGCTCTTCTTGTGGGTGGGGCAGCCCTCTGCGTCAAAGACGGAGGGGAAGGCATTCTCCTTGTGGAACGGATCATCCACCAGCGTCACGATGTCGGATGCGATCTTGCTGCCTTCCTTGTCAGCCAGCTTGCTCAGACCCTTCTGTGCCGCTTCGGAGGAGAAGATAGAGGAGAACACGCTGAGCAAGCTGCACATGGCATCAGGGCTGAACACCACGGGGCAGACCGCCGTAGGCGCAACGTCGCCGCCCAGCTTCTGCTTTGCGGTATCCACAGCCTTCTTGACCATGGCATCGGTATCCAGCTCGCTAAGCTTCCCGATCTTGATCTGGTAGTCGTTGGACATCTCCGTGCCGTTGGTGACCACCGCCACGGCGACCATGCCGGAATAGGCATTGGACTCATAGAGATCCAGACCCTTGGAGTTATAGATAGCAGTCTCGCCGCTGCCGGTCAGGACATTGACCTGCGTGCCGTCGATGACCATAGGATCGGCGTCGTAGAGCTTCTGCTCCACAGCCAGTGCCGTTGCGATCAGCTCGTCGGTGGAGGGCAGCGCATAGCCGGCGCGATCCACGGTTTCATATTCCTGACCACCCTCGCAGAGGAACACCGCTTCTTCGGATTCGAGGGTTTTCGCGTTGTCGACCGCCTTTTCCACAACCGCAGCTGCCTGCGCTTCGGAAAGATCCTCGGTGGAGGCGTAGCCCATCTTGCCGTCAACGATGCAGCGGAAACACACGCCGCCCTCTTCGGAGGCGGAAAATTCGTTGATGGCATGGCGGAAGGTGTCGATGCTGGTAGAAGTGCCAGCCTGATAGTAAAGCTCATATTCGGCGATGCCCAGTGCCTCGCACTTGGCAATGACCGCCTTCTTAAAAGACTGATAATCCATAAATCTACCTCCTTATCTGCCGCCGACGGTGATACTGGACACGCGGATCATGGGCTGACCCACGTTGGTGGGAACGCTGCCGCTGGAAGATCCGCACATACCCTGACCCATGTCCATATCCTTGCCCACCATGTCGATGTTCATGATGACATCCGAACCCTTGCCCACAAGGCTTGCGCCGCGAACCGGCTCACAGATGACACCGTTTCTCACGATGTAGCCCTCGTTGACGGCGAAATTGAACTCGCCGGTGGTGGGATTGACAGAGCCGCCGCCCATTTCCTTGGCGAAAAGACCGTATTCCATGGACGCGATGATGGCGTCGTTGTCGTCTTCACCCTCTGCAATGTAGGTGTTGGTCATGCGGGAGGTGGGGGTGTAGGCGTAGCTCTGGCGGCGGGAGTTGCCGGTGGAAGCCATGCCCATACGGCGGCCGTTGAACTTGTCGATCATATAGGACTTCAGCACACCCTTTTCGATGAGGACGTTGCACTGGGAGGGTGTACCCTCATCGTCGATGTTGATCGAACCCCATGCGCCGGGGATGGTGCCGTCGTCAATGGCGGTGACCTTTTCGTTTGCGATCTTCTGACCCAACTTGCCGGCAAACTGGCTGGTGCCGTAGGCAACGCTGGATGCTTCAAGGGAGTGACCGCAGGCTTCGTGGAAAATAACGCCGCCGAAGCCGTTGCCGATGGCGACGGGCATAACGCCTGCGGGGCAGTAGCCGGCAGAGACCATGGTCACAGCCTGCTTTGCGGCGCGGACGCCCACAGCCTTGGGATCAATAAAGTCGAACATCTCAAGACCCATGCGGCGACCGGGGTTGAAAGAGCCGGTCTGGGTCTCGCCGTCCTTTTCCGCGACCGCGCTGATGGAGATGCGGGTGCGGATCTGGCGATCTTGGGTGTAAAGACCCTCGGAGTTGGCGATGAGGATGTTGTGATCCACGTCCAGCAGCGTACCGCTGACCTGCACAATGGAAGGATCATATTCCTTGGCGGCAAAATAGCCATCCTTCAAAATGGCGACCTTTGCGCCGTTTCCCACCGAGGACGGAACGATCTTCACGGGATGGATGTCACCGAAGATCCGCTCCCGCAGCACGATGTCCATGGCAGCAGACCCCTGACCGAGGGCATCAGCAGCCTTTTCCGCGCAGCGGAGCAGACCGCTCTCGCTCATATCCACGGTAGTCGCCATGACGCTGCGCATACCCTTGTAAACCCGCACCGCAACACCGGCGATGACGGTATCCTTGATGGTATCGACCTTGCTGGCGATCATGTTGATGGCATGATTGGTGGTGTTTTCACCGAAAATCTCAGCGTAATCCGCGCCGGTGGACAGTGCCTTTTGCAGAACACGCTGACAAATTTCTCTGGAAATCATAAGCATTTTTCTCCTTTTGCAGAATATGCACTATTCTACCATGTCCGCTCACGGATTTCAAGTGCATTTTATAGGCGGACATTTTTTGCTTTTTTGAAAATTTCATCCCCCCAGGGGGCTTCAAATTGATTTAAGAGGGTTTTATAATGAGGAAAACAAACAAAAAAGGAGAACCTATCATGAAACTGACACCCGTTAAAAAGCTGGTCTTTACCGCCGCGTGCGTGGCACTGTGTCTGGTGCTGCCCATGGCATTTCACTCCATCCCCAACGCCGGTCAGATCTTCCTGCCCATGCACATCCCGGTGCTGCTGTGCGGTCTGATTTGCGGCTGGCCCTACGGCGGTGTCTGCGGTATTTTCGGGCCGCTGCTGTCCAGCCTTGTCACCGGCATGCCTCCCGCAGCCATGCTGCCGGGCATGATGGTGGAGTGCTGCATGTACGGCTTCGCAACGGGTCTTTTGATGAAGTACGTCCGCACCAAGTCCGCCGTCGCCGACCTTTACATCAGCATGGTCAGCGCCATGCTCTTGGGGCGCGCGGTCTACGGCTTTGCCAATGCCCTGATCTTCAATCCCGGCGTTTCGCCCTTTGCGTGGGTGACCGGCTCTTTGGTCACCGGCATCCCCGGCATCGCCATCCAGCTGGTGCTGATGCCCACGGTGGTATTCGCACTGACCAAGGCGCACCTGATTCCCCGCCGCTATGAAAAGGAGCAAATTCATGAATAAGCAGGACGTGATCTCCTTTTTTGACCGGCTCGCCCCCCTGTGGGATGCGGACATGATCCGCCACGAGGAGGTCATCGCGACCATCCTCGACAACGGGGGCATCCACGAGGGCGTTGACGTTCTGGACGTTGCCTGCGGCACAGGCGTGCTGTTTCCCGATTATCTGAGCCGGGGCGTTAAAAGCGTCACCGCCATCGACATTGCCCCGGAAATGGTGCGCATCGCAAGAGAAAAATTCCCGCAGGTGACGGTGCTGTGCGGCGATGTGACGGAATACGAATTTGAAAAGCAATTCGACCGCATCGTGGTCTACAACGCCTTTCCCCATTTCCCCCAGCCGGAAAAGCTGATCGAAAGGCTCGCCGGTCTTCTGAAACCCGGCGGCATCCTGACCGTCGCCCACGGCATGAGCCGCGCCCAGATCGACCACCATCACGAGGGCGGCGCAAGCAAGGTTTCCGTGGGTCTGATGCACGAGGATGACCTTTCGGTGCTGTTTTCCAAGCACCTGAAGGTGACGGTCAAAATCTCCGACGAGCAAATGTACCAAGTCAGCGGAAAGAAGGTCTCCCTTGTGTAAAGGGAGACTTTTTCTTCCTGTGGAAGATTTTTGTTTTCTATACAGCAACAATCCTATTGCATTTACAAAATCGCTGTGCTAAAATAAGCCCATCCATTTTATTCTTCGATTGGAGGAAATCATTATGAGTTATGTTGATGAAGTACTGGAGCGGGTGATCACCCAGAATCCCGGTCAGGCTGAGTTCCATCAGGCTGTGAAGGAAGTGCTGGAGTCCCTGCGTCCCGCCATTGAAAAGCACGAGGATAAATACCGCCGGGATGCCCTGCTGGAGCGGCTGACCACCCCCGAGCGCTGCATTCTGTTCCGCGTTCCTTGGGTGGATGACAAGGGTCAGGTGCAGGTCAACAACGCCTACCGCATCCAGTTCAACTCCGCCATCGGTCCTTACAAGGGCGGTATGCGTTTCCACCCCAGCGTCAATCTCTCCATTATGAAGTTCCTCGCCTTCGAGCAGACCTTCAAGAACAGCCTGACGGGTCTTCCCATCGGCGGCGGCAAGGGCGGCTCTGACTTTGACCCCAAGGGTAAGTCCGACCGGGAGATCATGGCATTCTGCCAGAGCTTGATGAACGAGCTTTACAAGTACATCGGCGCGGACACCGACGTACCCGCCGGTGACATCGGTGTGGGTGCCCGGGAGATCGGCTTCATGTACGGTCAGTACAAGCGCATCCGGGATGTTTATGAAGGCGTGTTCACCGGCAAGGGTCTTTCCTACGGCGGCTCTTTGGCGCGCCGCGAAGCCACCGGCTACGGTCTGCTGTACCTGACTGATGAGATGCTCAAGTGCAACGGTCACTCCATCGAGGGCAAGGTCATCGCCGTTTCCGGCGCGGGCAATGTTGCCACCTACGCCATCGAGAAGGCATGGCAGCTGGGCGCAAAGCCTGTGACCTGCTCCGATTCCACCGGCTGGATCTACGATCCTGACGGCATCGATGTGGCAACATTGATCGAAGTCAAGCAGGTCAAGCGCGCAAGACTGACCGAGTACGCAAAGGCACGTCCCAACTCCGTCTATCACGAGGGCAAGGGCGTCTGGAGCGTCAAGTGCGACATTGCGCTGCCCTGTGCCACCCAGAATGAGCTGCTGCTGGAGGATGCAAAGCTGCTGGTGGCAAACGGCTGCATGGCAGTTGCCGAGGGCGCAAATATGCCCACCACCTTGGACGCCACCAAGTACCTGCAGGAGAGCGGACTGCTGTTCTGCCCCGGCAAGGCAGCAAACGCCGGCGGCGTTGCCACCTCCGCGCTGGAAATGAGCCAGAACTCCGAGCGTCTGAGCTGGAGCTTCGAGGAAGTGGATGCCAAGCTCAAGACCATCATGGTCAACATTTTCCACAATCTGGATGCCGCTGCCAAGGAGTACGGCTTCGCAGGCAACTATGTGGTCGGCGCGAACATCGCCGGCTTCCTGAAGGTCGTGGACGCCATGACCGCTCAGGGTATCGTCTGATAAATACAACGAGCGGACCGGTTTCGGTTCGCTCGTTTTTCTTTCCAGTTTTTCTGTGTCATCGCGAAGCCCGATAGGGCTGTGGCGATCTCCCGGTACGAGGTTACAGCTCGGTACGCAGCAGCAGGAGATTGCCACGTCACCGACTTGCGTCGGTTCCTCGCAATGACATGTGTCATTTGTGATGTTTCCTATCATATTTCAAAGGGCGTGCCAAACAGCACGCCCTTGTCTTTTTTACAAATGCAGTACCCGATCCTTGATCTCTTGGGTGCGACCCTGATTCCAATACTGAGTGCCAATATAGCCGCAGGTACGGCGGGCGACGTTCATCTTGCTCTGGTCCGTGTTGCCGCACTGGGGGCAGACCCAAATAAGCTTGCCGTCGTCCTCCTGAATCTGAATTTCGCCGTTGTAGCCGCAGCACTGGCAGTAATCCGACTTGGTATTCAGCTCGGCGTACATGATGTTTTCGTAGATGAACTGCATCAGCTCCAGAACCGCATCGATGTTCTGCTGCATATTCGGCACTTCCACATAGCTGATCGCGCCGCCGGGGGACAGCTGCTGGAACTCCGCCTCAAAGCGCAGCTTGGTGAAGGCATCGATCTCCTCGGTGACGTGGACGTGGTAGGAGTTGGTGATGTAGCTCTTGTCCGTGATGCCGGGGATGATGCCGAAACGCTGCTGCAGGCATTTTGCGAACTTGTAGGTGGTGGACTCCAGCGGCGTTCCGTAGAGAGAGAAATCGATCCTGTGCTTTGCCTTCCAGCCCTTACAGGCATCGTTCATGTGCTGCATGACCTGCAAAGCAAAGGGCTTCGCCGCCTCGTCGGTGTGGGACTTGCCGGTCATGTACTTGACGCACTCGTAAAGACCCGCGTAGCCGAGGCTGATGGTGGAGTAGCCACCATAGAGGAGCTTGTCGATCTTCTCGCCCTTTTCAAGGCGCGCCAGCGCGCCATACTGCCACAGGATCGGCGCGGCATCGGAAAGCGTACCCTTGAGTCTTTCATGGCGGCACAGCAGACCCCGGTAGCAGAGGTCAAGACGCTCGTCAAAGATCTTCCAGAACTTGTCCATATCCCGCCCCGAGGACAGAGCCACATCCACAAGGTTGATGGTAACCACACCCTGATTGAAGCGACCGTAGTACTTGGGCTTGCCGTTTTCGTCCACGTAAGGGGTCAGGAAGGAGCGGCAGCCCATGCAGGTATAGCAATGACCCTCGCCATTGGCATCCACCTTCAGCTCCAGCATCTTCTTTTCGGAGATGTAGTCCGGCACCATGCGCTTGGCGGTACATTGAGCCGCCAGACGGGTCAGCTCCCAGTAGGGCGTACCCTGACGCACATTATCCTCTTCCAAAACATAGATTAACTTCGGGAATGCGGGGGTGATCCACGCGCCCTTCTCGTTCTTGACGCCCTCAATGCGCTGCAGAAGCATTTCCTCGATGATCAGGGCAAGATCCTTCTTCTCCTGCTCGTTTCTTGCCTCGTTCAGGTACATGAAGACGGTGATAAAGGGTGCCTGACCGTTGGTGGTCATCAGGGTGATGACCTGATACTGGATGGTCTGCACGCCCTTGCGTACCTCCTCACGCAGGCGATCCTCCACCACCTTGGCGACTGTCTGCTCGTCGGGCGTGATGCCGTAGGTCTCCAGCTCCTTCGTAACCGTCTTGCGGATCTTCTCACGGCTGACCTGCACAAAAGGTGCCAGATGGGTCAGGCTGATGGACTGACCGCCGTACTGGTTGGATGCCACCTGCGCGATGATCTGGGTGGCGATGTTGCAGGCGGTGGAGAAGGAATGGGGCTTTTCGATCATGGTGCCGGAGATGACCGTGCCGTTTTGCAGCATGTCCTCCAGATTGACCAGATCGCAGTTGTGCATGTGCTGGGCATAGTAGTCCGCATCGTGGAAGTGGATGATGCCTGCCTCATGGGCATCGACAATGTCCTTCGGAAGCAGGATACGCTTGGTGATGTCCTTGCTGACCTCTCCCGCCATGTAGTCACGCTGAACCGCGTTGATAGTGGGGTTCTTGTTTGCATTTTCCTGCTTGACTTCCTCGTTGTTGCTCTCGATGAGGGTCAGGATGCGGTCGTCAGTGGTGTTGGACTGGCGCAAAAGGCTGCGGGTGTAGCGGTAGGTGATATACGCCTTCGCCACCTCAAAAGCGCCGTGTGCCATGATGGCTTTCTCCACCAGATCCTGAATTTCCTCCACAGAAGGGCTTCTGCCCATACCCTCGCAGGAAATACGCACATTTTCCGCAATGCGCTCGATCTGCATGGGGGTCATGCGGAGCTTTTCCTCCGTTGCCTCGTTTGCCTTGGTAATGGCGGTGCGGATCTTGTCGATATCAAATACGACCTCCGCGCCGTTTCGCTTGATGATCTTCATATCGTTTCCTCCATATGGCGGTAAAATTGTGACGTGCACGTCCTATTATACAAGATATTGTGGTTTTTGCAAGTACCAAAACACAAAATAGCGGTATTTTTTCTTCTCCGCGCAAACGCACCCATCAGAGACTTTGGCTATTTCGCACAAGAAACACTTGCAAAAAATGTGCAAAAAATCACTTGTAAAGAAGGTCGCTTTTTGGTATAATATGCACTTCAAATGTAGAAGGAGGCGAAACTATGCAATTACGTGAAGTTACATTACTGGCGATCGTGCTGCGTATTCTGGCGGCAGTTATCTGCGGCGGCATCATCGGCCTTGAACGAGAACTGAAAAACAGACCGGCAGGTCTTCGTACTTATATGTTGGTGTGCCTCGGCTCTTGCCTGATCATGCTGACCAACCAGTACATCTATCAAGTCACCGCCTCGGGCGATCCCATGCGCTTGGGTGCGCAGGTGGTCAGCGGCATCGGTTTCCTCGGTGCCGGTACGATCATCGTCACCCGCCACAATCAGATCAAGGGTCTGACCACGGCGGCAGGTCTGTGGTCTTCCGCGGGCGTGGGTCTTGCGCTGGGTGTCGGCTTTTACGAAGCCGCGCTGGTGGCGGGCGTTGCGATCTTCACGATTCTGACCCTGCTGCAGTACTGGGATAACCACATCAACAGCAAGACCAAGGCAGTCGAGATCTACATTGTGCTGGATGAAGATGTGCCTCTGGGCGATTTCATCCACGAGATCCGCCAGCTGGGTCTGAAGATCAACAACATCCAGATCGACGGCAACGGCTCTCCCGAGGAGGGTGCCCGTGGCTTTTTGGCGACGCTGCGTTCGCCCAAGCGCTGCGATCACGATGTGCTGATCGAAAATGTCAAGAAAATCAAGGGCGTCAGCTATCTGGAAGAGCTGTAACAAAAAGGCATCGGTCACACGACCGATGCCTTTTTATCGTCCCTACATTTGAATTGTGTCCGTAGGGCGGGAGCAAGTACCTGCCCGACAATGAAAACGGGGCGTGTCATGTACGCCCCGTTATGAATCCTCCAGCTCGTCCTCCGCGTCCAGAAGCTCCGTCATCGTGACGTTGTACACGTCCTCCGCCTTCAGCTCGAACAGCCGGCTGAGCCGCACTGCCTGCCGCTGATCCGGCGCCATCAGCTCGAGGGTCATCAGGTTGCCCTTCTCGTCATCGAGGGACATGATCACGGAATAATCGCCGCCGTCCCGGGGGATGATCTGGGTCTTGATGAAGCTTGAGCGGCGGATCTGGCGGTTATACCGCGCCACGGCATTCTCCGCCCGCTGCTTGACCGTGAAGGCGATGGAGTCCTCCGTCAAAGAGCAGGTCTCCCGTCCCTTATCCGTGACCACAAAACGATCCTGCGCATCCAGCTGCAGATGCCCGGAAGCCACCAGCTCAGGAACGGCAGTGCAAATATCAAAATAACTGACACAATCGTCCTGATAGCACAGCTCGTAAAGCTCCTGCATGGTCAGCGGATAGCCGGAGCGGGAGGTTACAAACAAAATCAGAACCTTAATATCCATCATGTCATGAATAAAACCAAGTCGTTGCACGGGAAATCACCTCTTTGTTATTATACCAAAAAATGCTCGAAAAAGCAAGAAAAACTCTGTCACACAGGACATTTCCGGCTCATATTGTGGAGTGAAAGGGTGATCGTATGAACGACGTATTTTTCTGCGTTTCCGGCATGCCGCAGGTGCTGCCGCTGCTGCGCAGCCGAGGCATCCCCGCGGTGGAAGAACCCCGCGCCGACGTGACCCATCTGCTGCTGCCGGTGCCGCTTTTCGACACAGAACATTTGGAGTCACTCCTGCACGCGCTTCCCCGGAACGTGACCGTGCTGGGCGGAAAGCTCTCCCATCCGCTTTTGGAAACCTACAAAAAATTTGATTTTCTGCAGGACGAATACTATCTCGCTCAAAATGCCGCCCTGACGGCAGAAGCCGCCTTGCGTCTTGCGGGAAATCAGCTCCCCGTCCGTTTTTTGGAGCTGAGGGTGCTGATCATCGGCTGGGGACGGATCGGAAAATGCCTTGCGCAGCAGCTGCAGCAGTTGGGTGCGCAGGTTTGTGTCGCCGCCCGCAAGGAGCGTGACCGCGCCATGATCGCGTCCCTTGGCTGCGATGCGCTGACCCTGGAGCAGCTGCCGCGCTCCCTTGACCGCTGCCGCGTGATCTTCAACACCGTTCCCGCGCCTGTTTTGCAGGCAGAGGTCTGCCCGCCGGATTGCATCAGGATCGACCTTGCCTCGGTGCGGGGGATCGAGGGTGAAAATGTTATCCACGCCCGGGGCCTGCCGGGGAAGCTGCTGCCGGAAGCGCAGGCAGAATTGATCGTCGAAACAGCCCTGCGGCTGCTCGGAAAGGAGGATACCCAATGAACCTCGGCTTTGCCCTCTGCGGCTCTTTTTGCACCTTCAGCCGGGTGTTCCCGGTGATGGAAGATCTCTGCAGGGAACACGCTGTGACCCCCATTTTCTCCCCCGCCGCCTACGAAACGGATACCCGCTTCGGTGCGGCGCAAGCCCACATCCAACGGGCGACCGGGCTGTGCGGTACAGCACCCCTGCACACTATCGCGCAGGTAGAGCCCATCGGTCCGAAGAAGCTGTTTGACGCGCTGATCATCGCCCCCTGCACGGGAAATACCCTCGCCAAGCTCGCCCACGGCATCGCCGACACCGCCGTGACCATGGCGGCGAAGAGCCATCTGCGGAACGGGCGACCCGTGATCGTGGCGATCTCCACCAACGATGCCCTTGCCGCCGCGGCGGAGAACATCGGAAGGCTTTTGGTGCGGAAAAATTACTATTTTGTCCCCTTCGGGCAGGACGACGCGCTGGAAAAGCCCACCTCTTTGGTTGCGGATTTCAACCAAATTCCCCAGACCCTTGCCGCCGCCATGGGGGGAAAACAGCTCCAGCCGCTGCTGTTGGGAGGGTAATTACAAATTATAAATTTGTTACATTTCCGATGGTAGGGGCTGGCGAGGAATCTATGTACCAACAACGACATTGTAGGGCGGGTGTGTTGCAGAGCGCAGCGAATCTGAAATCGAAATGATTGCCGGGGGCAATCATTCCGTAACAAAATGCTCCCGCCCTACGATAGAATGTGTTACTATCGTGAGAGTATGCCAAACGGGCGTGCAGAAGCACGCCCGTTTGATAACCCACACTCCCACTCATCCTCTGAAGAACAAATTTCCGCAGCGTGGGGCCCGGTCTTAATTCAACCATATTCCTCTTCTATTTCTTGCATTATACTACTATGCGCAGGCTTACTTTTGCCCGAGCAAACTTAAGTCCGACCATACTTATGTTTGAACAGCATTTGTGTGATTTTTGGCGTTGGAACCGCTAAAATCCGTACTATTGCCGACATAAAATGGGGTTCTTACATATGTCTGGGTTTCGCATAGAAGTATTATGCAAAACAAAAAATAGGATAATGGGGGGATAAAAAATGGCATTGCGCAGCAAAAAAAGCAGCCTCACCGAAAAATCGATGAGGCTGCGAGACGCTATAAAGTTTTGTTCTTATCAGGATGCAAGAGTTTGTTTCCCGATATACAGCGCTCATCGTGACTGGAGTATATCACAGACATTTCTAAAGCTCAAGCCTTTTTGCGTTGTTTTTACACTTAAGTTACGATTTACATATAAGAGAACGCCCCGGCGGTCGCATTTGCGATCCGCCAGGGGCGTATCTTTTACGCGAGTTTGATTTCCTTGGCTTTGAATTTCGCCACCAGGTCATCCATAATGAACCGTCTCAGAGTTTCGTGCACAAAGAGGGGAAACGCACCAGGCGGCAAGAAAACAAACTGGCAGTTGTATCTTTGCTCAAAAGTATGGTATGTAGCGAGGGCTAACTTGGGGGCGTACTCACTTCTGTAATTTCCGGCAGCAAGGTCTGCATAGCTGCCGCTTTCCGTAACTACATACAGTCTGCAGCCACATTTGTGTGCGCGTTCCAGTTCTGCCTCAAATCTGTCACGGTCCGCACCAAGGCACATGACCAATTCCTCAATATCCATTTTCCGTTCTACCACCAGGCGCATCGAATAGTCAATGGTGCCGTGGGGCAGTTGGGCAACTGCGGAGTAATCGCCGACATCCAGCTTCCGGCGCACCGGTGTGACACCGATTCTTTTGAAGCTTTCCATGCGCTCCTCATAACGGGGGTTAATCTGCTCCCGAGTATCCACAATCAAATCATAGTTTTGAGATATGTACTGGAGCATGCGATAATCTTCGTTCTTCAAAACCAGAAATCCTCCTTGTCATTACTCAGATAGTCCTCGCAGCGCTGGCGGATATCATAGACACCCATGCACTCTGCAACGGCTCGCCACGGCAGGTTGTCCACCACATGAAGTTGAAAACCCATGGAAACGGTGTCGTCCTCAATACGGTCAATCAATCGACGGGCCAAATCCCGGGCGAAATCCAGATTGCTCTGCAGCTTCTGCTTTTCTTCCAGCCTATAGCGGTAATACTCCCGTATAGAAAAAATATGCATATCTTCCGCGGGGTCGATATCTCCAGGCAAGTCATTATACGCACTGTACATCTGCTGGGCAATTGACTGGAGTTCTTCTTGCGTATTGCCCAGTTTGGCTTGCATTTTCTCGATAGCTGAGAAAACATCGTTCAAAATCGACATAATTTTGTCCTTTCAGGCATCCGGTGATTTTTTTGTTTGGTGGATGCTCAAACAGATAATGACAGAGAGCAGATTTTTATACACAAGCACTAACCGGTATTTTCCTTTTTTGAGAGGGGCGTCGAAATGTCTTTATTTAGATGCAATAAGACTTGTATTACAAGCATCATCAAAAAAGGAGACAACTACTTATGAAAACTACTATCACTCACGCAGCAATCATCCTGGCGGACGTTCCCTACAATGAGCAAAATCCGAGACAGTGTATGGGAAAGCACTACTACATTTTGATAAGCAACAACGCTTGTTGCCGCAACTCGCCTGTGTTGCAAGCGATTCCTACATCATCCAACACGAACCGCAGGCTTCCTGTTCAGGTGGAGATTCATGCAGAATGCTTTTCCCGGCGCACCTACGCTTTGGCTGAGCAGCTCACTCTTTTACCAAGAGAGATTTTTGAGAGAGGTAAATACTGTGGTCAACTCGACAAACAAGAGCTTGAACGATTGAAAGCCGCAGTCCGCCTACAGCTCTGTCTGGACTAAAATGAATACTGCGCAAAACGAATGCCCCGGTGGATCTTTGATCCACACGGGGCAATTTCACTGCCGAGGGCTTGTGTATAAATTTTTAAGCTCTGTCATTATAGATTTGAAATAAAAACCGGGCATCTATATGAAATTCCACCCCGGTGATGAAAGGATATTTACATATGAAACGCAGTCTTGAGAAAAATCTGGAAGCTATGACGCCCGAGGAGCGGGAAGTTGCCATCCGGGAGCTGAGCAAAATCACGTGGGAAATTGCAAAATACTCTCACTCCTATTTGTGGGAAGGGCATGGTAAGACCAATTGGAGTACCGATGTAAAGGTTCAACTGGGCACCGATGTTATCGCTTTTTGGAGTAGCTATCATGAGTCGTACCGGCACTGCTACTATACCAAAAGCCTGACCTTCAATGGGAACAAGACCACCTGCGCCCTTTTGAAGAACATCATTGAGAAGCTGCGCTCTCTGAATGGCGTAGCTGAGGAAGAGCCTATTTTTCTGTAAGCTGATAGAACAGACGAAAGCCCCGTGCGATCACGCACGGGGCTGCCTGTCATTAAGCTCTTCTTTTTGCGGAACCCCAATCTTAGGTTGGCAATCCGCAAGGAGAGGTATTTCGCCAGGAATTAAGAGAACGAAATCTTATACGGACGTACTCGGTTGCCATCAATAATGAGTTGATAGGTCACAGAAGAATAACCTTCGTACTTACTCATGTCGTAGCCAGCAGCCTCAAACATCGCAGGAATGTCTTCCATCTTGATGGTTTGACTGTAACGATTGCCGTTCTTATCATGCCAGATATAATCCCATTGAATGAGGTATCCTTCCGAATCAAACTTTTCGTTACGGGTTACGAATTGCCATGTAGGATGCTTGATGAGGCGGTCATCTGTGATAGCTACAACATTTTGTCCTGCATATGCAGAGCCGCTGTTACAACTCACATAATACTTCATGCGATAGCGTTCATAGCCCTTGCCCACGGAATATACATAATCAATACCGCCGCATGTTGTGCATGTTTGGATGGTAACGTCAAGCTCATTGGTATACTCAGTGTAGTCAGTGAGATGACGTTTTTCAAACTTGGTGGTATGCTTACCATACTCCCCATTGTCATACGTTGTGGACCAGCCACAAACAGTACAAGTAGAGCGATATACCTTGGTTTGCTGGCAAGTGCCTTCACGCTCAACCGTTACGGTGTGGTTATCAGCGCCAATAAAGCACTTGTGGTTTGCGGTGCCATCAGTTTCCTTATAATTGCACTTAGTGCAATAACGCACCTTGCGGTGAGAAACTGCAGTCTTAGTCTTACCAGAAGCAGACTTGTAGGTGTAAGTATACTCCTCGTATTCCCATGCACCAAAAGAGTGAGAGCCAGTAATCTGGGTCACTTTCTTCTGTCCGCAAGTTTTACAAGTGTAGGTCTTAACACCAACGTCATCGCAAGTGGTAGGAGTCGTGGTCACTTTACCTTCGTCCCAGTTATGGCCAGTTGCGGGGATTGACTCCTGCTGCGCATTGCTGCAGAGCTGGCAAATACGAATTTTTGTGCCGTCAGTTTCACAACCCGCTTCTTTTTGGACCGTCCAATCGGACCAACTGTGCGCGCATCTGGTAAGCTGGGTGGGGTCAGTAGGCTGAGTGGTGGGCTGCGTAGGGTCGGTAGGCTGAGTGGTGGGCTGCGTAGGGTCAGTAGGTTGCGTGGAAGGTTGTGTTGGGTCGGTGGGTTGTGTGACGGGAACCGTTACATCCGTACCTGGGGTGCTTTCTGTGGGTTTCGTGGTGCCCGTAGTGGGGTTTGTGCCGGTGCTGCCGGGAACTTGCACCGTGGAGCCGTGGGTATGGTTCAGCTCCGGGGTTGTGGTCTGACAGCCTGCAAATAGGCTCAGCATCATCGCAGCCAGTAGTAGGGCTGCGAGAAATTTTTTGAAATTGGATTGCATATGATATCCTCCTGAAAGAGTGAAATTAGTCGGGTGGGTCAAATTGTGCCGCTACCTATGGAGGCGGCTTCGCAGGCGTTGGATGAGCGCAATCGCTGCATCATCGCCTTCTGTGATGCGCATCCGGACAACGGATTCCCGGTCTCTGATGGCGTCCTCTTCGGTTCGATAGGAGCCGATGTAGTAGGTTCTGTATTGGATTTTAATCTGGGCGATGAAGGACTTGCCCCTCTGGTAAATGCCTTTGCAGCCGGTCATGCGCTTCGCAATCCGCGCGGCATCTTCTTCCAAAGTCCAGCCGCGCCGTTCCTTACTGCCGCCGATTTGTGCCCGCGCCTTTTTCTGCGCACAGCCGCAGGAAACGACATTCCCTGAAAGCAGCCGGTCAGCAGCAACGAGGCGTGTTCCGGTGCACTCACAGGTGCAGAGGTACAGCGTCCGTCCGCGATAGTCTTTTTCTGTCGTGGCAGCGTCAACGGTCAGCGCACCGTATTTTCTGCCGATAATGATTTTTGTGGGCACGCTAACCACCTCCTGTGCCCGAAAATTTAGTTCCTACATTATACCACAAAAATCGACTTTTTTCAATGCTATCAGCAGCTTTTGAGAACATTCTGTAGACCAAATATGCCGTGCCGTTCAATGGCGCGGTATTTTTGCGTCTATGGGATGGGTGAAAAACTGCGCTAAATGGTTACTCATCATGTTTATATGTATGAGTAAACATTTAGCCCCGCACCCCGTAGCTGTTCAGAGGCGCGCACGCATCAGATATGTGATGGGCACAGCGCGCCGGTTAACAGTACTGTGATGCGCCTCTCTCTGTCATTATTATAGCGAGAGTATGATACCACAGACAACGAAAAACACGGTCCCCGCATGACGGGACCAACCGCCGACGCAGCAGCCAGCTGCGGGGACGACACCCTGAGCCGAAAAAGAACAAGCTTGAAAGGAGGATAAACGACAGCGCTCAGAAAAATGCCGGAGGGCAGATTTGTACACAACTCGTCATGCGCCGCTGATGGCGATATATCAGCAAGGGTGGTCCATAACATCCCGCCGTGTTTGGCAAACCAAGAGTGGGTTTCGCATATACCCTTTTTCCCTTTGCTGATTATCGAATCAGCCGGTGGTCCATAACACCATCTGCCTGCGGCAGTAAATAAGAGTGGGTATGCTTTTAGCCTTAACAGATAATACCCGCAAGGAGGCATTAGGATGGGACATAAGAATAAGAAGTCGTTGACCTTGCAGGTAACGGAAGTGCTGCAAAGCAAGCTCCGCATTGGAGAGAGCAAGCACGCACATAAGCTTGCTGGGTCCGCCAAGGAACATATTTTCTCATGGAACACCTACAAGGCATATCAGCGCCACTGCATCTATTTCATTCGGTACTGTCGAGAGAAGTACGGCTGCAAGACTCTCGCACAGTGTCGCCAGTACGCCGATGAATGGCTCCGACTTCGGATTGACGAGGAGAAGAAGAGCGCATACACCATACATCTTGAAAGGGCTGCACTCTGCAAGCTGTACGGAGATACCGCAGCTGATTACATATCTGTACCACCTCGTCTGCGTAAGAACATCGTGCGATCACGACGGCAAGCCGTTCGTGATGCGCACTTCTCAGAAGCAAACCATGCAGACTTTGTGGAGTTCTGCCGCAGCACCGGACTTCGCCGCGCTGAGCTGCGTGCTCTGACGGGAGACAAGCTGGTAAAAGGTGACGATGGCAGATGGTGTATCCTGGTCAATAAGATGTCCAAAGGAGGCAGACCCCGAAAAGCACCAATCGTCGGGAATGTTGCCAAGATTGTCGGCATGATGCAGGCGGCCGGCACTGGTAGAGTATTTGAAAAAATCCCTAATGGAGCTGACATCCATTCATATCGCGCAGAGTACGCGACTACTGTGTACCTCATGCACGCTCGGAAAACAGAAGATATCCCCAAGGAAGACCGCTACTATCGGAGAAAGGATATGCGTGGCCGCCCACCTCTGGACCGTCGTGCAATGGGCTATGCCTCGGCAGCGCTCGGCCATTCTCAAGGTCGTATCAATGTTGTCGCTGAGCACTACATCCGCTTGTAAAAAATATATATCTATGGAGGAAAACAAATGAAACTGCAATACGCAACCTATTTCATCAGAGCAAAAGACAGCCTCAATGCTCCCCGCGAGGAAACCATTATGATTTACGGGGACGAAACCCAATTTATGTTCATGGCTGACCTGTGCCGCTGGATGACTATGCTGGCCCCAAAGCGCCTGATTGAGTTCGGCCATTACGAGTACGACAGAGATGGCACCGTCAGCGAAGTATATTTCGGTGGCGAGGAAATCACCAGCACCGGTGGGGAGTTCTTCAAAATGGTCGGCAAGACCAAGTATGTTCTGAGCGATTCGCCCGTCGGCATCAGATGGCAGCGCGTGCCAGATGAATTCTATTTCTGATTTTATCGTCTAACCAAAATGTCATAATTCCTATAGAAGAAAGCTGATAGGAGTACGCTTTATCCCGGCGCGGAGGTCTTATCCTTTCTACTCCGTGCTTATTGATAAATGTAGGCCTTGCCTACAACACTCGCTGCCACCGGGGAGTTTTTCTTTCGCTTTCCCTCCCCGGTGCGCAGCACCCTTAAAACCGAATGATGGGCGCTGTGCCTTTCATAATAAATTACAGACTGGAGATTACACACATGAATGAAACTGTACAACCCGAGAGCCCCGTAGAAATTTATGTCCGGAGTATGCTGGAGCAATCGAAAAACTCCGCTTGGCTGGACCATTGGAAAGAAATTCCCGGGCGCATCAACGACATGCCCAGATACCAGTATTTCAATGCAGACGGTATGTCCGTCGTCCTGGTATGCATGGAGAAAAATGACGACCATGTCCAGTATAAGCTGCGTTGCCGGAAAAACGGCAAGCATCGGATGTCGAGCACGGAATGGACTGCGGATGGTGTCCATAATTCACTCGGAACCATCTACGACCGCATTACCCAGCGCAAGCGCATGACACTGCAGGAACGCTATGCAGAACGCGCCGGATGTTTTGTTAAAGCACTTATCCGTGATGCAGGATCTACCGATCCTGCATTACGGTGGGTACCGGATTTTTATGAGGGTTCTCCCGCATACCGTGCCAATGGACTTGGAGATGTGGACAGGCGTATTTGGATTATTCAAACGCACGAAGGTGGCGATGCGGACCCCTGCGATGTTTATGCTTTTCGGTATGAGCGTGACGGGGAGGCTATGATATCCTTCACTGAGACTGCATCCGCAAATTCGGAAGCCGCAGACCTCTGTCGATTGTACCGTTTGGTACGCCGGGCATATCATACCCGCAGTAAAATGTTTACAGAAACGCCGGAAGTGGATGATTTTATCGCTGAAAACGATTGTCGCCACTGTCCGTGCAGCTGTAAATTGCATAGGGCAGACCCCGGTTGATGGCCCACAACGACTCCCTCAGTGCTTCGGCACTGGGGGATTTTATATTTTAAAAAATATTTTTTCAGAGAAATTTGTGCGGATATATTCGTGGATTTCAAGAAAATCCGTTGATTACCCGCTTTAAAAGTTCGGTTTTCAAAAAGCTTGTGTACAAGCCGCCGCTTTTCCGAGCAAATCTGTCATATAAGGGGTGACCGGGCAATCCAGGCTCCGAGATAATGCGTTTTTCGCGGTGTTTACCGGGTGTGAATGTCATTCTTCTTAAGAGCCGGAAAGCTCACACGGCGCAAGCCGAATACTACGAAAGGTGGTAATCTAATGGATAAGATTACAAACACCCCGCGCGAGGTGTATAATGCCGCGCACCCTAACATCGTTGCTATGGGCGGTTCTGATCGCCACATTCGTGGCGTTCAGGACCAGCCTACCGGAAAGGAGGGCAACTGATATGGCAGACAACATTCACGATATTATCGATAAGCTGAGCACCGGTCCCAACTGCAGCGCTTTCAAAAAGTTGTACTTCGAGCGTGATGTCTCTGCCTATGCTTCCTTTGAAGATGCAGAGCGTGCTCTGTGCACGATGTTGGCCTCTAAAACCGACAATGCGAAACTCATTGACAAGATGTTCCGCAATTCCTCTATTTGCTGCCAAGCTATGTGGGATAAGGATGACTACGGCAAAAAACTGATTCAGCAGGTGCTGCAGGCAGCCAAAGCCACAGCAACCGTTCCGTACTTCATTATCCGGGAAGAGCGGAACAAGAAGATAGTGGAAAAAATCAGCGCCCCGCTGTTGGCAGACTGGATGCGGGAGCGGATTCACTATCAGTTGGTCTCAGACGAAATGAATCAATACAGTGCCATCTATTGGTACCGTGACGGAGTCTATCAAGAAGCTCGTGAAAATGTCTTTAAGGGTGTTATAAAGCGAGAAATTGCGAAGTATCGCCCGGAGCTTGTGAAAATGAGCATTATTAACGAGGTTTACGAGCAACTTATGACTGACCTGGATTATGTAAGTCTGAGTAAGTTCAATGCGGACCAAAACATCATTAATTTCAAAAATGGTGTGCTACATCTGGATACGATGAAAAAGACAAAACATGACCCTAAGCATCTGTCTTCCATTCAAATACCCTGTGACTGGCCTGCGAAAGAAATCCCCACACCAACCTTCGATAAGTACCTGGATACCTTGACAAACGGTGACAAGGATTTGCAAGCCTTTATTCTGGCGTTTATTGGTATCTGCATCTCCAATGTTTGGGGCACCCACTTCAAAAAGGGGTTGTTCTTTACAGGCCCCGGTGATACCGGCAAATCCCAGATAAAGCTGCTCCTGGAAATGCTGCTGGGTGAACGCAATCACTTCGCCATTGACCTGTCTGGTCTGGAAGCTCGATTCGGCACCAGCTATGTTTATGGTAAGCGTATGGTTGGCTCTGCTGATATGGGCTTCATGTCTTTGAAGGAGCTGCGTACCTTCAAACAGCTCACTGGCGGCGATAGCATCATGGGTGAAAGAAAGTCTCAACAGGGTTTCACCTTCCGGTACAGAGGCTGTCTGATTTTTGCAACCAACCGGATGCCGGTATTCTCCGGCGATGATGGTACCTGGGTATATGACCGGTTCTGCATTGTAAAGTGCAATAACGTCATCCCTGAGGAAGAGCGGGACCCAAAGCTACTGGAGAAGATGTTTGCAGAGGCCAGTGGCATTATTTATAAGGCAGTCATGGCGCTACAAGTTGTTATCAAAAATGGGTACAAGCTTACTGAGCCGAAAGCCATTATTGAGGCTCGTGAGGAGTACGCCAAGACAAACAACATCGTCACTGCATTTGCAACGGAATGCCTCGAAGATTTTGTCAGCACTGGCAAAAATGCTTGTGATACTATTACGACCGTTTATAACGCGTTTACCAAATGGTGCAGAAGTAACAACAACGGGCATACTCTTTCTATGGAAGATTTCAAGAAAAAGCTGGCAGCGCACTACGGAATTCCCAAAGAAGACCTTATTAAACACACCGCGCAAGGGAATGTAATTAGCGGCCCCAAAACTTTGACGCAAGATGCTTTCAGTACATACAGATGATATCATCTCCATACCCCCGTGGATCCTCCACGGGGGTATTTTAATGCTTGCTTCTTAATATGAAGATTATGAAAGAAATGAAGGCTTTTGTGTTCTTTCACTTATATTATTTCCTTTTACTTTTTTCTCTGAAGTAAAGTAAAACAACCTTCATTTTCTTCACAAGAAGCATGGCATCTCGCTTTATGTTCCCCGTATCTCCCTTAACGTCGCTTCGCTGTCGCCCTGCCTTTTGTCCTTTTCAAGCAAAGGCTTTTCCGGGGCTCCATCTTGCGTCGTACCGGAGTTGCGGGGTGCACAACTTTTGTCAGTCAAAATGATAATTAGCTCCTGGAAAGAGAAACTGGGGCGATACTAACATTTGCCGACCCGTTTTACGGTGCAAACAATCTTGAAGGTGGAAGTACGCCCATCCGCTGCCGTTACGGTGATTTCCGTCTCACCGGAGCCACCGGCGCAGAGCGCCACCGGGAAGGAATCGCTGTAAGCATTATCGGGGTTCCCATCTTCGGTGACAGTTAACTGTACAGAATAGAAGGTAAAGACTTCCTTTGACAGCAGAACCCGGTGTCCACTGGTGATAACCTCGTCATTATGGCTATAGGTAAAATCCCAGTCCCGGGCGGAGCCGCCGGAGACCCGTGCCACTGAGAAGGTCAGCTCATAAATGTCTTGTGTATAAGAACCCTCCGGCTCAGGTATCGGTGTCGGTGCAGGTTCCGGCGCAGAGCATCCCGCCAGGAGCAGCAGCACCAAGGCGACGCACAGTACTCTTTTCATTTTAAGCTCCCTCCGTCAAGTACGCTGTTGGCGCAGAGATTGATAACCGTTTTTCCTTGCCGCAAAGCCATCTGCACATACTTGGCAGCGCCGCCCCAGCGGTGATGGATATAGCAAACGATGTATTGGGACGCCCGCAGAAGCCAACGGTTTCGCCAGTCGAGAGCATACCGGGGGTGAACTTCCTCAATGCCCTCCGGGAGCATGGTATCCGAGAAATCGTCATACTCGGTTTGCTTACCGGGCATATAGGCCAGGACCACTGCATACCGGATATGGGGGTGTTTCTCCTGGAACTGCCGCAGAGCAGAGCGCACATAGGCATCGAAGGTACCTTGGTTGCCCACATAAAAGACACCAACGCCGTGCTGGGTGATAAGCTCTTCGATGGCGGCATGCAACGCAGGTTTCACATCCTCCGGGGTATCCTTATGCCCGAAAAAGCAACATGCTGACATATTGCGCCTCCAAATTACCCATATTCGGGTTATGCGTACATTTTAAGGATTTATATTTCGAATGTCAACCCGTATTCGGGTAATTTCGTTAGGTTTCACTGTTATCATATTGTTAACCCGCAAACGGGTAATGCTAACAGTGGGAGGTCGCGCATATGGACTACTCAGAAATTTATATAAAGCGCATCCGGCAACTGTGCAAAGAGCGCGGCATCGCCATCAACAAATTGGCTTCCATGAGCGATGTGAAGCAATCGACCTTGGATAACATTGTCCGGGGACTGACAAAGAACCCTCGGATTAAGACGCTGCACAAAATTGCGTTGGCTTTTAATATGACCGTCGCAGAGTTTTTGGACTTTAAGGAGTTAAACGATTACTCCTTTGAAGACGATGATGATGAATGACGCCCGCCCGTTGGATCGAAGATCCAACGGGCATGCTTTGTTATAGGGGCACTCTCGTGCTGCGATACCGCTTTTCTTCAACACCTTTTATAGCATCTAACGATACGCCCATGACCTCAGCCGTTTGCTTTTGGGTCAGTCCCTGAGAACGCAGTTCCCGAAGCCGGGCATCAAAGCGCTGCTGCAGGCTCATCTCTGGTAGTTTCATATCCAATAGGTCTTCAATAGGGATACTCAGAAAAAGCGCAAGCATACAGATATCATAAGTGTGGAAGTTCTGGGCACAGCACACTTTCTGGATGTGGAACCATGCACTTAGAGTGTTGGGTAGCAGCTCTCCATAATGCTGCTGCAGGTCTTGGAACAGCAACCGGGCAAAAACCTGCTCGCCCCGCAGGGAAGTATATTTCGTGCCTTCCAACCGGGACCGGATAAACTTTCCCACCGGCACATCGTTTTTTAGGCTGATATCGGCATCAAAAACCCGTGTCACAAACTGCGCAACACTCCATTCCAGGTCAGATACCGCAGTATCCACTGGGCTGTCGTAGGGAACGACCTCCTCCGCTGTGGTAAGATGGAAACCGTGGCCGGCACCGACAAGACTGATGGAGCTGTTCAGCAGGCGGCACCGGTGCTCTGGGCAGACAGATACCCACGGGAGTTGGTGGCTCCTGTGCCAGTAGGTTTCTCCACACTGCCCACGGTCAGATTGTGCACAAATTGGACAGTACCGAAGATGGGTACGCTGAATACCTTTCGTTTTCGTGATATACAGGGCATCCGCAAACCGACGGTCTCCCACCTGTATCAGTTCCCACGCGGAAAGCCTGCGCTCCAGAGGGATGAACCTTGCATAGTAGGGAAACATCGTGTGCTTTTCCAGAAAGCGACCATATGGCATATAGCGCTCAATGGCAACTTTTACACCATCAGTTAGGGGAATGATGAATTCGATACTGGGGCGTTTTCCGTACTCCACAAACAAGTCTGCCGCAGTCGTTGAAAAGGTCATGTGCCCCGAGCGCATATGATACCGGGAAAACCAACTGTAAGCCAATTCGTCGGGGTATGGTTCGGGGAAGAATGCAATCATACCGGGACCTCCTCCACCGGGATTTGTCTTTTCAGACAAGATACGATATCCTGCGCTCCCTTCTTTGCGTCCTTGACGATGGCGGCAATGGAAACCTGCTCCGGTACTTCCACCGGTTCTGCCTTGGGGATGGAGACGGTTTGCTTGACTCTGGATGTGGATGGCTTTCGGGCGGGCGTGATGTGTTGGTGCAGCATCCGCAACCGCGTCTGATATGCTGCGTGCAGCAGATCAGACGAAATATCCTCCCGCCCGGATAGGATACTGCACTCCTGAACATCGTGTAGTAACCCAACCAATACCGACGGATTCCCCTGACAGAAATCAAATAGGCGATGCATCATAGGCTCGTCCAGCTCCGCCCGGTGCTTCACATATTGGTATCGCCAGAGTGTTGTGCATAAATCCCGGAAGGCTTGACCGTATTCCATCGGCTCATAGTATAGCCCAAGGGTGCGCCGCGCCAGCTGAAACTCACCGCCGGACATAAAGGGAATTACGCTTGGTGTACCCACCATGGCAACGCTAATACCACTTGAGTTCAAGAGCTGCATCAGGTACCGGGCAAGGGCACCGCCTGCCTTTTGGCCTACGATATGCTGGATTTCGTCAATCACAAGCAGCCCCACATGGTTGATGCAGACCGAGGACACGCTACCGATGAGGGTATCCACCGTGGTGTTCCGGGCATGGATGGCTTTGGCACAGTAATCGCTGCCCAACTTACCGTCCACCGTTCGAAGGATTTCCAGCAACAGACCCTTTACGGACGAGTCGAAGGGGCACTGTACCATCACACAGGGGATAATCTGACGGTAGGGTTTCTCTGTGACGATAACCGGTGTTTTGCTGAGAAGCTGGATACTACGGCTGATGGATGTAGATTTTCCAATGCCGCTGGGACCGATGATGGTAAATGAGTCTGCGCCGCCGATAATACCGCTGCTCTCCACCATCTGGATAGCTTTTTGGTTTTCAACATACTGCCGGGGCATCAGAGGTGACTCTTTTTTCGACAACGACCTTAGCAATCCGAGGTGCAATTTAGAGTATATCTCCCGGGCCATCGAATTTGAGAGAAACACCCTATAAATGTTTGACAGAGCGACCAAGCGGGTAGCAGCATCCGCGTGGATGATATCGGGGTCATAAGGTGGCAGTACAGTCAGTGCCTCATCCAGCTCCTTGCCGTAGAGCATGGGCGGCATTTGGGCAATCAGATTATTCATGGTTGGTGACCTCCTTTTTCGCAGAATGGGTTTGCACTTCTTTTACGTAGTCAATGTGGGTTTGGTTTCGTGCCCGCTGGCGGGATTGACGGATGTTCTTAATGCCGACAGCACTGCTCTGCTTATTGGCGATGACCTCGATATGCTGTGCCAGGTCAATCTGCGCTTGCAGTTCTTCCTCTGCGGCACTACGAACCAGCTCACTCTGCGCCGCCTTCATCTGTTTTACGCCATCCAGAGATTTTCCGGAGAAACGGCGCTCTATCAGCTTGAAAGGGATATACTCACCCTTTTCCAGCAGCCAGACCCGGGTGACATCATCGGGATTATAGGCAGCGACAGCATCTCCGCCCCGAAGGTATTGCTCGGTGTAGCCATCATTCCGGTATCTAATACCGTTGACAATCAGACCTTTCCGGGTAAAACGAGCCTTAGTACGGGGCAGCAGCGTCATTATCACTTGTTCCGGGGTGACATCAATAAAGTTGGCTCCGGGCTGGGTCAGTCCCCAAGCAAATATGCTGCTGGCGTTGGGCTTGACTTGTGCTTCCAACATAGGTTCTGTGTACGGATAATTTTCGGCGATCCGCCGAAAATTGTAGTACGCGATACAATGCAGTAGCACTCTCTCAAACTCCTGTAGGGTTAACGTTCCGTCAAGCCTGTAATCGCGCGCGCCCCGCTCTTGATAATCCGGTTCCACGACACCTTTCCATTTTAGGTGATTTTTGTACAGTTGCTGGACCACATCAAAAAACTTCTCAACCCGGCTCTTGAGGTCTGGGCGTGCAGGCGGAAGCGATGTGACCTTTGCACCGAGTTCAGAAATGTTTGAAGAGAAGGTTTCTGAGATGTACTCGCTGCCCATATCGGAAATCATTACCCCCGGCAACCCACAGTTGGGCCACTGTTCCGGCTCAATGAAGACGCCGCGCTCACGACACCACTCTACTTTATCAGCAATGATGTTAAGCATCAGCCCCCGCAGGCTGTATACACCGCCCTCCCAACCAAGAGAATATCCGCAGCACATTCCGCTGAATGCATCCACACAGGCAGTAAGCACGGGTCTGCCTATGATGCTGCCACTATCGTCAATCAAGTAGATGTCGCAAACGGTAGAGTCGAGCATACAAACACCCGGCGCAGGCGCTATCTCCTGTACGCCATCACCCAGCAGGGGCCGGTAGTCACGCAGATAAGCTGTATAACTTTCTCTGCCTGCGATTTCTCTCCGAATATTCCGGGTCTTTTGGTAGTAGTACCTGAAACGGTGGAATGGTGGGTATCCATCCACGAGATGTCCATTTGCGTCAGTATATCGGTCCTTAAGCAAAAGCGTATAGGTCGTAGTCAATGTGTGCCGCCGTTGTGTATAAAAATAACGGTTCAACGCCCAGCGGAAGTTTTTCTCGTCGGGGGACAGTGGCTTTTCTGTACACAAGCTTCCCGGCGCCAGAGACTCTATTTTCTGGCTTGCAAGGTATAAGCACAGGTATTTCCGCACGGTTTGCTTGCTTACGCCATTCATTTCTGCGACTTGCGCAATTATGACAGACCGCATGGACTCCTTGTGTATAAATGGAAGCACCGGCGCAATAAGGGTGTACCGCTCGTGCATAAGTTTTCGCTGTTCTGTCATTATTTCTTCTTCAGGTCGTAACCGCCAGGCATCCGGGATAGGGTACTCGCCCTCGGCGCACCGGTCCCATCCTTTTAAGCTGTTGGCGGGGGCCCATCGGGGCATCGCCAATCTGATGCAGTCGATAATCAAAACTCGGTCTTCATCAATAGCCAGCACCCGTACTAAGGCATCGCCACATTTGAGCAAATCATTCTTCTGCATTGGCGCTGTCCTCCGTCTCAATCACGATAGCCCAATCGGTAATCCCGTGCCGGAGCCAATAATCCCGGCTGGCATCCAAAAGCTGCCCGGTCCGGGGAAGGGATAGCTTCTTGCGGTAGACGCATTCCCGCACCGCCATATCTCCGTCAGACCTTGTGTATAAGAAATCCGTTGTGTATGAGCCGTCGGTCAGAGGGAAGTCCTGTAATGGCACATTGCTACGGAACTCCTTTATGCCTAAGTCTTCTTCCAACTGTTGTGCATAGGCAAGCTGTAGCGGGCTAAACGTCCGGCAGACACCTGGGTGCTTGCTGAAGGTCTGCTTGGTGCAGCGTCCGGCGTGGTTCTTATCGTTTCTCATGCGAGTATCCTCCTTGGGTTTCCCCGTTTTTTATCTTGAAATCCCCGTTTTTTGAAAATACATCCGCAAAAGCGGGGGATTTTCCCGTTTTTTAATCGATGAGACCGCAAAACCTGCCCAAATCCCCGTTTTTGTTCCCCGTTTTTTGCTTTTGGCAAACGCAGTATGATAACCCACACTCCCACTCATCCTCTGAAGAACAAATTTCCGCAGCGTGGGGCCCGGTCTTAATTCAACCATATTCCTCTTCTATTTCTTGCATTATACTACTATGCGCAGGCTTACTTTTGCCCGAGCAAACTTAAGTCCGACCATACTTATGTTTGAACAGCATTTGTGTGATTTTTGGCGTTGGAACCGCTAAAATCCGTACTATTGCCGACATAAAATGGGGTTCTTACATATGTCTGGGTTTCGCATAGAAGTATTATGCAAAACAAAAAATAGGATAATGGGGGGATAAAAAATGGCATTGCGCAGCAAAAAAAGCAGCCTCACCGAAAAATCGATGAGGCTGCGAGACGCTATAAAGTTTTGTTCTTATCAGGATGCAAGAGTTTGTTTCCCGATACCGTTTTTTTCTTTACTTACTGCCGGGGGTTGCCCGGAGGGTGACGTCATGGTAGCCACCCTCAACAATGGAGGTGGAGGATACCAGCGTCAGCTTTGCTTCCCGCTGCAGGTCGGGAATGGTGATCACGCCGCAGTTGCACATGGTGGACTTGACCTTATAAAGGCTCGCCTCCACATTGTCACGAAGGCTGCCTGCATAGGTAACATAGGAGTCAACGCCCTCCTCAAAGGTCAGCTTGGAAGCACCGCCCAGATCGTAACGCTGCCAGTTGCGGGCGCGGTTGGAGCCTTCGCCCCAGTACTCCTTCATGTAGCTGCCGTTGACCAGCACCTTGGGCGTGGGAGATTCGTCGAAGCGGGCGAAATAGCGACCCAGCATCAGGAAATCCGCACCCATTGCCAGTGCCAGTGTCATGTGATAGTCGTGGACGATGCCGCCGTCGGAGCAGATCGGCACGTAAATGCCCGTTTCCTTAAAATATTCGTCACGGGCAGCTGCCACCTCGATCAAAGCTGTCGCCTGACCGCGACCGATGCCCTTGGTCTCACGGGTGATGCAGATAGAACCGCCGCCGATGCCCACCTTGACGAAGTCAGCACCCGCCTTTGCAAGGAACAGGAAGCCGTCACGGTCAACCACGTTGCCCGCACCGATCTTCACAGAGTCGCCGTAATGCTCACGCACCCATGCGATGGTCTTCTCCTGCCAGCAGGTATAGCCCTCGGAGGAATCGATGCACAGCACATCCGCGCCTGCTTCCAGCAGCGCAGGAATACGGGTGGCGTAGTCCCGGGTATTGATGCCCGCACCCACCAGATAACGCTTCTTGCTGTCCAGCAGCTCCTGGGGATTTGCCTTGTGGGAGGCGTAGTCCTTGCGGAAAACGAAGTACATCAGGTGACCCTCATCATCCACGATGGGCAGGCTGTTGAGCTTATGCTCCCAGATGATGTCATTGGCAGCCTTGAGGGTGGTGTACGCGGGAGCGACCACCATCTTTTCGATGGGGGTCATGAAGGAAGCCACCTTCTCAGAGGGATCCATGCGGGAAATGCGGTAGTCACGGCTGGTGACGATGCCCAAGAGCTTACCGTTTGCGCTGCCGTCCTCGGTGATGGCGACGGTGGAGAAGCCGTTGCTCTCCTTCAGTGCCAACACGTCAGCAAGTGTGTTTTCAGGTGTCAGATTGGAGGCGGAGACCACGAAGCCTGCCTTGTGACCCTTGACTCTGGCGACCATGGCTGCCTGGGACTCGATGGACTGAGAACCGAAAATGAAGCTCAGACCGCCTTCCTTCGCCAATGCGATGGCGAGGGTGTCGTTGGACACGGACTGCATGATGGCGGAAACCATGGGAATATTCAGACTGATGGCAGGCTCTTCCTCACCCTTGCGGTACTTGGTCAGGGGCGTGCGCAGACTGACATTGTTGGGAATGCAATCTTCCGAGGTGTAGCCGGGGATCAGGAGATATTCGCTGAAGGTGTGGCTTGGCTCCGAGTAATAAAACGCCATGGGGGTCGTCCTCCTTTATGAATTATAAAAATTTTGACTCAAATACCGGTACCGTCGCCCTTGTCCAGCAGCTGCAGCTCCCGCTGATTGCGGTTGTCAAGGCGTTTGAAGTTGCCCATGACCTCGCTGACCTGACTGCAGACGGCAAAAGTGCCGGGGATGGACTGGATGATGGCTGCCATGGATGCCGCCTGCGGCTTGTTGACGATGCAAATGAGGATGTTCGTCTCCTTGCCCTTGTAGATGCCCTTGCCGGGGATCATGGTGGCACTGTGGTGCAGCTGCTCAATGATGGCTCTGGACAGCTCATCGGGGTGATCGGTAATGATCTCAAAGCGCACCGCGCTGCGGCCGGACTTGTTGGAGCGGTCGATGATGGTGCTGGTGGTGAAGCTGTAGAGGATGCACATCAGAACCGGCTCGAGCTTGAAATCGTAGACGAAGTAGGAAATGCACGCCACCACCACATTCATGGCAAACACGGTGTAGAAGAAGTTGAAATCCGGGCGGGATTTGTGGATCAGGGATGCCACAAAATCCGTGCCGCCGGCATAAGCACCCGCCTTCAGAAGCACCGAGCTGATGGTGCCGTAGATGATGCCTGCCACCAAAGGTCCTAAAATGGTAGAGCTTGCGGTGCTGTAGGCGAATGCGGAGAAGTCCACATAGTCAAAAAGCACCAGCATAACGGAAAAGCTAAGCACATAGGTCATCGACCGCAGTGCCAGCGAACGGCTGACCTTGAAAAACACCGCGATCGCCAGCGGCAGATTCAGCAGCAGGTTCAGGTAGCCCATGTTCAGCTTTGTCACGTACTGGAACATGGTGCAAAGACCGTTCAGACCCGACGGAGCAAACTGATTAGGGAAGACAAACAGCTTATAATTGACCGCGTTGATGCACGCCATCGCGATGACGACGAGGTACGTCAGCACCTTTTTCCATCTGTTCATAACAAACTCCTTCGCAAGCGAAATTTGCAGGTTTATTACCCATAAATATAACATAAGGGTTCCCTTCGGTCAAGTGGCGAGATGTATAAAGAAACGCACGGTTGCCCGTTTTTCTTTCGTTTATATCGCCATGAAAGCAGGGGTATGCAAAACCCGCCGGGATGGGTTTCCCCTCCCGGCGGGTCATCGTTACCATGAATCCAAGCGGACATCCGCTTTTTCCGCAAAAGCCAAAGCCATGGAATAAAACAAAGTCGGTCCCACATTAAACAGATGGCTATCCATTAAACAGGTACCCAGTAAGGTCAAAATGCTCAAAGCGATGAACACCTTGCCTACGGAAGGATTCTGACAGAACATCTTTACCGTTCCCACCCGGTGATAGACATAGGCTGCCATGCCCACGCAGCCGCAGGATGCCAGTATCTGCACCACTGTATTATGCCACCGTGCCGGGAAGAAGGAGGTATACGCCTCGATTCCCGCGGATTCATAGAACGGATAATTCACAGGATAGAAGCTTCCGCCAAAAACGGGGAACTCCAAAAACTGCTTTAATCCCGCTTTGTAAATCTCGTCACGGCCGGACGAATCCATGCCCCGGTCGATCAGATCCCGAAACAGACGGCGCAGCTCATCGCGGAAAAACAAATACAGCAGCAAAATCAGGATCAACATGACAAAATGCATCACCATGCTGCTCTTGGTATGCAGATCCTTATACACCAAAAGACCGTAGGACAGGATATACGTCACCGCCGCGACCAGAATCGCGCTCCGGGAACAGGTGAAGATCGTACCCAGCAAAAAGAGCAATGCACACAGGTGATAGATCCAGTTTCTCCGCCGGATGGTTGCCAGCTGGAAGGCAAAGGGGATCATCATCGCCAGCAATGCGCCTATGCCGTTATAGTTGCCCCAACCGCTGTAGATATATACCCGTCGGATCACACCGTTGACGATGACATGATTGGTAATGTAAATATTTCCCAGCTGGAACAACAGGGAAAAACCGACGCACAAGCCCGTCCAAGCCAAGTAGCCTCTTCGCGCTCTGTGCCAGTTTACCGCGCCGGTAAACAGATAGTACATTCCGAAGATCGACGCAAACTGAATCGCGGCAAAGCGGATATTTCCGATGCCATGATCAAAGTAGCGACCGCTGAACGCACCGCCCAGCAAGTAAGCACCGCCAAGGATCAGCATACCCGGCAGCAGCTTGCGCTTCGCCCGCAGAAATTTCTTTCCGCCAAACTCAGGATCGATACACAGCCGCAGGATGAGTGAAAGGGCAAACACCGCCGCAATGCACACCAGATAAATGCCGCTTTCGCCGTAGAAGATGGAATTTTCGCTCTTTCCGGGATTGTTGCCTATGGATGGCGAGATATAGCAGCAGATCACAATGGGGATCAGCGCCAGAAAGTCCCTGCCGCAAAAGCAGATATACACACCGATCAGAATAAAGATGCTGTACACCGCCAGCTCTGCGGAAAAAACGCTGGACAATACCGTCAGCGCGCCGATCAGGAAGAAATAGTACGGCGAAAGGAGAAAGGTGTTGATCCGCTTGCAGACGGGAAGTGCCTGCAAGCGGGTTATGAAATTCGTTTCGGTCTTGTCTGAAGAAGCGGTTATCTGTTCCATTTTTCAAATACTCCGGGGAAAAATCCCCTGTTCGATCTTTCATCAAGCCTGCAAAACCGCAACGGCACAGCTGTCCCGGTTTTGAACATCTTACCACAGCCGACCGTATTCGTCAAGATTTGCCAAAGTTGGGGCTGTTGCCCGGGGCAGCAATGCAGAATTCCTTTGGAATTTTCACCAAAAATATTGCATTCTTTTTGTGGATGTGGTATATTTTTAAGGTTAAAAGAAATCCAAAATACAAAGGAGCTGGATTTTATGGCATCTCAGGAAAAAATCCGTAATATTGCCATCATCGCCCACGTTGACCACGGCAAGACCACGTTGGTCGACGAGCTTTTGAAGCAGGGCGGCATCTACCGTGAAAATCAGGCAACCCAAGACCGGGTCATGGACTCCGGCGACTTGGAACGGGAGCGCGGCATCACCATTCTGGCGAAAAACACCGCCGTTACCTATAAGGATTACAAGATCAACATCGTGGATACCCCCGGTCACGCCGACTTCGGCGGTGAGGTGGAGCGCATTCTGAAGATGGTCAACGGTGTCATTCTGCTGGTGGACGCGGCGGAAGGCCCTATGCCTCAGACCCGTTTTGTGCTGCAAAAGGCACTGGAGCTGGGTCATAAGGTCATCGTGGCTGTCAACAAGGTGGACAAGCCCGATGCCCGCATCCACGAGGTCATGGACGAGGTTTTGGAGCTGCTTCTGGAGCTGGAGGCTACCGATGAGCAGTTTAACTCCCCCACCGTTTTCTGCTCCGGCCGTCAGGGTACGGCAAGCTACTCTCCCGAGGAGTCGGGTAAGGATCTGACCCCGCTGTTCGAGACCATCGTCAACTATATCGACGCCCCGCAGGGCGACGAAAACGCCCCGCTGCAGCTGTTGGTATCCTCCATTGATTATAATGACTATGTGGGCAGAATTGCCATCGGTCGTATCGAGCAGGGTACGATCAAGGTCAATCAGGAGGTCACCATCTGCGACTACCACGACCCCGCGCTGAAGCAAAAGGGCAAGGTGGTGGCGCTGTATGCCTTCGACGGACTGGGCAAAGCTCCCATTCAGTCCGCCTCCGCCGGCGAGATCGTGGCGTTGTCCGGCATGTCCGAGATCACCATCGGCAGAACCCTCTGCGATCCGCTGCACGTGCAGCCTCTGCCCTTTGTGAAGATCTCCGATCCCACCATTGAAATGACCTTTGCCGTCAACGATTCTCCCTTCGCGGGCAAGGAGGGCAAGTTCGTCACCTCCCGCAACCTGCGCGACCGTCTGGAAAAGGAGCTTTTGAAGGATGTTTCCCTGCACGTGACCGAAGCCAGCACCGATGCTTTTAATGTTGCCGGTCGCGGTGAGATGCACCTTTCCATCCTGATGGAGACGATGCGCCGGGAGGGCTTTGAGTTCTCCGTTTCCACCCCCCGCGTGCTGACCAAGCTGATCGACGGCAAGCTCTGCGAGCCGATGGAGCGAATGGTCGCGGACGTTCCCGAGGAATGTATGGGCGCGGTCATCGAAAAGATGGGCAAGCGCAAGGGCGACCTTTTGGGCATGACCC
This sequence comes from Oscillospiraceae bacterium, assembly GCA_015067495.1. Taxonomy (GTDB): domain Bacteria; phylum Bacillota; class Clostridia; order Oscillospirales; family Oscillospiraceae; genus Faecousia. The sequence goes on along the minus strand of SVMI01000001.1, from coordinate 236,737 downwards.
CTATGGGCAACCGTTACCGCTTGGAATTTCTCGTTCCCTCCAGAGGTCTTTTCGGCTATCGCAGCGAATTTTTGACCGACACCCGGGGCGAGGGCATCATGTCCTCCGTTCTTGACAGCTACGCACCCATGAAGGGCGAGATCGAGCGACGTCAGTACGGCTCTCTGGTGTCCTTTGAAACGGGCGAAGCCTGCACCTACGGTCTTGCCGCAGCGCAGGAGCGCGGTGCGCTGTTCATCGGACCGGGTACGCCGGTGTATGCGGGCATGGTGGTTGGCATCTGCAGCCGCAACGAGGATATGAACGTCAACGTCTGCAAGAAGAAGCAGCTGACCAACATGCGTGCCTCCGGCTCGGACGAGGCGTTGCGCCTGACCACGCCCCGGATCTATTCGCTGGAGCAGTGCCTTGAATTTTTGGCAGACGACGAGCTTTTGGAATGCACCCCCAAGAGCCTGCGCATCCGCAAGCGGGAGCTGGATCACAGCCAGCGCATGCGCGAGCTGATGAAAAAGCGCGCACAGGAGCAGTAATATAAATATAAAAGGGACGTGTTGCAGACTTGCAACACGTCCCTTTGCTTTGTCAATCTATCAAATAAGCTCCGTCATTGCGAACCAGTGCGCACACCGGTGTGGCAATCCCCTTCAGATTCCAAAATATTCATGAGATTGCCACGTCGCTGCGCTCCTCGCAATGACATGCTTTTCTGACACTTTTTCTCTTATTTGCGATATCGGCTGCAGAAGCGGCAGGTGGGGTCTTTGCAGAGGGTGGCGAGAGGATCGTCCCGGAACATGGCTTGTCCCACCTCGTACAGCTCCTCCAGCGAAATGCGGTAGATCTTTCCGTTGCCAAGGGGTGCGCAGTGGATCTTCAAGCCCCGGGCGACAGCTTCCCCGTAGAAGTCGTTGTTGCCAAGGTTATCGTAGAAATTGCGGTGACCGGGCAGGTGCTTTTCAATGATCGCCGTGCGGGGTTCTCCTGTTTTGTCGATGTACTTGAAGATCGCCGGATTCAGGTAAGGCACGTCGTTCAGCGTCTCCAAAAGATGCAGGAAGGTGTTGGAATTGAGACCGCAGCCGAGGAACACCACCGAGCCGTGCTGTTCCAGTGCCTTCATCAGGGGCGAGGTCGCGCCGGTGGGCGCGTCCAAAAACGCCTGCCCGGCAGTCAGCTCTGCCGCGTTTTTACCCAACGCCGCCCATTCATGGGTGGGATGTCCCGTGCGGCTGGCATCGGCTCTTGCCGCCATTGCCCGGGAGAGTGCGCCGGTGTTGATGGTGGCATCACGAAGCGCGCCGTCCGGGCGGGTGTCATAGGGACGGAAGTTCATCGCCGTATTCACAACGCCCTCAAAGCCGATATAGGGACGGGCAAAAATCGGCACGAGGAACGTACCATCCTCGCCCACCGCCTGCCGCAATGCCTCGATGGCGGTATCCGCGGACAGATGACCGAGGTTGGTCAGACCTGCATGCACCAGCAGGGTCTCTCCCTCCCGGACACCCACGGCACGAAGTGCCGCGGCGAGCTTGTCAGCGGTCAGTTCGTCCTTTTCCGTAACGGAAAGATAGCCCGCATCCGCCAGCTTCAGGCAGGTGTGCAGGTAGGAACGGATGGTCGCTTCGTCATGGATCTGACCGATGTCCCACTCCGCTTCCCGGAGGAGGGTCTTGAAGTCCTTTTTGCCGTCCATGCGGCTGGCGATATCCGCAAGGGTGCGATAAATGATTGAGCCGGGCATGGAGAAGCGGGACTTGTAGGGGATCTTCACCTGATCGTGGGGCATACCCACCGTCAGACGGGTGAAAATGAAATTCTCGCTGTAATCGTACCAGCTGTTCAGGGGTTGGTTTACATAATCCGGCAAAATCTTTTCCTTTGCCGCAGGTAATACGCCGGGCAGTGCCGGGACAGTCAGGCTGTCGGCGGCTTCGTCGATGGCACTGTCATCGCTCCACAAGTGCAAGCCCCGGATGCGGTTCTGCTCCCGCAGGAGCAGGTATTCCATCTTTGCCGCGGCATCCTCCGGGCAGCGAACACTTACCTTTGCCGCATCCTCCAAGATGCGCTTCGCGTGTGCCACCGCGCCGGGCAGCAGTGCCTTGATCTCCTCTGCAGTTAACGTTGCCATGGCGCAGACCCAAGCGGTGCTGATCATGGCATGGGCAGCAAATCGCTCCGGGTCCCACGCGCTCTCGTCCTGACAGGAATTGTGATGGACGCGGGCTGCGCTGTGGGGGTAGCTGGGCCAGATCGTGGGCAGACCCACCGTGGCATCCCCAAGGAAGCAGTCGTCACCGAGGAAGCGGTGGGACTTGTTTTCCAGATTCATCCAGCCGAACATGGTATTTGCCGCGTCGGTGACCGCATGTAAGATCACATTGCCCGGATAGCCGTAAGGCTTGCGGTGGCTGTAATAGTCCGGCGCTTCATACATCTCAAGGCTCATGGGAAGATGCTTTGCGCCATGGATGCCGTCCATGTTGATTGCGCCGATGGTCTTGTCCTCCAGCTTGCCGCCGAAATGCTCGGCGACCGCGGCAAAGCCGTACATTTCCGCACCGAAAATGACACGGACGGAGTATTTGAGTTTTTTCTGCTTTGCAAGCTCCCGCAGGCACTTCAGCACGCCCACACAGGCGATGACGCCGTTGGAATTGTCGTCCACCAGCGGCTCGTAAAGATGGGCAAGCAGCCAGATCTCCCGCTTGTCCTCGCCCTCAATGGCGGCGGTGACCGCAGGAAGGGTGGATTCATAGCGATGACCGTCGGATTCCGCCCGGACGAACACCGCGCCGTTTTCACAGGCAAGGCGCAGTCTGCGGCCGGTGCGGGGCGTGATCTGATAGCCGATGAAATCCCGATCCTCGGCGATCACGTGCCACGTATTCGTTTCCGTGCCGGCGTTGATCCATGCAACGGAGTCCGGCGTGCCGTCGGGATTCTCGAGAAAATCCGACACCCAGCCGATGGCACCCAAGTCTGCCATCATCTTCATGACCGCGCCCAGCGGACGGGTCATGGGATTCAAAAGCACAAAGCAGCCCCGTACATCAAAGCCCGCGCGCATCTGCGCTTCAGTGACCAGCTGCGCCTTGATGCCGCCGGGGGGTGTGGAAACAGAGCCTTTGACCGCCATCAGCGGCTCTCTTTCAAAATCCGAGATCAGGGGATCGTCGATACCGGCGACGGGGGTCAGGAGCGTCAGCTTCATGTGGGAAACATCCCAGCCAAGGGGCATGCACTTATCCTGATAAGCAGTCTTTCCGTCTGCCGGGAAGTGGAGCATTTCCGCTTCAAAGCCCTCCTGCTTCAGGAGGTCGCAGGCATACTGTGCCTCTTGATGGTAAGCGGGGAAGGTCTGCTTTCGGGCGATGCGGAACAGCTTCAGCACATGCTCGTTCAGAAATTCCGTGTCCAGATTTTCACGTACAAAGGATAATAATTTTTCCATCATTCTGCTCCTTAAAATCCCTCTTGGCGACGCTGCTTGCGCAGCTGCTTGCGTTTTTGGGCGGCTTCGTTTTCACGACGCTGCTCCTCCGTTTCGATCAGCAGCTCCGGCACTTCCATGGGCTTTCCCTTACAGTCGATGCAGACCATGTCGATATAAGCCCGGTTGATCAGCTCCCGTTTACCGCTGAGCAGCTCCCGATAGGTATCCACCCGCACCTCCATGGAGCTGCGTCCCACATAGGTCACCCAGCCCTCCAGCACGATCATATCGCCGGAGTAGGCAGGTGCCTGAAACTGCAGATTGTCGATGGCAGCGGTGGTGACTGTCGCGCCGCAATGGCGGATGGCAACGATGCCCGCCAGCTCATCGATCCACTTCAAAAGCTGACCGCCGAAAAGCCGCCCGTAGTGGTTGATATGGGCAGGACAGATCAGATACTGCTGCTGGGTGCGGGAATCCTCCACTTTTTTCACAGGTCTCATAAGAAGTTCCTTTCTGTGGTGCATATCTGGGGTAATCATAGCAGAACCGCTTTGAAATTGCAATGTTTTTGTTGACATGTGCAGCCGCATGTGGTAGACTTCAGGTAACAAAACAATCTGGATAGAGGTGCGTCGCATCATCAGTACCGCCGCCGTGAGGTTCTCGCAAAACTGTGGCTGTCGGAAAAGGGATCGTCGCCGAAGAAGATCGAGGCGAAAGATCCTTCTGGGCAGACCCGGGAATACCGGTCTGACTGTCGCGTCAGCGGAGTGCTATCGTTTTTCAGCAGGGCAGGCTATGGGCTTGCTGTGCTTCGATGGCCGATGCTTGCATCGGTTACTTTTTTTATCTGTAAAGGAGACCACGTTATGAAGAAAAACAGCATTTTTAAGGGTGTAGCCACCGCGCTCATTACCCCTTTGAACGATAAAGGTGTTGACTACGAAGCTCTGGGCAAGCTGATCAACTGGCAGATCGATGCAGGCATCGACGCGCTGGTCATCTGCGGCACCACCGGCGAAGGTTCTACGCTGACAGACAGCGAGCATCGGGAGGTTTTGAGGTATTCCCTCGAGATCGCCGCCGGTCGCGTTCCCATGATCGCCGGCACCGGCTCCAACGACACCGCCTATGCAATCGAGCTGACCAAATTCGCGGCGGAGCTTGGCTACAACGGCGCGCTTTTGGTTACACCCTATTATAATAAGACCACCCAAGCCGGTCTTGTTGCCATGTTCACGGCGATCGCCGACGCCTGTGACATTCCTATCATTCTCTACAACGTTCCCTCCCGCACGGGCGTGAGCATCGAGCCGGAGACCTATGCAAAGCTTGCTGACCATCCCAACATCTACGCCATCAAGGAAGCCAACGGCAACATCTCCAAGATCGTGGAAACCGCCGCGCTGGTGGGCGACAAGCTGGACATCTACTCCGGCAACGACGATCAGATCGTTCCCATCATGGCATGCGGCGGCATGGGCGTGATCTCGGTGCTGTCCAACGTGGTGCCGAAGGAAACGGTCGCCATCTGCAAGAAGTTCTTCGACGGCGATGTCAAGGGCGCGATGGCACTGCAGAAGCAGTATCTCGCCCTGACCAACGCCCTCTTCAGCGAGGTCAACCCCATCCCCGTGAAGGCGGCGATGGCGGCACTTGGCTTCTGTGAGGATTACCTGCGTCTTCCCCTCGTGCCCATGAGCGCCGGCAAGCGGGAAACACTCCTTGCCTGCATGCGTGAAGTGGGACTGAATGTTTAATTTATCAAAGGAAGTGGATCATAAATGATCAAAATCGGTATCGTTGGCTACGGCAACCTTGCAAAGGGTGTGGAATGCGCCATCCGTCAGAATCCCGATATGACCCTCGCGGCGGTCTTTACCCGCCGTGACCCTGCCGGTGTGCAGATCCAAACACCGGGCGTGTCGGTTTTGCCGCTGGAAAAGGCAATGGAATGGAAAGAGCAGATCGACGTGATGATCCTCTGCGGCGGCAGTGCCAAGGATCTGCCGGAAATGACCCCGGCATTTGCAAGCCAATTCAACGTCATCGACAGCTTCGATACCCACGCCAACATCCCGGCACACTTTACCAACGTGGACGCGGCGGCGAAGGAAAGCGGTCACATCGCTTTCATCAGCCTCGGCTGGGATCCGGGTCTGTTCTCCGTCAACCGCCTGTACGCCTCTGCCATTTTGCCCCAAGGTAAGGACTACACCTTCTGGGGCAAGGGTGTCAGTCAGGGTCACTCCGACGCGGTGCGCCGCATCCCCGGCGTTGCGGATTGCCGTCAGTATACCATCCCCGTGCCGGAGGCACTGGATCGCGTTCGCAGGGGCGAAAGCCCGGATCTGACCACCCGGGAAAAGCACACCCGCTACTGCTATGTGGTAGCCGAGGAGGGTGCTGACAAGGCGGCGATCGAAGCAGCGATCAAAACCATGCCCAATTATTTTGCCGATTACGACACCACTGTGGAATTTATCACCGCCGAGGAGATGCAGCGGGATCATGCGGGTCTGCCCCATGGCGGCAGCGTCATCCGCAGCGGCATCACCGGCTGGAACGGCGAAAGCCACCAGACCATCGAGTACAAGCTGACCCTTGACTCCAATCCCCAGTTTACCGCCAGCGTGCTGGTCGCCTGCGCCCGCGCCGCCATGAAAATGAAAGCCCGGGGAAATACCGGCTGCTACACCATTTTCGATGTCGCGCCCGCTGACCTTTCCCCCATGAGCCGGGAGGAACAGCTTGCACATCTGCTTTGAAGGAAAGAGATATGTTATACAAAAATCTGTCAATCAATGAGGAAGGTCACCTGCTCTTCGCCGGTCATGACACCGTGGCACTGGCGAAGCAGTTCGGCACACCTGCGATGCTCATCGATGAGGATCGGATCCGCACCCGCTGCCGCACCTATATGGATGCGATGGCGCGTTATCTTCCCGCCGGCTCGCGCCCTCTGTATGCCAGTAAAGCACTGAGCATCAAGCGTCTTTACGAGATCATGAAAGAGGAAGGCATGGGCATCGACGTGGTATCTCCCGGTGAGCTGTACACTGCCGTCAAGGCTGGCTATCCCATGGAAAATGCCTTCTTCCACGGCAACAGCAAGACCGATTTCGACATCCGTTTTGCGATCGAACACGGCATCGGCTGGTTCGTCTGCGACAATGCCGACGAGCTGGATGCCATCGATGCCATCGCCGGGGAAAAGGGCATCTGTCAAAAGCTGCTGCTGCGACTCTCCCCGGGTATCGATCCCCACACCCACGAAAAGATCAGCACCGGCAGAGTGGACTGCAAGTTTGGTGTCGCCATCGAAACGGGGCAGGCAGAGGAACTGATCCTCCGTGCCGCAGGCAAGAAAAACGTCGCCCTTTGCGGCTACCATTGCCACATCGGCTCTCAGATTTTCGACCATGTCCCCTTCTGCGACGCGGCGATCATCATGCTGAAGTTTATGGCAGAAATGGAACGCAAACACGGCATCCACGCTGACATCCTCAATCTGGGCGGCGGCATGGCTGTTCCCTACACCGCAGCGGACGGCTCTATTGATTATGCCGCAAACATCGCAGCCATCGGCAGGCTGCTGGGCGAGCAATGTGCCGCGCTGGGCATGGAAAAGCCCGTGATCCTGATGGAGCCGGGCAGAAGTATTGTAGCTGACGCAGGTATCACCCTCTACGACGTGGTTTCCATCAAGGAGATCCCCGGCTTCAAGAATTTCGTTGCCGTGGACGGCGGCATGAGCGACAATCCCCGCTATGCTCTCTATCAGGCGGAGTACACCATCCTGCCTGCCAGCCGCATGAACGACGAAGCTGATTTCCTCTGCACCGTGGCAGGACGCTGCTGCGAAAGCGGCGACCTGATCCAAGAGGACGTGATGCTGCCGAAGATGCGCCGGGGCGATCTGCTGGCGGTGCTGACCACCGGTGCTTACAACTACTCCATGGCGTCCAATTATAACCGCATCCCCCGCCCCCCGGTGGTGATGGTCAATAAGGACGACGTCTACGTCGCCGTCCGCCGGGAAACACTGGACGACCTTATGAATTGCGAATAAAAAAAGGAGGCTTTCGCCTCCTTTTTTATTATGTATCAGCCGGCTTCTGCCAGTTTTTCAACCGCGAACCAGGAATAGCAATAATCTGTCTCTGCCCACCAACCGCCGACATACCAGCTGCCATCGATCTGAATGACATGGAATTCCTGGTACTCCTCGTATTCGGTGTTACCATTCAGGACGTAATTGACACCCAGCAGGTAAGCTGCGGAAATGGTAGCGGGATCAATACCCTTGATTTCCTGCATATTGGCCTTCACCAGTGCCAGCTCGTCAGCGGAAACCGCAGTCTCGCTATCCACCTGAATGGTGACGGTGAGGTCTGCGCCGTAGGTATCCTTGTAGTAGTTCAACTTTTCGTTTACCCAGATGATTGCATCGTTGGCAAAGGATTCCTTGGACATACCATAGATGCTTTCATAGAAAGCCCAGTATGCATTGGGTGCCATCTTGATCAGATCCTCGGTGGTAGCACTCTGATAGCTCACCTTGCCGAACAACTCAAGGGCAGACATGTAGGTGTTATCAGCGGGATCATCGGTGCCGTTGGTGGGATCAGTGGGATCATTGCCGCCGGTGGGATCGGTGGGATCATTGTTACCGGTGGGATCACTGGCGGAAGGTGTTCCGGTGGGATTGTTGTTGGGGATCGTGGGATCGTTATCCTTGCCGCAGGCAGCCAGGCTCAGCAGCATGACCAGAGCCAGCAGGATCGCAATTACTTTTTTCATGATTTTTCTCCTTTTATTTCTTTTAGGCGATTGACCAATGGGAATTTTTGGTCTATCATAACTATACAATGAACATCGATGTTCATTGCAAGCTTTTTGGGAGAAAAATATTATGAACAGTCAACAAAAACTTCTGACCATCGGTCAAATCGCAAAAATGATCGGCATCACCCGTCGGATCATCATCAACTACGAAGACCATGGTTTGATCCGGGCGGACAGCCGGGGCGAGTTCAACTCCGGCTACCGCTATTATTCTATGGATACCTTTGTGCGCATCCGCACCATCCGAAGTCTTCAGAATATTGGCTTGTCCCTTGAAGAGATCAAAAACTATCTCAACGATACCACAGACATGCTGCCCATTTTGCGGCGCATGGAAGCGCTGCGCGAGGAACTGGATAAAAACATTGCGTTTTTGTGGGAAAGAATGCAGCAAGGCGAAAAAAGCAAGATCCACATCACGCAGCTTCCGCCCCATACCGCCTATTATCAAACCATACGTTCCTACTCTATCGAAGAACGTACTACCCGACTGCGTGATGTTGCCTATGCCGCAGTCAACCGCTACGGAATGAATGCCGGTAAGCGGACTTACTTCACAGAAGTTTCTGTGCAGGATCCGGAATTGGTCACCTATTACGCTGACATTCCGGAGGGAAGTGTCGGCGAGCAGGTCACGGTGCTGCCGCAGGTAAATGCGTTGATCCAATATCACTACGGCAGCTATGAAGGGCTGTTTTCGTGCCGTGAAAAGCTGCTTGCCTATGCCCGGGAGCAGGGCATCAGGCACAGCGGTGTCTTTCGCAACATTTATCTGGAGGGTCCGCCCCAGCACAAAGATCCCAGCCGTTTCATTACGGTCGTTGCGCTGCTGATGGATGCAACCTGAATCAAACCCCCGACAGAATTTCTGTCGGGGGCGTTGCTTATTGTGCGATCTCCCGGGCGACGAGGACGCCGCTGGCGGATGCGTGGGACAGGGAGTGGGTGATGCCGCTGCCGTCACCGATGATGTAAAGACCCTTGTGCCGGGACTCCAGATGCTCGTCTACTTCCACTTCCATGTTGTAGAACTTGACCTCCACGCCGTAGAGCAGGGTATCGTCGTTGGCTGTGCCGGGGGCGACCTTGTCCAGCGCGTAGATCATTTCGATGATGCCGTCAAGGATTCGCTTGGGCAGCACCAGACTCAGATCGCCGGGGGTGGCGGTCAGGGTGGGCGTGATGAAGGCTTCCTCGATGCGGCTGGGGGTGGAACGGCGACCGCGGATCAGATCACCGAAGCGCTGCACGATCACACCGCCGCCCAGCATGTTGCTCAGCCGGGCGATGGACTCGCCGTAGCCGTTGGAGTCCTTAAAGGGTTCGGAGAAATGCTTTGCCACCAGCAGGGCGAAGTTGGTGTTCTCCGTCTGACGGGCGGGATCTTCATAGCTGTGACCGTTGACGGTGATGATGCCGTTGGTATTTTCCGTGACCACCGCGCCCTTGGGATTCATGCAAAAGGTGCGCACCTTGTCGCCGTACTTTTCGGTGCGGTAGACGATCTTGCTCTCGTAAAGCTCGTCGGTCAGGTGGGCAAAGACTGCCGCGGGCAGCTCCACGCGCACGCCGATGTCCACGCGGTTGGATTTTGTGGGAATTTCCAGCTCCTTGCAGACCTTCTCCATCCACTTGCTGCCGATACGACCCACGGAGACCACGCATTTTTCGCAGGTGTAAACTGCATCCTTGCAGACCACCTCATAGCCACCCTCCACAGCCTTCACCGTCTGCACGGGGGTGTCGAAGAAAAATTCCACCTGCTGCCGCAGCTGGGCATAGAGATTTTCCAGCACGATGTAGTTCACATCCGTTCCCAGATGGCGCACGGACGCATCCAAAAGGTGCAGATCGTTCTGAATGCACAGGGTCTTGAAGCGTGTTCCGGCTGTGGAATACAGCTTCGTACCTTCGCCGCCGTAGCGCATGTTGATGCCATCCACGTAGTGCATCAGCTCCAACGCCTGCTTTTTGCCGATAAACTCAAAAAGCGTGCCGCCGAAATCGTTGGTAATGTTGTATTTTCCGTCGGAAAAAGCACCCGCGCCGCCAAAACCGCTCATAATGGAGCAGCTTTTGCAGCCGATACAGCCTTTGATCTTGTCGCCGTCGATGGGGCAGTGGCGTTTTTTCAGCTCATGACCTGCCTCAAAGACCGCCACCTTCAGCTGCGGCTTTTTCTGCATCAGCTCATAGGCGGCAAAGATACCGCCCGGACCTGCGCCGATGATGATCACGTCATAATTCATAATCGTTCCTCCCGGGACTTTTTGCTGTTTTTCATAAGAAAAAACATCATCTGTCTGTGATTGTAAACGATTTTCAAACAAATGGCAAGATGTAATGTTTGTATACTTGCGAAAACCGCCCTTGGGATGCTATAATTCTCTTAATCACAAAAGGAGATGATCCCATGCTGATCCTTTGGAGCTTGCTGACCCTCGGGGTGCTGACGCTGCTCATTACATACATTTGCTACCGCATGGCATTTTATGCCCCGCCCCGCAAACCCATGGGCGATAAGATCGACATCCCCGTGGGCGAAATCTACGAACCCTACCGGGAATCCATGGAGCGTTGGGCGCGGGAAGTCCGGGCACTTCCCAGCGAAGAATTTCAGATCAAAAGCCACGACGGGCTGACCCTTTATGCCCATTTCTACGAATACGCCCCCGGCGCGCCCATCGAGCTGATGTTCCACGGCTACCGGGGCAATGCGGAGCGGGATCTGCCCGGCGGTGTTCAACGCTGCTTCAAGGTGGGACATTCTGCCCTGCTTGTGGATCAACGCTGCAGCGGAAAAAGCGACGGACGCACCATTACCTTCGGCATCCGGGAGCATCGGGATTGCCTTGCATGGGTGGATTTTGCGGTAAAGCACTTCGGCGAGGACGCAAAGCTCATCCTCACCGGCATCTCCATGGGTGCTTCCACCGTGCTGATGGCAGGTGGCTATCAGCTTCCGCCCAACGTGATCGGGATATTAGCCGATTGCGGCTATTCCAGTCCACGGGACATCATTAAGCTCGTCATCGGCAAGATGAAGCTGCCCCGGTTCAGCTACTTCTTCGTCAAGCTGGGAGCGCGGCTCTTCGGCGGCTTTGATCTGGAAGAAGCCTCCCCGGAGGAGCTGCTGAAAAACTGCACCGTTCCCGTCATTTTCTACCACGGTGAAAGTGACGATTTTGTCCCCTGCCATATGAGCCGGGTCAATTTTGATGCCTGCGCGTCCAAAAAACAGCTGGTCACCATCCCCGGTGCCGGTCACGGCTTAAGCTACGCGGTGGATCCTGAAACGTATCTGCGGACGCTGCGTGCATTTTTCCATTCGGACGCATCTGCGTAAAAAGGAGCTTTTTATGAAACTTCGTTACGGAATCCTCAGTACCTCCTCCATCGCGCCCCGCTTTATCGCCGCGGTACGGGCGTGCGGCAAGGGAGAGATCGTCGCTGTGTCGTCCCGCACCCTCGAAAAAGCACGGGAAAAGGCTGCCCAATGGGGCATCCCCACCGCCTACGGCTCCCACGAGGCACTGCTGCAGGATGAAAATGTGAATATCGTCTACATCTCCAACGTCAACACCGCCCACTACCCTTGGGCAAAGGCGGCATTGGAAATGGGTAAGCACGTCATCTGTGAAAAGCCCTGCACCACCGCCGAAAAGCAAACGAAAGAGCTGTACGATTTGGCAAAGGAAAAGGGTCTTTTCTTCATGGAAGCCCAGAAAATGCTGTTTCTGCCGGCAGTCCTCGCGGCAAAGGATCGGCTTGGGGATTTGGGAAAGATCACCATGGTCACCCTCAGTCACAGCTTTGCCGCCAGCTACAACGGCTGGATGTTCGACAGTGAAGCCGGCGGCGGACCGCTCCTGAGCAGCGGCATCTATGCGGTGCAGCTGATCACATGGCTCTTCGGCGACATCACAGACATCCGCGGCACAGCAAGCAAGCTCCCCACAGGTGTGGAATGGCAGTATATCCTCACGGGACAGACAGAAACAGGCGTTTTGTTCACCGCAAAGAACAGCACCCGCGCCCTTTTGGACAATACCTGCCGCATTTTCGGTGAAAAGGGCAGCATCGAGCTGCCCAACTATTGGAAGGCGCAGAAGGTCATCCTGCGCATCGGTGACAAGACCGAAACGCTGGAATTTCCCTGCGCCCACGAGCTTGTTTATGAAGCCGCCCACATCGCCGATTGCATGGAAAAGGGACTGAAAAACAGCCCCGTTATCACAGAAGAGCTCTCCCTTACGGGTATCCGCGCCATCGAACAGGTCAAGGCAGGCTGGTGACCGCCCCCGAAACGGGAGGATATGGTGTGATTGTCCGCCCCTACAATAGGAAATGTTACAACAACCATGTCATTGCGAGGAAGGCGAAGCCTGACGTGGCAATCTCCTGCGGCAATCTACCGAATTGCTACACTGTGCCGGGAGATCGCCACAGCCCTAAAGGGCTTCGCGATGACACAGCCTTTGGCTGTGTGCGGGCGGATCATGATTGAATCAATGTATGATTGCCACCGGCAATCATTTCGATTTCAGATTCGCTGCGCTCTGCAACACGCCCCCACGATGCATATTGCAAAAAGCACGACCCGGTGGGTCGTGCTTTTGATTTTATACCATGCTTGCGGGATCGAGGAGCTTCTCGATCTCGTCGTCGGACAGAATATGCTTGCTCTTCAGCACCTCACGCACCGATTCGCCGGTGGCGATGGCGGTCTTGGCGATGTCCGCGGAGTCCTTGTAGCCCAGCTTCGGGCAGATGGCGGTGATGACACCCACAGAGCCGTCCACCAGCTCCCGGCAACGCTCGGAATTGGCGGTGATTCCCACGATACAGTTATCGGTGAAGGTATCCACCGCGCCGCTGAGTACCACCAGCGATTCAAACAGCTTGTGGTAAAGCACCGGCTCTGCATAGTTCAGCTCCAGCTGACCGGCTTCCGCCGCCATGGTGATCGCCACGTCGTTGCCGATAATGCAGAATGCCGCCTGACTCATGACCTCGGGAATGACGGGATTGACCTTGCCGGGCATGATGGACGAGCCGTTCTGCATGGGGGGCAGGTTGATCTCCTCAAAGCCGCAGCGAGGGCCGGAGGACATCAGCCGCAAGTCGTTTGCGATCTTGGAGCAGGAAATGGCGCAGGTCTTCAGCGCAGCGGACACGTAAGCAAAGGCATCCAGATTTTGGGTGCCGTCCACCAGATCCTCTGCCCTCACAAGGGGCAGACCGCAGATCTCACCGAGAACGGGTGCCAGCTTGTCCACATATGCAGGGTCGGCATTCAAAGCCGTTCCGACCGCCGTGCCGCCCAGATTGATGGGGTACATCTCCAGCAGCGCACGCTCCATACGGGCAATGTCACGGCTGATCGCCTTGGCGTATGCGCCAAATTCCGCGCCCAGACGGATGGGAACAGCATCCTGCATCTGGGTACGACCCATCTTGATGATGTTGTGGAATTCCGCTTCCTTGCCGTGCAGCGCGTCACGCAGGCGAGCCACCTGTGCGATTGCATTTTTCAGCAGCTTTGCCGCAGTGAGCTTGGCTGCGGTGGGGATGACGTCATTGGTGGACTGGGCATGATTGACGTGATCGTTGGGATGTACAACAGAATAGTCGCCCTTGGTGCCGCCGAGAATTTCGATGGCGCGGTTGGCAATGACCTCGTTGGCGTTCATGTTTGCTGTAGTGCCTGCGCCGCCCTGAATTGGGTCGCAGATGAACTGGTCGTGGAGCTTGCCGTCGATGATCTCGTCGCAGGCTTGCACGATGGCATCAAAGATCGCCTTGTCCAGCTGACCGATGGCATGGTTGCAGATGGCGCATGCCTTTTTGATCTGGGCGATGGAGATGATAAACTCGGGGCGCATACGCTGTCCCGTGATCCGGAAATTCTCCGCGCCGCGCAGAGACTGCACGCCGTAATAAGCGTCAGCGGGGATTTGACGAGTGCCGATGGAGTCCGATTCAATGCGCATGTTCATGGAAGGGTCTTCCTTTCTCTCTCAAATTTTGCCGCAGGTATTATAACATATTTCCTGCAAAAAGTCAACGAATACGCAAGATTTCCTGCAAAATGAATTTTTCAATTTCCATTCCTGCAAAAAGTGGGAGGCTGACGCCTCCCGCTTTTCTGTATTACTTAATTTCGTAGCCGCATTCCGGGCAGAACTTGGTTCCGGGTTCAACCTCTTTGCCGCATCTGAGACACTTTTTCTGCTTCGGCTTCTCAGAAACCATAGGGTTTCCGCATTCCGGGCAGAACTTGGTTGTTGCTGCAACAAAGGTGCCGCACTTTCCACACTTGACTTTACCGTCTGCTGCCGCAGGCTGGGCAGGTGCAGGAGCGGTGGGCTTAGCCGCAGGCTGCTTTTGTTCAGGAGCAGCTTTTTGGGGCTGCGCATTTTTTGAAACTTTTGCTGCTTTCTTTTTGGCGATCGCTTCTGCACAGAAATGAAGCGCAATACCGATCGCAATACAAATCAGCGCGGCAGGGATCGCGGCAGCGAACAGGCACATCACGCCCGCATAGCGCACCAAAGCACCGATGATACTCACAAATGTAGCAAATTTAGACAACTTATAGCTTTTCCAAGATAAAACCCACATTTCCAAAACTCCTTTATTTCTATATGTACGCATAGATGCGCCCCCAAATTATAACATAGCCCCATTCAATATGCAAGCACGTTTTCCCGCAGGAGCGGTGTCCCTACGATCGGAAACATAACAACAACCATGTCATTGCGAGGGAGCAACGCGACCGTGGCAATCTCCTGCCACGATCTGCCGATATGCTACATTCAACCGGGAGATCGCCACGGACTTCGTCCTCGCGATGACACAGCCTTTGGCTGTGTGCGGGCGGATATTATCCGCCCCTACAATGGGAAATGTAACAACAACCATGTCATTGCGAGGGAGCAACGCGACCGTGGCAATCTCCTGCCACAATCTGCCGATATGTTACATTGTACCGGGAGATCGCCACAGCCCTATTGGGCTTCGCGATGACACGGAAATTTGAACGGCTGTGCAAAAGGCTCCCCTTGCATCATTTGCTTGTATCGAAACGCCCAGCCATGATCTCCTGCGCCAGCAGGTCACGGGCAAACACATTGTCGTCGTAGTATTCCACAATGGTCAAGCCGTTGGGGGCGTAGACTGCGGTGTACATATCCACCACGATGTAATAGGTCTTGGAGGTGTCTATCCTGTTTTTGATGCTGTTGCCGTACTCACTGTAGGTGTTGTGATAATCGGAGTTATTGGTGTTGACAAAGCGATTTTTCAGGTTTCTGCCCGAGATCCTGCACAGCACGATCTGATTGTCAAAGGGAAAAAGGGACAGCACCTGAGAATAGGTCACCTGACCCGCCGCCAGATCATAGGGAGAACGGGTCTTGAGGAAGCCGCCGCCCAGCACGATGTCGTACTCCTCGCCCCAGCGCTCCATGCCCACCTTCAGGTAAAGCTCGGAAACGATGTCCTCCACTCTGGAGCTCCACTGCTTCTGGGAGACCGTACCCAGCGGCGCATAGGCATAGTCGATCACATTGGAATACTTGTCCTCGAGAGCTTCTGTATCGGGGTCGTCTTCCATGTGGGTGTAGGTCGCCGTGCCGAGAAATTCCGCTTCCGTCACCTTGATGTCGCTGCTGACCAGATTGTAAGACAGCTCCACGTGGGAGATGCCGTCGTTTTCGCCGCCGCCCTGCACGTGATACACGCCGTAGGCGTCGGTCTGCACATATTTTCTGTGGGTGTGACCCTCGAAGCAGACGTCCACATAGCCATTGGAAAGGGCTGCGTCATAGCCGTCGATGCCGTCGTGAGCGGACAGCACGATAATATCCACGCCCTGACTTCTCAGTCTCTCCGACTCCGCCTTGATCAGCGCGGTCAGCTGGCTTCCCACCTTAAACTCCACATCGGTCACCCGATCCGCGGAAATGGAGGAATAGACATCGCCGATGGCACCGATGATGCCGATCTGAATGCCGTCACGCTCCACCACCACCGAGGGGGTGCAGTAATCCGCCAGCTCGCCGGTGGATCTGTTGTAAATGTTGATGGCAAGGAACGGGAACTCCGCGATCTCAAAATTCTTCCTGATCTTTTCCTCGCCCCAGTCAAATTCATGGTTGCCAAGGGTCATGGAAACAAAGCCCATGGCGTTCATCCACTCGGTCAGGATCAGACCGCCCGTCAGGTTGGACTCCGACGCACCCTGCCACATATCGCCGGAGGAGAGGAGAATGACGTTGTCGTCATAATTCTCTCTGGATTTGAGATAGGTTGCAAGCTCGTCCACGCCCGGCTGCGCCGCGGTGTCGCAGAATTTGCCGTGGAGATCGTTGATCGCGTAAAAATCGATCAAAACGACAACGGACACACCGCAGGTATCGCAGGTTTCATTCAGATCGTCGTCCGTGTGGACGTGTTCCGAAGGATCAACGGGGTCAGTCGGCTCCGCTGCAGCGCAATCGGTGCAGATGCCGGCAACGTAGGTATGACCCATGGGACTTCCCACGGTAACAGCGCAGACAGAGCAATACTTTGCAGCCGTGCAGGTCGCCGCGACCCAAGTGTGACCCAGTGCTTCCCCCTGCATTTCACCGCAGGCGCAGGTGGGGGGCTGGGTGCAGGTGGCATCCGACCAGATATGCACATGCCCCGGCTCCGTGGCTTCCGTGCCGGTGGTAGGCTTCTGGGTTTCCGAAGGATCGGTGGGCTGTGTTCCGTCGTCGGGAACGACGGGCGTACATGCCGTCAGCAAGGTCGCCAGCAACAGCGTAACAACCAGTATATACGATAAAAATTTCTTCATAATTTATCTCCTTTTGTCAGTCCACAGACAGTATATCACACGAAAAAAGAAAAATCGAGTGTTTATCACATTTTTGTGCGATAAACACCCGATATGGTGCGGGTTATCTTATAGGATTTACATAAAACAGTCGAATCATAGTATGTTTCTATACTGGTGGGTCAAAACCAATTCGCCGCGCTCGTTGTGTGCGATGCCCGCCCATTCCAAAATAGCCGCAAAAACAAACACCGGATCAAAAACGGAGTTTCCAACAGTATATCCCCGCTCTAAAGCTACCGCACCGACCACCGTTGTCTCATCGCAGTTGCTTTCTCCCAGTTTGTAATTTCTACCATTACCCTTTCTTGCGCGACCGCCTTGCGACATCAACAAATCCACGATCACATCAAATACATGATACTCATAAGGTGGCTTAATCGGAAGCTTATCGCTACTAAAAGAAGTGCCATCTGCATTCATCCAGACTTCGCAAGGCAGACCTCTTGCAGTGTACACTATAACACGACCGCCATGATCCCTCAGTTTTGCTTTGATGATTTCCGAGGCACGATTACTGTTTCTATTTATGACAATACGACTCATATCCACATGTTTCCTTTCTGCGCTGCCTTTTTGTTCTTGCGTAATCTCCAAGGCGATCAGTAACTCTTCCAATTTCTTTTTTGCTGTGGGATAGGAAATGTCGATTTCCTCTTGTAGACTTTTCAGGTTGCCACGATGCTTCAAAAAAGAAAGGAGAAAGCCCATTTGTTCTTTGTCCAGTCGGTCGAATACGCTTATCTCAAATGTGTTTCGAAGTTCTGTGCCACAATTGGAACACTGTAAAGATGTGATATTCAGCGTTCCATGGCAGCAGGGGCATTTAGAAATCATCATGCTCATAGTAATCACCTCTGCTACTAAAATAGCATAGTATTTCCGTTTTGTCAATATAGAGTTTAATATTTTGGAAATCTATTTTTGCATTGTTTTTTCTTGCAGATGAAAATTGGACCATAATTACTGTGAACACATCAACCAAAAGCAATCTTTTAGGTAGGATTACAGGACTTGATTTGCATTTACCCGGTTTGCGGTGCCCTATATTTTCTGCAGCGGACAACACCGCTTTGAAAATATAGACCGCTGCACTGCGCTCAGGTCGCTTTCTCTGCCACCGGCAGCGCTCCCTTCGCTTACCCCGGACTGTTGCATTCAGATCGGTTCGAGTCCTGCTGTTTTCAATTACCAAATAACAAAGAGGAGGCTTTGCCTCCTCTTTGTTATTTGGTGCGGATGACAGGACTCGAACCTGCACGCTCGCGCGTTGGAACCTAAATCCAATGAGTCTACCAATTCCACCACATCCGCATATATAATTGACCGTCAACGGGTCGCCCATAAAATAAAATCGATCTTCTTTACATCGGAAATATCCACATTGGGGAACAGCTTGTTAAATTCCTTCAATTTTTCTGCTGCTTCTTCAGACTGATACCAATCGCAAATTTTCTGATAAAGCTGCACTGTCTTCTGAAGGCGGTCACTTTCATAATGATACGGCGTACGAAGTCCCAGATTCTTCAAAACAAATTTGTCCCATATGGGCATATCAGGATTCACCGTCGCCAACAGCTTGCTGCTGAAGGATGCATGGATAGAACCCGTTTTCTGATATAAGTACATTATAATATCTTCAAAACAAAGGGCTTTGTTGCTCTTGTTGCGCTCCAAATAAGCATAAAAAGCCGAATAGAAAGCAGCAGGTCTTTGCCGCATGCGGTAAAAACCGTTGAAGAATTTCTGAAACGCAGCGTCAGCAGAAACATCCACTTCATGGACATGGGTCATGATCCAGTTGTATTTGTCGATACCAGTCTTTACTCTGTCTAAAATCATTTCCTTAGTAGCATCTCCTCTGTGTTGCCCTTGTGGGCGGATCATATCCGCCCCTACAATGCAATGACGCCCCGTTATTTTATCACAATCCCCCGCGCCTTGTCAACGATTTCCCCCGAAAGACGGTTTTCCCTTGCCGCGGTTGCACTTTTTTGTGCAAATGTTCTTGACATTCCGCCGGTTTACCGATAGAATATAGTTTGGTATGATGTGCGCCGTATGGCGTTTCATAGATAACCGGCATGAGCCGGGGCTAAGCGTTCTGCGCCTCGTGGCGTTGTTTGTTTTGATTTTTACCTGCCCTTCCGGGCGTAGCTTCAATTTACAAATTTCACATGGGACCATTGCGCCCACCCCCTTTCGCTTGTGCTATTTTTAGTGAAGGAGGTGCGCTTAGAAATTATGGATACACTTGCATACATCCTGATCGTCGTTGGTGCTGTTGTCGGTATTGCAATCGGTTTTGGTATCGGTTTTGCTTACCGTAAAAAGGTCGCTGAACGGGAGATCGGCTCTGCAGAGGCAGAAGCGACCCGTTTGATCAATGAAGCCATCCGCAGCGGTGAGAACCGCAAGAAGGAAATGCTTCTGGAAGCCAAGGACGAGATCCATAAATCTCGCACAGAGTACGAAAAAGAAGTCAAAGAGCGCCGGGCAGAGCTCAGCAAATCGGAGCGCCGCCTGGAGCAAAAGGAAATTTCCCTCGACAAGAAGACCGAAAACCTCGAACGCAAGGAAGAAGAGCTGGCTAAGAAGCTGGCAGCCGTCGCCGAAACTCAGGCGCAGGCTGAGGAAGTCAAGTCCGCTCAGATCGCCATGCTGGAGAAGATCTCCGGTCTGACCCAGGAGCAGGCAAAGTCCTTCCTCCTGAAAACCGTGGAGGATGCTGTCCGCCACGAAACCGCAATGAAGGTCAAAGAGATCGAGCAGCAGATGAAGGAGGAGGCGGACGAAAAGGCCCGCGAGATCCTCTCCATCGCCATTCAGCGCTGCGCCGCCGATCATGCTGCGGAAGCGACTGTCTCCGTCGTGGCACTGCCCAACGACGAGATGAAGGGTCGCATCATCGGCCGTGAGGGTCGTAACATTCGCACCCTTGAGACCATCACCGGCGTCGATCTGATCATCGACGACACCCCCGAAGCCATCACCGTCAGCTCCTTCGATCCCGTTCGCCGTGAGATCGCAAGACTGGCACTGGAGAAGCTCATCGCCGACGGCCGTATCCACCCCACCCGCATCGAGGACATGGTGGAAAAGGCTCGCAAGGAAGTGGAACGCACCATCCGCGAGGAGGGCGAACGCGCCTGCTACGAGACGGGTGTCCACAACCTCAACCCCGAGCTGGTCAAGATTCTGGGTCGCCAGAAGTACCGTACCTCTTACGGTCAGAATGTGCTGAACCACTCCATGGAGGTTGCACACATTGCCGGTCTGATGGCAGCGGAGCTGGGTCTGGATGTGGCACTGGCAAAGCGCGCAGGCTTGCTGCATGACCTTGGCAAGTCCATCGACCACGAGGTCGAGGGCAGCCACGTTCAGCTGGGTGCTGATCTGGCACGCAAGTACAAGGAAAATCCCGTTGTCGTCAACGCCATTGAGGCACATCACGGCGATGTGGAAGCAAAGTATGTGATCTCCGTGCTGGTTCAGGCTGCCGATGCTGTCTCCGCCGCACGTCCCGGCGCACGCCGCGAGAATGTGGAGAACTACATCCGCCGTCTGCAGAAGCTGGAGGAGCTGACCGGCTCTTACCCCGGCGTCGAGAAGGCATTCGCCATTCAGGCAGGTCGCGAGGTGCGTATCATGGTCAAGCCCGAGGTCGTTTCCGAGGACAACATGATTTTGCTTGCCCGGGATGTCGCCAAGAAGATCGAAGCCGAGCTGGAATACCCCGGTCAGATCAAGATCAACGTCATCCGCGAGACCAAGGCGGTCGAGTACGCAAAGTAAAAACTTTCTCCCCGATCCACCGATCGGGGAGATTTTTTGCGCATTGGACAGCCCCTTGCCTCCCCGCAATTATGTATCATCCGTAGGGCGGCTGCTTGCAGCCGCCCTACAATGGGAAACGTAACAAAATTCCATGTCATTGCGAGGAGCGTCAGCGACGTGGCAATCTCCTGCCACAATCTGTCGATATGCAACATTCTTCCGGGAGATCGCCACGGACTTCGTCCTCGCGATAACACAGCCGTTGGCTGTGTGCGGGCGCATAAATGTTATGTAAACCTCTCAGACAAACGAACAGGGTCGGTTTTCCGACCCTGCGTCTTTTGCAATTAGCCCTCAGCGCGCATCTGAGCGAAGCACTCGCTGCAGAAAACGGGACGGTCGGACTTGGGCTCAAAGGGAACCTTTGCCTCGCCGCCGCAACGTGCGCAGGTAGCAGTGAAGAACTCACGGGGACCACGGGTAGCGTTCTTGCGTGCATCACGGCAAGCCTTGCAACGCTGGGGAGCGTTCTGGAAGCCGCGCTCTGCGTAGAACTCCTGCTCACCGGCGGTGAACACGAACTCATTGCCGCACTCTTTGCAAACTAAAGTCTTGTCTTCGTACATGGAAAAATACCTCTCTTCGGTTGTTTGCCCCGTGAATATCGCCCATCTGCCGGTCGTAACGCGGAGTCAATAAAATATGATCGTGGCATTGCCACATGTTGCATTATACACAGAGATGATACCCTTGTCAATCCCTTTGTTCATGATTTTTTTACAAATTCTTTCGAAAATTCAGTATTTTTTATACATTTTCCCCATTAAACATCGAATTGTGTTTGACCTTCATAGGTAATGTGCAGATGCTGATACGCCAGCGGCGTGACGCAGCGACCCCGGGGGGTGCGGGTCAAAAAGCCCAGCTGCATCAGGTACGGCTCATAGACATCCTCGAGGGTCACGGCTTCCTCACCGATGGTCGCCGCCAGTGTGTCAAGACCCACCGGGCCGCCGCCGTAGTTCTTGATGATGGCGGTGAGCATCCGTCTGTCGATGGCATCCAGACCCAGCTCGTCCACCTCGAGGCGGTTCAGTGCCAGATCGGCAGCCTCCTTGGTGATCACGCCATCGCACATGATCTGGGCAAAGTCCCGGACACGGCGCAGGAAGCGGTTTGCAAGACGGGGCGTTCCCCGGCTGCGGGAAGCGATCTCCATCGCACCCTTGGGGTCGATCTGCATGCCCAGAATGGTTGCAGAGCGGGTGACGATCCGCGCCAGCTCCTCGGGGGTGTACAGCTCCAGCCGCAGGGAGACGCCAAAGCGATCCCGCAGGGGCGCGGACAGCTGACCGGCGCGGGTGGTTGCGCCCACGAGGGTAAATTTGGGCAGGTCAAGCCGGATGGAATTGGCACTGGGTCCCTTGCCGACAATAATGTCGATGGCAAAATCCTCCATGGCGGGGTACAAGATCTCCTCCACCACCCGGTTCAGGCGGTGGATCTCGTCGATGAAAAGAATGTCGCCGGGGTTCAGATTGGTCAGAAGCGCCGCTAGATCACCCGGTTTTTCGATGGCAGGGCCGGAGGTGATGCGGATATTCACACCCATCTCATTGGCGATGACACCGGCGAGGGTGGTTTTGCCCAGACCGGGAGGTCCGTAAAGCAGGGTGTGATCCAGCGGCTCACCCCGCAGGCGTGCCGCCTCGATATAGACAGACAGATTGCCCTTCGCCTTTTCCTGACCGGTGTAGTCCGCCAGCAGCTTGGGGCGCAGACCGATCTCGCCCGCATCCTGCGGCGCAAAGGTGGGCGAAATGATGGGCGTATCCAGTTCCTGTGAAAATTCTAAGCTCATAGTTTACCTCCAATTAGGAATGAGGAATGTTGAATTAGGAATGATTATTTAATTCCTAACTCCTAACTCCTAATTCTTCATTACCATTGCGCGCAATGCATGGCGAACCAGCTCTTCGGTGGGTGCGTTGGGGTCTGCGCCCTTGAGGGCGGTCTGGATCTCGGCAGGAGAATAGCCCAGCTCCTGCAGGGCAGCCCGTGCCATAGCGACATTGCCGCCGGAAACGGGGGCGGAAACAGCTGCGCCTGCGGAGAAATCCAGCTCCACTGAGCCGCCGCCCACCTTGTCCTTCAGCTCCAGAATGATGCGCTGGGCGAGCTTTTTGCCCACGCCCTGCGCCGCGGTCAGGAGCTTTTCATCGCCGGACATCACCGCCAGCGTGAAATTCTGCGGACCGCCTGCGGATAAGATCGCCAGCGCCGCCTTGGGACCGACGCCGTTGACGCCGATCAGCAGCTCAAAGCAATTCTGCTCCTCCTTGGAGATGAAGCCGTAAAGATCATGGGCATCCTCCCGGATGGATTCGGTAACATACAGCCGCGCGGGCTGGTTCAGCTTCAGTTGACCGGCGGTATACGCCGTGACCCGGCAGCCGTAGCCGACACCGCCGCAGTCGATGACCGCAAGCCCCGGCTCCAAAACCGTCACAGGTCCCGATACATAGTAGATCATTTTTTCACCTCAAATAATTAGGAATTAGGAGTTAGGAATTAGGAGTGAAAGGAAACAATTCCTAATTCCTCATTCCTAATTTCTCATTTTTGTGCCTGCGCAAGCAAAGAAGTGGAGCTTCTTGCATGGCAAAGGGCGATGGCGATGGCATCGGCGGCATCGTCGGGCTTGGGCATGGCAGAGAGCTTCAAAAGCCGCTTGGTCATGTCCATCATCTGATGCTTGGTGGCGTTGCCGTAGCCTACCAGCGACTGCTTTACCTGCGCCGGCTTATAGGACGTGACTTCAAGTCCCGCCTGCCGGATGGCAAGCAGGATCACGCCGCGGCTCTGGGCGACACCGATGCCCGTGGTGACGTTCTGACCGAAAAACAGCTCCTCGATGGCAACCGCGTCCGGCTTCATCTGCTCCAAAAGCTTGCGCATATCCTCATAAATGATCTCCAGCCGGGCGGAAAAATCCATCCCCGCCGGGGTGGTGATGGCACCGCAGGTGATCAGCCGTGTGTCCCCCCGCTCCGCCTCGATCACGCCAAAGCCCGTGATGCCGTAGCCGGGGTCAATTCCCAGAATCCGCATCAGAATGCACCACCGCTGGCGATGTTGTACAGATAGATTACAAAGGCGACCGCCACAATTCCCACACCGATCCACGCAAGGACGATCTGCCACAAGGGGCGGGGCTGATAGCTTTCCTTCACTTCGATTTCTTCATTTTCCATTCTTTCTTCCATGAAAAATCACCTCTTATCCCTATGATAGCACATTTGTTTAAGAATTGGTAGCTTTTTTTGCGTACAAAAATCAAAATAATCCGCATAAAAAGGTTGCGTCCGGCTTTTTCATGATGTATAATTGATGTGTTTGAGAACGTAAAAATACGGGCATACGCCCGAGTACTGGAGGAATTTATCATGTTCAATGCAATGATCGAGGTCCTGAAGGCCAACCCCCGTAAGATCGTCTTCACTGAGGGTCACGATGCCCGTATTCTGGAAGCAACCGCACGCTTGGTCGAGGGCGGCTTCCTGACTCCCATCCTGATCGGCAATGTGGACGAGGTCAAGGCAAATGCCGCAAAGGGCGGCTTCAACATCGAAGGCGTTGAAATTCTCGATCCCGCTACCTACGCCGGCATGGACGAGATGGTCGCAAAGATGGTCGAGCTGCGCAAGGGCAAGATGTCCGCTGAGGACTGCCACGCTGCTCTGCTGAAGGGCAACTACTTCGGCACGATGCTGGTCAAGATGGGCTACGCCGACTCCCTGCTGGGCGGCGCTACCTACTCCACCGCCGACACCGTCCGTCCCGCTCTGCAGCTGGTCAAGACCAAAAAGGGCGCAAATCTGGTTTCTTCCTGCTTCATCATGGTTCGCGGCGAGGAAAAGCTGGCAATGGGCGACTGCGCCATCAACCTGAGCTACGAGGACTCCGTGGATAAGGAAGGCAACGTCACCGTTTCTGCCGCACAGAAGCTGGCAGAGGTCGCCATTGAGACCGCCAACACCGCCAAGGTCTTCGGCATCGACCCCAAGGTCGCAATGCTGAGCTTCTCCACCAACGGCTCCGGCAAGGGCGGCACTGTCAAGCTGAGCCACGACGCAACCGTCGTTGCCAAGGAAATGGCTCCTGACCTCGCCATCGACGGCGAGATGCAGTTCGACGCAGCGGTCGCTCCCGAGGTCGGTCAGCTGAAGTTCCCCGGCTCTCCCGTGGCAGGCTACGCCAACACCTTCATCTTCCCCTGCATCGAGGCAGGCAACATTGGCTACAAGATCGCACAGCGTCTGGGCGGCTACGAAGCCTACGGTCCTATCCTGCAGGGTCTGGCTGCTCCCATCAACGACCTGTCCCGCGGCTGCAACGCCGACGAGGTCTACAAGATGGCGATCATCACCGCCGCAATGGTGTAATTTCAAAAACAGTTCCCCGGCTCATCCGAGCCGGGGAATTTTTATTACTGATCATGTCCCGCGATCCAGCGGAAGACCGCTTCGTTTGCGATCGTGATCTCCTGCTTTTCGCCGTGAAAAACGTCAATTCCTTGGGGCTGCGCGATCGGATCGCCGTAAAGCTGCGGCTCATGCCCGCCCTCCGGCAGCAGCAGAAGCTCCGCTTCCACACCCTGCGCCTTCGCGCGTTGGATGTAGTCGATTGTCACATGGTGATCGACCGTCGGATCGTTGGCGCAGTGGCAGAAAAAGACCGGGCAGGGGTGCTTTTTCTGCGACGCGATGGGATTTCTGTCGCCAATCCTTGCCTCATCGTAGATCCATTCGCCGTTTTCGTCGCGATCAAGGGAATACAGAATGCCCAGCGCCGTCTTCGGCAGACCGCCGCTCCACGGATGCAGGAAAATGTGATTGTACGTATCAAGCACCGGACACAGCGCCGACTGTGCGATCACCGGTATCCGCTCTGACAGAACAAGGTTGGTGCTGCTGATGCCGCCCATGGAGCCGCCGTGGACAAAAACCTCCGGCTTCAGGTTGAAATGCTCCATGCAGTAGCGGTACGCTTCCACGTAGCAATCCGTGCAGATGGGAGAGCCGATGTTATTGCGGATATCCACGCCAAATTCCCGGGAAAACGCCAGCGGCAGTCCATTGACATCCATAACGGCATAGCCATTGGCAAGCAGATATGCCGTCAGGATCTGATGCTCTACCTGCGCGTCATCGGTATCGACGCTGCCGCCGGCTCCGTGGCAGCTAATGACCAGCCGGGTCGCCACGCCATTTTCCGAGTAGGTATCCGGCAGCATGAGCATGCCGAAATCCTGATAAACCCTTACTTCCTCAGAAAAGGGAATTTTACAGCGCACCGGCACTTCAAAACGGATCGTTTCCATAGCATTCCCCTTACAATCGAACGTCGGCACAGTTTTCATCCGCAGAAACCGCCTCCGCGCCAAAGCTGCAGCCGTGCAGCTTCGCGCCCTTGACGAAATCGAGCCGCACAGTGCAGGGGTGACCGCCA
Organism: Oscillospiraceae bacterium; assembly: GCA_015067495.1. Classification (GTDB taxonomy): domain Bacteria; phylum Bacillota; class Clostridia; order Oscillospirales; family Oscillospiraceae; genus Faecousia. The sequence goes on along the minus strand of SVMI01000001.1, from coordinate 210,272 downwards.
AAGGCATCGGCATCGACCGAATCCAAGGTCAGGTTGCGGATGCGCTCTGCCCAAATAGCAGGCCAGTGCGGCTCTTTGGACAGCGGTGCGGGCCAAGAGGAAGGTCCTTCCATTTCAGCTATGTCATGGATGTCTGTTTCGCCCCAGCGCACGCGCAGATCGCGCACAAGAACATCCTCCGCCTCCACCATCTGCAGGAAATACGGCATATAGTGGGAGAACCAGTAGGACGGACGACCATTGGGCGCGGCAGGCATATAAACGCCGTTGCCGTAGAGCTGCGTCGAGGGATTTACTTCAATATCAAGATCAAGCAGCTTCACGCCGCAAATGGAATTCGGCCGGTTGGCATAGATGTAGCCAACACCCCGGCTGGAGAAATTCCAGTTGCTGAAGGTGACCTGCCGCACCTTGGCATTGTGGGCGGTGATCAAAAAGGTCGTACCCTGACGGATGATCTTGCCGCAGGCATTGGTGACGCTGACGCGGCGGATGTCGCCGCAGTCAGCGTTGATGTAAACAAAGGACGACGCATCCTTGACGACGCAGTTGCTGATGGCAATGTCGCTGACGTAGCCGTAACCCACAAGACGGCGCTTTTCATCCTCCGGCGCCAGATTTGTAAAGATGCGGAAGCAGTTGTTGCGGCTGACAAAGGTGCAGTTCTGGATCACATAATGCCGCGCGGGACGCATGTCGTTGGTGTCGATGGCAATGCAGTCATCGCCGCACTCCAGATCGCAGTTCGTAATGCGTACATCGGTGCAGGAGGAGAAATGCAGACCGTCGGCATTGTCGGAAAGAACATAGTTGCGGATGGTGACATTGCTGATCCGAATCTGCGTGCTGCTGCGCATCTGCACCGAATAGCACGAGTTGCTGCGAAGGTTGATGCCATCGATCACCACATCCTCACAGTCTTCAAAAAAGAGTGTCATAATGCGGAACTTGAAGTCAGGACCCGATGCCCAGTAGCGGTCACGGTTCTGATCGCGGCTTATGGAACGGGGAGCATCCGCTGTCGGATAGGCATTTTTCACCAAAAAGCCCTTGTCATTTCCATCAATAGTGCCCCGTCCGATGATCGCAATATTTTTTGCGCTGCCGGCGTAGAACAACGCCACCCGCTTCGATCGGTCATCACCCGGGATAATAACACCTTGATTGTACAGCGATCCGGCAAATCCGGGACTGGCGGGGTAGTCCTCACGGTTGAGGGAGGCTGTCAAGTAAGCGCCCTCAGCAATTTCCACAGTAACATGATCCTTGAGAACCATTTTGCCGACCAAATAATTGCCCGCGGGAATCAGCACTCTGCCGCCGCCTGCCTTGGCGCAGTCGTCGATTGCTGCCTGAATGGCAGGAGAATCCACACTCACGCCGTCAGCGCGGCAGCCATAATCTCGTACATTGAAAATCATAAGCTTCCACCTTCCTATTATTACGACAAGTATTCAAACCCGTCACTGTAGTATTTTGTGCCGTCGGCGTCAAGCCACATGGCTTCCGCATCCGTTTTCGCCAAAAGCACCTTGCCCTCGTTCAGGGGCAGGACGAACAGTGCCGTGGAAAGGGCATCTGCCAGCGCGGAATCCCCGCAGACCACCGTCACCGCGCGCCAATAGGCGGCGGGCTGCAGGGTGTCGGGGTCGATGATGTGGTGGTATTTTTTGCCGTCGATCTCCGCGAAGCGCTGATAATCGCCGCTGGTGACCACGCTGCCCGTTGACAGCGGGATCGTATGCAAAAACGAGCCGCCGTCGGGGTTTTGTACACCCACGACCCACGGCTGATCGCCCCGCTTTGCGCCGGTGGCGCAGACGTTGCCGCCCACGCTGAGCAGCCAGCCCCCATACATGCTTTCGGCGACCTTCTGCGCCGCCCAGCCCTTGGCAATGGCACCCACATCAAGGCGCATATCGGGGTCTGCGAGAAAAACCGTGCTGTTTTCCCTGTCGATGATCAGCTTGGAAATATCCGTATGCTGCGCCGCTTCGCGCAGTGCCTCGTCAGAGGGCAGCGTCTTTGTTTCGCGGGCATGATGCCAAAGGGAAAGCACGCTGCCCATGGCAACATTCACCCGCCCCTCCGTCAGCGCATGGTAGTCCACGCAATCGGAAAGCAGCTGGGTGATCGCCCCATCCACCTTGACTGGGGCTTTTCCCGCCGCATCGTTGACGGTTTTGAGGTTGTTGATGCCCTCGTATTCCCTATAAATATCAAACAGCTGATGGTACTGCTTCAGCTGCTCGTATACCGCCTCCGCCAGCTCGTTGAACGCCTCGCGATTGGATGCAAAGCCCGACACTGTGGTCACGGTATCAAAAAGATCCGTCCACGTCACGGAAAACTGCACCCATTTGGGTGCACAGCCTGCCAGCAAAAGCACGCAAAGCAGCAGTGCAAGCACTTTTTTCATACCGTCACCCCCCCCTCGGATGCTTTTATTCTAGCGACGCGCGCTCGGCATGTCAAATTTTTTTCACAGTACGTACATATTTACAGTTCGTTCATTGACTGTATGGCGTATTTTTGCTATCTTATAATATAGAGTAAAAGAAAGGAGGTAACAATATGGCTGCACTTATCTGGCTGATCCTGATGGTCGCGTTTTTGTTTATCGAGGGCAACACCGTCACGATGGTCTCGCTGTGGTTCGGCGCAGGTGCGCTGGCAGCACTGATCGCCGCGCTGTGCGGTGCGCAGCTTTGGCTGCAGATCGTGATCTTTTTCGTCGTATCCATTGCACTGCTGGCTGCCCTTCGTCCGCTGGCACGGAAATATTTCACACCCAAGCTCACCGCCACCAATGTGGACGGCGTCATCGGCTCTGTGGGCATCGTCACTGCGGACATCGACAACATCGCCGCTCAGGGTCAGGTCAAGCTTGCTTCCATGGAGTGGACCGCAAGAAGCTCTTCCGGCGATCCCATTCCCGCCGGCACGCAGGTTCGCGTGGATCGGATCGAAGGCGTGAAAGCATTTGTTTCCCCCGTGCAGGTGGAAACACCCGTATAATACAATTCAGGAGGTAAAATTATGGATCTTTTCATTATTGGCGCAATTATTGTCATTCTGCTGATCATTGCCATTTCCAACATTTTCGTGGTGCAGCAGTCCCGGGCTTACGTTGTGGAGCGTCTGGGTGCTTTCCACAAGGTGCAGGGCGTTGGTCTGCACTTCAAAGTCCCCTTTATTGACCGCATCGCCCGCCGCGTTTCCCTGAAGGAGCAGGTGCTGGACTATCCGCCCCAGCCCGTGATCACCAAGGATAACGTCACCATGCAGATCGATACCGTGGTGTATTTCCAGATCACTGACCCCAAGCTCTACACCTACGGCGTCGAGCAGCCCATGGCTGCCATGGAGACCCTGACCGCCACCACTCTGCGTAACATCATCGGCGATCTGGAGCTGGATCAGACCCTGACCTCCCGCGACATCATCAACACCAAGATGCGCGCCATTTTGGACGAAGCCACCGACCCTTGGGGCATCAAGGTCAACCGCGTGGAGCTGAAGAACATCCTGCCCCCCGCTGACATCCAGTCGTCCATGGAAAAGCAGATGAAGGCAGAACGCGACCGCCGTCAGGCAATTTTGCAGGCAGAGGGTCAGAAGAAGTCCGCCATCCTCATCGCAGAAGGTGAGCGGGAGTCCGCAATTCTGCGCGCGGATGCGGAAAAGCAGGCTGCCATTTTGAAGGCAGAGGCGGAAAAGCAGGCTGCCATTCTGAAGGCAGACGGTGAAGCCCAAGCGATCCTCGCGGTGCAGAAGGCACTTGCGGATGCTTTGGCTCTGCTGAACGAGAAAGCACCCAACGATCAGGTTCTGAAGCTGAAGGCGATCGAAGCCATGCAGACGGTCGCCAACGGTCAGGCAACCAAGATCATCATTCCCTCCGAAATGCAGGGTCTTGTGGGTCTTGCCAACGGCATCGTAGAAGGCACGAAACAATAACGCCGGAAACTGTAGGGGCGACCATTGGTCGTCCGCGGACGTGCAATGCACGCCCCTACAATTACTGCGTCGTTGTGAGGTAACATCATGGCAAAAGAAGAGAAACGCTTTGTAAAAGTTTATTCTGACGGAGCCTTTGGCTCCAATGAGATCTGGGTCGACACCAAGACAGGCGTGAATTATCTGTTCCACGCGGCAGGCTACGCAGGCGGCTTGACGGTGCTTCTCAACCGGGACGGCACGCCTGTGGTCTCCCCTCTGCCGCTGAAAGAGGAGAAATAAAATGACATTTCTATCGCCCCTGAGTAAGGAAGGATACTTATACCAGCTGCGCTGGCAGCTGCGGGCGCTTTTGGAAAACCCCAGACCCTTCTGGGCAGACGAGGAAGAATGCGAATAAACAGCAAGGGCGTGCCGTTTGGCACGCCCTTGTTAAGTCTCCCTTTGCACAAGGGAGGCTTTTTCATCTTAGCAGGAAATACACCAGCACCGCGGCACCGAGGACGATGCGGTACACACCGAACACCGAGAAGCTGTGCTTGCGGACATACTCCATCAGTCCCTTGATCACCAGCAGGCTCACAATAAACGACACCACGCAGCCTACGATCAGCACGCCCAGCTCCGTGCCGGACATCTGCACGCCCTCAAGGACATACTTCAGCAGCTTCAGCGCGCTTGCACCGAGCATCGTCGGGATCGCCATGAAAAAGGAGAACTCCGCACCTGCGGCGCGGCTGACACCGAGGATGATCGCGCCGAGAATCGTCGCGCCGGAGCGGGATGTACCGGGGATCAGGCTCAGACATTGGAACGCGCCCATCAAAAGGGCGGTCTTGTAGTCGATGGCATCCACAGAGGTGATGCGGAAGGAGCGCTTTTGATTCCACTTTTCCACAAAGAGGAACGCAACGCCGTAGACGATCAGCATGATGGCAACTACAATATAATTATACAGGTGTTCATCCATCCAGTCGTCAAACAGCAGACCGATCACCGCCGACGGGATCACCGCCACCACAACCTTGAACCACAGCGACCACGTGCTTTTCTTTTCTTCGGCAGATTTCGTCAGAGCGAAGGGATTGAGCTTGCGGAAAAACAGCACGATGACCGCGAGGATCGCGCCCAGCTGGATGACCACCTGAAACATTTCGTAAAAGGCTTCACTGACGTCCAGCCTGACAAATTCGTCAAGCAGTATCAGGTGTCCCGTGGACGACACGGGCAGCCATTCGGTGATGCCTTCCACGATGCCGAAGAGGATCGCTTTGAGTATTTCGATCATAAGATTGCTCCTTTCAGTTTACAGTATTTTTCAATAGAAAGCCTACCAAATTCCCATGTCATTGCGAGGAGCAAAGCGACGTGGCAATCCGTTCTCTTTTTTTCTTATTTCAAAGCAGCTGTGGATATAAATCCTGCCAGCTTTGATTTTTACTTTGAACAAGCTTATTTTTTCTTGCTCTGTTCCAGCCTTTTATCTGTTTTTCTCTTTCAATTGCTGCACGCACATCACTGGTTTCTTCAAAATATACCAATCGGTGTACATCATATTTGGCAGTAAAGCTTTTGGGATCAACCTTCTGCCTATGCTCATATACACGACGAATAAGGTCGTTGGTTATACCGGTATAGATGACTGTATTGGTGTTGTTTGCAAGAATATATACATAATAGGTCATCGTATTTCTCCACAAAGGAACGGATTGCCACACCAGTCTGCGGACTGGTTCGCAATGACATTCGAGTTTCTTACATTATACATGCCTCATTGGGTATTTGCAAGGCGATCGGGGCGCACTTTTTATAAATTGTTCACGACAATCGGGAAAAATGTGCTATAATGATAAAAAAACCATAATCAGGAGGTAAAACCATGGCTGTTTCTGTTCTGATCGTGGAAGACGACCGCAATATTGCGGAGCTTCTGCAGTTATATCTTGAAAAGGAAGGCTATGCCGTCACCATCGCCGCCGACGGCGGTCAGGGTCTTGAAAAATTCCGCGCCATCCAGCCGGATCTGGTGCTGCTGGACGTGATGATGCCCGTGATGGACGGCTGGACCGTCTGCAAGCTCATCCGCGCCGAATCCCAGACCCCCATCATCATGCTCACCGCCAAGGGCGAGACCGACGACAAGGTGCAGGGTCTGAAGGCAGGTGCTGACGACTATGTTACCAAGCCCTTCGAAATGAAGGAGATCCTCGCCCGCGTGGAAGCAGTCCTGCGCCGCAGCGGCAACGCTTCCGTGGAGAGCAAAGCCCGCCGCCTTGTCTACGACAAGCTGATCATCGACATGGATGCTTTCGAGCTGACGGTGGACGGCAAAAAGGTAGACACACCCCCAAAGGAGATGGAGCTGCTTTACTACCTCGCCTCCTCTCCCAACCGGGTCTACACCCGCAATCAGCTTCTGGACGAGGTCTGGGGCTTTGACTATTTCGGCGACAGCCGTACCGTAGACGTCCACGTCAAGCGACTGCGCGAAAAGCTGGAGGGCGTTTCCCAGCAGTGGTGCGTCAAGACTGTTTGGGGTGTCGGCTACAAATTTGAGGTGAATTAAGGAGATTTCTTATGAAATCCACATTCAGTCGGTTGTTCACAACGCTGGTGCTGATCCTGCTGGCAGCCATGATCCTGATCGGTATCACCTTTGGCTGGCTTCTTAACCGCTATCTGACCCAGCAAACCATCTCGTCCCTGAAAAATGACGCACAGGTGATCGCCCAGCTGATCACGGCAAGTCACTCTGACCAGAACCTTTCCGATCAGGACTTTTATGTGGCACTGACCGTTGCCGTCAGCGTATCCGGTGCTGACGCGGTCATTTGTGACGCAAACGGCACGCTCCTGCTGTGCGGCTCCGCGCCCATGGGCTGCGAGCATGTGGGACTGAAGCTGGATCAGCAGTATCGGGACAGGGTCTTCTCCGAGGACGGGTGTGTGGACACCGGTATGATCAAAGGTCTTTACACCGAGCGCCGCTACGTGATCGCGCAGCCGGTGTACGACAGCCGCAGCGGCAGACCCCTCGCCATCGTGATGGTTTCGGCACCCATTGACGTTGCCATCACCATGATGAGCCAGACCTCCGAGGCTTTCTTGGCGGTCGCGATCCTTGTCATCGTTCTGTCAGTGGTTCTGCTTTTGGTGTTTCTGCGCCGTCAGTCCAAGCCCCTGCGTCAAATGGCAGCCGCTGCCCGTGCCTTCGGTCACGGCAACTTCGGTGCCCGTGTCCAGACAGATAAGCACCACACCGAGGAGCTGCAGGAGCTGGCACTTGCCTTCAATAACATGGCATCCTCATTGGAAAAGGGCGAAAACCAACGTCAGGAATTTGTCGCCAACGTCTCCCACGAGCTGAAGACCCCCATGACCACCATCGCAGGCTACGTCGACGGCATTCTCGACGGCACGATCCCCCCGGAAAAGGGTCGGCAGTACCTGACCCTCGTGTCCAGCGAGACAAAGCGTCTGAACCGGCTGGTACGCAGTATGCTGGACATTTCCCGCCTGCAGGAGCAGGGGGGCTTCCCGGAGGAGAGCAAGACCCGCTTTGATCTCTCGGAAATTGCCGGTCAGGTGCTGATCTCCTTCGAGCAGAAGATCAACGACAAACGGCTGGATGTGCAGGTAGTGCTGCCTGACCACCCGGTCTTTACCCGCGCCAATCAGGACGCGATCACCCAGGTGATCTACAATCTGGTGGACAATGCAGTGAAATTCTGCCCCGAGGGCGGACAGCTGGGTATCACCGTCCGGGAGGGCAACGGAAAGCTGTACCTTTCCGTCTCCAACAGCGGCGAGACCATCCCGCCGGAGGAGCTGTCGCTCCTTTTCGAGCGTTTCCACAAGCTGGACAAGAGCCGCTCCCGGAATCGGGACAGCTGGGGTCTGGGTCTTTACATCGTGAAAACGCTGATCGACAGCCACGAGGAGAACATCTCCGTCACCAGCATCAATGGCTTGACCACCTTTACCTTCACCCTTCCGCTGGTGCTGTAATCTCATTTCAAGAGGTCATTTTATGGACAATCGCAAAAAATCCTCCCCCGAGCCGTGGGATGATCACTATTATCAAACCGGCTCTACCCAGCCGCCAAAAAGCCGCGCAGGTCTGATCGCGCTGGTGCTGATTTTGGGCATCGCGCTGATCGGAACGCTTTCCGCGCTGGGCATTTTGCGGATTCGGGTACAGCTGTCAGCAGACAGCAACGACGCGGTCAATTTCACCCCCTTTGATCCCACCGTTGTTTCCCAAGGGGCGACGGATCCCTCCGACTCCGTCACTGTTCCCACAGGCGATGTCTCGGTGCAGATCAAGCCGTCACCTGACTCCGTTCTGAATATTCCCCAAGAGGGCGGACTGGGTCTGCAGGAGATCTATGCCAAGAACATCCCCTCTGTGGTTTCCATTTCCTGCGCTCTTCCCGGCGGAAGCTCCAGCGGCACGGGCGTGGTGCTGACAGCGGACGGCTATCTGGTCACCAACGCCCACGTGATCGAGGACGCGGTCTCCATCAGCGTCCTGCTCACCGACGGACGCACCCTCAGCGCGCAGCTGGTGGGTATGGATACAGTGTCGGATCTTGCGGTTTTGTACGTCAATGCCAATGATCTGACGCCGGCAGAATTTGGCGACTCCTCCCAGCTGAAGGTGGGCGACGCGGTGGCTGCCATCGGCGATCCTCTGGGCGTGGAGCTGCGGGGTACTATGACCGACGGCATCATCTCCGCCATCAACCGGGACATGAACCTCAACGGCAGGACGGTCACCCTCATTCAGACCAACGCGGCACTGAATTCCGGCAACTCCGGCGGTCCGCTGATCAACTGCTACGGGCAGGTCATCGGCATCAACACCATGAAGATCGGCGCATTTTCCGACTCGGCAGGTGTGGAAGGTCTGGGCTTTGCCATTCCGTCCGTCACCGTCAAGGAGATCGTGGATCAGCTGATCCGGCAGGGCTATGTGTCCGGCAGACCGGCACTGCCCCTTGACGGCGAATGGGTATCCCTTTTCAATCAGCAATTCAGAAGACTGCCCGCCGGTCTTTATATCACCCAAGCACCGGCAGACAGCGTCATTTCCACCCGGGATATCCTGCTGCAGATCGATGGGGTGCGGGTCACCAGCGAGGATGAGCTGAATGCCGCCCTTTATCAGCATCAGGCAGGCGACACCGTCACCCTGACCTTCTACCGCAGCGGCAGTCAATATACCACCACCATCACCCTGACCGAAGCAGGGAAATAATTCAAATTACAAACAACCGATAGATCGCAGGGCGGGTGCTTGCTCCCGCCCTGCAATAGGAAACGCAACAGAAAGAGGTAACCCATGGAAGCGCTTTATTCCAAAACCTTTGAAATATCCCCCGATGCCACCGATCGGTTCGACCGGCTGAAGGCAAGCTATCTGCTTCGCTATCTGCAGGAGGTGGCGGGGGATCACAGTGCCCTGCTGGGTACAGACCGGGCGCAGCTGATCCGGCGCGGTCTTTTCTGGGCGGTGCTGCGCCATCGGGTGCAGATCACCAGACTTCCCCATGCCGGCGAGCATATCCGTGTGGAAACATGGCCCATGCCCACCACCCGCACCGCCTACCCCCGCTCCACCATCGCCTACGACGAGGCAGGCAACGAGGTGTTCCGCTGCATCAGCCTTTGGGTGCTGATGGATGAAAAGACCCGCGCCATGGTGCTGCCCGGCAAGAGCGGCGTGGAGGTCTCGGGCATGCTCCGGGGCTGCGAGCTGACCGTCCCCGGCTCTATGATGCCCCGGGAAATGCAGGAGGTGACAACGCGGACTGTGCGCTACACCGATCTGGACGTGAACGGTCACATGAACAACTGCCGCTATCTTGACTGGGTGGACGATCTGCTGCCCAGTGCCTTCCACGAACACCACACCATCCGGGAATTTGCCCTGTGTTATCTGTCGGAAATTCGCGAGGGAGAGACACTTGACCTCCACTGGGAGCTTTCCGAAGGCGCGGTGCTGAGTGTCGAAGCGGTGCGCTCCGAAAACGCCGAAGCAAGCGGTCACAGCCGCGTTTTTTCGGCGAAGCTGGAGCTGCAAAGTGGTGTTCTGTAAACCAATCGACGGTTTTTTCGTTTTTTTCGCAAAAGGAGATTTCAACAGTCCTGCCCATGCAAATCCTTGATTTGCATGGGTTTTTCACACCCCGTCCTGTGGAAAAGGTTGTGGATAATGTGGAAAACTCCCTTGCCGCCGATGCAACCGTTCGACGGATTTTTCACCACTTATGTAAACCTGATGTTACGTCACAAAATGCTTCTCTTGCGGACGTGCAATGCATGCCCCTACATTTGAATTGTATCCGTAGGGCGGCTGCTTGCTGCCGCCGGATATTTTGCAAATGCAAAATATCGCGCCGCAAGGCGCAAATACCACGACGGAACAACTGCGGAATATCCGCCCATCGAGGTCGGATATTCCGATGGCGGGAGCAAGCACCCGCCCTACGATAGGAGATGTAACAAAATTCCATGTCATTGCGAGGAGCCGACAGGCGACGTGGCAATCTCCTGCGCCAATCTTCCGAAACTCCGTCATCCTGAGCGGAGTGAAACGGAGTCGAAGGATTTTCGCACTGATTTTAATGCAATGTCATTGTAAGTGCGTAGATTCCTCGACTATGCTCGGAATGACAAATTCGGAAGACTTTACCGGGAGATCGCCACGGACTTTGTCCTCGCGATGACACAAAAATCCGAAACATTGTGCGTGTAGGGAACGCCCAAAATAAAAATTCATAAAATAGATGCAGACAAGCGGCAAAAAGTGTGCTATACTATGTATACGTGGTTTTATGCCCATTTCATTTTCCGTTAAAGGAGGGTCTTCCTTTGAAATATTTGCGCGGATTTTTGGTCGCCGCCGCCTTTGCGCTGCTGGCTTGGGGACTGACGGAGTTTGCCGCTTCCCATGTGGCACTGGTGGACATGATCTATCCTTATATCTCCCGCCTGATCCAGGACTTCCTCGCCGGCTGGACCGCTGATGCCGCCTACTGTCTGTGGCAGGTGCTGGCGATCGTGCTGGTGGTCGCGTTCATCGCGTCCATCGTCGTGATGATCGTGCTGAAGTGGAACGTGTTCCAGTGGCTGGGCTGGGTGCTTTCCGTGGTGTGCCTGCTGTGGTGCGCCCATACCGGCATCTACGGCTTGAACCAGTACAGCAGCCCCCTTTCCGAGGACATCCGGCTCACCGTAGAGCCTGACATCACCACCACCGACCTGATCAACGCCACCACCTATTTCCGGGACAAGGCAAACGAAAGTGCGCTGAATGTACCCAGAAATGCCTCCGGCAGGGTGGACACCGGCACCTTTGAAGAGGCTGCCGCGCTGGGGGGTGACGGCTTCCAAAGGCTGGTCTACGAAAAGAACCTTGCGGTCTTTGCCGGCTCGACTGTGCCGGTGAAGCAGCTGGGCTGGGCGGATATGTACACCTCCATGGGCATCTCCGGCATGACCATGCCCCTGACCGGTGAGGCTGCGGTCAATCCCCAGATCCCCACCGTATCCCTGCCCTTCACCATCTGTCACGAGATGGCGCACCGTATGTGTATCGCCCCGGAACGGGATGCCAATCTGGCAGCCTTCCTCGCTTCCACCGCAAATTCCGATCCCGCCTATCAGTATTCCGGCTATTTCATGGCATTCCGCTATTGCTACAATGCCCTTGCATCCATGTCCACCTCCACCGCGGCAGCGGCTGCCAACCGCATCTACGAAGGCATGAACGATGCCCTGCGGGGCGACATTGAGCATTACCGCGCCTACCTGCTGTCTGTTCAGGACGCGGATGCTTCGAAGCTGGCAAGCTCCGTCAACGATGCCTACATTCAGGCAAGCGGCGACTCCAGCGGTGTGCGCTCCTACGGCGAGGTCACCGATCTGCTGATCAGCTGGTATCTGCAGGAGATCTATCTGCCGGAGCATGAGGACGAGGTGACCGAGGACAAATTCGATCCGCTGGACAAGGAAGACGTCTTCACAGAAGAGGTGATGGGCGGATGATGCAGAAAACCCTGCACGAAGGTCTGCCCGGGCTGGGTCTGACCCTTTCCGAAGACGTGGAAGCGAAGCTGTGCGCCTTTGGGCGCGCCATGGTCAAGCAAAACGAAGTGATGAACCTGACCGGCATCACAGAGGATACCGCCGTGGCAAAGTTGCACCTTCTGGACTCCCTGACGGTCTGCGCCGCCGTGGAGCTGAAGGGAAAGAGCCTCATCGACGTGGGCTGCGGCGCAGGTTTCCCCGGTGTGCCGCTGGCGATTGCCTGCCCCGATACAAAAGTGACCCTGCTGGACTCGCTGGGCAAGCGGATGAAATGGCTGGAGAACGTGCTGCCGGAGCTGGGCATCACCGCCAAGTGCGTCACCGCCCGGGCTGAGGAAGAGGTCAGTAAATGCCGGGAGCAGTTTGACGTTGCCACTAGCCGGGCTGTTGCGCGGCTGAACATCCTGCTGGAGCTGACCGCGCCCTATGTGAAGGTGGGCGGTCATGTGGTAGCACTAAAGGGTTCTGCCGCCCGGGAGGAGCTGTCGGAAGCCAAAAATGCCATCAAAAAGCTGGGCTTGCAGCTGGAAAAGGTGGAAGAATTTGACATTGACGGCGCGATGCACTCCGTGATCGTGCTGAAAAAGGTCACCCCCACACCCCCTGCATACCCCCGCCGCTTTGCAAAAATCAAACAAGCACCGCTGTGATACATACCTGCCCGCCCAAAAAGGCGGGCAGTTTTATTGTAGGGGACGGCGCCTTCGACGCCGCGTAAACTGTTCATAAATCGTAGGGCGGGTGCTTGCTCCCGCCCTACAATAACAATAGACCCCGTAGGGGCGACCATATTCCTAAAATCTGTAGGGAATGGGTTTCCCGTCCCGCGGGAGGCGAAACACCTCCCCTACAGTTTTAACTGTGCATTTTCTCAAAAATCCCACAGAAAATGCAAAAAACGTAAAAAAAGTAGTTGACCTTATTGATTTTTTCGGCTATAATACCATAGCATGACCAAATATGGTCTGAATTTGTGTTGCTGCGGTCAAAAAGACTGTCGAGCATAAAAAGTGATTAACAGGAGGTGTATCGTCAATGAAGCGTACCTATCAGCCCACCAAGCGTCATCGTTCCAAGGTTCACGGTTTCCGTCAGAGAATGGCTACTGCCAACGGTCGTAAGGTTCTGGCCCGCCGCCGTGCAAGAGGCCGCAAGATTCTGTCTGCCTGATCAGGTGACAATAGCAGGTTAATCGCTCTATGCGAAACGGGAGCTATAAGCGGGGCGAAGGATCATTCGCCCCGCTTCCCCTGTTTATAGGAGATTTTTCGATAGGACATGCCACGCAAGACCATGTCATCGCGAGGGTCGCAAGACCCGTGGCGATCTCCCGGTATCATGTGGCAAGTCGGCAGGCTGTGGCAGGAGATTGCCACGTCGCCCAAAGGGCTCCTCACAATGACAAGTAGAGAAACAGGGGATTTTCGAGGGATCGTTATGAAATTTTCCGGTGCACTGAAACTGAATCACATTTTCCGCCGGCTGTACAAGACCAAGGGTGTGGCAAACAGCCATCTGGTGCTTTATGCCCGTCCGAACCACTCCGACCGCAACCGGGTCGGCATCACCGTCAGCAAAAAGCTGGGCGGTGCTGTGGTGAGAAACCGCGCCCGTCGCCGGCTTCGTGAGGTCTACCGCCTGAATGAGGCACTCTTTAAGCCGGGCTTTGACATCGTGGTGGTGGCACGGAGCAAAAGCGTTGACGCGCCGTTCCCGATGCTGGTCAAGGCATACCTCTCCCTTGCCGAAAAAGCAGGGATCTTGGGAGAACAACCCCAATGAAAAAGATCTTTCTCGCCCTCATCCGATTCTATCAGACACAAATTTCTCCCCTGACGCCCCCGTCCTGTCGCTTCCGACCCACCTGCTCCGCTTATGCTTTTGAAGCAATCAACAAATACGGTGCCATGAAGGGCGGCTGGCTTGCTTTCAAGCGGCTGCTGCGCTGCAATCCCTTCTACAAGGGCAGCTTCTATGACCCCGTACCATGATCCGTAAGGAGTTTTTGATCAATGGATTTTATCACTATCCCCTTTGGTTATCTTCTGGACTATCTGTACCGCTTTACCGGTAACTACGGCATCTCGCTGATCCTCTTTGCCGTTCTCGTGCAGCTGGTGCTGCTGCCCATCACCATCAAGTCCAAGAAGAGCATGATGAAGATGACCCGTCTTCAGCCCAGAATTCAGGCCATCAAGGAAAAATACGCAAATGACCAGCAGAAGCAGCAGGAGGCAATCCAGCAGCTTCAGCAGGAAGAGGGCGCGTCCATGGGCTGCGGTGGCTGTCTGTGGAGCCTTGTTCCGCTGCTGATTCTCATTCCTCTGTACTCCGTGGTGCGTGAGCCCATCGTTTATATGTTCCACGAGAGCGCAGAGACCGCCAGTAAGATCATCGAGGTGATCAAGGGCGCAAACCCCGACCTGTTCACCACCGGCGCTTACTACGAGCAGATCATCGCCATTTCCAACATCGGTCAGTATGCTGACCTTGTAAAGGAAGCACTGCCCGAAATTTCCGAGCACACTCTGACCGGTCTGAATGCCGGCTTTATCGGCATCGATCTGGGCGGTATTCCCCAGTTCAACATTTTTGATTCCAAGCTTTGGGCATGGGATTGGGCGCACATCGGCGCACTGCTGATCCCCCTGATCTCCGCCGGCAGCCAGATCCTGCAGACGCTGCTGAATCAGAGATCCAACAACTCCCTCATCACCGACAAGAACGGTCTGCAGGACAAGGAAGCTGCCAAGAAGGCAGACTCCGCTCAGACCGGCAAGATGATGATGTGGATGATGCCCATCATGAGCCTTTGGATCGGCTTCACCGTCCCTGCAGCACTCAGCCTTTACTGGTTCGTCGGCGGTATCGTCCGCACGGTGGAGGATCTGATCCTGACCAAGAAGCTGCGTAAGGCTTACGACGCAGAGGACGCCGAGCGTCTGAAGAAGGCACTTGAAAAGGATGCTTTGGAGGAGGAAAAGGAGCGCCAGCGCGCTGAGCGCCGCGCCGCCAACCCCGACGGCATCACCGAAAACACCAGTAAGAAGAAGCTGCAAAAACAGCAGCAGCAGGCAGACGAGGCGGCAAGAGCTGCCGCAAAGCGCGAATACGACGCCAAGAGAGGCATCGAGGTGGAGGAAGCGGTGGAGACAAAGAAGCCCCTTTCCGGCATCGCGGATCGTCCCTACTGCAAGGGTCGTGCCTACGATCCTGACCGCTACAAAAATACGGAGGAATAATCTGTGGAAAAAAATATCATCGCCACCGGCAAGACCATCGATCTGGCGATCGAGGCTGCCCTGACCCAGCTGGGTCTCGACCGTGACAGCGTTTCTGTTCAGGTTCTGCAGCAGGCAAAGCCCGGTTTTCTCGGTCTGGGTGCGCAGCCTGCAAAGGTGCAGGTGTTCTACGAAGCACCCGATCCCGTTCCCGCCGCGCCCAAGAGCGCGCTCAGCTCCGCTTCCCGCAGCAAGCCCAAGGCTTCCGCTCCCGTGAAGAAGGAAGAAGCAAAGCCCGTCGCTCCCAAGGCAGAGGCTCCCAAGCCCGAAGCCCCCAAGGAGACCAAAAAGCCCGAAAAGAAGGCGGAAAAGAAGCTTGAAAAGAAGGTGGAAGCACCCAAGGCTCCCGCAGAGCCGAAGGTCTACACCCCCGCCGAACCCGGCTCCACCGAGGAGAAGATCGAGCAGTTCCTGAAGGGTCTGCTGGAGCATATGGGCTCTAACGCCGTTCCCCACGCCACCAAGGGCGAGGGCAATACCTACCACGTCGAGCTGGTGGGCGACGATCTGGGCTACCTGATCGGTCGTCGGGGCGATACGCTGGATGCGCTGCAGCATCTGGCAAACTACTCCATCAACCACGGTCACGAGGGTCACCTGCGCATCAATGTGGATGCGGAGCAGTACCGTGAAAAGCGGGAGGACAGCCTGCGCCGCTATGCCCGCAAGAAGGCACAGCAGGTGCTGAAGGCACGCCGCCGCACCACCCTTGAGCCGATGAACGCCTACGAGCGCCACGTGATCCACGCCGCGCTGCAGGACATGGAGAACATCACCACCCATTCCACCGGCACCGAACCCAACCGCCGGGTCGTCATCGAATACGTCCGCTAAGGCTGCCGCACCCCACGTCCTGCACGTGGGGTGCTTTTTCTTTGCGGTGGAACAGGAAAACCGCCCCTACGGGCATAACGTTTCCGGTCGTAGGGCGGCCCCTTGGTGCCGCCATTACAATATTGATGCGTTTCATGGCGGGGGCAAGCACCCGCCCTACGACGTCAGTGAATTTTGGAAAAATAAAACGATAATTCGATACCGAAAAAACTGCAAAAGCGGTAGACAATAGAGAAATTTTATGTTACAATGTATGCGGTGGAGATTGGATTTCATCCAAGCCTTCGCCGCAAAAATGTAAAACAGCGGAGCATCCGCATAGAAATTTAGGAGGAAATAAAATTATGGCATTGTCTCTCGAAAAGTACGGCATTACCGGCACTACTGAAATCGTCCACAACCCTTCCTACGAAGAGCTGTTTGAAGCAGAGATGGACCCCACTCTGGAGGGCTATGACGTTGGTCAGCTCACCGAGCTGGGTGCTGTCAATGTTATGACCGGCATCTACACCGGCCGCTCCCCAAAAGACAAGTTCATCGTCATGGATGACACTTCCAAGGACACCGTTTGGTGGACCTCCAAGGAGTTCCCCAACGACAACAAGCCCGCATCTCAGGAAGCATGGGCTGCCTGCAAGGAGCTGGCTCTGAAGCAGCTGTCCGGCCCCAAGAAGCTGTACGTCATGGACCTGTTCTGCGGCACCAACCCCGACTCCCGTATGGCGATCCGCTTCATCGTTGAGGTGGCATGGCAGGCTCACTTCGTCAAGAACATGTTCATCACTCCTTCCGAGGAAGAGCTGGCTAACTTCGAGCCCAACTTCGTCATCTACAACGCTTCCAAGGCAAAGGTCGAGAACTACAAGGAGCTGGGTCTGAACTCTGAGACCGCAGTTCTGTTCAACCTGACCTCCCGTGAGCAGGTCATCCTGAACACCTGGTACGGCGGCGAGATGAAGAAGGGCATGTTCTCCATGATGAACTACTTCCTGCCCCTGAACGGCATGGCTTCCATGCACTGCTCCGCCAACACCGATATGAACGGTGAGAACACCGCTCTGTTCTTCGGCCTCAGCGGCACCGGCAAGACCACTCTGTCCACCGACCCCAAGCGTCTGCTGATCGGTGACGACGAGCACGGCTGGGACGACAACGGCGTCTTCAACTTCGAGGGCGGCTGCTACGCAAAGGTCATCAATCTGGATCCCGAATCCGAGCCCGACATCTACAACGCCATCCGCCGCAACGCGCTGCTGGAGAACGTTACTGTTGATGCAGAAGGCAAGTGCGACTTCGCTGACGGCTCCGTCACCGAGAACACCCGCGTTTCCTACCCCATCAACCACATCGAGAAGATCGTCCGTCCCGTCTCCGCAGGTCCTGACGCAAAGAACGTCATTTTCCTGTCCGCTGACGCTTTCGGCGTTCTGCCTCCCGTTTCCATCCTGACCCCCGAGCAGACCCAGTACTACTTCCTGAGCGGCTTCACCTCCAAGCTGGCAGGTACCGAGCGCGGCATCACCGAGCCCACTCCCACCTTCTCCGCTTGCTTCGGTGCTGCTTTCCTGGAGCTGCACCCCACCAAGTACGGCGAAGAGCTGGTTAAGAAGATGGAAAAGTCCGGCGCAAAGGCATATCTGGTCAACACCGGCTGGAACGGCACCGGCAAGCGTATCTCCATCAAGGACACCCGCGGCATCATCGACGCCATTCTGGATGGCTCCATCCTGAAGGCTGAGACCAAGACCATTCCTTACTTCGGTCTGGAAGTCCCCACCGCCCTGCCCGGCGTTGATCCCAAGATCCTCGACCCCAGAGACACCTATGCTGATCCCGCCCAGTGGGATGCAAAGGCTCAGGATCTGGCAGAGCGCTTCCAGAAGAACTTCACCAAGTACACCGGCAATGACGCAGGCAAGGCTCTGGTCGCCGCCGGCCCCAAGGCTGAGTAATTTTAACCCTTATTTCCCATCCCACCTCCCGGTGGGATGGGAAAACCACAGAGCACAGTGTCATCGCGAACCAGTGCGCACACTGGTGTGGCGATCCGTTCTTTTGCGGCTTTAAAAGCCGCGCGATGCATTGCATCGCAGGGATGCGGATTGCCACGTCGCTTCGCTCCTCGCAATGACATGGTTGCTTGATACCCAGTGCAGGGGATAAAAGCCCGATTTTATACCCTGCACTGTGCATGAAGCACTGTTTTTTACTATATTTTCCGGAGGTTACACCAAATGGCACAAAAAGTTCAATTTGTGGAAACTGTTTTGCGTGACGCCAATCAGTCCCTCATCGCTACCCGTCTGCCCTTCGACAAGTTCGCACCCATGCTGGAGACCATTGACAAGGCAGGTTTCTACGCTGCGGAATGCTGGGGCGGTGCAACGTTCGACGTTTGCCTGCGCTACCTGAACGAGGATCCCTGGGAAAGACTGCGCAAGATCCGCGCCGCCATGCCCAACACCAAGCTGCAGATGCTGCTGCGCGGTCAGAACGTTCTGGGCTACTCCCACTATCCCGATGACTTCGTGAAGCTGTTCGTCGCCAAGGCTGTGGAAAACGGCATCGACGTCATCCGTATCTTTGACGCTCTGAACGACGTCAACAACCTGAAGGTCGCGATGGAAGCCACCGTCAAAGCAGGTGCTATTGCCTCCGGCACGATCTCCTACACCACCTCTCCCGTCCACACCCACGCAAGCTATGTCAAGATGGTCAAGGAGCTGAAGGAAATGGGTGCTTCCACCATCTGCATCAAGGATATGGCAGGCATCATGGGTCCCCAGGAGGCTTACGACATGGTCTCCGCCATCAAGGACGCTGTGGATCTGCCCATCGACCTGCACACCCACTCCACCACGGGTCTGGCATTCATGACCTACCTGAAGGCAGTGGAAGCAGGCGTCGATATCATCGACACCGCCATTTCTCCCTTCTCCGGCGGTACTTCCCAGCCCGCTACCGAGACGCTGGCTTACGCTCTGCGTCAGCTGGGCTATGAGGTCAACCTGAACGACGATTGCCTCGTGGAGATGTCCAACTACTTCAAGGGCGTGCGTGACGAGTTCGTGGCTGACGGCACCATGATGCCCAAATCCATGGCGACCGACACCCAGTGCCTGACCTATCAGGTTCCCGGCGGCATGCTCTCCAACCTGCTCAGCCAGCTGAAGCAGATGAACGCGCTGGATAGATTTGAGGAAGCACTGGCAGAAACCCCCAAGGTTCGCAAGGACATGGGTTATCCCCCGCTGGTCACTCCCACCTCTCAGATGGTCGGCGTGCAGGCTGTCCGCAACGTGCTGGACGGCGAGCGCTACAAGACCGTCTCCAAGGAGATCAGAGCTTACTGCCGCGGTGAGTACGGCCGTACCCCCGCACCCATCGATCCCGAGATCCAGAAGCAGATCTTGGGCGACGAAAAGCCCATCGAGGGTCGCTATGCCGACACCCTGAAGCCCGTTGTGGAGGATACCCGCAAGAAGCTGGGCGACCTCGCCAAGACCGATGAGGACGTGCTGAGCTACATTGCATTCCCCAATCTGGCTGAAAAGTATCTGCAGGAACGCAAGGCAAAGGAAGAGAACGTCGCCACCTACACCATCGTTGAAGCATAAGGAGGCGGCATTATGGATATTACGTTGATGGATGCCGGCATTCTGGCAGCCACCGGTTACGGTATCGTGTTTGCCGGTCTGATCGTTCTGATGATCGTCATCATTCTGGTTGGCAAGGCATTCTCCGCCAAGAAGGAGAAAAAGGTGGAAGAACCCGCCGCTGCCACCGTCGAAGTCGTACCCGAACCCGCAGAGCCTGCAGCCCCCGCCGCACCCGGCTCCGCAGGTCAGCTGAAGCTGTACGACACCCCCCCGAAAACCGCCGCTATGCTTATGGCGATCGTAGCCGACAAGATGGGCAAGCCCCTGAATGAGCTGCGTTTCATTTCCATTAAGGAGGTCAAGTAATCATGAAATATAAAGTGACCCTCAACGGCAAGACCTATGAGATTGAGGTCGAAGCCGGCAAGGCCATGTGTCTGGCTGAATATGAAGCTTACGCACCTGCCGCAGCACCCGCTGCTGCAGCTGTCGTTGCCGCGCCCGTGGCTGCAGCTCCCGCTGCGCCCGCAGCTGCTCCCGCTGTCAGTGTTTCCGGCGGCGAGACCGTGGCTGCTCCCATGCCCGGCACCATCCTGAAGGTCAACGTTCAGGTGGGTCAGACCGTCAAGGAAGGCGATCTGCTGATGGTTCTGGAAGCCATGAAGATGGAAAACGAGATCTACGCACCCTGCGCAGGCACGATCTCCTCTATTCCCGTGGCTAAGGGCAGCAATGTGGACACCGGCGCAACCCTCGTCACCATCGGCGGCACCGCTGTTGCCGCTCCCGTGGCAGCACCCGCACCCGTGGTGGCTGCACCCGCACCCGCGGCTGCACCTGCTCCGGCACCCGCTCCCGCTCCTGCGGCTGCTCCCGCACCCGTCGCCGGCGGCGAGACCGTGGCTGCTCCCATGCCCGGCACGATCCTGAAGGTCAATGTTCAGGTGGGTCAGGCTGTCAAGGCAGGCGAGGTTCTGTGTGTTCTCGAAGCAATGAAGATGGAAAATGAGATCATGGCTCCCAAGGCAGGTACTGTCGCACAGGTTCTGGTCTCCCGTGGCAGTAACGTGGATACCGGCGCAGCTCTGGTGGTTATCGGTTAAAAAAGGAACTCTCCCATGAATATAAATATTGGTGAAATTCTGTTAAAGCTGTGGAATGATTCCGGCTTTGCCACCATCTTTTCCGGCTTTATCGGGGACAACGGCTGGCAGTATGTGGTCATGCTGGTCATCTCCTTTGTCCTTCTGTATCTTGCAATCGTTAAAAAATTCGAGCCGCTGCTGCTGGTGGGCATTGCCTTCGGCTGTCTGCTGACAAATCTGCCCAAGGCAGGACTGTACCATCAGGAGCTGTGGACCGCCTTTATGAACCATGAGATCGGCTACGGCACGATCCTGCTGGAGGGCGGACTGCTGGACATCTTCTATATCGGTGTCAAGACCAGTCTGTATCCCTGCCTGATCTTCATGGGTGTCGGTGCTATGACCGACTTTGGCCCGCTGATCTCCAATCCCAAGAGCATGCTGCTGGGCGCAGCGGCGCAGATGGGCGTTTTTGCCGCCTTCTTTGGCGCGGTGTGCATGGGCTTTACCGGCGAGGAAGCCGCTTCCATCGGCATCATCGGCGGTGCGGACGGTCCTACGGCGATCTACCTGACCTCCAAGCTGGCACCCCACCTGTTGGGCGGCATTGCCGTGGCGGCATACTCCTATATGGCACTGATCCCGCTGATCCAGCCCCCCTTCATGCGCCTGCTGACCACACCGAAGCAGCGCCAGATCAAGATGGTGCAGACCCGTCAGGTCAGCAAGACCGAGAAGGTCATTTTTCCCATTCTGGTCACGGTTTTTGTCTCCCTGCTGCTGCCGGATACTGCTCCGCTGATCGGCTGCCTGATGCTGGGTAACCTCTTTAAGGAGACCGGTGTGACCGATCGTCTTTCCGATACGGTGCAGAATGCCCTGATGAACATCGTCACCATTCTGCTGTCCACCGCTGTGGGTGCTACCATGGTGGGCGCAAACTTCCTGAATGTCCAGACTCTCAGCATCATCGTGCTGGGCGTGTGCGCCTTCATTCTGTCCACCGTTGGCGGTCTGCTGGGCGGTCAGATCATGTGCTGGGCGACCAAGGGTAAGGTCAACCCGCTGATCGGCTCTGCAGGCGTCTCCGCCGTTCCTATGGCAGCCCGCGTTGCCAATATGGAGGGTCAGAAGGCAAATCCCTCCAACTTCCTGTTGATGCACGCCATGGGACCCAATGTCGCCGGTGTCATCGGCTCCGCCATCGCCGCAGGCTTCCTGCTGAGCGTATTCGGAGGTTAATACGTAGCCAATCCCCTGCCGTAAGGCAGGGGATTTTTTACATAAAAAACGCCGCAAATTTTGTGTCATCGCGAGGACGAAGTCCGTGGCGATCTCCCGGTACAATGTAACATATCGGCAGATTGCCGCAGGAGATTGCCACGTCGCCTGTCGGCTCCTCGCAATGACATGATTGTTGTAACATTTCCCAAATTCTTTTTTTATAATGTATCTTACAAAAAAACCTTGTTTTTTACACAGAAATATGTTAAAATTTAGGGTGAGAAAATATCGAAAAAATTGCGGTTTTCCCGCGAAAAATCGCAGAAAATACACCTTGAAAGGAGACCCGCCATGTATTCATCCGCCTATGTGTGGGCAAAGGTCCTGAGCTATGTGGAAGAGCGCCTGAGCGGCATCACCGTTTCGGCATGGTTCGACGATGCAGAGGTCATCGAGCTGAATGAGGAGCATCTGATCATCTACTCTCCGTCGGATTTCCGCCGTGATATCATCCGCCGCCGTGCGGTGGACTACATTCAGGACGCACTGAAGGAGATCTTCAATTCCGACGCCAAGCTGATTGTTTTCGACGATCAGGAGCTGGAGGCCTTCCGCCAGAAGGACAAAGTCAAGACCGCCATGGATTTTAACCCTCAGTTTTCCTTTGATAATTTCGTGGTAGGTCCTTCCAACCGCTTCGCCCACAGTGCCGCCATTGCTGTCAGTAATGCCCCGGGTACGATCTACAACCCCCTGTTCATTTACGGTCCTCCCGGCGTGGGTAAGACCCACCTGCTGTACGCCATCGCCAACGGCATCCGCAAGACCAATCCTGAGGCAAAGATCGTCTACATCAAGGGCGACCAGTTCACCATTGAGCTGATTGCCGCCATCCAAAGCGGTAAAAACATTGAATTCCGCAACAAGTACCGGGAAGCGGATCTGTTCCTGATCGACGACGTGCAGTTTATCGCCGGCAAGGAGCAGACGCAGGAGGAATTCTTCCATACCTTCAACAAGCTCTACGAGGAGCATAAGCAGATCGTCATGACCTCCGACCGCAAGCCCAGCGACATGCTGACACTGGAGGATCGACTGAGAACCCGTTTTGAGTGGGGTCTGCTTGCAGACATCCAGCCGCCGGATTACGAGACCCGCATGGCGATCCTGCGCAATAAGGCGAAAAGCCTCGGTCTGGAGCTGGATGACGATGTTTGCAACTACATTGCCATCAACATTACCAACAACGTCCGTCAGATCGAAGGTACAGTCAAGAAGATCCTCGCCTACCGGGATCTGAACAACATGCCGCTGGATCTGAACAACATTTCCCGGGCGATTGAGGATATGTTCAAGTCTGAGGGCAGTAATCTGCCCACTCCCAGCCTGATCATCAGCCAGGTCTGCAAGTTCTATAACGTGGACGAGATCATCCTGCGTGGCTCTCAGCGTACGAAAAATATCGCCGAGGCGCGGCAGATCGCCATGTACCTGATCCGCAAGCTGACCAACCTCAGCCTACCGGACATCGGTATGGAATTTGCCAAGGATCATTCCACCGTCCTGCACTCCATCCGTAAGGTAGAATCGGATCTGAAGAAGGGCAACACCACTTTGCAGAACAACATCCGGGACATCACAGCCAATATCAATAGCCTGCTGTAATGCATTCTGTGGACGTGCGATGCATGCCCCTGCGATCTGAAACGTAACGATACCCCTGTCATTGCGAGGAAGGCGCAAGCCTGACGTGGCAATCTCCAGCAGTGATCTGCCGACTTGCTAAATTGTACCGGGAGATCGCCACAGTCGCTTTGCTCCTTCGCGATGACACGGAAATTTGAAACAAACCCGAATGAAGGGGCGACCATTGGTCGTCTGGATAGATTCTTTTCCACAATCGGCTGTTGAAAAAGAATACGTTGCATTGTGGAAAAGTGAGGGTGAAAATTTTCCAAAATCTGCTGTGGAAAAGTTATGCTTTTTCCAAACTCCCTTGTGGAAAAAAAGTCGTTGCGGCTCTAGGGAAAAAGACGGTTTTCCACATAAAAATATACTACTACTATCACTACTGCATTTATTCTATCTCATATATATATTTTATAAATAATAAGACAAGAAAGGAAGACCGATATGCGTTTTACCTGTGAAAAAAGCACTCTTGTTCAAGGTCTGAATATTGCCAGCCGTACCGTCGCTCAGAAGAGCAGCCTTTCCGTGATCGAAGGCGTGCTATGCCGCGCCGGCGCAGACGTCAGCCTGACCGGCTACAATATGGAAACAGCCATCACCTACAGCGTGGAAGCAGAGGTCACCGAGTCCGGCACCTGTATCCTGCCGGCAAAGCTTTTCGGTGACATCATCCGCCGCCTGCCGGAGGGTCCTGTGACCGTTTTCGTGGATGACAATTTCAAGGTCTCCATCCGCGCCGGCTATGCATCCTTTACCATCTCCGCGGAAAGCGCAGAGGATTACCCCGAGCTGCCCGATGTGGGCAGCGGCCGCGGTGTTTCCATGCCCCAGATGCAGCTGAAGGAGCTGATTTCCGGCACGATCTTCGCGGTATCGGAAAATCAGGGCAGACCCATCCACACCGGCGTCAAGTTCGAGGTGGAAAACGACAGCATTTCCGCCATCGCGGTGGACGGCTTCCGTCTTGCCCGCCGCACCTTCCATCCTGAGACCCCCACCAACCGGGAGCTGAGCTTTGTCGTTCCCGCTGCGGGTCTGAAGGAAGTGGAAAAAATTCTGACCGATTCCGAGGAGGACGCGGTCTTTACCCTCGGTTCGAAGCACATTCTCTTTGAGATCGGTGCTGCTACCTTGATCTGCCGCCTGCTGGAGGGCGATTTCCTCGACTGGCGCAAGGTCGTGCCCACAAACTGCCCTGTGAAGCTGGTTGCAAACGTTGGCGATCTGGCAAGCTCCATTGAGCGCGTGGGTCTGATCGTTTCCGAGAAGTACAAGAGTCCCGTGCGCTGCGTTTTCGGTGATCAGGTACTGCAGCTGCGCACCAATACCACCATCGGTGCTGCCGAGGATCGCTGCACCATCGCCGGCGACGGCAAGGAGCTGGAGATCGGCTTCAACGTGCGCTATCTTGCGGATGCTCTGCGCGTCATTCCCTCTGAGGAAGTGGTGCTGGAGCTGACCAATGGTTTGAGTCCCATCGTGCTGACCCCGGCGGAGGAGAAATACGATTATTCCTACATGGTTCTGCCGGTGCGCATTAAAAACGGCTAAATTTTTTGAATCTGCCAGATTTGTCATTGCGAGGAGCGTTAGCGACGTGGCAATCTCCCGGGACAATGTATGAGGACAAAAACGTGAATTATTATGTATATATTCTTACAAATAAGAATCACAACGTTTTATATACAGGTATTACCAATAATTTGATTCGTCGCGTTTATGAACACAAAATGCATCTTATGAAAGATAGTTTTACATCAAAGTACAATGTTACAAAATTAGTGTATTTTGAAGAAACAACGGATGTAAAAGCAGCGCTTGAAAGAGAAAAGCAAATAAAAAGCTGGCGTCGTGAACGAAAAATCGGGTTGATTTTTAATTATAATCCGGGATGGATTGATTTATATGATCGTATCACAAGGTGATACATTATACCGGGAGATCGCCACGGACTTCGTCCTCGCGATGACACGGAAAATTGTTACGTTGGAGTAAACACATGAAAGTTGTTGTAAAAAAGAAAGACAGCGCGCAGAAGCTGGTGATCCAGACGGAGTTTATCAAGCTGGAATCTGCCATGAAGCTGGCGAATATCGTCCCCTCCGGCGGCAGCGCGAAGCTGGAAATTCAGGAGGGCTATGTCACCGTTAACGGTGAGATCTGCACCATGCGGGGCAAGAAGCTCTACCCCGGCGATCGCTTCGCCTTCGACGGCGACGAATATCTCATCTGCAATGAGGCTTAACAAGCTGCAGCTCCGGGATTTCCGGAATTATGAAGCCCTTTCCCTTGAATTTGACCCCGGGGTCAACCTGATCGTGGGAAAAAACGCGCAGGGAAAGACGAATTTACTGGAAGCCGTGGCATACCTCGGCGCGGGCAAGAGCTTCCGTGCCTTAAAGCAGACGGAAATGGTGCGTTTTTCTGCGGATTTTGCCGATCTGGAGGGGGAAATCTTCTCTCAGAATCGTCTGCAGACCCTGCGCTGGGTGATCTTTAACGGCGCGCGCCCCCGTCAAATTTGGCGAAACGGCGCGAAAAAGAAGACCACCGCGGAAATTGCCGGCGTGCTGAACACGGTTTTGTTCTGCCCGGAGGATCTGATGGTTCTGAAAGCCGGCGCGTCGGCGCGCCGCAGGCTGGGAGATCAGGCGTTATGTCAACTTCGTCCCAACTACGACGCGGCACTGACGGAATACAACCGCATTTTGGATCAAAAATCCCGCATTTTGAAGGATCATTTTGAAAATCCGGCGGTGTTGGAGATCCTGCCGGAGTACAACGCACGGCTCTGTCAGGTGGGTGCGCTGCTGATCTCCTATCGGGCGCGGTTTTACAAGAGCCTCGGCGAGGAAGCGGCGCGGTTTCACAATGCCTTTTCCGGCGGCGTGGAGGATTTTGACCTGCAATATAAGACGGTTTCCACGGTTTCTGACCCCTTTGCCCCGGTTGCGGAGCTGACTTCTGCCCTGCAGGCGCATTTGGAGAGTCATTACCGGGCGGAATTAGAGACCGGCACGTGCCTGACCGGCCCCCACAAGGACGATTTTTCCGTGTCCCTTTCCGGCATCGACCTGAAAGCCTACGGCTCTCAGGGGCAGACCCGCACCGCGGCGATCAGCCTGAAGCTGGCGCAGCGGGAGCTGCAAAAGCGGGAAAGCGGCGAAGAGCCGGTACTGCTGCTGGACGATGTGCTGTCGGAATTAGACCCGGCGCGGCAGGATTTTGTGCTGAACCAGATCACCTCAGGTCAGGTTTTCATCACCTGCTGTGAACCCGGACAGTATACAAAATTGGGCAAAACCATTGAAATTGAAAAGGGAAATGTAATTTAATTGACAATTGAAAATTGATAATTGACAATGAAGGTATCGCCTGCGGCGATTATATGAAATCGTGTGCAAAGCACACACAATAATTGTCAATTATTAACTGTCAACTGTCCATTATCCATTGGAGGATATTATGTCTGACGAAATGAAAGTAACAGAAGAATACGGCGGCTCGCAAATTCAGGTCTTGGAAGGTCTGGAAGCGGTTCGCAAGAGACCCGGTATGTACATCGGCTCGACATCGGTGAGCGGTCTGCACCATCTGGTGTATGAGATCGTGGACAACTCCATCGACGAAGCCCTCGCCGGCTACTGCGATCACATCACCGTCACCATCAATAAGGGAAATTCCATCACCGTTACCGATAACGGCCGTGGTATCCCCGTGGACATCCAGCCCCAGACGGGACGTCCCGCCATGGAGGTCGTTTTCACCGTTCTGCACGCAGGCGGTAAATTCGGCGGCGGCGGTTATAAGGTCTCCGGCGGTCTGCACGGCGTGGGCGCGTCGGTTGTGAACGCGCTGTCTGAGTGGCTGAAGGTGCGGGTCTACAAAAACGGCAACATCTATGAGATGAAGTTTGCCCGCGGCGCGATCACGCAGGAAATGACCGTCGTTGGCAACACCGACCGCACCGGCACGGAAGTCACCTTCCAGCCCGATCCCGAGATGTTCGACACTCTCGTCTACGACTACGATGTCCTCCACGACCGCATGCGTGAGGAGGCATTCCTCAACGGCGGCGTGACCATCTCCATCACCGATGACCGTGGCGAAGAGCCGGTTTCCGACACCATGTGCTACGAGGGCGGCATCCGGGAATTTGTCACTTGGTGCAACCGCAACAAGACCACCATCCATGACGATGTGATCTACATGCAGGGCATGAAGGGCGACGCCTCCGCTGAGATCGCACTGCAGTATAACGACGGCTATACCGAAGCCATGCTGTCCTTTGCCAATGATGTGCGCACCCCTGAGGGCGGCATGCACGAGACCGGCTTCAAGACCGCACTGACCCGCGTGCTGAACAATTACGGCACAAAAATGGGCATCATCAAGGGCGACGACAAGGTCTCCGGCGAGGATTGCCGTGAGGGCGTGACGGTTGTCATCTCCGTCAAGCTGACGGATGCCCAGTTTGAGGGTCAGACCAAGGCGAAGCTGGGCAATGCCTACATCCGTACATTGGTTGACCAGATCGTCAACGAACAGCTGGCAACTTACTTCGAGGAGCATCCCCAGACCGCCAAAATCATCCTTGAGAAGGCAATGATGGCGAACCGCGCCCGGGAAGCTGCCCGGAAGGCACGGGAATCCATCCGCAGAAAAAGCGCCTTGGGCGGCGCTGCAATGCCCGACAAGCTGCGCGACTGCAACGAGAGCGATCCCTCTCTGACGGAAATTTACATCGTCGAGGGTGACTCCGCAGGCGGCTCCGCGACCCAGGGACGTGACTCCCGCTTCCAAGCCATCCTGCCCCTGTGGGGTAAAATGCTCAACGTGGAAAAAGCCCGTGAGGACAAGGTCATCGGCAACGACAAGCTCCAGCCCGTCATCACCGCGCTGGGTGCCGGCATCGGCGAAGAATTTGATGTTGCAAAGCTGCGCTACCACAAGGTCGTCATCATGGCGGATGCCGACGTGGACGGCAGCCACATCAGAACGCTTCTTTTGACCTTCTTCTTCCGTTTTATGCGTCCGCTGATCGAAGGCGGCTACGTTTACGCCGCCATGCCGCCCCTTTACAAGCTGGTGCGCGGCAAGACCACCCGTTACGCCTTCTCCGATCAGGAGCGTGACGAGCTGTCTGCCGAAATGCGCGGCGACAATCCCAATGCCAAGGTGGACATCAGCCGCAATAAGGGTCTTGGTGAGATGGATCCCCACGAGCTGTGGGAGACCACCATGGATCCGGAAAAGCGTACCCTCAAGCGCATTACCCTTGAGGATGCGGTGAAGGCGGACGAGATCTTCACCCTGCTGATGGGCGAAAAGGTCGAACCCCGCCGGGAATATATCGAAACCAACGCCAAATTCGCCCAGAATCTGGACTATTAAACAAATTTACCTGTCATCGCGAACCAGTGCGCACACTGGTGTGGCGATCCGTTCTCTTGCGGCTCAATGAGCCGTGCGATGCGTTGCATCGCAAAGAATGCGGATTGCCACGGTCGCTTTGCTCCCTCGCAATGACATATTAGGGGCATGCATTGCATGACTGCTCTGATACAACACAAAAGGAGGACCTTCTTTTGGCACAACATAAGAAAGATTACAAGCCTGAGGATATCATGTATCCCGATCAGGCGATCATCGACTCTGAGCTTGTCAGAGAAATGAAAAACAGCTATATCGAGTACGCCATGTCCGTTATCGTCGGACGCGCGCTGCCCGACGTGCGTGACGGTCTGAAACCCGTTCACCGCCGTATTTTGTACGCCATGTACGAGGACAACCTGACCTCAGACCGCCCCTTCCGCAAGTCCGCGACCTGCGTCGGTGACGTGCTGGGTCGTTACCATCCCCATGGCGACGCCTCTGTCTATGACGCGCTGGTGCGCTTGGCGCAGGACTTCTCCATGCGCTATATGCTGGTGGACGGTCACGGCAACTTCGGCTCTGTGGATGGCGACCCCCCGGCTGCCTACCGTTATACCGAAGCCAGAATGTCCAAAATGGCGAACGAAATGCTCCGGGACATCGAAAAGGACACCGTCGACTGGGATCCCAACTTCGATGAGACCCGCAAAGAGCCTCGTGTTCTGCCCAGCCGTTTCCCCAATCTGCTGGTAAACGGCTCGTCGGGTATTGCCGTCGGTATGGCGACCAACATTCCGCCTCACAACCTGACGGAGGTCATCAACGCCTGCATCTGCGTGCTGGATGACCCCGAAGCAACGCTTGCCGATCTGATGCAGCACATCACCGGCCCGGATTTCCCCACCAAGGGCATCATCATGGGTCGTGCCGGCATCCGTGCCGCCTATGCAACGGGAAAGGGTCGCCTGACCCTGCGCGCCCAGCATCATTTTGAAGAATTTGGTCAGGATCGCACCAGAATCATCATCACGGAGCTGCCCTATCAGGTCAACAAGAGAATGCTGATCAAGAATATGGCAGATCAGGTCAACGACAAGCGGCTGGACGGCATTTCCGACATCCGTGACGAGTCTGACCGCACCGGCATGCGCATCGTCATTGAGCTGAAGCGGGATGCCAATCCCCAGATCGTGCTGAACAAGCTGTTCACCCAGACCAGCCTGCAGACCACCTTTGCCATCAATATGCTGGCACTGGTGAATAATCAGAGCCAGCCGAAGGTGCTTTCCCTGCGTGAAATTCTCGATGAATACCTGCTGTTCCAAGAGGAAGTCATCGTCCGCCGCACCCAGTACGACCTGAAGAAGGCGCGGGAGCGCGCCCATCTCTTGGAGGGTCTGCTGATCGCGCAGGATAACATCGACGAGGTCATCAAGATCATCCGTTCTTCCTATGACGACGCCAAGGAAAACCTGATGAACCGCTTCGGTCTTTCCGAGGTGCAGGCGCAGGCGATCCTCGACATGCGTCTGAAGGCACTGCAGGGTCTGGATCGGGAAAAGCTGGAGAACGAATACAAGGAACTGATGGAGCGCATCGCTTACTTCGAGGAGGTTCTTTCCAACCCCGAGCTGGTCAAGTCCATCCTGAAGGACGAGCTGACCGCCCTGCGTGACAAGTACGGCGACGAGCGCTACACCAAGATCGAGGACGTGGAGGACGAGATCGACATCGAAGACCTAATCGAGGAGGAGACCTGCGTCTTCACTCTGTCCAATCATGGCTACATCAAGCGTATGCCCGCTGACACCTACCGCACCCAGAGCCGCGGCGGTCGCGGCGTGAACGCCCAGAACCTGAAGGACGAGGACTACGTCAAGAGCCTCTACGTGGCATCCACCCACGACCACATCCTCTTCTTTACGGATAACGGCAAGGTACACCACCGCAAGGGCTACCAGATCCCCGAAGCCGGTCGTACCGCCCGGGGAACGGCGATCGTCAATGTGCTGCCGCTGGAGCAGGGCGAGAGTGTCACCGCTATCGTGGTAACCCGTGAATTCCACGAGGATGAGTACCTGATGATGGTCACCATGCAGGGTACGGTCAAGCGCATCCCCTTCATCGCCCTGAAGACCAACCGCAAGGGCGGCATCCGCGCCCTGACGCTGGATGAGGGGGATCACCTGATCAACGTCATCCGCACAAACGGCGATGACAACATCATCCTCGCCACCCGCAACGGCATGGCGATTTGCTTCAACGAAAACGACGTCCGTCCCATGGGTCGTGACGCCATGGGCGTCAAGGGTATCACCCTGACCGGCGACGACATCGTCATCGGCGCACAGAAGGCAGAGGACGGCAAGACCCTGCTGACCGTCACCGAGCGTGGCTTCGGCAAGCGCACGGAGCTGTCCGAATACCTGCGTACCGGCGCCAACGGCGAAAAGGTGGCGCAGGGTCGCGGCGGTAAGGGTCTGAAGAACTACAACATCACGCCCAAGACCGGCTGCATCGCCGGCTGCTGCCTCGTGGGCGAAAACGACGACGTGATGCTCATTGAAAGCGGCGGCGTCATCATCCGTATCCCCGCCAACACCGTCAACATTTACAAGCGCGACGTGCAGGGCGTCATCGTCATGCGCATCGAGGAGGGCAATAAGGTGGTTTCCGTGGAATGTGTCGAAGGAGAGCAAACCGAGGAGACCGTAGAATGAAGACCGTCACCCTCTACACCGACGGTGCTTGCTCCGGCAATCCCGGACCCGGCGGCTGGGGCGCGATCTTAGAGTTTCAGGGCGTGGAAAAGGAGCTTTCCGGCGGCGAAGCAAGCACCACCAACAACCGCATGGAGCTGACTGCGGTGATTAAGGGTCTGCAGGCACTGAAAGAGCCTTGCATCGTGGAGCTGTACTCCGATTCCAAGTACGTCATCGACGCGCTGGAAAAGGGCTGGGCATGGGGCTGGAAGAAGAAAAACTGGATCAAATCCGATAAAAAACCCGCTCTTAACCCGGATCTGTGGGAGATTTTGCTGCAATTAACCATGATTCATGAGCTGCACTACCATTGGGTCAAGGGTCACGCTGAAAATCCTAAAAACAACCGCTGCGACGAGCTGGCGGTTGCGGAGTGGAAAAAGCGAAAGATATGAAAAGGCTCCCCTCAAGGGGAGGCGTTGATCCGTAAACTTTCGAAGGGGGGAAGCTTATGTATCTGAATATCGGCGGCGACTTTTCGGTGCGCGACAAGTCCATCATCGGCATATTCGATCTGGACAACACCTCCGTTTCCCGTAAAACCCAAGAATTTCTCGCCCGTGCAGAGAAGGAAGGCGCAGTCGTGCCTTGTGACGACCTGCCGAAATCCTTTGTGCTGACCGCCGAATACGGCATCAATCGGCTGTATCTCACATCCTTAAACACCGCAACCCTCGAAAAACGAGCAAAATAAGCAAAACCACCGGCAGTTATCTGCCGGTGGTTCTACATTGTACGGCGGAGGCTTGCCTCGTCGTAATGTATAACGTTACTAATTGCAGTGTCATTGCGAGGGAGCAACGCGACCGTGGCAATCCGTATTCCTTGCGATGCCTTGCATCGCGCGGCTCATGGAGCCGCAAAAGAACGGATCGCCACACCAGTCTGCGGACTGGTTCGCGATGACACATAAAAGTCGTTACTTTGTGCTCATATGTGGCGGAAGCAAGCCCCCACCTTACGGATATTTTCTAAATAACCATAAAAAAGCCGCCCGGTGGGCGGCTTTTTTCATAGATATTACTTCTTCAAATAGGCATCGATGGCAGCTGCGCCCTTCTTACCTGCGCCCATGGCGAGGATAACGGTTGCAGCGCCGGTGACCGCATCGCCGCCGGCGAACACGCCGTCACGGGTGGTCATCTCGTTTTCATTCACGATCAGGCAGCCCTTGCGGTTGGTATCCAGACCGGGAGTAGTAGAACGGATCAGCGGGTTGGGGCTGGTGCCGAGGGACATGATGACGGTGTCCACGTCCAGAATGAACTCACTGCCGGGGATCTCGATGGGACGGCGGCGGCCGGATGCGTCAGGCTCGCCCAGCTCCATGCGGATGCACTTCATACCGCAGACGCGGCCGTTTTCGTCGCCGAGGATCTCGATGGGGTTACACAGGGTCTTGAACTCAATGCCCTCTTCCTTGGCGTGGTGCTGCTCCTCCAGACGGGCGGGCATTTCCGCTTCGCCGCGGCGGTATACAACGTAAACATTGTCAGCACCCAGACGCATGGCGCAGCGGGCTGCGTCCATGGCGACGTTACCGCCGCCCACGACGGCGACAGCCTTACTCTTAATGATGGGGGTATCGTAGCTTTCATCGTACGCCTTCATCAGGTTGGTACGGGTCAGATATTCGTTTGCGGACATGACACCCTTCAGGC
Organism: Oscillospiraceae bacterium; assembly: GCA_015067495.1. Taxonomy (GTDB): domain Bacteria; phylum Bacillota; class Clostridia; order Oscillospirales; family Oscillospiraceae; genus Faecousia. The sequence continues at coordinate 176,704 of SVMI01000001.1, read as the reverse complement.
TCTCGCCGGGGATGTTCATGAACATGGGCAGACCTGCGCCGCTGCCCACAAAAATCGCCTTAAAGCCCATCTCGAACAGCTCGTCGATGGTCAGAACGCGACCGATGACCATGTTGGTCATGACCTTGACGCCCTGCGCCTCCAGCTTGGTGATCTCGTTGGCGACGATCGCCTTGGGCAGACGGAACTCGGGGATGCCGTAGACCAGAACACCGCCTGCGGTGTGCAGGGCTTCAAACATGGTGACCTCATAGCCCAGCTTCGCAAGGTCGGATGCGGCGGTCATACCGGCAGGGCCGGAACCCACAACAGCAACCTGAATACCGTTGGACGCGACCTTTTCAGGCATTGCGTTGATGTTTTCCCGGTACCAGTCAGCAACAAAACGCTCCAGTCGACCGATTGCGACAGGCTCGCCCTTGATGCCACGGACGCACTTGGCTTCGCACTGGGTCTCTTGGGGGCAGACGCGGCCGGACAGTGCCGGCAGGGCGTTGGTGGAGGTGATAATTTCGTAAGCTGCCTTGAAATCGCCCTCCTGCACCTTCTTGATGAACTCAGGAATGCGCACGTTGACGGGACAGCCCTCCACGCACTTGGGGTTTTTGCAGCCGAGGCAGCGGTTTGCTTCTTCGATTGCCATCTCGGCGGTGTAGCCGAGGGTAACTTCCATGAAATTCCGGGCGCGGACCTTGGGATCCTGCTCGGGCATGGGGGTTTTGGTAAGGGTCATATTTGCCATTTTTCGTCCCCTCCTTACTTGATTAGCTTCCTGCCCATGGCATCCATGCGGCAGGTGTGGGTCTCGGTGACCTCGGATTCCCGGGTGCGGTAGGTGGAGTTGCGGCTCATCAGCTCGGCGAAATCCACCAGATGACCGTCAAATTCCGGGCCGTCCACGCAGGCGAACTTCACTTCGCCGCCAACGGTGACGCGGCAGCCGCCGCACATGCCGGTGCCGTCCACCATGATGGGGTTGAGGGACACGGAGGTGTGGGTGCCGAAGGGCTTGGTGGTCAGGGAAACAAACTTCATCATGGGGATGGGTCCGATGGCGAGAACCTCGTCAAAGGCTTCGCCTGCTTCCAGCAGCTCCTTCAGAGGCTCGGTGACCAGACCGTGGCGACCGTAAGAGCCGTCGTCAGTCATGAGAATGAAGTGATCGGCGCATGATTTGAACTCGTCTTCCAGAATGACGATGTCCTTGCTGCGGAAACCGACGATAACGGTGACTTCCGCGCCGGCTTCCTTAAAAGCCTTGGCAGAGGGCAGCGCGATGGCGCAGCCGACACCGCCGCCGACAACGCAGACCTTCTTCTTGCCCTCCACGGGAGTGGGCTTGCCCAGAGGGCCGACGAAATCCCGGATGTAATCGCCCTCGTTCAGGTTGCCCAGTGCCTTGGTGGCAAAGCCGACCTTCTGGAAAATAATGGTGACAGTACCCTTTTCCCGGTCATAGCCGGCGATGGTCAGGGGAACGCGCTCACCCTTTTCATCAATGCGGAAGATGATGAACTGACCTGCCTTCGCCTTCTTGGCAATGAAGGGGGCGTTGATCTCCATCAGCGTAACGGCATCATTCAGTTCCTTCTTGCGTACGATTTGAAACATAACTGATCCTTCTTTCTCAGTATAATAACACGTTTGCGGGCAAACGCCCACACCTTATCATTATAAAGGTAAATATCGTATTTGTCAAATATGTATCGATAAATTTGTGCCGATTTCACAAAAAGGTTTACATAACACTAAAAGGTAGGGCGGCTGTGTTGCAGAGCGCAGCGAATCTTAAATCGAAATGATTGCCGGGGGCAATCGTACATTGATTCAATCATGATCCGCCCGCACACAGCCGAAGGCTGTGTCATCGCGAGGACGAAGTCCGTGGCGATCTCCCGGTAGGCAGTCGCAAATCGGTAGATCGCCGCAGGAGATTGCCACGTCAGGCTTGCGCCTTCCTCGCAATGACATGGTCGTTGTAACGTTTCCTATCGTAGGGGCGTGCATTGCACGTCCGAAAAAGAAAACCGCCCCAAACGGGGCGGTTTACATAATACCGATTACTTATTCTTCAGCAGGTCGCGGATCTCAGTGAGCAGGACTTCCTCAGCACTGGGTGCAGGAGGTGCGGGAGGTGCAGCGGGTGCTTCCTCTTCCTTCTTCTTGCCCAGCTCGGACAGAGCGTTGATGCCCTTGACGATGGCAAAGACAACGAGTGCCAGAATGAAGAAGTTGATGACAGCGGAGATGAAGTTGCCGACGGTCAGGTAGTTCTCAACGACCTGAACCACTTCCTCACCGGCTTCGTTGACGATGGTCTCATAAGTAGGCTCGACCCAAGGCATCCGGGGCAGAGCGATCTTAATGTCGCTGAAGTCTGCGCCGCCAAGGAAAATGTTGACCACGGGCATGATCAGGTCATTGGTCAGGCTCTTGGTGATGGTGCTGAATGCGCCGCCGATGATGGTACCGACAGCCAGTGCCATTGCGTTGCCCTTGATGGCAAACTCAGTAAATTCCTTCCACAGGGACTTTCCGTTTTTCTTGCTCATAGTATTTCTTTCCTTTCTGTGTTTAATTAGGAGTTAGAAGTTAGGAATTAGGATTTTAATTCCTAATTCCTCATTCCTAATTCCTCATTTTTTCTCAATGACTTCGATGCCGCCGAGGTACTTACGCAGCACCTCAGGAACGACGATGGAGCCGTCCGCGCGCTGATTCTGCTCCACGATTGCCGGGAAAATACGGGACGTTGCCAGACCCGAGCCGTTCAGAGTGTGGACAAAATCGATCTTGCCGTCGGCGCGGCGGTAGCGAATGTTGCCGCGGCGTGCCTGATAATCACGGGCATTGGAAACGGAGGAGACCTCCTTGTAGCCGTTCATGGAGGGGATCAGGATCTCGATGTCGTAGGTGCGTGCCATGGATGCGGAGCAGTCGCCGGCAGCCAGCTTGACGGTGCGGAAGTGCAGACCCAGACCGGCAACCAGATTTTCAGCCTTCTTCACCAGCTCCTCGAATGCCTCGTCAGAGCCTTCCGGGGTGGTGAACTGGAACATTTCCACCTTGTTGAACTGGTGACCGCGAACCATGCCCCGCTCATCGGCGCGGTGAGAGCCGGCTTCCCGGCGGAAGCAGGGGGTGTAAGCAAAGTATTTCTTGGGAAGATCGGCTTCCGTCAGGATCTCATCACGGTAAACGGATGCCAGCGCGGCTTCTGCGGTGGGGAGCATGTAGAAAGTGCCGCCCTCGGTGGGATGGTTGGAGATCTTGAAGACTTCGTCGGCGAATTTGGGGAACTGACCGGCGGTCAGACCGCACTGGTACTCCAGCATGTGGGGGGGCAGGATGAAATCGTAGCCGTCCGCGGTGTGGGTGTCGATGAAATAGTTCAGCAGTGCCCATTCCAGACGTGCGCCCATGCCGGTATACATCCAGTTGCCGCCGCCTGCCAGCTTGACACCCCGCTCGTAGTCGATCAGACCCAGATCGGTGCAGAGGTCAACGTGGTGCTTCGGCTCAAAGTCGAAGCTGTGCTTTTCACCGATGTAGCGCAGCGGCTCGTTGTTTTCCTTGCCGCCGGGCAGCAGATCGGCATCGGGCAGGTTGGGCAGAGCCAGCATATTCTGATAAAATTCCTCTTCCAGCTCCTTCAGCAACACCTTGTCGCCGGCGATGGCTTCGTCGATCTTCACGGAGGCTGCCATGTTGGCGGCGATCTGTGCTTCAATGGCGGAAACGTCCTCGCCCCGCTTTTCAGCACCCTTTTTCTGACCGAACAGCTTGCCGTTTTCCTTGGCGAGCTTGTTTTTTTCGGCGGTTTTGGTCTCGGTGGAGGTTTTCAGGGCGCGCACCTGCACGTCCAGCTCCAAAATTCTGTCAATGATGGCGTCGCAGTCCACCTCTTTTGCCTTGAGGCCTGCCTTGACGGCATCGGGATTTTCCTTGATTCTACGAATGTCTAACATAACTCTTCTCCTTTGTGGATGTTATCCTTCAATTTGTGCCGGCTCCTCCGGGATGATCAATGCGCAGATCAGGTAAGCGATGATTCCCGTGCCGACGGCGCAGACGCCGACGATCGCCCAGATCAGACGGACGATGGTGACATCGATATTGATATATTTTGCAAGTCCGGCGCAGACACCGGCGATCTTCTGGTCGGTTTTGCTGCGGTATAATTTCTTTTCCATGAGAATGCTCCTTATTTCAGCTTCATCAGCGCGTCGAGAAGGATCTGCAGATCCTCTTCACCGTAAAATTCCAGCTCAAAGCGACCCTTGCGCTTGCCGTTAACAATCTTAACACCGCGGCCAAGCTGTTTACTGAGGGTCTTTTCGCACTCGCCGATATAGTCGACCTTCAGTGTCACGGGCTTTTCCGGGGCAGGCTCACGGGTCATGTTTTTGCACAGCAGCTCCGCCTGACGGACAGAAAGCCCCAGATTGATGATCTTCTGCATGGCTTCCAGCTGCTTTTTCTCGGATTTCACGGACAGAAGTGCCCGGGCGTGACCGGCACTGAGTGCGCCCTCCCGGATCTTCAACAGAATACTCTCCGGCAGCTGCAGCAGTCGCAGGGCGTTCGCCACCGCGGGACGGGATTTTCCAACCCGCTGGGCGGCTTCCTCTTGGGTCAAGCCAAAATCGGACATCAGGGACTGATAGCCCATGGCTTCTTCCACCGCGTTCAGATCCTGACGCTGCAGATTTTCGATCAGTGCCAGCTCCATGGCTTTGCGATCGTCTGCTTCGATGATGACCACGGGAACCTCTGAGAGATTTGCCATCCGGGCGGCACGCCAGCGGCGTTCGCCTGCGATGATCTGATAAAATCCGTTGGGCAGCTCCCGGACGGTCAAAGGCTGCAAAATGCCATGCTCCGCGATGGAGTCGGACAGTGCCTGCAGCTCTTCCTCGTCAAAATCCCGACGGGGCTGGTCGCGGTTCGGTTCAATTTTGTGAATGGGCAGAACCTTGTAGGGAGAATCGTTCTGCTTTGGCTCTTCATAATCGGCGAACAGCGCGCCGAGACCCTTGCCGAGTCCTTTTTGTGATGCCATTTTTTCGCCTCCTTACAATTTTGCTTTGATCTCTTCCGCCATTGCCCGGTAAGCGGCAGCACCGCGGCTGCTGCGGTCGTAGGCAATGACGGGGATGCCGTGACTGGGTGCTTCCGCAAGGCGGATGTTACGCGGGATCACGGTTGCATATACTTTTCCGGGGAAATGACGGCGCACCTCCTGCGCAACCTGCGTGCAGAAGTTGGTTCTGCCGTCGAACATGGTCAAAGCAACACCAAAGATCTCCAGCTTGGGGTTGATGCTGCGCTTGACGATGCGCAGGGTGTTCATCAGGTCGGAAAGACCCTCCAGCGCAAAATACTCACACTGCACAGGCACGAGGATCCCGTCTGCCGCTGCCAGCGAGTTGATGGTCAGCATCTCCAGCGACGGCGGACAGTCGATCAGGATTAGATCATACTGCTCCTGCACCGAAGCCAGCGCACGCTGCAGGCAGTGGTTTGGCTTTTCCATTTGCAGCAGCTCAATGGCTGCGCCCGCCAGATCAGCCGTGGAAGGCAGCACATCGCCGTATTTTGTGGACACGATGGCGTCCTTTGCGGGCACGCCGTTGATGATCACATCATATACATTGTGCTTTGCCTTGCGTTTTTCCACGCCCAAGCCGGATGTGGCGTTTGCCTGCGGGTCAAAATCGCACAGCAGAACTTTTAAGCCTAGATCGTGCAGGCAGGCGGTAAGATTGACGGCGGTGGTGGTTTTGCCCACACCGCCCTTTTGGTTGACAACTGCGATGATCCTACCCATAGGACACCTCCAATGTTTCACGTGAAACAGTCAATTAATCAGCCGGAGAAATGTTTCACGTGAAACATTTCATCACGAGCCAAGGAACGGGTAATTCAAAATACTTGTGCCACTCCACCAGATACATCACCAAGAATGCGGCGATCAGGAAGCAGACCAGCGTAAACAGAAATGCAAAGGTCAGCCAACGGCAGCGATTGCGCAGGGTAGTGATCTGGTCAGCACTTTTCTGGAAGGAGTAAAGACGGTGCTGCTTCTTTTTTTCCACGGGGGCATCCTTATGCTCCGGCAGCCATACAACAGTACCCGGTCTGACGGGGTGCTGTTCCATATCTTCAAGACACACGGCGCAGAAGGTGCGACCCTCCTCCGTGTCCCGTCCGCATTTCATGCAACTCAAAGCCCTCACCTCCGTGGCAATACTTTATAACATTATACAACGTTTTCCCGCAACAGTAAAGAGGAAAAATATTTTTTGAAAAAATCATAAAATCCCTATTGACAATCACGTGACCATATGATAATATCAAATTACCACAAACAAGGAGGGATCCCAATGCAGTGGACGATTCCCGGCACTGTCCTGCCGGTCAATATGGAAGAAAGCGGCTCCATCGAGCAGCGCCTTGGCGCGATGTTCCTTGGGGGCGGCATCGTACTCAGCCAGGTGGCAGCCATCACGGGGCTGGAGCCTTACACGGTGCAAAACTGGGTCAAGCGCGGTTTTCTGACTCCGCCGGTGGCGAAAAAGTACACCCTGCGCCAGCTCTGCCGCATCATCATCATCAATATGCTCAAGGACGCGCTGCCTATGGAGGACATCTGCGGTCTGATCAGCTACGTCAACGGTCAACTGGACGATGAAGCCGACGACCTGATCGATGACAGCAGGCTCTATTTCCTCTTTATCCGCCTTGCGTCCATGCATCGGCAGATGAACAATGCGGAAGGTCGGGATCAGGTGCTGGAGCAGGTGCTTGTGGACTATGCTGAGCCGATCCCCGGTGCGAAAAAGCGGGTGGAAGCGGTGTTGAAGGTGATGCTGACCGCGTGGTCTGCAGGTCTTTTGCGCCAGCAAGCCTGCGCCATGACTGCCGCGCTCAAGGAGGCGAAAAAATGAACGGATTTGGAAGCGTTTTCATGGTTATTTGGGTGCTGATGTTCGTTTTGATCTTCGGAATGTTCCTTTCCGGAGTGGTTCGGAGCATCAGCCAATGGAACAAGGATAACCATTCACCGCGGCTGACGGTGGATGCAAAAGTCGTTGCCAAGCGGATGAACGTCAGAAGGCGACACCGCAACGATATGCACACCTACGGCGCGACGAGCTATTACGTGACCTTTGAGGTCGACAGCGGCGACCGCATGGAGCTGCACATGGCAGGTCATGAATACGGTCTGCTGGTGGAGGGCGATCGGGGCAAGCTGACCTTCCAAGGCATGCGCTATTTAGGTTTTGAACGGACATAAGACACAATCCCGCGGGACGGGAGACCCGTCCCTACAGCAAAACAATCAGTAAAGGAGAACAAAAATGGCACTTTATCACTTTTCCTTCGATAAGGACAAAGCAAAAACACCCACCGACCCCAAAAAGCTGCGCAATACCATCATCACCATCGCGGTGGTTGCGCTGGTGGCGGTTGCGGTTCTGACCTGCTTCTACACCGTCGACGACAAGCAGCAGGCGGTGGTGACCACCTTCGGCAGGGTCACCGACATCACCGACCCCGGTCTTCACTTCATGCTCCCCTTCGGTATCCAGCAGGTGGAAAAGGTGGACGTCAACGTCTACCAGAAGATCGAGCTGGGCTATACCACTGGGTCAGACGGCTCTGAGGTCTACAACACTGAGGAAAGCACCATGATCACCGGCGACTACAACATCGTCAACGTGGATTTCTTCGTGGAATACAAAATCTCCGACCCGGTGAAATTCCTCTATTCCTCCACCAATCCCGAAATGATCCTGCGAAACCTCATCCAAAGTCAGGTTCGTAACGTGGTTGGCTCCAGCACCGTCGATTCCGTGCTGACCACCGGCAAGGAAAACATCCAGATGCAGGTCAAGACGCTGGTTACCGAGATCCTTTCGGAATATGACATTGGTCTGACGCTGGTGGACGTCCGCATTCAGGACTCCGAGCCGCCCACGAAGCAGGTCATCGAGGCTTTCAAGGCGGTTGAAACCGCAAAACAGACCGCCGAAGCCGTGGTCAACGAGGCAAAGGCTTACGAAAATGCCGAGCTGCCCGCAGCGAAGGCAAGAGCTGACCAGCTGCTGCAGAACGCTCAGTATCTGAAGCAGAAGCGTGTCAACGAGGCGATCGAGGCAGTCGCCATGTTCGAGGCGATGTATGCCGAGTATGCCAACAATCCCGAAATCACCAGAAGCCGCATGTATTACGAGGCGATCTCTCAGGTGCTGCCCAATGTGAAGGTCTACATCAACACGGGCGACGGAGAGAACATCGACATGCTCCTTCCTCTTGAATCCATCGTTGGAGGTAACTGATCATGAAAAAAGCCATTATCATCGGTGTGGTCGTGCTGCTGCTGATCATCGTGGCGGCATCCTCCGTGTATACCGTCAGAGAAAATGAATACGCCTGCGTCTTCCGCTTCGGCAAGATCGTCGACAGCGTGGATACGGCGGGTCTGAACTTTAAGGTGCCGTTTTTGGACACCGTGCGCTACTTTACCAAGGCGACCATGTTCTATGACATTCCCCCGTCTGAGGTCTTTACCTCTGACAAGCAGAATATGACCGTTGACTGCTACATCATCTGGAGCATCTCCGATCCCCAGCTGTTCTATCAGTCCCTCGGCACTACCGCAAAGGCGGAGGAACGCCTTGACGCCAACACCTACACCGCCCTGAAGAACACCATGAGTACCCTCGCTCAGGCGGACATCATCAACATGAACGACGGCGCGGAGCGCAACGAGATCTACGACGGCATCGCCGCTCAGGTCAACGAAAAGGCAGCCCAGTACGGCATCCATGTGGAGGACGTGAAGATCAAGCGCTTTGACCTGCCGGATTCCAACCTGAACGCGGTTTACACCCGTATGATCTCCGAGCGTAACCAGATGGCGGAAAAATATACCGCCGACGGCAATTATGAGGCATCCATCATCCGCAACAACGTGCAGAAAGAGGTCAATATTCTGGTCTCCGATGCGGAAGCGGAAGCAGCCAAGCTGGTCGCTGAGGGCGAAGCAGAGTACATGCGCCGTCTGGCGGAAGCCTATAACACCGCCGACAAGCAGGAATTTTACGAATTTATTCTGGCACTGGATGCTTTGAAGACCAGCCTGAACGGCGAGGATAAGACCATCATCCTCGACAAGGATTCCGACCTTGCCCAGATCCTCACCGGCACGGGTAATTGATATTATGTAAACCTATAACAAACGATTGCGCCGCAGGGTTACCCCTGCGGCGCGTCATTATTTGTGGATCGTTATCGTAGGGGCGAATAATCGGTGCGAAGATCCTTCGACTCCGTTTCACTCCGCTCAGGATGACAGGAGGTTTGATGCTTGGCGCAGGAGATTGCCACGTCACTCCCGATTCCTAATTCCTCAAACCACCGCGTGACCCTTGGCGCAGATCACGTCCACCACCTGCTGCACGCATTGGACGCAGGTTTCCTTGTCCGGCGCTTCCACCATGACGCGGATCACCGGCTCTGTGCCGGATTCCCGCACCAAGATCCGTCCGCTGTCGCCCAGCTTTTCCGCCACGGCGGAAACTGCCGCCTGCACGTCGGGGTCACTCTGTGCCTCGGGCTTGGAGCGCACACGCACATTTTTCAGCACCTGCGGGTAGATGGTCAGACCCTCGCACAGCTGGCTCAGCTTCTTCTTTTTGGCGAGCATGACCTCCATCATCTTCAGGCTGGTCAGAATGCCGTCGCCGGTGGTGGCGTACTTCATGAAAATGATGTGGCCGGACTGCTCACCGCCGATGCGGCAGCCGTTATTGACCATGTATTCATACACATACTTGTCGCCCACGGCGGTCTTTGCATAGCCGATGCCCACCTCGTCCAGTGCCTTGTAAAGACCGAAGTTAGACATAACGGTGGTGACAACAGTGTTGTTGTCCAGCTTGCCACGCTCTGCCATATACTTGCCGTAAATGTAGAGAATGTGGTCGCCGGTAACGATGTTGCCCTTTTCGTCTATGCAGAGGCAGCGGTCGGCATCGCCGTCGTAGGCAAAGCCCACGTCCAAGCCATTGTCCACCACGAATTTCTGCAGCACCTCGATGTGGGTCGAGCCGGCGTTTTCGTTGATGTTCAGACCGTCAGGGTCGGCGTTGAGGACGTAAGTCTTTGCGCCCAGCGCGTCAAAGACGGATTTTGCGATGTTCCAAGCCGCGCCGTTGGCACAGTCCAGACCCACCCGCAGTCCCCGGAAGGAGAAAAGACCCAAGCTGATCAGATAGCCGATATAGCGGTTACGACCGGCGACATAGTCCACGGTCTTGCCGATACGATCTCTTTTTGCGAAGGGGATCTCCGTCCATGTTTCGCCAAAAAGCTCTACTTTGCCGTCAATATAGGCTTCGATCAGAGAGATGGTGTCCTCGTCCATCTTCTCGCCCTGCCCGTTCAACAGCTTGATGCCGTTGTCGTAGTAGGGGTTGTGGCTGGCAGAGATCATAATGCCGCAGTCAAAGCTGTCGGTTTTTGTAATATACGCCACGGAAGGGGTGGTGGTGACGTGGAGCATGTAGGCATCCGCGCCGGAGGCGGTCAGACCTGCCACCAGCGAATACTCAAACATATAGCTGGAGCGGCGGGTATCCTTGCCGATGACGATCCGTGCTTCCTCATCAGAGCCGGCGCGACGCTTCTTCTCGCCGTAGTACCAGCCGAGGAAACGACCCACCCGGTAGGCGTGGTCAGCGGTCAGATTGACGTTGGCTTCGCCGCGGAAGCCGTCTGTTCCGAAATATTTACCCATAAAATTACTCCTTTTCCACGATAATGCCGCCGGTTTTGAAGATGCTGCGCTTCGGGATCACGCCGCGGACGCAGCTCAGCGGATAGATGTTGCTCTCGCGGCAGATGACCGTGCCGGGATTGAGGACGCTGTTGCAGCCCACTTCCACAAAATCGCCCAGCATCGCGCCTACCTTTTTGCGGTTTGTGGGGATGGGTTCTGCCCCGTGGATCACCACGAGAGATTTGTCGGATTTGACGTTTGAGGTGATGGAGCCTGCGCCCATGTGGGCTTTGTAGCCCAAAATGCTGTCGCCCACGTAGTTGTAATGGGGTACCTGCACGCCGTCAAAGAGGATGACGTTCTTCAGCTCCACGGAGTTGCCCACCACGCAGCCATCGCCTACCAGTGCGCTGCCGCGGACGAACGCGCCATGGCGCACCTCGGTCTTTGCGCCGATGATGCAGGGCGCACCCAAAAAGGCGGTGGGTGCGACGGTGGCGGTCTTGTGAACCCAGACCTCGGGGGAGATTTCCTCGTAGTCCGCGCCGAGGGACGCGCCGAGGGTGCGGATCAGGTCGCTGATGCCGCTGAGGGCTTCCCACGGGTAGGTAAACTCCTGCAGGTAGTCCTTTGCCCGGGTATGGGACAGATCATAAAGATCCTTGATTTTGATCATAAAAACCGTTCCTTTCAGGGAAAAATGACAAAAAAGTCTAAATATGCAAAGTTTGCATTGAATATTATACATCACGCCGGCTCTGAAATCAATACGCAACGGTAAATTTTCTGTTACCTTCCATCGTAGGGACGGATAATATCCGCCCGCACACAGCCAACGGCTGTGTCATCGCGAAGCCCTTTAGGGCTGTGGCGATCTCCCGGTACAATGTAACATATCGGCAGATCGTGGCAGGAGATTGCCACGTCAGGCTTCGCCTTCCTCGCAATGACATGGATGTGGTGACATTTCCTACTGTAGGGCGGCTGTGTTGCAGAGCGCAGCGAATCTGAAATCGAAATGATTGCCGGTGGCAATCATACATTGATTCAATCATGATCCGCCCGCACACAGCCAACGGCTGTGTCATCGCGAAGCCCTTTAGGGCTGTGGCGATCTCCTGGTACAATGTAACATATCGGCAGATCGTGGCAGGAGATTGCCACGTCAGGCTTGCGCCTTCCTCGCAATGACATGATTGTTGTAACATTTCTTACTGTAGGGAAAAAGGTTGTAATTTCCGCAAAATTGCAGTATGGTATAAAAAAGGAGTGATACACATGAAAAAATTGCTGATCACCGGCTTTGATCCCTTCGGCGGCGAGTCGGTCAACCCCTCTTGGGAGGCGGTGCAGCTGCTGCCGGAGAGCATCGGCACGTTTCAGCTGACAAAGCTGCAAATTCCCACCAAATATTCCGTGGCGGCACAGACGGTGCTTGCTGCCGCGCAGGAGCTGCAGCCGGATGTGATCCTTTGCGTCGGTCAGGCGGGCGGACGTGACAGCATCACTCCCGAGGTGGTCGGAATCAACCTGCGGGAAGCGTCCATCCCGGACAATGCAGGGGTGCTTGGGCAAAACGAGCCGGTCATCGAGGGCGCACCGGCGGCGTATTTCGCCACCGTTCCCGTGAGAAAGCTGGTGGCGGCGGTGCAGGCGGCGGGCATTCGCTGCAAGCTCTCCTATTCCGCCGGCGCATTCGTCTGCAATGACACATTATACGCACTTTTACACCGTTTTAACGGCACGCCGGTGCAGGTAGGCTTTATCCACGTGCCGTTTTTGCCCTCGCAGGCAAAGGAAAATGCACCCTCCATGCCGTTGGAAACCATCGCCGATGCCCTGAAAATCGCCATCGAAGCAATTTGACGTCATATCCTCCGCCTCCGGCGCATAGATTGCCGTGAGGTGATCAAAATGGGCGAGAATCAAATGGCACTGCCCCACAAGCTGACCCTGAATGAACGGCGCAGCCTTTCCATGACGGGTGTGACGGAGGTCGTGAATTTTGACGAAAACACGGTGGTGCTGCGCACCCAGCTGGGGACGCTCATCATCCATGGGCAGTCGCTGCAGCTGAAGACCCTTGCGCCCGAGGGCGGACACGTGGAGGTGGAGGGCAGTATCGCCGCGCTGCACTATGAAGAGCCCCGCGCTGCCGGCTGGCTGCGCCGGTTGCTGGGATGATCACACCCCGGATCGCCGCAGTGCGGTTTTTGGGCGGCATCGCTGTGGGCGCGGTTCTTGGCATCCTCTATAGCTTTTTGCGACCCTTGGGCAGCCGCAGGCGACACCTTGCGGACTTCTTATTTGTATCGGCGTTGGTGCCGGCGTGGGTCTATTACAGCTTTGCCGTCTGCGACGGGGATCTGCGTCCGGGGTACTGGCCCTCCCTTTTTCTGGGCGGCTGGCTGACGGATCGGACGGTCGGGAGGCTTTTGCGTCCCGTTTGGGCAACTTTTTGGCAGATAATTGGATGGATTTACCGGAAAATAAAAAAATTTTTCCTGAAATTGAAGATTTTCTGCAAAAAAATATTTACAGATGCAAAAAAATTGATTACAATAACGATGTATGGTCATTTCCGCGGAAAAAAACACACAGGAGGGAAACGTCATGACGTTTCGGGAATTTATCAAGCACATCCGTCTCGTTCCGGGACGCAGCAACAAGCTGACAAAAATCGCCGTCTGTCTGGCGATCACATTTTCCATGGTGACCCTTCTGGTGCTGCACACGGTTACACTGCACGCGCAGGCGCAAGCCGACGCGCTGCGGGATCAGGCACAGCAGCTGGAGCAGGAAAACGACCGTCTGGAAGACAAGATCGACGATCTGGGTTCGTTGGAAAGCGTGGAGCAGATCGCAAAGGACGAGCTGGATCTGGTAGATCCTGACACGGTGATCATCGAGCCGGAGCAATAATTTTTGGAGGAAGCAGTTTAGAGTATGGAGTTAACCGTCGGCGCAATTTTAGAGGGCAAGATCAAATCCATCACCAATTTCGGCGCGTTTGTGGCACTGCCGGAGAATAAGACCGGGCTGATACATATTTCAGAGGTCGCCAATTCTTACGTCAGTGACATTCGCCAGCACCTGACCGAGGGTCAGGATGTGAAGGTCATGGTCATCGGGCTGGAGAATGGAAAGATCAATCTGTCCATCAAGCGGCTGGAAGCAAGACCCCAGCGGGAAACCGCACCCCGTCCTGCTTTTCAGGGAAACGCCGGCAATCATGCCCGCCCTGCCCGTACCGCGCCCACGCCCCCTCCCGCACCCAAGACGGCTGATCAGCTGTTCGAGGAGCGGCTGAAGGCATTCATGTCCGAGTCCGACAGTAAAATTTCGGGCATCAAGCAGTACTCCGACCACCGCACCAGAAGCAGAAGAAGATAATTCCGAACCGGAGCCATCGGCTCCGGTTTTTTGTTTTCCTAATTTCTCTGTCAAGCCTCCCCTGCAAGGGGAGCCAAGACTGCAATGGAATCATATGTTGCCGATAAATTTACAATAAGTCTATGAATTTTCATGAATTTATGCTATAATGGGTAAAATTGGTTCATATCGGCCATTTTCAAATTACTTTTTCGACGAGGTATCACACCATGGGACTGTTTTCCAAGCTGTTCGGCACCCGCTCTGAGCGGGAGATCAAAAAGATCCAGCCGCTGGTAGATAAAGTTTTGGCACTCGATGCGCCCTATTCTAAGCTGTCCGAGGAGGAGCTGCGGGGCATGACCGCCCGGTTCAAGGCGCGTCTTGCTGAGGGCGAGACCCTTGACGACATCCTGCCCGAAGCCTTTGCCGCCATTCGTGAAGCGGCGTGGCGCGTGCTGGGGATGAAGCCCTATCCTGTTCAGGTCATCGGCGGCATCGTGCTGCATCAGGGACGTATCGCGGAAATGAAGACCGGCGAAGGCAAGACCCTCGTGGCGATCCTGCCCTGTTACCTCAATGCCCTCACCGGCAGAGGTGTCCACGTGGTTACCGTCAACGATTACCTTGCCAAATACCAGTCTGAATGGATGGGCAAGGTCTATAAATACATGGGTCTTACCGTGGGTCTGATCATTCCGGGCATGTCCCCTGCCGAGCGTCGGGTGTCCTATGCCGCGGATATCACCTACTGCACCAACAATGAGCTGGGCTTTGACTACCTGCGTGACAACATGGCACTTTACAAGCAGGATCTGGTACAGCGCGGTCATGCCTTTGCCATCGTGGACGAGGTGGACTCCATCCTCATCGACGAGGCAAGAACCCCTCTGATCATCTCCGGCAGGGGTGAGGACTCCTCCAAGCTCTACGAGATGGCAGACCAGTTCGTTGCTACCCTGCGCCGCAAGGTCTTTGCCAAGACTGAGGACAAGGAAGTCCACGACAACTACGACTGCGACTATTTTGTGGATGAGAAGAGCCGCACCGTTTCCCTGACCGCCGAGGGCATCGCCAAGGCGGAGAAGTTCTTCGGCGTGGAAAATCTCTCCGACATGGAAAATACCACCCTCACCCACCACATCAATCAGGCGATGAAGGCGCGGGGTCTGATGAAAAAGGACATCGACTACGTGGTCAAGGATGGCGAGATCATCATTGTTGATGAGTTCACCGGCAGATTGATGTACGGTCGCCGCTACAACGAGGGTCTGCATCAGGCGATCGAGGCGAAGGAGCGGGTCAAGGTGGCATCCGAGTCCAAGACCCTCGCCACCATCACCTTCCAGAATTTCTTCCGTCTTTATGACAAGCTCTCCGGCATGACCGGCACGGCACTGACGGAGCAGGATGAATTTGCGACGATTTATTTCCTCGATGTGGTGGAGATTCCCACCAACCGCCCTGTGATCCGCGAGGATCACACCGATGTGGTCTATAAGACTGTCGCCGGCAAGTACCGTGCCATCGTCGAGCAGGTCAAAGCCTGCCACAGTAAGGGTCAGCCGGTGCTGGTGGGTACGATCTCCATCGAAAAAAGTGAGCTCCTCAGCAAAATGCTGAAAAAAGAGGGCATTCCCCACCACGTTCTGAACGCGAAATTCCACGAGCAGGAAGCCCAGATCGTTGCGCAGGCAGGTAAATTCGGTGCTGTCACCATCGCCACCAACATGGCGGGTCGTGGTACGGACATCATGCTGGGCGGCAACGCGGATTTCCTTGCCAAGAATGAGCTGCGCAAGCTGGAGCTTCCTGAGGAAATCCTTGCGGAGGCAGATACCTATTCTGAGACCGACAACCCCGAGATCCTCGCCGCTCGCGAGCAGTATAAGCAGCTGCTGCAGAAATACCGAGAGCAAATTGCGGTGGAGGCAGTAAAGGTCAAGGAGGCAGGCGGTCTATATATTATCGGCACCGAGCGTCACGAATCCCGCCGCATCGACAATCAGCTGCGGGGACGTTCCGGCCGTCAGGGTGATCCCGGCGAGAGCCGCTTCTACCTGAGCCTGCAGGACGACCTGATGCGTCTGTTCTCTTCGGATCGGATCATGGGCATGATGGACAGCCTCGGTATGGACGAGGATACCCCCATTGATGCACGAATTTTGTCGAATGCCGTCGAAAACGCACAGAAGAGCGTGGAAGGCGTGCATTTCCGCTCCCGTAAGAGCGTTCTGGAGTATGACAACGTGATGAACACCCAGCGTGAGGTCATCTATGCCCAGCGTCAGAAGGTGCTGGACGGCGAGGATCTGCGGGAGAGCATCCTGACGATGCTGCGGGGCGTCATCGAGTCTGCGGTCACCTCTGCCATTGCGGAGCATGACGGCATCAACGAGGAGACCCTCAAGGCGGTTGCCGCCTCCCTTGCCTATTGCCTGCCACCCCGTGTGGGCATCCCCACCGAGCAGGAAGCGATGATCGAATACCTCTATGAAACCGCGGTACAGGAGTACGAAAAGAAGGAAGCCGCCTACAGCACTGCCACCATGCGGGAAGTGGAGCGCGTGGTCATGCTCCGGGTGGTGGACGAATACTGGATGGAAAACATCGATGCCATGGACGATCTGAAGCAGGGCATCGGTCTGCGTGCCTACGGTCAGCATGACCCGGTCATCGCCTACAAGGAAGAAGGCTACCAGATGTTCACCGCCATGATCGACTCTATCCGTGAGGAGACGGTGCGCCGGCTGTTTTTGGTGCGGCTTCAGCCCCAGCAGGAGGTCAAGCGCGTTCAGGTCGCCAAGGAGACCGGCACAGCTGCCGCTACCGCAACGCAGGTAAAGAAAGAACCCGTCCGCAACCGGGACAAGAAGGTCGGACCCAACGATCCCTGCCCCTGCGGCAGCGGCAAGAAGTACAAAAAGTGCTGCATGCAGAGCGACAAGACCAAGGAACAGTAAAGCTTTCAAATTTCAACGTCATCGCGAACCAGTCCGCAGACTGGTGTGGCGATCCGTTCTTTTGCGGCTAATGAAGCCGCAAAATGCGAAGCATCGCAAGGAATACGGATTGCCACGGATATTTGTGATATCTCTAAAAAACGGAGAACCGCTATGCCCATCGTCACCAAAAAACAAGGAACACTGGAATATCTGGTTGCCGAGGGCATCGCTGCGCCCCATGCCTTCACCACCCGTATGGGCGGTGTCAGCACCGGCGCGCTTTCCAGCCTGAACATCGGTCTGCATCGGGGCGATGCGCCTGAAAATGTTGCGAAAAACCACGAAATTCTGGCAAAAGCCCTTGGTTTTGACCGGGAAAAGCTGGTTTTATCCCATCAGGTGCATACGGACACCGTCCGCTGTGTCACCGCCGGGGATGCGCTGGGCATCGACCATCACCTGTATCCCGAATGCGACGCCCTCATCACGATTGATCCCGGTACGGCACTGATGATCTTCACGGCAGACTGCACACCCATTTTGCTCCACGACCCGGTCACGGGCGCGGTGGGCGCGGTGCATGCCGGCTGGCGGGGAACTGCCATGGACATTGCCGGCAAGGCTGTCCGGGAAATGGCAAAGCAGTTCGGCTGCGCGCCCGAAAATATCCGCGCCGCCATCGGACCGAATATCGGCTTCTGCTGCTTCGAAACCGACGGAGAAGTGCCCAATGCCATGGTGGAAACCTATGGCGCGGCGGCGGAAAAATACATCCGTCCCGCCGGTGATAAATATTATGTAAACCTAAAAGAGATCAACGCCCTATCTCTTCGCAACGCGGGGGTCGTGTCCGTTGAGATCAGCGACAGCTGCACCATGTGCAGCCATGAAACCTTCTGGTCTCACCGCTACACCCGCGGAAACCGGGGGTCACAAGGGGCGATCATCCTTTGCAAGGAGGAGATGTTTTGAAAAAGCTCATCGCGATCCTATTGCTGCTCGGCATTCTCCTGACCGGCTGCGGCGGGGAGGAAACACCCTATGTCCCCACGGGTGACGGTCTTACCGACGAAAATGACATCACCGCCCCCACTGTACCCGAAACTCCCAAGGAGCTGAAGCTGGCATACGACCCGACGGACGGCTTGCACCCATATCAGTGCAACGAGCCCACCAATCGGATGCTGCTGTCGCTGGTGTATCAGGGGCTTTTCTGCACCGATGCCCAGTATAACGTCAAGCCCATGCTCTGCAAGAGCTTTGAAATGTCCCCGGACATGCGCACCTACACCTTCTATCTGGAGAAGGCGGCATTTTCCGACGGTCAGTTCCTCACCGCCTACGATGTGCAGGAGAGCCTGCGTGCCGCCCGGGAAAGCGGCTATTTTGCCGGACGCTTCACGCACATCAAGACCATCGACGCAGTGGCGGAGGATGCAATTCGTATCACGCTGGACACCCCCTGCGAGAATTTGCCCATTTTGCTGGACATTCCCATTATCAAAAGAACCGAGCTGAAGGCGGAATTTCCTCTGGGTACGGGTCCGTACCGCATCGAAAAGACCGCCGACGGCATCCAGCTGCGCCGTCAGGTGGCGTGGTGGTGCAATGCCGCTATGGAGACCAACGCCATGACCATCCCCCTCATCGAGGGCGCGACTCCCAGCCAAATCCGCGACCTTTTTGAATTTTCTCAGCTGGGTCTGGTCTGTACCGACCCGGGACTGGACTCCTACGTGGATTTCCGCGGGGACTACGAGCTGTGGGAGAGCGAGAACGGCATGTTCCTCTACATCGGCGTCAACGAAAAGAGCAAGGTGCTGGCAAATGATGCCATCCGCACCGCCCTGACCTATGCCATCGACCGGGATTCGCTGGTGACGGAGTTTTTCCGTGGCTTCGCCCACAGCGCGACCCTGCCCGCATCTCCACTCTCCCCTGTTTATAATGACAATCTGGCGGCGCGCTACGACTACCAGCCGACGAGATTCGTCAAGGCGGTGGAAAAGGCGGAGCTGGAGAATAACACAGTTGTTTTCCTCGTCAACAAGGACGATGCCCGGCGCATGCGCGTGGCACGCACCATCAAGGAAATGCTGGAGGCGGGCGGTCTGCAGGTGACCATGTCGGAGCTTCCCGGCGCGGAGTTTCGCACCGCACTGAAGGAGGGAAAGTTTGATCTCTATCTCGGTCAGACGAAGCTCTCACCCAATATGGATCTGACGGAATTTTTTGCCGAGGACGGCACGCTGAATTACGGCGGCATGGACGACGTGGCGGCGTACGCCATGAGCCTCGAAGCCCTCGCCAACAGCGGCAATTTCCAGACCCTGCATCAGCAGGTGATGGACAACGGCTGGCTGTGTCCGATTTTGTTCCGCAGCTATGCCATTTACGGTCGACGGGGTATGCTTTCCGGCTTGAACCCGGCGAGAGATAATATTTTCTACTATTCCGTTGAGAAGAAAACATAAAATATGGGCGCCCCGGTTGGGGCGCCCGATTTTTCTTTAGCAGCAGGTGCGCTCGCAGCTGTTGCCGCACAGACCGGTGTTGCCGTTGCCGTTGCCGCAGCAGCAGAACAGAACCGCCAGAATGATGATCCACCAGATGTTGATGCCGCAGCCGCCGTTGTTACCACAGAAATTGCACATAAGAATACCTCCGAAAAAAGAAAGATTGAAGCGTCGCCGCTCATTCCATGGTATTCCGCAGGCGCAAAAAGGTGCAAGGATTTCTCTTATCCAATCAATGCCTTGAATGCCGGCAGGCTCTTTTCAATCATCTCGGGTCTCACGCAGTAGCAGATGCGGAAGTAGCCCGGGCAGCCGAAATCGTCGCCGGGAACCACCAAAAGATCCAAGGCCTTGGCTCTTTCGGAGAAGGCATTGGCATCGCCGCCGGGGGCTTTGATAAAGAGATAGAACGCGCCGTCCGGCTGCGCCATTTCGTAGCCCATCTCCGTCAATGCGTTATAAAGGCGGGTGCGGTTGCGGTCATAGGCGTCCAGATCCGGGCGCAGCTGGGTGCAGCGACCGATCACCTTCTGCCACAGACTGGGAGCGCAGACGTGACCTGCTGCCCGGGCAGCACCGGCGATGGCGAGGTAGAGATTTTTGCTGTCGGTGGCGTTTTCCGGCACGTAGATGTAGCCGATGCGCTCGCCGGGCAGGGACAGGGACTTGGAATAGGAATAGCAGACGACGGTGTCCGCATAGATGGTGGGAATAAAGGGTACTTCCACGCCGCCGTAGGCAAGCTCACGGTAAGGCTCGTCAGAGACGATGTAAATGGGGTGACCATACTCGTTTGCCTTTTTGGTCAGCAGTGCCGCCAGAGCCGTCAGGGTCTCCCGGGTGTAGACGACGCCGGAGGGGTTATTGGGGGAATTGACGATGATGGCGACGGTGTTTTCCGTCAGCTGCGCCTCCAAGGCATCCAGCTTGATCTGGAAATGGGGAACATCCGGCGCGACCACCTTGAAGCCCAGTCCGGCAGCCTCCGCAAAGGGGCGGTACTCCGGGAAGAAGGGTGCCAGTGCCAGTACTTCTGCGCCGGTCACGGACAGCGCACGGAACACAGCGGTCAGCGCAGGGGCAGCACCGCCGGTGATGAACAGATTTTCAGGACGGACACCGGCAGCATAGCGCTCGTTCAGGTCATCGGCGATCGCCTGACGGGTGGCGGCATCGCCCACAGCGGAGGTGTAGCCGTGGAGTGCCACGGGATCGGTATCCTGCAGCAGGTCACGGATGGTCTCGGTCACTGCGTCGGGGGCGGGCATGGAGGGATTGCCGAGGGAGTAGTCGTAAATATTTTCCCGTCCGACGATGGCAGCCCGGCGGCAGCCATATTCAAAAAGCTCCCGGATGCAGGATCGCTTTGAGCCGAGCAGGTAGGCATAATCGTTGTACATGGTCATTCTCCTTGTGCGAAAAGTTGTTTACATAACATTGCGTTTGCGGGGTCGGAACTGCTGTTTTGCCATGTGATCTCTCCCGCGCCGTCCGAGAGAAGTCCGGCAAGCGCCAGCCGACGCTTTGTTTCCCGCGCCGTGCCTTCTCCCCCGTCCAGCAGGACGACCGCATCCCCTAAAACGCGGCGGATGGCGGCTCTCACGAAGGGAAAGTGGGTGCAGCCCAGCACCAGCACATCGATTTTGTTTTTGTAAGGGGTCAGAATTTGGGAAAGCAGCTGCTCCGTTTCGGAAGAATCGGCTTTTCCGGCTTCAATCAGCTGCACCAAGCCCGGTGCGGGGATCTTGTAGATCGGCTGATCATGGGCGGTGCGGTGCAGAAGGGCGTCGAATTTCTCCTCCCGCAAGGTCACATCTGTCGCCATCACGCCGATGCCTTTGCCGGGAAAACGATCCGCTGCCAGCTTCAGTGCCGGCTCGATACCGATGACGATCAGGTCGGGATGCGCCTGCCGCAGGTCTTCGATGGCGGCGGCGGTGGCGGTGTTGCAGGCGACCACCAGTGCCTTGACTGGTTTACATAATATTTTATCCGCTGCTTCCAGCGTCAATTTCCGCACGGCTTCCGTGGAACGGCTGCCATAGGGCGCGTTGGCGGAGTCGCCGTAGTACAAAAACCGCTCGTTCGGCAGGAGCTTGGTCAGCTGGCGCAGGACGCTGATGCCGCCCACGCCGGAATCAAAAACCGCGATATAGTCATTTTTCTGGTACAACGCCGACACCTCCCAACAAAGTCATTCCGAGCCAGTGCGCACACTGGCGTGGGAATCCGTCCCCTTGCTGCTCGTAGAGCCGCGTAATGCTTTGCCTCGCAGAGAATACGGATTGCCACGGCACTTCGTGCCTCGCAATGACAGCGAATTATGTGTAGATTTCTGTTATTGTAGCAAATTTAGACCGCCGTTTCAATCCCTTAACGGAAAAAAGCGGACTGCAAAAGCAGTCCGCTTTGGATTATTTCGTGCCGAAAATGCGGTCGCCGGCATCACCCAGACCGGGGATGATGTAGGCATGGTCATTGAGCTTTTCGTCCACCGCGGCGAGGTACAGCTCCACGTCCGGGTGTGCCTCCTGCACCGCCTTGACACCCTCGGGGCAGCCGATGATGTTCATCATGATGATGTTGCGGCAGCCGTGCTTCTTGAGAAAATCGATGGCGGCGATGGCACTGCCGCCGGTTGCCAGCATGGGATCCACTACGAAAACCACGCGGTTGCCGATGTCATCGGGCAGCTTGCAGTAATATTCCACGGGCAGATGGGTCTCGGGATCCCGGTACAGACCGATGTGACCGATCTTCGCCGAGGGGATCAGATCCACCATGCTGTCCACCATGCCCAGACCCGCCCGAAGGACGGGGACGATCGCCAGCTTCTTGCCGGCGAGCATGCGGCACTTGGCAACTGCCACGGGGGTCTGCACCTCCACTTCCTTGGTGGGAAGATTGCGGGTGGCTTCGTAGCACATCAGTCCTGCGATCTCGCTGATCAGCTCCCGGAACTGCTTGACGCCGGTGTTGTGGTTGCGCAGGATCGCCAGCTTGTGCTGGATCAGGGGATGATCTAATACATGAACCTCTGCCATAAGAATGATCTCCTTTATTTCTCTTGTAATTTTTCCTTTCGTTCCCGCTCTGCCTGACTCAGACGCAGATAATTGGGCGCGAGAAAGGCGGGGTTGTCCGGCTCGCTGCGCTTCAACGCCGCAAGACCCACACCCACAGCCCGCTGGTGCAGCTTGCTCTCTGGGGGCAAGATCAGACTCGGAACGGTTTCTTCCAAGGTATTATAGCACAAAATGCTGCCGTCGCCAACCAGAAAAATCGGTTTTTTGAGGGTTTTCAGCTCCGTTTCCAGCTCCGAAAGGGCGATCGCCCGATCTTCCGTGATCCGGGTCATGACACCTTGGTTTACATAAAACAGCGCATTATACACCTGCGCCCGCCGGGCGTCCATCACGGGGCAGACGTAGCCGTCATAAATGCCCAGTCCCAACGCCATGGCTTCCAGCGTGGACACGCCGTAAACGGGAATTTCACCGCCCCAAGCGAAGCCCTTGGCAGCGGCAACGCCGATGCGCACGCCGGTGAAAGAGCCGGGGCCGTTGGCAACCGCCACGGCATCCACCTCTTTCGCGGTTTTTCCGCATTGGGAAAGCAGCGTCTCCGCCATGGAAAGCAGGGTGGCACTGTGGGTCATTCCGTTGTTCAGGTACTGCTCGCCCAGCAGCTTTTCACCCTCAAAAAGGGCGACAGAGCCGGCTTTTGCGGACGTTTCAAAGCTCAGCAAGAGCATGGATATCTCCTCCTTCAATGGTGATGCGGCGGCAGTCCTCCCCCAGCTTTTCGATGGTAATGAGGATGGGGTCTTCCAGCGCGTCTGCCACATTTTCGCTCCACTCCACGGCGCAGATGCCGCCCCGCTCCAGATAATCGTCCCAGCCGATGTCCCACAGATCGTCGGATGAGTGCAGTCGGTACATATCGAAGTGGAACAGCGGCAGCCGACCGCCCAAGTATTCGTTGACGATGGTGTATGTGGGACTGGTCACCGGCTCATCGTAGCCCAGACCCCGGGCAAGACCCCGGGTGAAGGCGGTCTTTCCCGCGCCCAGATCGCCCCGATAGGCGATCACCGCGCCGGCAGGCAGAACGGCAGCCAGCCTCTCGCCGATTTTTTCAGTTTCCACTGGGGAATTGGTGGTGAAGATCATAAGGTTTTCCTCTTTGTTTTATCGTACGGCGGGGGCAAGCACCCGCCCTACATTCTGTATTTATTGTGCGTTTTTCAGCTTTTCCGCCTGATCGACGGTGGCGAGGGCGTCGATGATCTCATCGATGTCGCCGTTCATGACGGAATCGATGCGGTACAGCGTCAGCCCGATGCGGTGATCGGTCACGCGACCTTGGGGAAAATTGTAGGTACGGATGCGCTCGTTGCGCATGCCTGTGCCAACCTGACTGCGGCGCATGCCCGTGACTTCGGAATTTTGCTTCTCCAGCTGGATCTCGTAGAGCTTGGAGGCGAGCATACGCATGCATTTTTCCCGGTTTTGCAGCTGGCTTCGTTCTTCCTGACAGGCAACCACGATGCCGCTGGGCTTGTGGATCAGCCGCACGGCAGAGGAGGTCTTGTTGACATGCTGACCGCCGGCACCCGACGCCCGATAGACCTGCATCTCAATATCCGCCGGGTCGATCTGTACGTCCACCTCTTTCATCTCCGGCAGCACCGCCACGGTGGCGGTGGAGGTATGGACACGTCCGCCGGACTCGGTCTCCGGCACCCGCTGCACCCGATGGACGCCGGACTCATATTTCATCCGGGAGTAGGCACCCTGACCGTTGATCACAAAGTCCGCTTCCTTCACGCCGCCCAGCTCCGTTTCGGAGTAGTTCATCAGCTCGATGCGCCAGCCCTTGGAGGCGGCGTACATGGAGTACATTCTGAAAAGGCTGTGGGCAAACAGCGCGCTTTCCTCGCCGCCTACACCGCCACGGATCTCCACGATGACGTTTTTGTCGTCGTTGGGGTCTTTGGGCAGAAGCAGCAGCTGCAGCTGACGGTAAAGCTCCTCGCTGCGCTCTTTCGCGCTGGCAAAGGTCTCCTGACAAAATTCCTTCATGTCCGGGTCACTCATCAGTGCTTGCGCATCGTCCATTTCCTGCAAAGCCGCCTCGTAAGCGGCAAAAGCCTCCACGATGGGCTCCAGTTCGTTCTTCTCGCGCAGCAGCTTTGCCGCTTTTTTGGGGTCGGCATAGAAATCCGGCTGCTCGGACTTGGCGCAGAGCATATCATAGCGGTCCGCAACGGCACGCAGCTTCGTCAGCATCGGCAAAACTCCTTTGGTAAATTTACTATATTATACACGCCTTTTGCCGTCTATGCAAGAAACTTTATTGCAAGACAGCTTTTGACAAAAAATCCCACGGCCTTCATGATAGGATTATCCTATCAAAGGGAAGGGAACGTGGTACAGATGATGGTGACGATCGGGGTCTATATGCGGCGGTGGCAGCGGATGCTGCGTCGCTGGGCGGCTGAGCCGCGGGTACATGCGGCACTGCAGGCGGCGATGTATCTGCTGGCAGGCTTCCTCTCTGCAGCGGCTTCACTGGGTCACCATCTGCAGCCGCTGACGTTGGGCTTGCTGCTGGCACAGTCCGGCTGGCCCGCGGTGTTGGTCGCCATCGGCGGCAGTGGCGGTTATTACCTCT
The DNA here is from genome assembly GCA_015067495.1 of Oscillospiraceae bacterium. Taxonomy (GTDB): domain Bacteria; phylum Bacillota; class Clostridia; order Oscillospirales; family Oscillospiraceae; genus Faecousia. The sequence continues at coordinate 151,406 of SVMI01000001.1, read as the reverse complement.
TTTGGGGTAACGCCGGCATGCAGGGTGTGATCTGGATGGGTCTGGGACTTGCCACGTCGCTGCTTTTGGGCGGAAACCGGCTGCGCAGGCAGACGCCGCTGCTGATGAGTGCGGTGGCGGCACTTTTGACTGCCGGTACGGGGCTTTCGATGCTGTATTTGCGTCTTGACAGCACACCTATCGCCTTTTACATCCTGCGGGTGGCACTTGCTGCCCTTTCCACGTGGGTCATGACTGCCGCGACGGAGCGGCGCGATCCGCTGACCGAGTGGCTGATCTGCGGCATGGCGGTGCTGTGTCTGGCGCAGGTGATGCCGCTGCCCTATTTGGGACTGGGGTACATCGCCGCCGGCGCGCTGGCGTTGGTGGGTGCCTTTCCCGCTGCGGCACTGGCAGGCTTGGCGATCGATCTGGCGCAGGTGACCGCAACGCCCATGGCGGCGGTGCTGTGCCTGAGCTATCTGGTGCGCCTGATCCCGCGGCTTCGCCCTGCCATGCGGCATCTGGCACCGGGCTTTCTTTATCTTTTGGTCATGGGCATCTGCGGCGTGTGGGATCTGACGCCCCTGCCGGGGCTGGTGATCGGCTCGCTGTGTGCCTTGGCACTGCCGAAAAACACCGACCTCGCCCAACGTCGGGGCGAAACGGGCATGGCGCAGGTGCAGCTGGAGCTGGCTGCATCGGTGCTGCGGCAGACGGAAAATCTGATCCTTGACGCAGAGGAGCTGCCCGTAGACGAGGGCGCGCTGATCGCCCGCGCCGCCGAACGCGCCTGCGGCAGCTGTCCCTGCCGAAAAAGCTGCAAGGAAGATCCCTCCCAGCTGCCGGGTCAGATCCTGCACCGCCCCTTGGGCAACGGCGCGGATCTTCCCGGTGGCTGCCGAAAGACGGGCAGACTTTTGATGGAGCTGCGCCGCAGTCAGGAGCAGCTGCGTGCCATCCGGGGTGACCGTGACCGTCAGCAGGAGTACCGGGCGGCGGTGGGTCAGCAGTATCATTTTCTGGCGGAATTTCTGCAGGATCTATCCGATCGGATCGCTGACCGAACGATGCCGCCGAAGCCGTGGTTTCAGCCGGAGATCGTCGCCTGCTCCGCAAGCAAAAACCGCGCCAACGGAGATCGCTGTCTGTGGTTTGCCGGAGTCGGCTGCCGCTATTATGTGCTGCTGTGCGACGGCATGGGAACCGGCGAGGAAGCGGCGCGGGACGCCCAGCGGGTAGGTACGATGCTGCGGCGGATGCTGTCCGCCGGCTATCCCGCACCCTATGCTCTGCGCAGCATCAACAGCATCTGCGCCTTGCAGGGTCATGCGGGCGCGGTGACGCTGGATCTTGCGGAGCTGCAGCTGGATTCGGGCAGAGCCACCCTCTACAAGTGGGGTGCTGCGCCTTCGTACGTGATTTCCAGAGGAGAACCCATCAGGGTTGGGACAGCCACACCGCCGCCCGGTCTGTCTGTCGCGGACGGACGGGAAACGGTGGAGCGGCTGTCCCTGCGTCGGGGAGAGACGCTTGTGCTGCTCAGCGACGGAGCGGGAGGAGAGGATTCCCTGCACCGCAGTTGGTTGGATGAAAACGCAGCCGCCGGGGCATTGGCGGCGCGGATTCTGGAGGAATGTCCGATGGGGAGTTCGGACGATGCCACCGTGGCGGTGATCCGTCTCCATGCAGCTTTGCCCACATCATAACATATGAAAACTGCGAAATTTGTCGAAACACAAGATATTGCGAAAAAAATGTAGAAAAATCACAAGATTTAGGGAAATCCGTCCCAATTTCCACTGTAGGGCGGGTGCTTGCTCCCGCCGTCCCGCAAACTCTGGAAAGCCATATCATCCCGCGTAAAGCGACCTTGGCTCCCCTGCAGGGGAGGCAATATGACGAAGCCGCACCCATTTGGGTGCGGCTTTGTTATCTTTTCTTGGTCAGCGGGATGGATTTCTCCTGAAGCAGCAGCAGATCCGAAATGATGCTGTTGGACAGCAAAAATCCCTCAGGTGTCAGATGCCAACGCCCGCCCTCGCCACGCAGGGCGTGTCCGCGCATGCGGCATTGCTCCAATGCCTGCTCCAGCGGTGCAAAGGGCAGCAGAAATTTCGACTCGTACTCCTCGGCACTGATGCCGCGCAGGGTACGCAGATGCATCATCAGGTATTCTCCTGCCCGCTCCCGGGGGGCGATGTGCTGAATGTCGCACAGCACCTGACCGCCGTTGTGGATGCCCTCCACATAGGCGTGCAGATCCCGCACGATGGCAAAGCGCTTGCCCGCAAAATCGGAGCTGGCATCCGGGCCGAAGCCCAGATATTCGCCGCCGGTCCAGTATTTCATATTGTGGCGGGATTCTCTGCCGCGCTTGCAGAAATTGGAGATCTCATACTGGCGGTAGCCCTTACTGCGCAGGATCTCCGCCGTTGCAAGGTACATATCTGCCTGCATATCGTCGCTGGGCAGCACCACCTGATACTGCCGCTCGTAGAGGGGCGTACCCTCCTCGATTTTTAGACCGTAGCAGCTGATATGCTCCGGCTCCAGCTTCAAAACATTCTGCAGCGTCCGCTGCCAAGACTCCAAGTCCTGCCCCGGCAGACCGTAGATCAGGTCGAGGGACAAATTTTTGAAGCCGGCTCTGCGGATCATGCGCACTGCCTCCACCGCCTGCTGATAGTCATGAGGACGACCGATGGCTTTCAAAATCCCGTCGTCATCGCACTGCACACCAAGGCTGACCCGGTTGAAGCCCTCGCCCTTCAGGCGGCGCAGGAGCTTCGGTGTGACGGAGTCGGGGTTTGCTTCGAAGGTGATCTCCGCGTCGGCAGCCACCGCAAAGCTGCGGCGTATGGTGGAGAGGATGACTGCCATGCCCTCCGCACCGAAATAACTGGGCGTTCCGCCGCCGAAATAGACGGTGTCCACCAGATAGTCAGGTGCCAGCGGGCCGGTCTCCCGGATATGCTCGCAGATGGCGTCCAGATACGCGTCAGTGACGGAACGGGAGGTGTCGCAGATGGAGTAAAAATCGCAATAGCTGCATTTGCTGCGGCAGAAGGGCACATGGACATAGATGCCCAGCGGCTTTTTTTGCTTGTTTCCGAATAATGCCATGTGAGTCCTCCTGAAAAAACAAATGAGTCGTCATCGCGAGGGAGCGCAGCGACCGTGGCGATCTCCCGGGAAAAGGTTGCCATTCGGTACGCAGTCGCAGGAGATTGCCACGTCACCCCTTTCAGGGGTTCCTCGCAATGACATGCGTATACGGGGTAACATAAATTAACGTGAAAATCAATCCTCGTCCAGCTTGAGGACAGCCATAAAGGCTTCGCTGGGGACGGAAACCGTGCCGAAGGTGCGCATACGCTTCTTGCCTTCCTTCTGCTTTTCCAGCAGCTTCTTCTTACGGGTGATGTCGCCGCCGTAGCACTTGGCAAGCACGTCCTTGCGCAGTGCCTTGATGGTCTCCCGAGCGATGATCTTGCCGCCGATGGCAGCCTGCACCGGGATCTCAAACTGGGCGCGGGGGATGTTTTCCTTCAGCTTTTCGCAGATCTTGCGGGCGCGGGGATAGGCGTTGTCCGCAAAGAGAATGAAGCTCAATGCGTCAACGATGTCGCCGTTGAGAAGAATATCCAGCTTCACCAGACGGCTGGGGCGGTAGCCGATCAGCTCGTAGTCAAGGCTGCCGTAGCCCCGGGTGCGGGATTTCAGCGCGTCGAAGAAGTCGTAAATGATCTCGTTGAGGGGCATTTCATAGTGCAGCTCCACCCGGTTGGCGTCCAGATAGACCATGTCCTTGAATTCGCCCCGGCGTGAAGTCGCCAGATCCATGATGTTGCCCACGTATTCCTGCGGTGCCATCAGGTTGACCTTGACATAGGGTTCTTCCGCCAGCTGGATCTCCATGGGGTCGGGGTAGTCAAGGGGGTTGTCCACCATCAGCACCTCGCCGGTATTCTTGGTGACCCGGTAGACTACGTTGGGGGCGGTGGTGATCAGATCCAGATTATATTCCCGTTCCAGACGTTCCTGAATGATCTCCATGTGCAGCAGACCCAAAAAGCCGCAGCGGAAGCCAAAGCCCAGAGCGATGGAGCTTTCCAGCTCGTAGACGAAGGATGCGTCGTTCAGCTTCAGCTTTTCCAACGCTTCCCGCAGATCCTGATATTTCGCGCCGTCGGCAGGATATACGCCGGAGTAGACCATGGGCTGCACGGGACGGTAGCCGGGCAGGGGCTTTTCGGCGGGATTTTCCAAAGCGGTGATGGTGTCGCCCACCTGCGTATCGGAAACGGTCTTGATGGAGGCGGTGATGTAGCCCACCTCCCCTGCGCCGAGAGCATCCTTCGGGATCAGACCCCGGGGACTCATGGTGCCGACCTCCACGACCTTGTAGGCAGCACCCGTTGCCATCATTTTGATGTCCTGACCTGCACGGACTGTGCCTTCCTTGATGCGAACATACACGATGACACCCCGGTAGGAGTCGTAAACGCTGTCGAAGATCAGTGCCTGCAGGGGCGCATTGCGGTCGCCCTTGGGGGCGGGAACGTCCCGGACGATCATTTCCAGAACAGAGCGAATGTTGATGCCGTTTTTGGCGGAGATCTCCGGCGCGTCCTCTGCAGGGATGCAGATGATGTCCTCGATCTCAGTCTTGACCTCCGCAGGACGTGCCGAGGGCAGATCAATCTTGTTGATGACGGGCAGCACTTCGAGTCCTGCATCCGTTGCAAGGAAGGTGTTTGCCAATGTTTGGGCTTCCACGCCTTGGGATGCGTCCACCACCAGCACCGCGCCCTCACAGGCGGCAAGGCTGCGGGAGACCTCGTAGTTGAAGTCCACGTGACCGGGGGTGTCGATCAGGTTCAGCGCGTAAGTATCCCCGTCATCGGCGGTATAGGTCAGCTGCACGGCGGTCGCCTTGATGGTGATGCCACGCTCCCGCTCCAAGTCCATGGAGTCCAGCAGCTGGGATTCCATCTCCCGCAGATCGATGGCGTTGCACTCCTCGATCAGGCGGTCGGCGAGGGTGGATTTGCCGTGGTCGATGTGGGCGATGATGGAAAAATTGCGGATTTTGGAAAGCTCGGTCATAGAATATACCTCACGGTTGAAGATTCTGTAAAATATTATCAGCTGCGATGTCATCGCGAGGGAGCGTAGCGACTGTGGCGATCTCCCGGTAAGAGGTTGCAAATTGGCACACAGTCGCAGGAGATTGCCACGTCACCCCTGCGGGGTTCCTCGCAATGACATAAAAGAAGCGAAGTTGTGCGCAGGGCGCATACCATCCCATTATTTTCTTATTATACCGAATTTTATTGCAAAAGTAAACTGTATGTTTTCGCGGAAAAAGGGGAAAACTTCGCAGTGGAGTGACAAAATGCGCCAAAAGCCACGATTTTTGAAAATTTTTCTTGAAAAACCCTTGTCAAAATCGGAAAATCGGTATATAGTCTATCCGCATGACAAAGAACACGAAAGATACAGAGGGGGAGCTTATGAGTACAACGAAAAAACCCGCCAAGAGCATGGAGGAGCTGCAGTCTGCTCTGCAGGCACTGATCACCAAGGGCTGCAAGGAAGGCATGATCCGTGCCTCCGACCTGACCGCGCTGCTGGAGCAGATGGATCTGTCGCCTGAGAAGATCGAGGAGATCTATGACCGCTTCGATGCCATGAACATTCAGATCGTCGGTGCTGAGCTGGAGCTGGATCTGGGCGATGACATGGATATGGGCGATCTGGACATGGATATGGACATGATCGGCATGGACGACGAGGAGCTGATCGATCCCGTGGATCTGGCGGCTGAGTACAATCTGGACGATCCTGTGCGTATGTACCTGAAGGAGATCGGTCAGGTGAAGCTGCTGTCCGCGGAGGAGGAAGTGGAGCTGGCACGCCGTGTCGCTGAGGGCGATCAGGAGGCAAAGAACAAGCTGACTGAGGCGAACCTGCGTCTGGTGGTCTCCATCGCCAAGAAATATTCCGGCCGCGGTCTGCACATCCTTGACCTGATCCAAGAAGGCAACACGGGTCTCATTCGCGCGGTCGACAAGTTCGACTGGACAAAGGGAAACAAATTCTCTACATATGCCACTTGGTGGATCCGTCAGGCCATTACCCGCGCCATCGCGGATCAGGCACGTACGATCCGCGTGCCGGTGCATATGGTTGAGGTCATTAACAAAGCCACCCGCTGCAACCGCAAGCTGGTGCAGGAGCTGGGTCGTGAGCCTACTGTGGAGGAGATCGCTGCCGAGTTGGGTCTGCCCGTTGAGAAGATCATCGAGGCAAACCGCACCGCCGCCGATACCTTGAGCCTTGATACCCCCGTGGGTGACGAGGAAGACACCTCCATCGGCTCTTTCGTAGAGGACGAGCGCACTCCCGGCCCTGCGGATGCCACCTCCAATGCCCTGCTGGCGGAAGCACTGAAGGAGATCCTCGATACCCTGACCGAGCGGGAAGCGGACGTGCTTCGTATGCGCTTCGGCATGTACGACGGCCGCACCCACACCCTTGAGGAAGTGGGTCAGATCTTCGGCGTGACCCGTGAGCGTATCCGCCAGATCGAAAACAAGGCGATCCGCAAGCTCCGTCATCCCAGCCGCGCCAAGCGGATCAAGGACTTCTACTGCTAAGGGGGACGCACTATGATCTGTCCTAATTGCGACCGCCGGATCCCGGAGGATTCCGAGATCTGCGAGTACTGCGGTAAGCCCCTGCCTCAGCAGGAAGAGGAAGAGTACGAGGAGGAGCTGGTGCTGGAAAACGAGCCCAAGCCCCTGCGCGGTTTTTTGGGCGCACTTCTCGGCGCGCTGGTCAGCGGTGCGGTGATCGTGCTGCTGCCCCGGCTGGGTCTGATGCCCGCTTTCGGCGGCATCCTCGTGGCTTTTTTGGTATTCATCGGCTCTCGCCTGCTGAATAAGAATATGACCAAGATCGGCGTGGGTGTCTGCATCATGTTTACATTGATCACGCCCTACGTTGCCCATCAGGCAATTCAGGCGATCTGGATCATGGAAAATGTCAAGGAATATGAAGGAATTGCCATGAATATGTCCTTTATGGAGACCTTTTTCTTCGTTCCCATTGCCATTGAGCTGGATATCGTCAACGTGATCGAATATTTCATGGGTCTGCTGCGGCTGTACCTGTTCACCGCCGTGGGCGGTGTCGCCTACCTTGGCGGACGCTGGAGAGCCAGAAGAAAGGCAAAGCAGCAAGAACCCCGCCATCTGTAAAACGCAACAGCGGAGCATCACCGATGCTCCGCTGTGTTTTTGCTGCAATGGATAAAAACACCCCGGTGCATTGCACCGGGGTGAATGTTTGGAATTACTCGTTGCCTTCCATTTCCTTCAGAGCGTCCTTGCGGCTGAAGTTTGCACGGCCCTTCTCATCGAAGCCCATGAACTTGACCCAAGTCATATCGCCCAGATTCAGGACATCCTCGACCTTCTCAACGCGGCGGTTCTCCAGCTTGGAGATGTGAACCATGCCGTCGTGACCGGGAGCGATCTCAACGAATGCGCCGATGGGCAGGATGCGGACGACCTTGCCGTAGTACAGCTTGCCGACCTCGGGGACGAAGCAGATGTCGTCCACCATCTTCTTGGCGGCGTAAGCAGCGGCGGAGTCAACAGCGGAGATGAACACAGAGCCATCGTCCTCGATGTCGACCTTTGCGCCGGTATCGGCGCAGATCTTCTGAATGGTCTTGCCGCCGGAGCCGATGACCTCGCGGATCTTGTCCACGGGGATCTTGAGGGACAGCATCTTGGGCGCAAACTCGGAAACCTCAGCGCGAGGCTCGGGAATTGCCTTCAGCATGACCTCGTCCAAAATCTGCATACGGGCAACGCGGCAGCGCTCCAGCGCGTCAGCGATGATCTCCATGGTCAGACCCTTGTTCTTCAGGTCCATCTGGATGGCGGTGACACCGACGGAAGTACCTGCGACCTTGAAGTCCATTTCGCCGTGGAAGTCCTCAACACCCTGAATGTCGGTGAAGGTTCTCCACTCGCCGGTCTCGTTGTCGGTGATCAGACCGCAGGAAATGCCGGCGACGGGGCGCTTGATGGGAACGCCTGCGTCCATCAGAGCCAGCGTAGAGCCGCAGATAGAACCCTGAGAGGTGGAGCCGTTGGAGGAAAGAACCTCAGAAACCACGCGGATGGCGTAGGGGAACTCCTCAACGGAGGGGATAACGGGCAGCAGAGCCTTTTCAGCCAGTGCGCCGTGACCGATCTCCCGGCGGGAGGTGGAGCGGGCAGCTCTTGCTTCGCCGGTGGAGAAGGCGGGGAAATTGTAGTGGTGGATATAGCGCTTGGTCTCCTCTGCATAGATGGTGTCCAGCTTCTGAACAGCAGACAGAGAGTTCAGGGTGCAGATGGAAAGAACCTGCGTCTGACCGCGGGCAAAGAGACCCGAGCCGTGAACTCTGGGCAGAACGCCGACCTCGGCGTCCAGAGGACGGATGTCGTCCATGCCGCGACCGTCAACACGCTTGCCGGCAAGCAGCCACTTCTTGACGACCTTCTTCTGCATCTTGTACAGGCACACCTCGATGTGCATCTCGAACTCTTCCTCGCCGTACTTCTCGACGAACTGGTTCTTGAAGTCGATGCGTGCAGCGGTCAGGCGTTCCTCGCGGACGTTCTTGTCGTCGGTGTCCAGTGCGTACTCGATCTGATTAAGACCGTAAGCGATCAGATCGTCCAGCAGCTCATGGTTGACGGCAGCCTTCTCGAAGGTGAACTTGGGCTTGCCAATCTCAGCGACGATGCCGTTGATGAACTTGACGATCTCCATGTTGGTCTCGTGGGCAACACGGATACACTCGTAGACGATGTTTTCGGGGGCTTCGTTGGCTTCGGTCTCGATCATGACCACCTTCTCGAAGGTGGAAGCGATGCAGACAAAGCACTCGCAAGCCTCGCGCTCGTCAGCAGAGGGGTTGATGACGTAGCGACCGTTCAGGTAAGCCACGTTGGTGGTGGCAACGGGTCCGTTCCAAGGCACATCGGAAGAAGCGATGGCGATGGAAGCACCCAGAGAAGCGACGATCTCAACGGGGCAATCGTTGTCGGTTGCCAGCACGGTGCAGGTGACGACGGTGTCGTTACGCAGCTCCTCGTCGAAGAGGGGTCTCATGGGACGGTCGATGATACGGCTGTTCAGGATGCCGCGCTCGGAGGGCTTGCCCTCACGGCGGTTGAAGGAGCCGGGAATACGACCCACAGAGTACATTCTCTCTTCAAACTCGATGGTCAGAGGGAAGTAGTCAATGCCTGCCTTGGGGATGGGGTTGCAGGTGCAGGTGGTCAGAACCACGGTGTCGCCGTAGCGGCAGATGCACTCGGCGTTGGCAAGCTCAGCGACCTTGCCGGTCTCGACGGTAAAGGTACGGCCGCCGATCTCAGTCTCGAAAATGCGATGATTGGGATACTGTTTGCGAGTAATCATAATTTTACCTCCTGTGTATTTTGTGTTTTTCGGGAGGTTTAGCACTTGAAACTAACGCCGAAATTCAGCATCACTTTCAACTGCTAAATATCTCCCGATGGCTTCTTATGAAAAAGGGCGACGGTATCCGTCGCCCTTTCACATTCTTACTTACGGATACCCAGCTTGGCGATCAGAGCACGGTAACGGTTGATGTCCTTCTTTGCCAGATAGTCCAGCATGCTGCGGCGCTTACCAACCATCATCAGCAGACCACGACGGGAGTGGTTGTCATGCTTATGAACGCGCAGGTGATCAGTCAGCTCGTTGATGCGAGCGGTCAGGATAGCGACCTGAACTTCGGGAGAGCCGGTGTCGCCTTCGTGGGTTGCGTTGTCCAGGATGACCTGGGTCTTCTTTTCCTTAAGAATCATTGTTATTTACCACCTTTTTTGAATTTACCTCGCGCCAAGTAGAGGGTCGGTGTCTTCCCAAAACTGAGCTGCGGGCATAGAAATATCGTCTGGTCATAGCCAGCCCGAATATCTTATCACAAGTTTTCCCAAAAGTAAAGGGAAATTTTCAACTTTTCAAACAATTTTCCGCATTCAGGGCAATAATTCCCGGACAACAGCGGCGTCCCGCTGAATCTGCTCCCGCAGTGCTTCCAAGGAGTCGAATTTCTGCTCCGGGCGGAGGAACTTATAAAACTGCAGGGTGACGGTCTTGCCGTACAGATTGCCGTCAAAGTCCAAAAGCCACGGCTCAACGGTGACGTGATGTCCCTCCACCGTGGGGCGGGTACCGATGTTGGTCACCGCAAGATATTCCCTGCCCTCTGCCACCGCCTTGCAGGCGTACACGCCGAATTTCGGCACGACCACATCGTCAGGAAGGGCGATGTTGGCGGTGGGGATGCCGATGGTGCGACCCAGCTGCCGTCCGCGGATCACCACGCCGCTCAAAATGTGGGGATGACCCAAGAATTTCGCCGCGGTTTCCATATCGCCGCCTTCGATCAGGGTGCGGATGTGGGTGGAGGAGATGCGGATACCGTCCAGCGTCTGCTCCGGCACGATGGCATAGGGTAGCTCCCGTTCCCGGCAAAACTCCGCCAAACGCTCCGCGTTTCCCTCGCCCCGGTGACCGAAACGGAAATCGTCACCGCAGACAAAGCCGGCAGCGCCCTTTTGCAGCAGAAACTCCAAAAAAGCCTGCCAAGGCATATTCCGCAGTGCTTCATCGAAAGGCAGTGCCAAAATGTCAGTAACGCCGTAGCCAATCAGCAGACGCTGCCGTTCCAAAACCGTATTGATCAGCGGAGGGGTCTTGATTGCGACCAAGGCATCCGGATGGGAAGTGAAGGTCACTGCACTGCAGGTGCAGGCTGTTCTTTGTGCCAAATGGCGGCAGGCGGTCAGAAGTGCCTGATGTCCCAAATGCACCCCGTCAAAAAAACCGAGGGCAAAGATTTTCTTCATATTAAACCTCAAAAAAGCTCTTGATAGTTGACATAACATTGTCTTCGACTTTGCTCAATGCCAAAAATTCGCCGTTTTCGCCGTAGACCCGGTACGTTCCCTCCCCGATGGGCAGCGTGAAGGAGTTGCCGTTGCGGCAGCGGGCTTCCTGCTTGGGCGTCAGGGTCACGGCAGGATGGTTGCGGAACATGGAGTCCACCGGGCGAAGGTATTTTTCCGGCGTTTCGGAGTCCAGCAGCTCCTGCAGCGGCACGGCTTCTTCAATGCCGTACTCCCCTGCCTGCACCCGCCGAAGTGCTGCCATACAGCCGCCGCAGCCCAGTGCTGCGCCGATGTCCTTGCAAAGGGTGCGGATATACGCACCCTTGGAGCAATGTACCCGCAATTTGATGCCCTCGGCATCCATACCCAGAAGGGTCAGCTCGTGGATGGTGATGGGACGGGGCTGACGCTCCACCTGCCTACCCTTGCGGGCAAGATCGCAGAGCTTCTGTCCGTCCACCTTGAGGGCGGAGTACATGGGCGGGATCTGCAGGATTTCGCCCCGGAATTGGGGCAAAACCGCCTCCAGCATTTCGCCGGTGACGAAGGCGTCCTGCTTGGTCAGCACCGTGCCGGTGATGTCCTCGGTGTCGGTGGTGATGCCGGGGCGCAGCAGGGTCTCGTAGATTTTTTCCGCGTGCTCAAAAAATTCCACACCCCGGGTGGCTCTGCCCACGAAAACCGGCAGAACGCCCGTCGCCATGGGGTCGAGCGTGCCGCCGTGACCGATGCGCCGGGTGTTGAAGACCCGCCGCAGGCGGGCTGTCACGTCCTGACTTGTCCATCCGGCGGGCTTATCGATGATTACAATTCCGTTCATCCCTGCTCCTCTTCCTCGTCAGAAGAGCCCTTGTCCAGCGAGTTGATGAGCTTCAGCATTTTTGCGCCGTAGGTGATGGAGTCGTCGTGAGACCACTGCAGCTCCGGGGTGTAGCGCAGATTCAGCTCCCTGCCCAGCTCCCGGCGCAGGTAGCCGGAGGCAGACTGCAGACCCTTGATGGCGTCTTTTGCCTTATCCTCCTCCAAAAAGCTGACATAGATCTTCGCAAAGCGAAGGTCGGGGGTGGTTTCCACCCGGGTGATGGAGATCATGGTGCCGCTGACACGGGGGTCTTTCAGACCGCGCAGCATGTCCGCCAGTGCCTTTTGGATCTCCTCATTGATGCGATTGATACGATTGGATGCCATATTACATCCTCCTATAAAGAATTAGGAATTAGGAGTTAGGAATTAGGAGTTTTTCATTCCTAATTCCTCATTCCTAATTGAACACCGGCCAGCCGCAGCTGCGGCGGCCGGTGAGGGGAAATTATCGTTTGACTTCCTGCATGGCGAAGCATTCGAAAATGTCGCCTTCCTTGATGTCGTTGAACTTTGCGATGCTCATGCCGCACTCGTAGCCGGCGGTGACTTCCTTGACAGCATCCTTGAAACGCTGCAGAGAGCCGACCTCGCCCTCGTGGATGACGATGTTGTCACGCAGCACGCGAACCTGCGCGTCGCGGGTGATCTTGCCGTCCTTGACCATACAGCCGCAGACCGTACCGACTGCCGAGACCTTGTAGGTCTGGCGCACCTCGGCGTGACCGATGACCACTTCCTCAAACTTGGGAGCGAGCATGCCCTCCATGGCAGCCTGAATTTCGTCGATGGCATCGTAAATGACCCGGTAGAAGCGCATATCGACAGCGGTTCTCTGGGCACTTGCCTGTGCGCCGGCATCGGGACGGACATTGAAGCCCACGATGATCGCGCCGGCGGTGGAAGCCAGCAGAATGTCGCTTTCGTTGATGGCACCGACGCCGGTGTGGATGACCTTGACGCGGACTTCCTCGTTGGAGATCTTCTCCAGCGAAGCCTTCAGAGCCTCGGCAGAGCCCTGCACGTCCGCCTTGACGATCAGGGACAGCTCCTTCATCTGACCCTCCTGCATTCTTGCAAAGAGGTTGTCGAGGGTGACCTTGCTCTGAGCGTTGGCGGCGGCATCCTTGGCTGCCTGCTTGCGCTGCTCCACCAGCTCGCGAGCCATACGCTCGTCGATGACGGCGTTGAACTCGTCGCCGGGGGCGGGAACGTCTGCAAGACCGGTGATCTCAACGGGAACGGAAGGACCGGCAGTCTTGACGGTGCGACCCTTGTCATTGGTCATGACGCGGACACGACCCACAGCCGTACCTGCGATGACGATGTCGCCCTGCTTCAGGGTGCCGTTTTGCACCAGCAGCGTTGCGATGGGACCGCGGTTCTTGTCGAGGCGGGCTTCGATGACCGTACCCTTGGCACGGCGGTTGGGATTTGCCTTCAGCTCCTGCACCTCAGCGGTCAGCAGAACCATTTCCAGCAGCTCCTCAAGACCCATGCCGGTCTTTGCGGAGATGGGAACGATGATGGTATCGCCGCCCCATTCCTCGGGGATCAGGTCGTACTTGGTCAGCTGTTCCTTGATCTTGTCGGGGTTGGCGGTGGGCTTATCCATCTTGTTGATGGCAACGATGATGGGAACCTCAGCTGCCTTGGCGTGGTTGATGGACTCGATGGTCTGGGGCATGATGCCGTCGTCCGCAGCGACGACCAGAATGGCGATGTCCGTGGACTTGGCACCGCGGGCGCGCATGGAAGTAAATGCCGCGTGACCGGGGGTGTCCAGGAAGGTGACCATGCTGCCGTTTACATCCACGGTGTAAGCACCGATGTGCTGGGTGATGCCTCCGGCTTCGCCGGAGGTGACAGAGGTCTTGCGGATGGCGTCCAGCGTAGAGGTCTTGCCGTGGTCGACGTGACCCATGACCACCACGACGGGTGCGCGGGTGACCAGCTCTTCTGCGGTGTCCTCGTGTTCCTCGATCAGCTGCTCCTCGATGGTGACGGTGATCTCACGCTCCACCTTGCAGCCCATTTCCGTTGCCACGTACTCTGCGGTGTCGAAATCGATGGTCTGGTTGATGCCTGCCATGATGCCGTTCTTCATCAGAAGCTTGATGACCTCACCGGCGGTCTTCTTCATGCGGCTTGCCAGCTCACCGACGGTGATCTCGTCGGGGATCTTAACGGTAAGGGGGGCTTTGCGGGCGATCTCCATCTGCAGACGGCGCATCTTCTCCTGCTCTTCGTTGCGGGATTTGCTGCCCTTGAACTTGCCTTCCTTCTTACCCTGCTGCTGACCCTTCTTGCCGCCGAACTTCTGCTTGCCGCCCTGATATTCCTGCACACGCTCGGAAACCAGATTGTCAACATCGGCGAAGCGGGCAGCGTTGACCTGCACGGCAGAGGTGTCCACGACCCGGCGTTCGCGCTTGCGCTCCGGCTCGGCGGGCTTGACTTCTGCCTTGGGTGCGGGTGCGGGAGTCTGGGGCTTCTTCTCCGCTGCGGGCTTGGCTTCTGCCTTGGGGGCTTCCTTTGCAGGCTCTGCCTTGGGCGCGGCGGGGGTCGAGGGCGCGACGGCAAACACGGTCTCCAGAGAGGTGATCTGATTGTGCTGCGTCAGATATTCAAAAATCAGGTTCAGATCAGGCACATTCAGTGCCTGAGAGGGAGATTTGGGCTTTTCGCTGTACTTGGCGAGGATCTCCGAGATCTCCTTTGTCGTCATACCGAAATCGGTCGCGACTTCTTTCAAACGATACTTCACTTCAATACTCATAGATACTGCACCTCCGAAATCAATGTTCCTTTTTCTTGGGCTTGCCGGGGCGGGAGCGTTGCTTTTCCCGGGCGGCGTCAGCTTTCAGCACCAGCAGGGTGTCGCCCAGCTCTTCGGGACGACCCAGCGCTTCCACCAGAGATGCGCCGATGCCGCTGTCTGTGATGGCGGCGATGGCGAGACTGGTGCGGCCGATGGCAAGACCCATCTCGTCTTTCGTAAAGGGAAGGCGGACAAGCTGCTGATTCCTGCCGGCTACAAGGCTTTTCGCCTTGCGCCATGTGTGGTCGGACGCGTCCGATGCCACTACGATCAGCTTTGCTTTGCCGGATTGCGAGGCGGTGACGGTGGGTTCTTCGCCCAGCTCCGCCAGACCGGCTTTCCGTGCCAGAGAGAGATAGCGCAAGGATTTATCCAAGGCTACCCACCTCCATCTCCTTTTCCATGCGGTCGTAGACCTCCTCGGGAATGGGAGTTTCGAGGCAGCGCTCCAGCGCGCGGCTCTTTCTTGCCTTTACAAGACATTCCTTTTGCGGGCAGACGTAAGCGCCCCGTCCGTTCAGCTTGCCGCTGAAGTCCAGACGCACTTCTCCGTCGGTGCAGCGCACCACCCGGAGCATCTGCCGCTTTTCCTTACGTTCACGGCAGCCCATACACTGCCGCTGGGGGATCTTTTTTTGCATAGTTGCTGCCTCCTTTGTTTTAGTTAGGAATTAGGAGTTAGGAATTAAATTCCTCATTCCTCATTTCTAATTCCTAATTATTCCTCCGCTTCGGAGGCGGGCTTGATGTCGATCTTATAGCCTGTCAGGCGGGCAGCCAGACGGGCGTTCTGACCTTCCTTGCCGATGGCAAGGCTCAGCTGATCGTCAGGCACCAGCACCCGGCATGCCTTCTGACCGGGGACCAGCTCCACGGAGATGACGTCGGCGGGGCTGAGGGCAGCCTTGACGTACTCGCAGGGATCTTCGGACCAGACAACGATGTCAATCTTCTCGCCGCGCAGCTCTTCCACAACGGCACTGACACGACCGCCGCGAGGACCGACACAGGCACCCACGGGATCAATGCCCTCCATAGTGGCACGAACTGCCATCTTGGAACGGGAGCCGGCTTCACGGGCGATGTTGCGGATCTCCACCTGACCCTCGGCGATTTCGGGGGTCTCCAGCTCAAACAGCCGGCGCACCACGTTGGGATGGGTGCGGGAGACGTAAACATTGGTGCTGCGGCTGGACTGACGTGCTTCCAGAACATAAACGCGGATGTGATCACCGGCGTGATAGCTCTCACCGGGGATCTGCTCGGTGGTACGCAGGATGGCGTTGTGCTGCTCGTTGCCCTGACCGACGGTGACCAGAATGTCGCCGCTTTCGGGATCGATACGCAGAACAGTGCCGGTCAGCAGCTCTTGGGTCTTGCTGGAGTAGGACTCGTAAACAACACCCCGCTCCGCTTCGCGGATGCCCTGAATGACCACCTGCTTGGCGGTCTGGGCGGCGATGCGGCCGAACTTCTGAATGTCAACGGGGATCTGGACGTTGTCGCCCGGCTGTACGTCGGGATTCAGGTTGCGGGCAGCGTCGATGTGGATCTCAAGGGAGGAATCCTCCACCTCTTCCACAACGGTCTTTACCTGATACATGAAAAGACCCTTTTCGCTCAGATCCACCACCACGTTTTCGGCGGGGATATCCCGGTGATCCTCACGATCCTTGCGGTATGCGTTGGTCAGAGCCTGCTTCAGCCGCTCGACCATGTATTCTACACGAATTCCTTTGAGCTTCTCCAGATCCCGCAGGCTGGCGAAGATCTCTGCACCGATGTCCACCTGAGGGGTCTCGGTCTTCTTGGTTCTTCTCTGTGCCATTGTCGTTAAATTCCTCCTATATGTTGATGTTTTTATTTTTCTTAAAATTCCACGCGAAGGCGCACCATGGCGACCTCGGATTTTTCAAATACGATGGTTTCCTTTCCCGCTTCCACGGTGACGCGACCGTCCTCGTAGCCACGGAGCACACCGGGGATCTCCTTCAGACCGTTGCGCGGGCGGTACAGCTTGACCATAATGGCACTGCCCATGAAACGCTCAAAATCGGAAGGGCGGGTCAGCTTCCGCTCCAGACCGGCGGAGCAGACCTCAAAGTGGTAGGATTCGGAGATGGGATCTTTTTCGTCCAAAATCGGATCCACAGCCCGGGAGATGGCTTCGCAGTCGGAGATGTCCACGCCGCCCTCTTTTTCAATGTAGAGGCGCAGAAAACGCTCCGAGCCTTCCCGGACAAACTCCACATCCCACAGCGAGCAGCCATGCTCCTCCACGATGGGCTTGGCGAAGCCTGCCACCAGATCAGTAACTTTCATGAATTTCCCTCCTTTTCATAAGGAAAGAGAGAGGGGCGCGCCCCTCTCTCCTAAACGTCAAACTTCTTTACATAACGGATTATAACACTAATTTTGTTAGATTGCAACCCCTTTTTTCAAGAAAATTACGACTTTTTTCCCTTTTTTATGCCCCCGCCCGGAGATATTTCCGATCCCAGTCGTCGTCAAAGAGGCTTCCGCCGTAGGTGGTGGGGCAGCCGACGGTCAGATCATCGGCAAGCTCTGTGAGGGTGGCGGTAGGCTCGAGGGAGTCCAGATAAAAGTCCGGCAGTGCCTCGTCGCCCAAAATCGCGCCCAAGATCGCGCCCGTCACCGCACCCACGGCGGCGCTGCGCCCGGAGTGGTTGACGGCGGTGATCATGGCGGCATCAAAGTCGCCGCCGCAGGTCGCTACCGCGTAAAACGCGCCTGCCAGCACCTCTGCCGCGGTGCGGCAGCCCAGCTGCTCCATGGCATTCATGGGGGCAATGTGGCTGGAGGCAGCCAGCGTCAGTGCCAGCTGCAGCAGCTCCCAGATATGGGTGGTCTGCAGATACTCCCGTCCGAACTGGAGTTGGATGGCGTCGACGGTATCCCGCAGCAGCGTTTCCGCAGGGATCGTGCGGTCACGCAGAAGGCTGCACAAAAGATGGGTCAGCACCGCGCCGGTGAGGAAGGTCTCGGGATCGCCGTGGGTCAATGCCACGGTTTCCGCGCCCAGCCGGTCAAGCTCCTCTTGGGTCAGCCCCAGATCCTCCCACAAAAGGGCGATGGGAACGACGGCGGTCAGGCTGCCGGGATGGGTGGAGTAGGTCTTGGGTGCGTCCACAGAGCCGAGGGTGTCCTTGCTCAAGGCATCCAGCATCCGGGAGTCCATGCAAAAGCGGCGTTTCATCTCCGGCACGGCAGACAGCCAGCAGTAATTGCGCTCCGGGGTGCAGTAATGCTGGGAGCGGGACCATTCCCGCAGGGCAACGCCAATGTAGCGCACGAAGGGTGCAGTCTGCTTGCCCCGCAGCTTGCTGTGGGTCAGACCCATGAGCAGGGCGTTGGCGGCGAAGGCGGCGATTTGGGTGTAGGAGGTGACATCGGCATAGCCGTTGACAAGGTCATAGCCCAGCAGACCGTTGGGACCGTAGTCCTCGCAGATCTCCTGCAAAGCTTTGCCATCGACGGTGTGCCCCATGGCATCGCCCACCGCAAGACCCAGCAGTACACCCCGGGTGTCATGCTGTTTTTTACCCAAAAAAGCACCTCCTTTGACAATTCTTGACAGTATTATACCCAAAAACCCAACAAAACGCAAGGGAAATATCAGGTCATGACAACTGAGGGGGTTCTTGACAATTATCCCCCCGTTTGCTATGCTAAGAAAAAAGCGTGGGAGGAAATCACCGTGAAACGTACCGATTATATCAGCTGGGACGAATATTTTATGGGCATCGCCATGCTGGCAGCCCGCCGCAGCAAGGATCCCAGCACGCAGGTGGGTGCCTGCATCGTCTCCGATGACAACATCATCATCTCCACCGGCTACAACGGCATGCCCAAGGGCTGCTCCGATGATGAATTTCCGTGGGCGCGTGAGGGCGAGGACACCAAGTACCCCTATGTAGTCCACGCGGAGCTGAACGCGATTTTGAACGCCAACGGTCGTGACCTGCGGGGCAGCCGCATTTATGTGGCACTGTTCCCCTGCAACGAATGCGCCAAGGCGATCATCCAGAGCGGTGTGAAGGAAGTGCTGTACCTTTCCGATAAGTATAAGGACACCATGGGAAACCTTGCCTCCAAGCGGATGCTGGATGCCGCAGGTGTCAAGTATACCCGCCTGCGCACCAATCTGAGCAGCATCACCCTCGACTTTGTCCCCGAAGAGGAGAAGTAATTCATAATTACAAATAACAAATGATAAATTTGTTACGTTCCCCATAGCCTCCCCTGCAAGGGGAGCCTTTCTTGCAATCCGTGGCGATCTCCCGGTACAATGCAGCAGGTTAGCAGGTTGTGGCAGGAGATTGCCACGTCGCTTCGCTCCTCGCAATGACAGGATTGGTGCAGCAGCCGCCCCACCTTAGGTTAATGAAGAAAAGACGTGCTGTACAGCACGTCTTTTTTATGTCCTTTTCGTGAATTTCTCGCCGCATTTGGGGCAGGTGATCATGATCTTGCCCTTGCCCCGGGGGACGCGCACAAGCTGGCGGCATTTGGGACAGTCGTAGTAGCGATGCTCCCGATCCTTGATGCGGTCAAAGAACATCAAAAACCGCCGGTTTTCCTGATACCGTCTGTAGGTGTTGCGGGACAGCGTGCGGAAGATCGCCCAGATCATCAGGGCGTAGGAGATCGCCGTCAGCACCAGATTCACCGCAGTTACAGGCACGAACATGGACACAAGGCACAAAATAAGACCCAGACCCAGAATATACGTATTCAGTTTGTCTGTGCCGTAGCGGCCTGCCATGAAGCGCTGCAGCGCCTGCCTGATGCGGTTCATCAAATGATCACCTTACCTTTTAAGATGGTTCTATTATATGGTAAAGTGTGTTCCGTTTCAACTGTTCTATGTAAATATTTACGGATTGTTAACCTTTTAATAGCGCAAACAGCGGCGCAGACGTGCTTCTGCCCGGTGCAGGGTGCGGCAAACGGTGCTTTTGTTCACGCCCCGTTCTTCCGCGATACGGCAGATATTTTTGCCCTCAAAATAGTAGGCGATGACAGTTTCCCGCTGCAGATCCGTCAGCTCATGCTCCATCACCCGCCGTACCCGCTTCATCTGCACCTCCCGGGGCAGCCGCGGGCCCAGATATCCGTCAAAGAGTGTATTTTTCATTGCGCCAGTACCCCCTTTCGTAGTAGTGGGCGGTCAGCTCTGCCAGCTCGTTCATCTGGGTGAGCATGGGCGTCAGCTCCGCGATGCGCCGCTTCAGATGCCAGATCTGCTCCCGGTCGGTGGTATGCTCCAGACTGCGGCGCAGCAGGCGCAGCCGCGAGCGCAGCAGCTGCGCAGAGGCTTCGTATTCCTCGCTCATTTCCCCAAGGGTCAGAAAACGGCGTTCACAGACTGTGCAGTGATGGCTGGGCGGATACACCTCGCCGCCGCAGCGGGGGCAAAAGCCCGAGGGCTTTGCCGCCTGCGGATCGATAAACAGTGCCGATTCGAGGGTTGGACACATAAAAAACGCTCCTTCGTGCAAGTTCTGACACCATTGTAATACACTCTGGGTGTATAGTCCGTCGAAACGTGTAATTGCGCAGTTTCCTCTGTTTTTTCTGCGGTTTGATGGTATAATTTTCTTAAAATCCGGCACGAAAAGAGGGGATGCAGATGCTGGGAGCGCGGATCGCTGTGCTGCGGCGGGCAAAGGGCTGGTCGCAGGGGGAATTGGCGGAAAAATTGGAGGTCAGTCCCAGCGCGGTGGGCATGTACGAGCAGGGACGGCGGGAGCCGTCGACCGGGGTGCTGCTGCGCATGAGCGAGCTGTTCGGTGTGACAGTGGACTATCTGCTCAAGGGCGTCCCGGAGGAAGCGGGTACGCAGGCGATGGAAGCCATTCTGGATCAGATGCAGGATCAGCTGGCGCTTCGGAAAAAACGCCCTCTTTCCCGGGAAGAGCTGGCGGTGCTGTTTGCCGCCATGCTGATGGAGTCTTGACTGCCGCCGTCACTTCGGTTATGATAGAAAAAAGGAGGTGGCGGTATGGAAAAGGATCAGGAATTTATGCGTCAGGCACTGATTTTAGCGCAGGAGGCAGCCGCGGCGGGTGAAGTGCCGGTGGGCTGCGTGATCGTCCGGGACGGGGAAATCGTCGGGCGGGGCAGAAATCG
Organism: Oscillospiraceae bacterium; assembly: GCA_015067495.1. Taxonomy (GTDB): domain Bacteria; phylum Bacillota; class Clostridia; order Oscillospirales; family Oscillospiraceae; genus Faecousia. Next base: position 130,598 of record SVMI01000001.1, on the reverse strand, counting down.
CCGGGAGGAGGGCAAAAACGCCCTTTTTCATGCGGAGATCGAAGCGATCAACGATGCCTGCGGCAAATTGGGCGGCTGGCGGCTGTGGGATTGCACGCTGTACGTGACCCTTGAGCCATGTCCCATGTGCGCCGGTGCAATCGTAAATGCCCGGATCCCACGGGTCGTGTATGGCGCATCGGATGACAAATGCGGCGCCTGCGGCTCGGTGTGCGATCTGTTTTCCATGGCGTTCAACCACCATCCAACAGTAGAAACGGGCGTTCTGGAAGACGAAAGTACTGCGCTGCTGACGGAATTTTTCCGGGCTCTTCGTGTGGAGCTGCGCACCCGCCCCAAATGGAGACCGCCGCAGAAATAAGAAACCGACCCACCCGGGTCGGTTTTTGCAATAGGAAACGTAACAGCAACCATGTCATTGCGAGGAATCAACCTTGGCTCCCCTCGCAGGGGAGGCATAACGGCGACCAATGGTCGTAAACGCAACAAATTTATCATTTGTAATTTGTAATTGTGAATTATAGCAGCGACCACCATTTCAGACTGTGGGATTCGTCGATGGCTTCGCACAGGTGGCAAAGGCTTTGACAGGTGTCGGCAAAATCCACGGTCAGCCGTGCGTTGCGGAACAGCTCCAGCCGGGACAGCAGCATCGAAACCTCCTCCACCGGCTCGTGATCGGTAAAGGAAGCCAAAAAACGCTGATGGTGCGTCCATTGTGCCGTTGCCTTTTCCGTCAAAGCACCTGCCTGCGCCCAATCCCCTGCCTGCGCCGCGTCGGAAGCCTGCTGAAGCGCAGCGGAAAAATCCTCGTAAAAATCCCGGCTGAACAGCAGCATCCCGATGCCCCCAGCCAGCATCACGGCAAGCAGTACGATTCCGATCCAAAGCCGGCGCATCAGCGCACCTCCTTTTTCAGGTGCAGAATATGCCCTTTTTCGTCCACCGTCAGCAAATAGGTGTCCGAAACCGTGCTGTGACGCTCCTGCAGCACCCGCTGCAGCCAGCCTTCGTCCCGCTTCGCAAGGGCGAGGTTATCCCGGTACAGATACCCGTCGGCAACCAACGTGATAGGCAAATAATGATCCTTGACCATGACCCCCGCCGCCTTGGCATCCGGCGGCAGCTCCTTTGCGTAGGGAAAAACGGACAGATTGCCGTTGGTTTCCAAGATCGCGTACTGCACGCTTTTCAGATCGAGAATGTCCTTTTCCCGCAAATGCCCCGTCAGCTCGTCGAGGGTCACCCGTGTAGAACGAAGATTTTCCTGCAAAATGCGACCGTTTTCTATCAAAATGACGGGTTTACCGCACAAAAGACGTCGAAACAACACGCTGCGCATGGCGCACACCGACAGCACCAGCTCCACGCCCAGCACCGTCAAAATCGGCACGATCCCGGAAAACAGCGGGATGCCGCCGTCCTGCATGGGGATGGAGGCGAGGTTCGCCACCAGCATGGTCACTACAAATTCCGACGGCTCCATCTGCCCGATCTGCCGCTTGCCCATCATGCGGATCACGCCGATGAGGATCAGGTACAGAATGACTGTTCGCACATAGGACAAAAGCAAAGAAAACCCTCCGTTTCGGGGCTAGTTTGCCCAAAACGGAGGATTTTATGTCATTGCGTCACAGCATCGGGCGTCGCTGGCGAAGATCCATCGTCATCACCACTTCCCGCAGCAGCTTGTTCCATTGGGCTGCGGTGGTGGGTTCGTGGCGGTCATCGGTCAGGTACAGACAGCTGCCCAGCTCCTTGTTGCCGAATTTCCGGGCAAAGACCCGGTCAACACCCAGTGCCAACGCCGTGGGCGCGAGGTTGAAGTAGTAATCGGGATCTTTGGCGAGGATGATGCAAAGCTCCGCGGTGGTGACCTTTTTCATATAACGGCGCAGACCGAGGATCTCTGCCATGGTCTGACTGCCTTCTTCCGTGCGGCGACCGCCGTAGGCACTGGCAAGTCCTGCCAAAAACTGGGTGGCGGTCAGGAAGATCGCAACAAATTGCTCCCCTGCGGCACTGCTGAGGAAGAACCATGCGATGCTCAGGATCGCGGCAATGACCAGATCGCGCTTTTTGCGCAGATGCAGGCAGCGTCCGCCCGCTTGGATCAGCCATGCTACCACGCCGCCGGCAACGCCCAGCACGATGGAAAGCACCACCCGCCACGCAGTGTCGGAAGCGAAGGCAGCTGCCAGCGAAATGCCTGCCAGCACGCCGATGAGCGCGGAAATGACCCGGAAAATAATGGGATTTCCCGAACTTTTAAGGAAATAATGGCGAACACCGGGTACGATGCGGGACATTTTTCGACCAAGACGGGCGAAGCTCTCGCTGCCGCCGTCCACGATGCGCCGTCCGCCGAAGAGGGTCTTGAAGCAGCGCATCTCCAGCTCACTGCGCTCGTTGCCCATGCTCATGCGTTTCTCAAGAAGCACCCGTCCCCTGCGGTCGACCCGGATGGTCAGGTAGCCCAGCTGCGCCCAAGACAGCACCATGGAGGTGAAATCCACACCCTGCGCGGTCAGGCAGCTGCCCAGCTCGCCGGCGGTCAAGCCGTCGATGGGCTGCGTCCGCCGTACCCGGCGGGGCGGCAGACTGCGCATGGAGATGATCCAGTAGAGAAACGCGATCAGCATCAGACCGTACATGGCAAGATCCTCGTTGCTCAGCGACCAGCGTTTGCCAATGGCTTGCGGAAACAGCGTTTCATCCACCGCAAGGGTCATGGACAGCGTTTCGTGATCCTTCAGTTGCTGCTTGATATGACCGGCGACGGTGGTCTCCGTGGTGTAATAATCGATCAGAAGGTCAGCCGATTCCGGGTAATAAGTACTGGAAAATACGGGCTGGGCATCAATTTTATCCGGCAGTGCCACGGAAAACTGCAGCCGCTCCACGGGATATGTGAAGCCGGACAGCAGCGGAATATCAAGGGTCAGACCCTTTTTGTCACGGACGACCCGGTCTGCGAGGGTGTAGTGCATGGTCACGGTATACGTACCTGCCGCCGGAGCGATCCGGCTCAGATCCACCCAGCGGATGAGGTATTCCTGCGTGGTGCTGGCGGCGGCACCATTGACGGTGATGTCGTAGGCATCTGCGGGAAGCGGATAGCGAAGAAGTGCATCACTGCCGTCGCAGATCATGGTGAACACCAGCGTGATCTCGCAGGTTCCGTCGGATAAGACGTTGGTAGTGTTTTGCATGTCAGTGACGTTTCCGGCTGCGAAAACCGCCGTGGTCAGCAGCAGACAGCACAAAACCGCGATAAAAAACCGACGCACAGTGTCCACCTCCTTTACATAATATCGGTGGAACTATTTTACCATGCACAGTTACAAATTACAAGTTACAAATTATAAATTAGAAATTGTAACAATAACCCTGTCATTGCGAGGGAGCAACGCGACCGTGGCAATCTCCTGCCACGATCTGCCGATATGTTACATTGTACCGGGAGATCGCCACGAACTTCGTTCTCGCGATGACACGGAAAAAGGAAGCAAATCCGAAAAAGTGCCGCCCCCTCGTTCGAGGGGGCGGGTTGGTATTCAATTTTCCTTTGCGATGACGAAGCCATCCACAAGATTTGCAGACAGCAGCTCACCGAGGATCATGGTAAACTCCAGAAAACGGTCGCACTCAATGTACTCATCGGTCTGATGAGCACCTCCGTAGGCGCCGAAATCCCTTCCGATACCGAAAGAAAAGGCGCGGGGGCTGCCGTATTTGAGGAATATGGAAAGGTCAGACTGGCAAGAGCCGCAGGGCTTCAGCTCCCGTCCGCTTGCCCGCTTGCCCGCGGCGATGAGCTTGTCCATGAGGGGATTTTCCTTTTCGGACTTTCCAAAATGGAAGAAGCGGCAGCGCTTTTCAAAGTGCGAAAAGGTCATGCCCAGAGGGGTCAGCTGCGTATTCAGCCGCCGTGCCATTTCCGCAAATTCACGGTCGATCTGAGGCTTGTCCGCAGCTGCGTAATAGCAGACCTCCGCGTGTGCGCGGTTCAGATCCGTGCCGGAATTGCCGGCGCGCAGCTCTAAAAACCGGACAGAGCTGTCCGGGATCGCGGTGCAGGCATACTCCGGATGCGCCATCAGCTCATCATAACGTCTTTGACGGAAACGCAGAAATTCCGATTTCAGCAGCGCAAGACCTTCCAGCAAAATGCCGCAATCGTCCACCGGCTGCGTTGTGCAGATATGTGCCTTCAGCTCCTCGCCGCCAACGGCGCAGCTCCAGATCTCAAAGTTTTTGCAGTCGAGATTGATCACGTCGTCACACGGATACCGCAGGCATGCCGCCAGCGCGCCGTGACTGCCGCCGTATTCCTCGTTGCAGTAGGCGGTAAAGACCAGATCGCAGGGCAGCTGCAGACCCTCATCCCGGAAAAGCCGCAGCAAAAACAGCACCGCCGCAATACCGTACTTATCATCGCACGCGCCGCGACCCCAGATTTTTCCGTCTTTGATCTCACCGCCAAAGGGATCGACCGTCCAGTTTTTTTGGTCACCCACCGCCACGGTGTCGTTGTGCGCGGCAAGCATGATGCGGCGGGAATGATCCGCGCCGGGGATCACCGCGCTGACGTTGTAGCGCTCCGCAAGGTCGTGCTCCGGCCAGTAGTCGGGATGCTCTGTCATGCCGGGAATATCCAGCGGAGTATAAAGATCCGGCTCATAGCCCATTTCGCGCAGCTTTTCACCGATAAAAAAGGCAATCTGCTTCTCATTTCCCTGCGCCCCGAAGCTCTGGGAGTCGATTTGAATCAGTTCAGAAAGTGTTTGAAACAATTCCTGCTTGCGCGCTTTGATTTTTTCGCAGATCATGGCGTATTCTCTCCTTAAAAAAGTCCGGATCGAAGCGGCTCCGATCCGGACGGAATTAGCTGACAGTTTCTTTGACGATAACGAAGCCATCCACAAGATTTGCAGACAGCAGCTGCCCTTCAATGGCAACGGTGCGCTCCATCAGATCCGTCAGGATCACGCAGCCGTCCTTGCACTCGATCGCCATCACGTTGCGCATGACGACGTTGGGCTCGGTCTTTTCGTTCTTATAAACAGTAGAAAGGCACATAATTTTCCCTCACTTCAGGCTCTGCAGCACCACGCTCAGGCGCATGTTGCCCTTTTCAAAGTCAGAAACCGCTGCCATGACCTGCTCATAGGCGACATGATTGCCGATCTTTTCCAGCTGGGCAGCCAGATCTGCCAGCTCCTTGGCATGGGCGGCGTTGTGACCGACCATGTAATTCATCAGTGCGGTCAGCTCCTCCATGGGGGTATGCTCGCACTGAGAGGGGCATTCGTGGCAATGACCGCCACACTCGTGGGAGTGGGTATGCTCTGTGCCGTCGTGATGCAGATGCTCATGCTCATGGGGATGGGCATGGTCGTGTGCGTGGACATGGGCATGCTCGTGGGAATGAGTGACACCGTCGTGGGTGTGCTCGTGGGTGTGGGTATGCTCGTGTTCGTGGTCATGGGTGTGACCGCCGATGTGATCATGATGAATGTGCATGGTGATAACTCCTTTTCGTTTCTTACATTATATATATTATATATGCAAGAGGCAGAATTGTCAATTTGCAGAAGCAGTCACTTTGCCTGCGGCTGCTTGACCTTGATATTCCACTCAAGGATCTCGCCGGTGTCCTCCACCTCCGTGAAGGTGACGGTGGCGACCTTGGTCAGCGTGCCGTAGGGATCCTTGGAAGGACCGCTCTTGGAGTATTTCCAAATGGTGTCCATGGTATAAGGGGTCTTGTCGTTTTTGGTTTTTTCCACAGCGGCATCGAGAATGTCCTGATTGAGGATGTAAACGGAAACCGTATAATCCGTCTCCTCGCCGAACATGGGACGGAAGGCGCTGTCAACGATGCAGACGATGGTCTCACCTTCCCACTCGTCGGTCTTGTCGAGAACAAGCTGGGTCTTTTCCTTATTGGCTTCGATGCGCTGGGCATCGGTGTAGTCGGCACTGCGGGAAGTACCCTCATAGCGGTAGGTCAGGTAGCCAATGGCACTGCCCACACCCACGACGACCAGCAGCACCAGCGCGATGATCTGCTTGGCACTGAAGTGCAGGTCGCCGCTGCTGTAGGTCAGCTTCATGCGGGTGGAAACGGGGACGAGCACCTTCAGGAACAGGGTGATGACCACCGCTTCAATGGGGAAGAAGAACAGATTCTTGAAAATACGGGCAACAGTCATGATACCCGTGATGGTGTCCTTTGCCTTGTCGGGATTGCCCATGTAGGTGTACTGCCATGCAAAGATCAGCTGCTGCAGCACCACGTTGACCACAAAGCAGATCAAAAAACGCGCAATGATCACGCGGGTGGCAGAGGGCTTAGCGCGGTACAGACACAGGGCATAGAACATGGTGCTGGCGATCTCCGTCAGCATAAAGGGCAGGAAATAGTCACCCGTGGGGAAAATCATAAAGCCGATGGTGTCGGAAATGATCGCCGCGGGAATGGCAAGCACAGGTCCGAAGATCATGGCGCCCAGTGCGGTTGCAAGGGTGGCGGTCTGGATCGCCATCTGGGGTCCGATGTAGATGGCAAAGGGCTTCAGCGCGATGCGCAGGGCGATCAGCAGCGCAGTGACCACCAGCATTCTGATGTCTTTCAGCTCTGCGGCGGCGTCACGCCAGTAATCGCGGGAAAAGGGATGGGGGTACAGTGCGGTGCTTCTTTGGGTTGTAGACATAATGATCCTCCTTTGATGGTGCGGTGCTGCTGTATGCCTCTCCGGTCAATAAAAAAAGCCCCTGCGAAAATTCGTAGGGGAGCAAATATGACAAGACCCGGAAATTTTTGGCAGTTCAGCAGACAGTTGCCTTACTGAGTATCGCCTCTCATAAAGGAAGATATCCTTTTATGGGCAGCGGGTGCGGAAACCCCATCGCGGAAAAAATCCTTCGTCTGCCAGACAACTCCCCATTTTGGCAGCACTTCACGCGAGGTCTCCTACTCTGTTCGGGGTTATCATACACCATCAGGAAGCAAATGTAAATACCCTTTTCGATATTTTTTTATTTATATATTTATAATGTAGGGCGGCTGCTTGCTGCCGCCCTACGCTCCGTGGGCAGTATTTGTTACGTTTCCCGTTGCAGGGAGCGTTTCGCCTCCCGCGGGACGGGAAACCCGTCCCCTGCAGCGATTCTGTCGGGTATTTGGAATATCGTGGAAGCGAAATCATATAAATAAACGCAAACGCGCATAAATATACACGAAAATGTATACAACCTGTGAACGGGGTTGCGAAAATGTGTTTTCCGTGGTGGACACACATGGTTGTTTCGTGCGTACGGTCACCCCAAAACGGACAAATTTGACCGCATTTTGCCCCTTTGTATTTTCACAGACGGACGGTTGTCCACGTTAAAAAAGCGGTCGATGCCCGCGAATGTATGGCAAAATGACGAAAAGAAAACAGAAAATTTCACAATTTTTACAATCGAATGCATAAAAAAGTGAAAAGTGTATTGACATTTCTGTGTCAGGTGAGTATAATAGCTTCACATTTATTCGTGGGTCGGAGCAATCGCCCCTGCATAGCATGAATAAATAAATTTTAAGGAGGAAAAAACTATGAAGAAGATTTTGGCACTCGTTCTTGCAGTCGTCATGGTCGCGGCTCTGTTCGCCGGCTGTAAAGAACAATCTACTGTCAAGACTGGTGAATTTACCTATAATTCTTACTCTCTCAGCCTTGGCACCAAGTGGAATCCCCACAACTGGGACACCAACGGTGACTCTGCCATCATGGCATACATTGAGACTCCTCTGGTCGACATGTCCATCAAGGACTCCAAGAACCAGGTTTATCAGTGGATCTATCTGGCAGCCACTTCCATCACCGACGTTACCAAGGATCACAAGGATGACCTGACCAAGTACAACGTCACCTTTGCTGAAGGCAAGGATGCCAACAGCACTGAGTCCGGCTACGTCTTCGAGATCAAGCTGAACGACAAGATGAAGTGGGAAAACGGCGACATCATCAACGCCGACACCTACGTCGAGTCCATGAAGCTGCTGCTCGACCCCGAGATGAAGAACTACCGTGCTAACCTGTACTACGACGGCGAGTCCGCAGTCGCAGGCGGCGCAGAGTACTACAACTCCAAGTCCCCCATCTACAACGCAATGGTTCCCTCTTACGGTGAAGGCGAGACTCCCGATTACTCCTATGATCTGGATGCCGGCATCGCTGCAGGTCACGTTTACATCAACGTTTCCACCACTGCTATGACTCTGGCTTCCTACAGCCTGAGCGATCTGGTCAACTCCTACGGCGCACCCGCAGCTGAAGAGCTGAAGGCTGTTGCTGCCGACGCAAACTACCTGGGCTACACCCTTGTCACCGCTGAGAACCTGGAGACCGTTAAGGCTCTGGTCGGCGGCTGCCTGGCTCCCTTCGGCATCAATTGGGCTGAAACCGACGAGGCTGCCCAGAAGGAACTGCTGATGGAAGCTCTGTGGGTCCACGACGGCTCTATCAGCCCCGCTGTTGACTTCGAGACCGTCGGTCTGTACAAGGTTGACGACTACACCATCCGTTACGTCACCCAGACCGCTATCGAGCTGAACTACTTCCTGACTTCCTGCACCAGCAACTGGATCGTTCACAAGCCCACCTACGAGGCTGGCTACGACACCACCGGTGCTCTGAAGACCACCAACTACAACACCTCCAAGGAAACCACCATGTCCTATGGTCCTTACAAGATCGGCTCCCTGGAGACTGATAAGCAGATCGTTTTCGTTCAGAACGAGAACTGGTACGACTGGGAAAAGGTTAACGACCAGCTGGTCTCCTACACCGATTTCGAAGTCGACGGCAAGAAGGTACAGCAGTACCAGACCACCAAGGTCGTGATCGACGTCATCGCTGACGAAGCAGCTGTCAAGCAGGCCTTCCTGAAGGGCGAGCTGGACGACTGGGCACCCGAGGCTGACGACTTGGTCGTTTACGGCAGCTCTGACCGTATGTACAAGGCCGACGAGACCTACACCATGTCCTTCTTCTTCAACACCAACCTGGATCACCTGAAGGAAATGGATAAGTCCAAGGGCAACACCAACTCCGTCGTTCTGACCAACGAGTCCTTCCGTAAGGCAATGTCTCTGGCAATCGACCGTGCAGACTTCGTCAAGGCTACCGCAGGCTACACCCCCGCATACTCCCTGATGAACAACCTGTACTACTACGACGTTTACAACAACCCCGAATCCCAGTACCGTAAGTCCGCTCCCGCTATGGAAGCAATCTGCAAGCTGTACGGCGTTGAATACGGCGAAGGCAAGGCATACGCAACCCTGGAGGAAGCTTACAAGTCCGTCAACGGTCTGAACATGACCGAAGCCAAGAACCTGATGAAGACCGCTTGCGATGAGCTGGTCGCTGCCGGCCTGTACAACAAGGGCGACAAGATCGTCATCAATGTCGGTTGGGCAAAGGGCGCTCTGACCTCCGCTGACGAGGCTCAGATCACCAAGCTCGAGGCTTACTTCAACGAGGCTATGAAGGACTCCGGCTTCGGCGAGCTGGATCTGATCGCTGTTGGCAACATCAATGACCGTTACGGCGATGTCCCCGCTGGCGAATACGCTATCGGCTGGGGCGCATGGGGCGGCGCTGCCTTCTATCCCTTCCGTAACTTCCAGGTCTACTGCGATCCCGATCAGTACGATATCAACGAGGCTGCTAACTGGAATCCCAAGACCGAAGAGCTGACCCTGAATGTCGAGGGTAAGGATGTCACCATGACTTGGCAGGAGTGGTCCGGCGCTCTGATGGGCAACGGCCAGTTCGCTAACTCCTCCTTCGAGACCAAGCTGCAGGTCACTGCTGACATGGAATACCTGTACCTGAACAAGTTCTACCGTATCCCCATGTGCGGCACCACCATCTGCTCCATGCTGTCTTACAAGCTGAACTACTACACTGAAGACTACAACATCATGTACGGTTGGGGCGGCCTGCGTCTGGCTACCTACAACTACAACGATGCTGAGTGGGCAGAGTACTGCAATTCTCAGAACAACGAGCTGAAGTACACCTAATCTGCGCTTCTGCATTCCGTTTCTGAATCGCTCCATCGTCCGGGAGGGGCAATCGCCCCTCCCGGATTTGAGTGCTATAGATCAAAGCAACGCGGACAGGCTTTTTGCCGGTCCGCTTGTCGTGACTTTAGGGTAAATGTTGCGATTGCAACTAAAATGGATCCGTATCGCTGCTGTTTTTCGCTCTGGATTGCAAGCAGCTACAATCCGCAGCGAAGAACAGAAGATTCACCTTGGAAGCCATACCGAGAAAATCCGAAAAAGGAGAAATGTGCAATGAAAATGACAAAGTACGTCATCAAAAGAATTTTGCTGATGATCTTCGTTCTGTTTGTCATCACCACCATCTGCTTCATGCTCATCCGCGCCCTGCCCCGGGAAATGCCGCAGAAGGAAAGTGAAAAGCAGGCGATCTTGGAGCGTTGGGAGGCGCTGGGCTACAACGAACCGCTTCTGAAGCAGTACGGCATCTACCTGAAAAACGTCTTTACGGAAGGCGACTTCGGCACTTCCTGGGCGATCCAGTTCCGCGTTGACGCACTGGAGGTTTTGACCAGCCGTCTGGCACCGACCGTTCTCATTAACGTCTATTCCCTGCTGTTCTCGATCCCCATCGGCATTCTGCTGGGTATCTACGCGGCAATTCGTAAAAACAGATGGCAGGATACGCTGATCAGTACGTCAGTTATGATCTTCGTTTCCGTCCCGTCCTACGTTTACGCATTTTTGGTGCAGTATTTCCTGTACTTCAAGCTGGGCTGGCTGCCCATGGACGTCAGCTCTCTGGCAGATGCAGGCGGCAGCTGGTTCTCGTGGAAGATGTTCCACAGTATGATCGCGCCGGTTCTGGCACTGTCCTTCGGCTCGATCGCAGGTCTGACCCGTTTCACCCGTGCCGAGCTGACCGAGACCCTGACCTCTGACTATATGCTGCTGGCACGCACCAAGGGTCTGACCCATGCCCAGGCAACAGCCCGCCACGCCCTGAAAAACGCCATGGTCCCCATCCTGCCGACCATCATTTCTTCCTTTGTCGGCATTCTGGGCGGCTCCTTCATCATTGAGCAGATCTTTAACGTTCCCGGCGTCGGCAAGCTGTATATGCAGTCCATCAACCTGTTTGACTACGACGTTTTTATGGTCGACTGTATCTTCTACACCGGCATCGGTCTGCTTGCCAACATTCTCGTTGACCTGAGCTACGGCTTTATCGATCCTCGTATCAGAATGGGGGAAAAGTAAGATGGCAGAACTGAATAAGAACATCCCTCAGATCCCTGCGGAAAAGTTTTCCTTCATCCACGAAGGTGAGCGCATTTCCGACAAGAAGTTTGATGATAAGCCCATCGGCTATTTCAAGGACGCATGGATCCGCTTCCGCAAGAACCGGGCATCCGTCGTTGCCACCGTCATCATTCTGTGCATTTTCCTGTATGCATTTATCGCTCCGCTGCTGATCACCAACCATGACTCCCGCTTCATGGACGATACCTATGCCAGAAAGCCCTCCCGCATCGCATGGCTGCGGGACAATCTGGGCATCATGGACGGCGGCGTTTCCCGTGAGTTCTCCGAGAAGAACCTGATCTACGCTCTGGGTCTTGGCGTTGCCGCCGAGGACTGGGAGGGCAAGGGTAACCTGAAGCTGGATTCTGCAATGGACAGCCCCTACCAGCCCGTTCTGGAGATCGGTGATCCCGAGACCTTCATCGACGGCACCCGTCAGGAGCAGACTGTCTGGCCCGGCAGAATCGACAGCTATCTGGAAGTGGGCTTCGTCTATAAGGACATCGAGCAGCATCAGCTGCAGGACATCCTTGCATGGCAGGAAGCCACCGGCAAGCAACTGCTCTATCCCCTGATCGCGGATAACGAGTGGTGTGTCGATGTCAACAATGCAAACTACTGGTACAAGACCAATGCCAGACTCTACCCCGTTACCGTCAACGAATGGGGCGAGGCTACCCGTCTGAAGTACAAGGAAAACATGGTCCTTGAGGACAATTACCTGCGTGATGCCGACGGCAACCCCGTCTACTACAAGTACTGGGGCGGCGGCAGCGTGGAAACGGCACAGTACCGCATCCGCGTTCTGTACTACAACTGGTTCCAGTATGTCAACGACGGTGCTCTGCCCGACTACCTGATGGGTACAGACTCTGTGGGCTATGATCTGGCGCTGCGTATCGCCGGCGGTATCAAGCTATCCCTGCTGGTCGCGGTTTCCGTTTCTCTGATCAACTTCGTCATCGGCGCACTGTACGGCGCGGTGGAAGGCTATTACGGCGGCACGCTCGACCTGATTTTGGAGCGTATTTCCGATATTTTGAACGGCGTTCCCTTCATCATTGTGGCAACGCTGTTCCAGATTCATCTGGCGAAAAAGCTGGGACCCGTGCCATGTCTGCTGTTTGCCTACGTGGTCACGGGCTGGATCGGCACGGCTTACCGCGTCCGTACCCAGTTCTACCGCTTTAAGAATCAGGAATATGTCATGGCAGCCCGCACGCTGGGCGCATCTGACAGCCGCATCATCTGGAAGCACATCTTCCCCAACACTCTGGGTACGCTGATCACCTCCTCCGCGCTGGTCATCCCCGGCACCATCATGTCCGAGAGTATGCTCTCCTTCCTGGGCATCGTCAAGCTGGGTACGGCAGACGCCACCTCTCTGGGTACGCTGCTGTCCGACGCAAAGGGCATTTACGTCAACGCACCCCACCTGATGCTGTATCCTGCGCTGGTCATCAGCCTGCTGATGATCTGCTTCAACCTGTTCGGCAACGGCCTGCGCGATGCCTTCAACCCGGCACTGCGTGGCGTGGAGGATTAAACTATGGATAAGATTCTCGAAGTTAAAAACTTAAAAATCTCCTTCCGTACCTCCAGCGGTACCCTGAAGGCCGTTCGTAACATCTCTTTTGATCTGGAGCGGGGCAGAACGCTGGCGATCGTCGGCGAATCCGGCTCCGGCAAGTCTGTCACCTCCAAGGCGATCCTCGGCATTCTGGCAGGCAACTCCATCGTCGAGGGCGGCGAGATCATCTACAACGGCAAGGATCTGCTGAAGATCTCCGAAGAGGATATGTGCAAGATCCGTGGCGACGAGATCTCCATGATCTTCCAGGATCCCCTGTCCAGCCTGAACCCCATCGTCAAGATCGGCAAGCAGATCACCGAAGCCATGCTGCTGAAGAACAAGACCAGCCGCAGGGAAGCACGTCGGGAATTTAACCGCGTTCTCGAGCTGCTGCGCAGCAGCATCGCAGCTGCCACCGGCGACGCAGCCAAGGCAAAGGAGCTGGCGGAGACCTTCGACAAGTTCTGCATTCAGGCGAACCGTCTGGAGCAGAGCTACAACGAGTCCGCAAACCGCGCCGAGGACATGGTCGCCGCCCTGAAGGACTTCCTTTTCCTGGTGGAAAAGAAGCAGAAGGTGGACGTCAAGGGCATGCTGCGGGAGTTCCGCTCCAAGCTGAAGAACATCAAGGATCCCTTCTTCACCGCCAAGTACAGCGAGCGTTTGGCTGAGCTGTCCAAGAAGCTTGCTTCTGCCGCCAAGGAGTACAAGAAGGGCGAGGAGACGCTGCCCACCAGCGTTACCGCGGTGCTGCAGGAGCTGGAAGCCCTGCTGTCCGAAATGGTGGCACAGACCCGTCCCGACTTCTTCCGTATCGGCTTCTACGCCCTGCGTAATCCCGGTGAGGATCTGAGCCTGCGCAACATCGCAGAGCTGAACGAGCAGACCCTGAAGTACCTGAACGAGAACTTCATGGACGATTTCCTCGCACTGGCAGCAGAGGGCGTTGCCCACTCCTTCCGGCTGTGTCTGGATCGCAAGAAGGCACTGCTCCCGGAGCTTGCCAAGGCGAAGACCTTCTTCTCCGGCGAGTTCACCAAGGCGGGTGCTGTCAAGTATGCGAAGTTCCTGTCCGAGCTGGTGGGCGATTCCATCGACCGTCTGGAAATGAACAAGGACAGCATCGCCTACACCTTCAGCTCCACCCTGCTCAATGCCATTGAGAAGTATTTCTACTACAGCAAGCGCAATCCGCAGGAGGAAGCCCGCTTTGCGCGTCAGTCCAAGCGTCGCGAGGCTCTGATTGCCCGGGGTAAGACCGTCGACTGGAAGGTCGTTCCCAAGAACGTCCTCGACCTCGACGAGCTGAAGGGTGATATCCTCAAGACCATTTCCCAGCTGGAAAGCAGCTACCTGCGTTACGTTGAGAACGCGGAATCTGTGGATTTCCGTGCAAGAAGCATTGCCATCGTTGATTTCCTGAAGGAAAAGGCTTCCAAGGTCGTCTACGTGGTCACCCGCGCCATGGCGAAGGAAAGAGCCATCAAACTGATGGAAGAGGTGGGCATCGCCGAGCCTCGTATGCGTTATTACCAGTATCCCTTCGAGTTCTCCGGCGGTATGCGTCAGAGAATCGTCATCGCCATCGCGCTGGCGGCTGACCCCGAGATCCTGATCTGTGACGAGCCTACCACCGCGCTGGACGTGACCATTCAGGCACAGATCCTCGAGCTGATCAACCGCCTGAAGGAAAAGCGCAATCTGTCCGTCATTTTCATCACCCATGACCTTGGCGTCGTGGCGAATATGGCTGACGATATTGCGGTTATGTACGCGGGCAAGATCGTTGAGTACGGCACGGCGGAGGATGTGTTCTATGATTCCCGCCATCCCTACACATGGGCGTTGCTCAGCTCCATGCCCGACCTTGACACCAAGGAAAAGCTGGATGCCATCCCCGGCACGCCTCCCAACATGATCTATCCCCCCGTCGGTGACGCATTTGCAGACCGTAACAAGTACGCAATGCAGATCGACTTTGAGCAGCAGCCGCCCATGTTTGAGATCTCCGAGACTCACCGCGCGGCAACATGGCTGCTCCACCCCGATGCACCCAAGGTGGAGATCCCCAAGATCATCACCGACCGCATCGAAAGAATGAAGAAGAAGGCAGGAGGTGCTACCAATGAGCAATAACCGTGAAACATTGCTGCGTGTAGAGAACCTGTGCCAGTACTTTGGGCCGACCAAGGCTGTGGACAATGTCAGCTTCGACATCAAGAAGGGCGAGGTTTTCGGTCTTGTTGGTGAATCCGGCTGCGGTAAGACCACCACCGGCCGTTCCATCATCAAGATCTATGACATCACCTCCGGCAGCATCTACTTCAAGGGTCAGCGCATCTGCGCCGGCACCCTTGCCTACAAGCAGGAGATCAGCGGTCTGCGTAAGACTATCTCCCAGCTGAAGAAGACAAAGCCTGTTGATATGGACGAGCGCATCGCCGCCTGCACTGCCCGCATCGCCGAACTGCAGGAGGAGATCAAGAAGGCAGATTTTGACCACCGCCACTCCGACCGGGAGTATGCCAAGGAACTGATGGCGCAGGTCAAGGCGGAGTACGAGCCTAAGCTGGCTGCCGCCTCTGCCGAGGAGCTGCCCGCCCTGAAGAAGCAGTACAAGGATGCGCTGCGCGTTGCCAAGAAGACCAAGCTGATCACCCAGATCCAGATGATCTTCCAGGATCCCATCGCTTCTCTGAACCCCCGTATGACCGTCAAGGAGATCATCGCCGAGGGTCTTGTGATCAACGGCATCAAGGACAAGGCATACATCGAGGAGAAGGTCTTTGAGATCTTGGAGCTGGTCGGTCTGGTGCGTGAGCATGCCGGTCGTTATCCCCACGAATTTTCCGGCGGTCAGCGTCAGAGAATCGGCATCGCCCGCAGCGTCATCATGCAGCCCGAGCTGCTGATCGCAGACGAGCCTATCTCCGCGCTGGACGTGTCCATTCAGGCGCAGGTCATCAACCTTCTGAATGAGCTGCGTGCCAAGCTGGATCTGACCATTCTGTTCATTGCCCACGACCTTTCTGTCGTCAAGTACTTCTCCGACCGCATCGGTGTTATGTACTTCGGCAAGATGGTGGAGCTGGCTCCCTCGGATGAGCTGTTTGCCCATCCTCTGCACCCCTACACCCGCAGCCTGCTGTCTGCCATCCCCCTGCCTGACCCCAACACAGAGAAGACCCGTCAGAGAATTACCTATAATCCTCTGGCAGAGCATGACTACAGCGTCAGCCAGCCCAGCCTTCGTGAGCTGACCCCCGGTCACTTCGTCTACTGCAACGACGAAGAGGAGCTGCGCTACAAGAAGGAGCTGGGTCTGTGAGCGATCACGTCAAAAAAGGACTGATCAGGTATGGCTCCTGCGTGCTGTTCGTTACCGCCATGCTGGCATGGTTCTTGTGCCGTGTTGACTGGAATACCGGCGATTGGAAGCTGATCCTGCGTATGGCGTGCGACGGACTGACGGTTTCCGGCATTCTGCTGCTTTGTGTCGGCGGTCTGATCTGGGCGACCAATGAGGGCGCGCTGGACGGCATCGGCTACGCGCTGAAGTCCACCGCCCATATGTTTGTTCCGGCTGGCAGCCGTAAGCATGAGCGCTACAGCGAATACGTGGAAAAACGCAAGGAAAAGCGGGTCAAGGGCTACGGCTTCCTGCTGATTTCCGGCGGGATTACCCTAGGCTTGGCTGTCATTTTGCTGATCATCCATTCCCTGATGTAAAAGAAAAGGAGACTGCGAAAGCGGTCTCCTTTTTGTTTCGGCTTTGTCTCAGATTTCGGTGTCATCGCGAGGACAAAGTCCGTGGCGATCTCCCGGTAGCGTCTTACAAGCTTGTCATTCCGAGCGTAGTCGAGGAATCTACGCACCGGCAATGACCCTTGCAGTAAAATCGGTGCGAAGATCCTTCGACTCCGTTTCACTCCGCTCAGGATGACGGGTTTTCGGAAGATTGTGGCAGGAGATTGCCACGTCACCCCTGCGGGGTTCCTCGCAATGACATGGTTGTTGCGTTTCCGCCCTACAGAAATAACAAAAATGTGAGAAAAAATGAAAAAAGTTCCCATCCTTGCCGCTTGCTGGGAAAATAGTAAATATCCCCCGGCGGGGGATGGGAAAAATGTGTGTTTTCAGGCGAAATGCGGCATTGACAATCGGTGGCTTTAATAGTACAATACTATCGATACACTATGGGCCAATGCGCCTTGCGCGCAGCGGTCACTTAAAGATTAGGAGGAAACTAGATTGAAGGATTGGGCATTCACAACGACTGTCGAAGAGATGGAAGCTGCCACCGACGCACTGCTCGAAACCGCGAATAAGGTCGGCGCTGACACCTGGCAGAAGAGAGTCAAGGATCAGACTCCCCATTGTGGATTCGGCGAAGCCGGTACCTGCTGCCGTATCTGCTCCATGGGACCCTGCCGCATCACCCCCAAGGCACCCAGAGGCATCTGCGGCTGCGACGTGCACGGCATCGTTGCACGTAACTATCTGATCTTTACCGCCGGTGGTGCTGCAACGCACTCTGACCACGGCCGTGAGATCATGCACACCCTGCACCAGACCAAGGAAGGCGGCAACTATCAGGTCAAGGATCCTGAAAAGCTGATCCGCATCGCCAAGGAATGGGGCGTCGAGACCGAAGGCAAGGACATTTACGATCTGGCACACGAGATGGCTGAGATCGGTCTGCTGGAGTACGGCAAGCCCTTCGGCTACCAGAAGTTTACCGAGCGCGCTCCCGAGCATACCCAGAAGCTGTGGGATGACGCTGAGATCAGACCCCGCGCCATCGACCGCGAAGTTTCTCAGTCCATGCACATGACCCACATGGGTTGTTCTTCCCTTGCGGAAGCGCTGATCCGTCAGGCTCTGCGTGCAGGTCTTTCCGACGGTTGGGGCGGCTCCATGATGGGCACTGAGTTCTCCGACGTTATGTTCGGCACGCCCCGTCCCATCGATACCGAGGCAAACATCGGCGTTATGGAAAAGGACAACGTCAACATCGTCGTCCACGGTCATGACCCCAGCCTCTCCGAAATGGTCGTCCACTTTGCAAACGATCCCGAGATGATCGCCTACGCAAAGAGCATGGGCGCAAAGGGCATCACCGTTTCCGGCGTTTGCTGTACTTCCAACGAAGTCACCATGCGTCACGGCATCCCCATGGCAGGTAACTACCTGAACCAGGAGAACGTTGTTCTCACCGGCGCTTGCGAAGCCATCGTCGTTGACGTTCAGTGTATTTTCCCCGCACTGGGCCCCCTGAGCAAGTGCTTCCACACCAAGTTCATCACCACTTCTCCCGTTGCCCGTATTCCCGACTCCGAGTTCATTCAGTTCCACGCTGAGACCGCTGACGAGAGCGCAAAGAAGATCGTGAAGCTGGCAATCGAGAACTTCAAGAACCGCAATCCCGAGCTGGTACATATCCCCAACCAGAAGCAGAAGGCAAGAGTCGGTTACTCCGTCGAAGCCATCAAGAAGGTTCTGGATACCGTCGCCAACTCCCAGCTGGATGAGTTCGGCACCACCAAGCCGTTGATCGAGTGTGTCCACTCCGGCGTTCTGCGCGGTGCTGTCGCAATGGTCGGCTGTAACAACCCCAAGATCCGTCCTGACACCGCTCACATCGAGCTGATGAAGAAGATGCTGGAGAACGACATCATCGTCATCACCACCGGCTGCTCCGCTCAGGCTGCTGCCAAGGCAGGCTTGATGGATCCCGTTCAGGCTCGTGAGTACTGCGGCGCAGGTCTGAAGCGCGTTTGCGAGCTGGCAAACATTCCTCCCGTGCTGCACATGGGCTCCTGCGTTGACATTTCCCGTATGATGATCCTTGCTTCCGACATCGCGAAGGACTGGGGCATCAACATTTCTCAGGTTCCCGTGGTGGGCTGCGCTCCCGAATGGATGTCCGAAAAGGCTGTTTCCATCGGTAACTACGTCGTTGCCACCGGCATCGAGACCTTCCTTGGCGTCGATCCCTATTCCAAGGGTTCTGAGGAAGTCACCAGACTTCTCCAGGGCGAAGATGGCATCAAGGAGTGGGTCGAGGCGAAGTTCGTCGTCGATACCGACATCGAGTCTCTGGGCGACAAGATGATCGCCTGCATTGAGGCTAAGCGCGCCGCCTTGGGTATCTAATCGCTGGATCTTTTTCCGCATATGTGCAGATTGAAAACCTCGATGTACATTAGTACACCTTCGGCTTCCAATCCTTCATCTGCGAAAAAATCTCTCACCGATTACTTCAGCGGATTTTCCGCAGGTGCGTATATTACTTAATTTTGAGGTCATTTTCCAATGAAAGTTGCAATTACCGGCAAGGGCGGTGTGGGCAAAACCACATTGTCCTCCACGCTTGCCCGTCTGTACGCAGACGAGGGCAGAACCGTTCTGGCAGCCGATGTGGATCCCGATGCCAATCTGGGTCTGGCACTTGGCTTGAGTCAGGAGGAAGTGGATTCCATCATCCCCATCTCCAAGATGCGCGATCTCGTGGAGGAGCGCACCGGCGCCAATGAATTTAATAAGTTCTTCAAGCTCAACCCGGATGTTTCCGACATCCCGGAGAAGTTCGCGAAGGACATTAACGGCGTCAAGCTGTTGGTCATGGGCACTGTGGATGTGGGCGGAACCGGTTGTGTCTGTCCCGAGCATGTGATGCTCAAGGCGATCCTCTCCAACCTGACCTACCGTAAAAACGACGTGGTCATCATGGATATGGAAGCCGGTCTGGAGCATCTGGGTCGCGGCACAGCGGCGAACATGGATCAGTTCATCGTGGTCATCGAGCCGGGCAGCCGCAGCGTGCAGACGTACCGCAACGTCAAGCGTCTGGCAGCGGATCTGGGCATCAAGCGCGTCCGCGTGGTGGCAAACAAGATCCGCGACGAGCGGGATGAAGCCTTCATCCGCGACTCGATCCCGGCGGAAGACCTTCTGGGCTTCATCCACTACAACCCCGAGATCATGGACGCCGACCGCAACGGAAAATCACCTTACGACTTCAGCCCCGCAGCAATCGAAGAAATCCGGAGGATCAAGCAGGTCCTCGACCGCGACTAACAAAATGGATGTCATTGCGAGGAGGGCGAAGCCCGACGTGGCAATCCGCATTCCCTGCGATGCAGAGCATCGCGCGGCTCATAAAGCCGCAGGAGAACGGATTCCCACGCCAGTGTGCGCACTGGCTCGGAATGACAGAAAAAATTAACAGGAGGAATAAACCGTGACACTTTTTGATAGAGTTTTTAACGGCAACGACTACAACTATGAGCGTACCGTAGCCGCCATCGATCAGGCCATCGCTACCTACGGCGAAGCTGAGCCTGTCGCTTATCCCGGCACTGCTTACAACCTGCCCTGCTACTACTCCATCACCGGCAAGAAGATCAACAATCTGGGCGAGCTGAAGGCAGCCCTTGAGAACGACATCAAGCCCATGATGACCCGCAACCCCCGTCTGCAGGACGCATTCGACAGCGGTGTTGCATCTGCCCTCTGCGCAGAATTTTTGGAGGTTCTGAAGTACCTGCACGGTGCTGAGCCTTATGCAGAGCCCGAAATGGGCTTCCTGACCGACGCATTCGTCCGTAATCTGGGTCTGCCTCTGGTTACCGGCGATATTCCCGGCGTTGCTGTTATCATCGGCGGTGCCGAGAACCCCGCTGAGACCGTGGAGCTTGCCAAGTCCTATCAGGCACAGGGCATTCTGGTCACCCTGACCGGCGCATCCATCCGCCATTGCCACGAAGCCGGCATGAATCTGGGCGAGGGCGTCCGCGTTGTGCCTCTGGGCTACGAGGATCAGTCCGTGATCCACGTTGTCTCCGTCGCTCTGCGTGCTGCGCTGATCTTCGGTGCTATCGAGCCCGGCGACACCAAGGCACTGTATGCCTACACCATGAACCGCGTCCGCGCTTTCGTCAACGCTTACAAGTCCCTGTCTGACGAGATCGTTTCCTACGGTGCCGGCGCCATCCAGCTGGGCTTCCCCGTCATCTCCAACGAGACCGAGAACATGTTCCGTGTTCCCAAGTCCCTGATCCAGCAGCTGGACACCTCCAAGTGGAACGCAACCTCCCTGGAGGCTCGTGACATCAAGCTGAAGATCACCAAGATCGACATCCCCGTCTCCTACGCTACCGCTTTTGAGGGCGAGATCATCCGCCGCGGCGATATGCAGGTCGAGGTCGACGGCTCCCGCGTGGACTGCTTCGAGCTGGTTCAGACCAAGGAAGCTGCCGAAGTGGAAGACCACAAGATCGAAGTCGTCGGTCCCGAGATCGACGAGATCCCCGTTGGCTCCAAGATTTCCCTTTCCTACACCATCGAGGTCGCCGGCAAGGCAATGCAGCCCGACTTCGAGTCCGTTATGGAACGTAAGATCCACGCATGGCTCAACTGCATCGAAGGCGTTATGCATACCGGTCAGCGTGACATGATCCGCGTTCGTATCAGCAAGGCTGACTTCGAGGCAGGCTTCAAGTTCCGTCACCTTGGCGAGGTTCTGTATGCCAAGGTCATGAGCGAGTTCGAGGCTGTCGCTGACAAGTGCCAGGTCAAGATCGTTGTGGATGCTGAGCAGAACAAGGCTCTGCGCGCCCACGCAAATGAGATCTTCAATGCCCGTGACGCAAGACTGGCTTCCATGACCGACGAGTCTGTCAAGGAATTCTACACCTGCATCATGTGTCAGGCATTCTCCCCCAGCCACGTCTGTATCGTTACGCCCGAGCGTCTGGGTCTGTGCGGCGCGGTTTCCTGGCTGGATGCCAAGGCAACCAAGGAGCTGGATCCCCACGGTCCCTGCCAGCCCATCCTCAAGGAAGGCTGCCAGGACGAGCGTCTGGGTCGTTACGACTCCATGGACGAAGCGGTCAACAAGTACTCCCACGGTGCTGTTGAGAAGATCACGCTGTACTCCCTGTTCGAGGATCCCATGACCTCCTGCGGCTGCTTCGAGTGTATCTGCGGTGTTGAGCCCGTTTCCATGGGCGTTGTCATCACCTGCCGTGAGCATGCAGGCATGACGCCTCTGGGCATGACCTTCTCCGACATGGCTTCCATGACCGGCGGCGGCGTTCAGACCCCCGGCTTCATGGGTCACGGCAAGCACTTCATCTCCTCCAAGAAGTTCATCGCAGCCGAAGGCGGCCCCGGCCGTATCGTCTGGATGCCCCAGCTTCTGAAGGAGCAGATGCGCGAGCGTCTGGATGCAACGGCTCTGGAGATGTACGGTGTTGAGAACTTCACCGACATGATCGCTGACGAGACCGTCTGCACCGAAGATCCCGAGGAACTGCTGAACTACCTGAGCGAGGTCGGTCACCCCGTCCTCGGCATGGAACCGTTCGATATGTAATCCATACCCCTGCGCCCGGATCGCAAGATCCGGGCGCAGTTTTATACAAAACCTAGGGAAAATATAAATATTTCCCTTGACAAATGGGAAAACTTCCAGTATAATGACAAAGCTGATTTCTGCGAGCGCGGAGATTTGCAGTAATATGGCGGCGTAACTCAGTTGGTAGAGTACCCGGTTCATACCCGGTCTGTCACCTGTTCAAGTCAGGTCGCCGCTACCAGGCCCGTTGGTCAAGCGGTTAAGACACCGCCCTTTCACGGCGGTAACATGGGTTCGATTCCCGTACGGGTCACCAAAAAATAACACCACCCATTTGGGTGGTGTTATTTTTTGCCGTACGGGAATCGAAAGGGCGTTAAGAAAACATGCCGGGGGCATGTTTTTAGCCCGTGGGAGATTCCATTGGGCGATGACGGTTGCCCGTATGGGCAGCTGGCAGCGACCAATATTAGGCAACCGTCCCCAGACACACCCATTTGGGTGGTGTTATTTTTTGCCGTACGGGAATCGAAAGGGCGTTAAGAAAACATGCCGGTGGCATGTTTTTTAGGTCGGGGGAGATTCCAAAGACCAAGCTGCAGATCACATCCCTCTTGACCTGCAGGCGTACTTCTCTTAAAATAAAGGTATTGTTTCGTTTCAGTTTAGCAAGAAATGGTAAAATGACCCCAAATACCCGATGAACAGGAGGAAACCGCATGTTTCAGATCCTTGTGGTAGACGATGACAAAAACACCCGCATGCTGCTCAGGGCGGTGCTGCAGGCGGAAAATTATACGGTTTTCACAGCCGAAAACGGCGAGGATGCCCTGACAGTGATGGATCAGGAGCATATTGACCTTGTGGTGCTGGACGTGATGATGCCGAAAATGGACGGCTATGCCTTCACCAAGCTGCTGCGGGAGAGACTGCAACAATTCAGGCAAATGTGCAGGCAGAAAGACGGGAGCGCTTCTGGGGGAACTATGCCCGCTTTGCCAAATGGGTGTTCCGCACGTTTACCCGCCGCTATACCACGGATATCCGGCAGCCTGCCGAGCCGGTGGTGTATGTCTGCCGTCACCTGAACATGCACGGCCCGTACACGACCCTGAAATGTCTGCCCTTTGACGTGCATCCCATGGTCATCCACGTGTTTTTTGACCGCAAAAAGACCGTGGAGCACATGAAAAGCTATACCCTCGCTGCCCGCTACGGCAGGAAGGCGAGGAAGTTCAGCCTGCTGGCGCACATCATGAGCTGGATCGACCCGCCGCTGATGCGCTCCATGCAGGGCGTGCCGGTTTACCGGGAGGGAACCCAGTCTATCAGCACCCTCAAGCGTGGACTGAACTGCCTGCTGCAGGGCGAAAGTCTGGTGATCTACCCGGATGTGCATTACACTGCCGGCTATGATCAGCCCAGCGAGATCTACGAGGGCTTTTTGTGCATGGGTGAGCTGTACTACAAGAAAACCGGCAAGCTGCTGCAATTTGTACCCCTGCGCATCGACGATCAAAGCCGACAGCTTTGCGCCGGTACGCCGGTCACCCTGCGCAATTTCCGCAGCGAGGGGCAGGAGGCTGCTCAAAAACTGAAGCAGGCGATCAACCGATAAGGCTGTATAAACTTTCATATATACGGATGACACTTTTGGTGGTATAATGACAAATATCCAAAACTGTCGAAAAGAGGAACGGATATGAAAGAATTTTTCGGTATCGGTGGCTACCAGCGGGAGCCGGAGGGCTTTCTGTCATGGCAACATTTGACGTTTGTGACGACCCTGATGGTCATTATGGTGGCACTGGCGTGGTATCTCGGGCGCAAAAACCGACCCCATACAGACCCCGTTAAGAACAAGGTGCTGCTCTGGGCAGGGGGTCTGATCGTATTCCTTGATCTTTTCGAGATCTTCTTTGTGTGTATCCGCGACCGTGATCCTTGGGGCTGGACGCATCTGTTGCCGCTGTTTCTTTGCAGCATGCAGGCGGTGGCGATCCCCATGGCTGCCCTTTGCAAGGGACGCATCCGGGAAGCGGCACTGGATTTTGTGTTCCTTTTCGGCATTTTGGGTGCGGTTTCGGGCACTTACGGCGCAGGACAGAACTATGCTGCGTACCCCGTTCTGAGCTTTAACAATGTTCTCTCCGGCATCACCCACACCACAGCGGGATTTGCTTCGCTCTACATCGCCTTTTCCGGCATGGCAAGCATGAAGCGAAAGAACATCGGTCTTTGCTTCGGGGTGCTGCTGACCTTTTGCGTTGTGGCATACGGCGTCAACCACTTGGTGGACTACAACTATATGTTCCTGATGCGCGGCGACGGCACGCCTTACGACATTCTCTACAATCTGGTGGGCGGCAACCCCGTGCTGTATCCCCTTGGTGTTGTGGTGCTGTTTTTGATCTACATCGTAGTTTTCTATCATGTGTATTTTGCCGTTACCCGCAAAAAAGTGAAAGAACATGCATAATGCATACCCGGCAGACAATGTCTGCCGGGTGTTTTTGCGTCTGACCGATCACAGAATGTGATCGATCAGACCGTAGGCTTTGGCTTCGGCGGCATCGAGGAACTTGTCCCGCTCGGTGTCGGCGGCGATTTCCTCGCGGCTCTTGCCCGTAAACTGAGCGAGCAGCCCGTTCAGGGTGTCGCGGGTCTTGGCGATGCGCTCGGCGTGGATCAGAACATCCGTGCATTGACCCTGCGCCCCGCCGAGGGGCTGGTGGATCATGACCTCGGAATGCTCCAGACCGTAACGCTTGCCGGGCGTGCCGGCAGCCAGCAGCACCGCCGCCATGGACGCACACGACCCGACCGCCATGGTGGCAATGTCGCAGGAGATGCGCTTCATCACATCGTAGATCGCCAGACCCGCGGTGACAGAGCCGCCGGGGCTGTTGATGTAGAGCTGGATGTCCTTCTTCGGATCGGCGGTCTCCAGCAGCAGAAGCTGTGCGATGACGCTGCACGCCATGTCCGCGGTGATCTCACCGAACACGAACACGATGCGCTCGTCCAGCAGCTTGGTATAGATATCGACACCGCTTTTGCCGTCGCGGGTCTTCTCAATAAAGGTAGGGGTAATGATCATAGCGGTCACTCCTTTCAGTCAGTAAACCAGTTGTGAAGATTTTCCTTGTTGTCCTGCACAATGGAAACGATGGTCTTGAAGGGGAATTTGCGTCTGACCTTCTTGCGGAAGGCAGGGGCTTCCAGCTTGGGGAACTGGTACTCGTCGATGTCGGGGAAACGCCCCACATAGGGATAATTTCTGCCGAAGAGCAGCAGTGCCTCACCCTTTTCCTTGTTCAGCCGCTGCAGCTGTGAGGTGCTGATCAGCGGTCCGCCGTCGTTGCCGTTGCCGCACAGCTCACTCAGCTCCGTGAGCAGCTTGACGTCACGGCTGGTCAGGAAGACCCAGTTGGAGCAGTTGGCGCGGATGATGTCCGCATCGTTGCCGTACTGGTTCATGTAGCCCTGCACCACGAGGAAGAAGCGGATGTTGCGGCTGCGGGCGGCGGACAGCATGCCGTCGGCATCGGGCAGGGGCGGAATGTTGTTAAATTCGTCCAGAACGTAGTTGATGCGGATGGGCAGACGCTTGGTTTTCGTCAGCTGCGCCTCGCGAATGAAGATCTGGTAGCTCTGGGAGACCAGTGTGGCGACCAGATCATTGTACTTGGTGGTCTCATCAGGCAGGATCAGAAACAGCGCAAAGGGCTGCTTCGCCAGCTCGCTGAAGCTGAAATCAGACGCGCTGATCATCTGCTGCAGGGTCTGGTTGATCATGTAGTTGTTCACGTAGGAGAACAACGACACCTGAATGGACTGTCTTGTCCGATCCGCCGCGTTGAGGATGCTGCGCAGATTGATGGCGCACAGAGAGTCCTGAGGGATCTCCTGCATCAGGTGGGTCAGGAAGCGTTCCTCGGTGCGGTTGCCGAAGGCGTAGCACAGATTCATGAAGTTGCTGATGTTCACCTCGTCCACGGACTTGGCGCTCTCAAAGAGGATCAGCAGCAGCGCGAGAGACAGCGACGCTGCCGTTGCCGCCCAGAAGGGGTCGGCGACCTTGTTTCTGCCCTTATTTGCCAGCGTTTCGATGAAATCGTTCAGCAGGGAGATGCCAAGGTCGCGGGTCTCGGGATTTTTGTAGAGGAAATAAGGCTCAGCCAGCGGATTCCAGCCGTCGGAGACGGAAAGGTCACGCAGATTCAGCACCACCACCTTGTGACCCGTCTGCTGGGCAAGACCGGCGCAGCGGTCGTAGATCTCGCCCTTGGGGTCAGTGATGATGCAGCTTTCCCCCGCCTGCAGCAGGGAGCAGACTGTGGGGAAGACGAAAAGACGGGTCTTCTTCGAGCCTGAGCTGCCGTAAATCAAGGTGTGGGAGTCAGCGGCATCGGTGAACATGGTCTTGCCGTCGGAGAAGACGGGGATGCCGCTGGCGGTGTAGGGCTGGGTCAGGTCGATTTTGGTGGCACTGCCCTGAATTTCCGCGTCCGTCGCCCATCTGGACTGGCGAACCTCAAGGGGTAAATACTTGTGATATTTGGTATTCATCATGTCCTCCTTACTTAATCAGACCGACAACGGGCTTGGTGGGTTTGCGTTCGGTGTGGATGGCGCTCTGCTTGTAATTTGCGATAAAAGCACTGTCCATGGTGCGGCTGCCCTCGCTCAGCAGCTGATAGGAAAGGTCGCGGCACATGCTGCTGACCGAGCCGATGCCGCGGTAGCCGCCTGCCTTGACGACAGCGCGGATGACCTGACCGAGAGAGGCTTCGGCTTGGTTGTCCAGTCGGATGCTGTACTCGCTTCTGAGCTTGCTGACCGCATAGGAAAGCAGCTCCGATGCTTTTTCCAGCTTCAGGAAGTGGGGCTGCACCGTGAAGTAGAATTGCAGGATGTTTCTGAGCTTGTCAGGCTCAGAGGTGGTGGCGTAGAAGATGTAGAAGCGGTCGTGCTGAGTGTCCTTGAGGTAGCTCAGCACCGCATCCAAGTCCTCGTCCATGCCGCAGCTTGCCCAATCCGTCAGATCCACCGCCACGATGCCCTTGAAATCGTTGCAGAAGCCTGCGTGATTTTTCAGGGTCGTGTACATGCGGTGAAATTCCTCGGCAAAGTGCCGCTGACGGCGCAGGCTCAGGTTGATGCAGGGAACAGTACCCGTAGTGGGTACGGCGTTTCTTTTCAGCAGCTCGTCTGTCAGCTCGCCCACCGCCTCCTGCAGCAGACATTCATCCTCCGACGCGAGGAACATGCTGGGGGTGATGACGGCGCGGTCCAGCGACTGCGCCGTTTTCCATTTTGATACAAACTCAGGAAAAGAAGGAATGATCCGAAAAGTGTTCTTCATAAGTTCTCCTTTCATACAAACGCCGGAGCAGTTAAAAACTGTTCCGGCTGGCTTCTCTTACCCATAGTACATACCGCACGTAGCGGTATTCCCGCGCCGCTTTATGCCGGCGCACCTCCGTGCAGGGTGCTCTTACGCATTTTTCTTCTTCTCCTTTCTTTCATTTTGGGGTATGTAATATGTCCATATAAAAGGATGATGCTTTATGTCATTGCGAGGAACCCCGCAGGGGTGACGTGGCAATCTCCTGCGGCAATCTGCCGATTTGTTACATTGTACCGGGAGGTCGCCACGGACTTCGTCCTCGCGATGACACAGCCGTTGGCTGTGTGCGGGCGGATCATAATTGAATCAATGTATGATTGCCACCGGCAATCATTTCGATTTCAGATTCGCTGCGCTCTGCAACACGCCCCTACGATAGGAAACGTGACCCAAAACAGGAAAAAAGGACTGCCTCACAAGAGGCAGTCCCCACAAATACACACATTCAGCCACATTAAGCACAAAGACGGGCTTGATTCACGGCGCTCGGCTCTCGTAGTCAAACGCTCGCTACTGATACCGCATAGCAAGACAGCAGACCGTCCATTTACGTCTTTTCCACTTAAAAGCAGGTTCTGTGCTGCTGCAATCGTAACACAGGTTTTTGCCGTTGTCAACAAAGTTGTGTGTCGTAATTACGACAAAATAATTCTAATTCTTACATTATGGTTGATTATTGGACAGGAATATTCTATAATAAATGGAAATGGAAGGAGGTGCAGCCATGCAGACCCATGAAAGAATGACCCTGCGTGTGCAGACCATGCTGCGCTTTGCCCAGCCCGTGCGGGATCTGGGCAACAACTGGACGGTGCAGTTTCACTACGATCTGCGGGGCAAGAACAATCTGGTCAGAAATGCCATCATTCAGTCCATCGATGAGTATGAGGATTCTGCCCTGACCTATCAGCTGCGCGCCCAGACAGGTGAGGGCGTGGATCTGTCGAAGGTCATTATTTATCTGGATTTTCAGGGCGTCTTCAGCGGCGGCAGCCCGGATGCGACCCCGAAAAGGGAGCAGCTTTCCGAGCTTTCCGACGATCAGAAGCTGCGGATCCTCTTCCGCGACGGGATGACCGTGATCTTTGAGGACGGTATCGAGCGCAGCTTCGTTCCCTTTGATAAAAGCGCCAGCATGGCGCGCCAAAGCCGGATGACCTTCCTCCGGCGGGAGCTGAAGGAGGAGATGGATCGCCGGCTGATGCTGGACATCCCCCACAGTGCCATCCGCACGAATTTAAGCAAGCTCTATGCCTACCGGGGTCTTTACCTGACCGCCGCCCGGCGGATGCAGCTGGACGATACCTTTGCCATGAACGGGGAGACGGTGATCGTCATCGACGACAAGGACGTGCTGATCCCGGATCAGCCGGTGCAGACGGCAACAGCCTCCGAGGATCAGCCGGATGTGTGGACGTTGTCCCCGCCCCGGCGGCGCGCTGTTCGGATCAACGCCTTTGACGGCGAGGGTCTGATCTGCCCGGAATATGCGAAAAAGCTCAACCGTCAGCTGCGGCAGCACTACGGCTTTACCCGCAAAGCCAGCTCCTTCCAGATCCGCATGCCCTTTGCCAAGGGTGTGCTGCACGAGGTGGATTTCCATGGCTTCGCCAAGGAGCTGACGCACAGCGATGCGCTGACGGTCACGGATATTTTCGGACGGAAACGCTCCTTGAAAAAGGCGAAGCTCATTCTCACAAAAAGCATGTTCAAATGCCACAAGTGGCTTTCTGCCTATGTGGGCGATGCCGACCCCATGGCATATTATTTTGAAAAATTCCGCAAGTACGACCATTCTCTGTACATCGGCAACACCGATGCCAATCTGTCCGACACCGGCAGGGTGAAGCTCAACTACCAGTTTTTGAACACGCTGCAGCTTTCAGGTGCGGATTTTGAAACGCTGCTTGCCCAGCAGGGGCATGCTTTGCGGCAGGTACGAAAGGATTTCGGGAAGCTCCGGGAGCTTTTGCTGCCCCAGATGGATGGCAGGGAGGATGCGCTCTTGGACATCGATGCCCCCGCGTGGGCACTGGCACTGGCAAAAAACCGTGCCTTTCTGAACGATCCCAAGATCACGGGCATGCTCAGCGGCATCGAAAACAGCATGCTCAGAGATTGCGGACTGGGCAGGGTGGACGTGGAGGGCGCAAGCCGTTTTATCTCCCGTGACCTGCTGTCGCTGCTGATCCATCTGCTGGAATGCTGCGAAGAAACGGACGCGGCATCGCTGGCAGAGGTCAAGAAAAAGTGCCTGCACCCGGATAGATTTTATCTGCCGTCGCCGGCGATCCGACTGGATCCCCGGAAATTCTACGGACTTCTGCGCAATCCCCATCTTTCCCGGAACGAGCAGACCGCGCTGAAGCCCTACGTTCCCAAGAAGGACGAAGAAAATCTCTATACGAAATATCTGTCACACCTGCGGGGCGTGGTGATGGTGGCGTACAAATCGCTGGTACCCATGGCTCTGTCCGGCTGCGATTTTGACGGCGATCTGGTGAAGCTGGTGTCGGATCCGCTGATCGTACAGGCGATTTTGGACGGCGTCTATGGCGGCGACGGCAGCCAGCGGCAGCTGCCCATTTTGGATATCCCTGCCATCGGCAGCCGTGACACCGTCGCCCCTGCGTCGGTGGACTACGAAACGGTGCAGAATACCTTCTCCAATCACATCGGCTACATCTCCAATCTGGCGATCAAGTTCGGCAAGAAGGAGTATTCCAAGGGGGCAGATCGGGAAAAATTTGCCGGAAAATGTGCCGAATGCACCATCCTGACGGGTCTGGAGATCGATGCCGCCAAAACCGGTCGGCATCCCGACCTTACGCCCATGGAGGCACTGGAGGAGGACGGCGAGGACTATTTCCTCGAGCTGAAGGACAAGATCGCCCGGCTTTCCTTGAAGCGGGGATTGGTTTTTGAGCAGGTGAACAAGCCGGAGGGCAATGAGATTCTGGTGTCCTATAAAAATGCCAATCAGCCCTACATGCGGGTGCGGGAGATCGCACCCCATGAGGAAGCTGCCAACCTTGACCGCCTGCCTTATCAGTTTGTAAAGCTGCTGCGTGCCAAGCAGGAGCGCAGAGCGGAAAAAATACCGCCCGAAAACCGCCTTTTCTTCCGTTTTCAGGAGGATGAAGGGTGGGAGAATGGGCTGGAGCAGGAAAAGCTGCAGCAGCTTTCCGGCATCATCGGCTCGTACCAGCGGCTGCAGCGGCTTTCTTCCCGGGTCTATCAGGCGCAGGAGAAGTACAAGGACAGCAAGTATGCCGCCTGCATCTATCATATTTTGAACGTCCGCTATGACGGACTGGATGCGCCCATTCTGCCGGGGATCTCCGTGCGGGATGCCCTGAGCAGTGCCTATGGGCTGGTGGATGGGGCGATCTCCTCTTATGAGGCAGCAAAGCAGCTGCTTTGCCGTATCGTGGACGAAGCGTGGCAATTCACCCCGCCCGGGGCGCGCAAAAACACTTTGGCAGCACTGTTGGGTGTGGAGACGGATGCCGTCAGCGAGGAGGCGGAGGCACTTTTGTGCGACTTCCGCTGCGCGGGCTACAAGCTGCTGTACTACATCGCCAAGGATGTGTGGTGTCAGTCCGGCGATGCCTTTGCCCAGAACATTGTGGACGAGGATGAATCCGCCGCTGACCCGGAGCTTTATGCCCGGATGCGCGCCCTTTACCGCGCCGCCATGCAGAACAAGGAATCGAAAAAGCTTTGGAGCCGCAGGCTCGTTGCCCTTTGCCGCCGTGCCATGGGCGAGCTGTTCGGCGGCGACTTCGACGAAGCACTGCGCTATGCCCATGCCCTTCGGTCAAGTGCCGACCGAAGCGGAACGTTTTTCTGGTCGGTGTTCAAGACCGATGAGATCCTGCGCTGCGTCCGCAGCGATATGGAATTGGGAGGTGAACGGAATGCTCAATGAGTGGATCGAGCTGCAGCAGTATACCTTTGACTTGGAAAGCGGTACGTGTAAGCCCCGCCTGAACTACCGCAATATCTGCAACAAGCTGTCAGGGATGGAGCGTGCCATGACGGTGGTCGCCCGCTTCGGCTATTACCATGCCGGCGCGCAGGAGCCGATCGCCTTCACCCGGCAGCTGTTAAAAACATGGTGCGGCGCAAGTGAGGACTGCCCGTCAGGGTTTGAGCAGCTTCGCTGCTGGCTGCCCCGCTATATTGAAAAGGTGCTGATCGCCCCCAGACGGGCATTGGGCATTTCTGTATCGCGGCTGGAAGCTGCCCTTGAGGATTTGAGCAAGAAAAAGACGGAGTTCGGCAAAAAGCTGATGATCCCCTACATTTCCGACGAGGAAGCCAGCCGCTGGGTCAACGATTACAAAAAAATCACCTATGACGGCATCCTTGCCGCCGCCATCGAGCAGGGGCCGCTGCAAAACCGCCTGCTGGTGTGCAGAAGCGATCTGTTTTCCCCCATCCGCAAGCGCAGGGGCAGACTGTTGGCTGCGGACAAGGATCGCATCAGCAAGCTCCTTGCGGCTTTTCTGCTGGGCAGAACCAACGAGCTGCAGGAGTACGCGGTCATCAACAAGTCCGACATCGCCAACTGGTGTGAGGATGACCCGAAGCTGGACAAGGATGATTATGACAAGTACTTTTTCGGTGATGAGCCGCTGTTTTCCGTGAAGCAGGTGGGAAGCAACGTAGTCAAGCTGACGGTGGCGCAGGGGTATCTTGCGCTGTGCGCTCCCGCCCTCTGCCCGGAGGGGGAGCTGACGGCAGATGTGATCGCCTACGCCGACTTGGGCGCGGGAAGAAGCTTTGAAACCGTTTCCGTAACAGAAAGGGAGCAATGCCATGAATGAGCTGAACAGAGAAAAATATACCCTTGCCATGGCAGAAAATCTGCAGCTGCTGCGCGCCAAGCTTGGCTTGACCCAGCAAGAGGTCTGCCGTCTGGTGGGCGTGTCCCGACAGTCCATCGTGCAGGCGGAGCGCAGCCATAAGCTGGCGTGGAATACCTATCTGGCTCTGGTGTTTCTGTTCTCTAAAAACGAGCAGACCCGCAGCCTGATGGCATTTTTGGATATCTATCCTCAGGAATTTGACCGGCTTTTTGAAAAGCCGGAGGAGGTGCGGCAATGAGTTTGACCAATTTTCCTATGGCGATCTATGAGCAGCTGTTTGAAAACCCCCTCTTTACCACCGCTGTAAGAGAGGATAACACCAGCCGCAACAGCATTCTGATCCGCGGCTCACTGGAGTTTGCGCTGGATGCCTTCCGGGCGGTCTACTGGTGCGGTCAGTACGATGTGGAAAATGAGCTGGGGATCACCGTGGTGACGGAAGATCCCATGGCTTGGCGAGGCGCGTTTTTGAATGCCATGCCCGGTCTTGTGATGTTCCCGGAGCTTGCGGACGTGCGCTATGTGCAGCCGGACAGCACCGCCCTTCGGGAGGAATATGATTACGTCCTCACAGAGGAAGCCCTGCAGCCCTGCTCGGAGCAGACCCAGAAGGAGCTGTGGCGGCTGGCGTCCAATATCGACTTTTCCTATGCCATGGAGGAGGATCAGCGTGCTTCCAAGGCGGAGGCAAAGGCGCGCTTTGCGTCAGATCCCTATTACAGCGACTCGTCCCTCGCCTGTGCGGTGCATATTCCTTATAAGATCGCCATGTGCGGCGATTTTCAGGGGGACAAGGAGCAAAATTTATACACCCTGATTCATTCGGTGGCGGCGGAGGATGCCCTGTACAGCAAGCTGATCGCGGTGGAACACAGACGCTGGGTGGCGTACATGGTCACCTGCGGCTATGCACCGCCGACCCTGCAGCAGCTGCGGGAGTATGCCTTCGTTTATCCCAACGACCACCGCCACAAGGCACTCAAGCTCCATCCCTGCATGTGCGCGTGCGACCTGACGGGACGGCATCTGGATGAGCATTATGATCTCTGGTCCATGGACGAGAGCCGCTGGCCCACCCTGCCCAAGCTGGATCAGGTGTCGCTGCTGCTGCACCGCATCGCGGCGGAGCGGGCAGAGCCGCTGTGCGCCACGGCACTGGAGTATTTTGCGTTCCTTACGACGCTGCGAAAAGCAGCGGATACCACCGCCTTTGATGTGCTGCGGCAGAGCGTTCTGAAGCTGTGCAACGACGAGGAAAACTCCGTCCGCCTTTATCAGGAAGCACTTCAGGATGCCAAGCAGGCAGCACTGCTTCTGGAAAATGAAACGGCAATTCAGGCGGTTGAAAAGATCGAACGGGATTTTGCCGTCGTGGTGCAGCGCAACCGCAGGACGGATTATTTTGCCTTCGATGCGGCACTCATTAACCGGCTGCCCTTCTGCCTTTGGTACGGGGTGCAGCACAAGACGGTCATCACCTTCACCAAGGGGCTGCTGTGCGACGATGTGATCCTGCCCACGGTTCTTTCTGCCGAGAAGGCGATTTTCGTGGGCGATTTTGCCGACGAAGCCCACTATCGGGAAACGGCTTCTGCCTATTTCCGCGGCAGAGGCGGCAACACGCAGGCGGTCACCGTCCAGTTCCGGCATAACGGTGTGGAGGACGTGGCGGCATGCCTGACGAGGCTGATCGAAGAAAACGAAGCGGTTCTGATCAACAGCGTGGACTGCGACGACCCGGAAATCTTGATCGCCATCGGCACGGTGGCGTCCAAGGAGAAAGTCCCCATCGCCCGCTACGATGATAAAAAGGGCGTTGTTCCCGTACTGAATCAGGCACCCATTGGGTTGCGTTTTGTGGATAAGAGCCTGTCCATCGACGAGTTTACCGGGCTGATGGGCGGCATCTACCGCAATGTCTACAAAAACGTCAGCAGCATCGACGATTACGAGAGCTTCAGCCGCCTTTTCTTCGAATATTCTGAGGAACGGCTCTACTGGTCTACGTTACCAAACGGAAAGAGCAAGGCAACCGTTGGCTCTCCGTGGAGTGCCCTTTCCAGCTTTTTCCAGTCCTCCACCAAGGACGAAGTGCCTAATTTCTCTGCCGGCGCGAAGGTGCTGCCCACCCGGTACGAGGGCAGCTTTTACGGAACTGTTTTCAGGCAATGTCAGATCGGTCGATTCCTTGACTATATCAATTCTTATCGCATTATCAAGGATCTGCAGCGCAGGAAAGAAGGAGAGCTGGAGATCGTAAGCTTTACATATGTAGATAAGCTGCTGGTGGACATCCTGACACAATTTGAGCAGAATAAAACCGTGGATCCCGCCTACCGGCAGACGTGCCTTTGTAAGCGGCTGAAGTTCGTTCCTTCCATGGGTATCGCCATTACCAGCACCCGCGCGGTGGATGTTTCTCTGATCGATCCCTCGGAAAACGAGAAGAGCCAAAAGGAAAAACGGGGCTTTGTGTCGGATCTGCGGCAGTATGGACTGATCCACTCGGTGCGCTACTCTGCCGATCAGCGGAAGGTGTCCTTTACCTTCAAGGACGACAAGATCCAGCAGCTGTTCCGCACACAGGGTAAGATCTTTGAGCTGATCCTGTACCACGGCATGAAGAGCAGCGGTCTTTTCGACGATGTGCAGACAAGCGTGCAGATCGTGTGGGAGACCACCGGCAAGCCCTTTGATATGATGTTGCGTCAGCGCATCGAGGCATCCGGCGGCTTTGGCTATGCCTGCTACAAAAAGGCACTGGAGGAGCTGAAGGACGACTCTCTCAACGGAAGCATTCAGGCTGCTACCGATAACGAGATCGATGTGGTGCTGATGCGGGGCATGCGCCCGGTGTTCATCTCCTGCAAGACCGGCAAGAAGGGCTGGAACGACTGGCTGAACGAAATTTCCAGCATTTCCGCCCACTTCCACGCCCAGCCTGCGCTGGCGGTGCTGAAGGATCTGGATCAGCCGGCAGCCGGCGGCTTTGTCGCCCGGGCAAGAAAGATGGGCGTTTCCCTGCTGGGCATCGAAACGATCTCCAATCCCGCCCGCTTTGGGTACGCAATTCGTGAAATTGCCGCCGGCAGAGCGGTGTTTGGCCCAGACACCAAAGGTCAAAAATAAGTAATTCTTGAAGTTTCAGGAAAAATGTATTATACTGGAAGTAATCAAACTATTTCTGGGAGGAAAATAAAATGGATCTAATCGTTTTATTGGCACTGTTTGTCCCTATCATTCTGATCAATGCCATCGTTGGCTTGGTGCGCGGACTGAATAAGTCTGTGGTGCGCCTGATGTTCATCGTGGCGGCAGCACTGCTGACCTACCTGATCGCTGGACCCATCGCCACCGCCGTTGCCAATTCCATCACCATGGAAGGCAAAAATCTCGGTGAACTGATCCTTGCCGGCATCAATGCCGACGGCTCTATGGACGCCATCTTCGCCGCAGCACCCCTGCTGCTGGAGCTGGTGATGGTGCTGCCCGCATTCGTCATCGGCATCGTGATATTCCCCGTGGTGTTCTACACCCTGAAGTTCATCACATGGATTGTGTTCCTGTTCGTGCAGAAGCCCCTGCGCAAGCTGATCTTCAAGGACAGCTGCGATAAGGAGGAGTACAAGGAGCAGCCCAAAAACAAGCGTCTGATCAACCGTTTCTCCGGCTTGGGCGTGGGCATCGTCACCGGCATGATCATTTTCGGCATGCTGCTGACTCCCTTCTTGGGTGTGTTCGGTATGCTGCCCGACACCGACTCTATGGACGATATGCTGACCTACATGGTGGAATTTGGCGAAATGACCCCCGATGATGCCAATATGATCCGTGAGGTCTAT
Organism: Oscillospiraceae bacterium; assembly: GCA_015067495.1. GTDB lineage: Bacteria > Bacillota > Clostridia > Oscillospirales > Oscillospiraceae > Faecousia. The sequence continues at coordinate 94,164 of SVMI01000001.1, read as the reverse complement.
GCTTCCACCGACGCCGGCATCATCAAGTTCTATGGCGTCCTCGGTGGCAGAGGTCTGGGCAAGCTGTACATCAATTCCGTCACCAGAGTGGAGGCGAACGGCATCTCCACCACCTTGGGCAACGAGCTGGGAAGCATCATGTCCCTGCTGAAGACGATGCTGCAGAGCGGAATGCTCAACGACTCTGACCCCAATGCGATCTATCGGCTGCTTGCCGACAAAGATAAGCTGGACAGCCTGATGCAGGAATGTTCAACTCCAAGATCCTCTGTGCCGCGATCCCCGACCTGATGGCGACTGTCATGGGCGATGTGGCAGCCTCTATGAAGGTTCCCGCAGACAAGAATGCCGTCTATGACAACATGATGGAAGAAGTCGCTCTCGCGGTGAGAATGGCGGATGTGGATTTTGCGGCGATCGCTGCCTATGAAGCGGTCAACGGCAAGGGCTACGACCTGCTGCCCATCGCTTATTACTCCAGCCTCAGTGCCGGCGAAATGCTGACAAAGGAGGAGTACGAGGCACAGATCGACCAGCTGGTGGAGCTGGCAAAGAAGATCTCCGGCGTGCTGAACAAGTCCCTTTCCGGCGATAACAAGGCATTCACCGACAGCGTCGCGGCGCACATCGTTGAAAACGTCAAGAACGGCGGTCAGGATGCAGCTGCCACTCTGGATGCGCAGACAGTCGCGGGCGTCATTTCCGGCATCGATTCTACCGCGCTGGAGGGCGATGCTGACAAGCTGCTGCCCCAGCTGACGGACAAGGAAAAGTTCGAGACAGATGTGGTCACCGTTGACATCATCGCCAACGCCATCCGCGAAACTGTCCGGGCAGCCGTTGCCGATGAGAGCAAGGCAAAGGAAACCGCGTCTACGCTGGCGAGCGTTGTCTCTGATTTTGCGGGTGCTGTCTCCAATGCCACCGATGCCGAGGGCAATCTGGATATGACGAAGCTGGACTTCACCAAGATCGGCGATGCCATCACAACCTTGCAGAATTCCCCCCTGAAGGGCGTGGGTACCTGCGTGCTGGATATGGTTGCCGCTGCGGATGCGGGCGGCATGCTGGGCAACGTGATGCAGGCAGTGAAGGACGGCTACGAAAAGGGTGAGGATGTTGGCGGTACCATCGGCTCTGCCGGTGCGCTGATCAATCTGGGCAATGCCATGGGCGGCGAAAATGATCAGGAAGCAATGGTCAATTCCCTGACCGACCTGATCAAGAACCTCAATGAGTTCACCATCAGCCTGCTGCCTACTATTTTCTCCGAGGAGACCGTGACCTCCATGGGCATTCCCACAGAGTATGCGACTGCGACTTACAAGGTATTCGAGACGCTGCTGACCGAGCTGATGAAGCTGAAGGATGCAGCCGACTACGACAGCGAGGTCAATGCGATTCTGGAGCTTTATAACCTTGCCACCTCCGGCACGGACAACTTCACCGAGGAAAACCTCAAAAATCTCTTCGGCTATGCAAATAAGTCCGACGCGATCTACAATACCCTCGTCGGCATCTCCACTTCTGATCCCTTCGGCATGAAGATCGAAGATCCCGCAGCCCGTCAGGAGCTGGCAAATGCCATCGCTGAGGTTTACGGGGACACCGCAAAGACTGCGAAGGATCAGTCCATCGCCCGCGCCCTCGCCACAATGCTGGGCGTTGACAAAGAGCTGAAGCTGGGCTAAGATAAATCATCCCGACAGACCCGACGACCCCGTCGGGTCTGTCTTTGTATATTCGTAGGGGCGGATACTATCCGCCCGCGGGACGGGAAACCCGTCCCCTATGAGTGGTAATGAGGAGAAATTATTGTAGGGCGGGCGCTTGCTCCCGCCATGAAACCCGTCGATAATGAAATGGCGGCAGCAAGCAGCCGCCCTACAGTGTTCTCAAACCTTTTGATCGGAATCGCAGGAAACGGGGAACCCGTCCCCTACATTCGGTTTTTTGTCTTGTACAATCGGAGAAAATAGTATATAATAGCCACAACAACACGCAGGAGGCAGACATGGCACTGGGTAGAAGAAACACAAACCGCCCCAAGAGACACCGGGGTCTCAAAATCGCAGCCGTTGTGGTGCTGATCCTTGCGCTGGTGGCGCTGATCGGCATTTTTCTGCTGCCAAAATTATTCCCGGAGCTGAACCTTTTCGGTGAAAAGCCCACCGAGCCTACCGCACCCACCGAGCCGAAGCCCGATCAGGTGATCCATCTGGTCGCCGGCGGCGATTTGAATATTACAGACAAGACGGTCGCTTCCGGTCTGCAGGACGGCGGCTATGATTACACGGAGGTCTTCCGGGATGTGCTGCCTGTGCTTGCCACCGGCGACGTGACGATGCTGAATTTTGAGGGCATCGGCGGTGCGTCCGGCTTCGGATCTGCCACCAAGATCGCACCGCCCCAGCTGCTGCAGGCGTTGGCAACAGCCGGTGTGGACATTTTGCAGACAGCCAACTCCTGCTCCATTTTCGGAGGTCTGCACGGCTTGCGGAATACCATCACCGCCGTTCAGGCTGCGGGCATGACGCCCGTGGGTACCTTTGCGGATGCAAGTGCATTTGAGGAGTCCGGCGGTTATCTCATTTGGGAAATTCAGGGCATCAAGGTCGCCTTTGTTGCCTTTACCAAGGGAATGGACGGCATGGGTCTGCCTGCCGGCAGCGAGGATTGCGTCAATCTTCTCTACGAGGATTACAACAGCACCTATCAGAAGGTGGACAAGGACGGCATTACCCGCATCGTTCGCAACGCAAAAGCCCACGACCCTGACCTGATCGTGGCGATGCTCCACTGGGGCAGCGAATTTAACGACAAGATCAGCACCACCCAGAAGAAGATCTGCACGATCCTGACGGAGGAGGGCGTGGATGCCATCATCGGAACCCACTCTCACTATGTGCAGACCGTCGACTACAACGCCGATGCCGGCACGCTGGTCGCCTACTCGCTGGGCGATTTCTACGGCGATGCAGATAAGACCGGCACAAACTACTCCATCATTCTGGATCTCGAGATCACCAAAAACGGCAACACCGGCGAAACGAAGATCACCGGCTTTGACTGTATTCCCGTTTTCATCCACGAGGACGAAAGCGGCAAGCTGCGCCTTCTGCGGATCCGGGAAGCGATCCGCGGCTACGAAAGCAGCTATGTGGGCAGCGTCCCCGAGGAGATGTATCAGGCGATGAAAACCGCGCTGGCGCGGATCGCTGACCGCACCGGTGTTCAATTCGAAGATTGATCAAAGGCTCCCTTTTCAAGGGAGCCTTTGCCTGTGCGCGTGGTAAATACAGGGAACGGAAAAAGATATTTTGCAAAATGGGGAGAAGTGTGCTATAATAGAAAATCATCATAATGGTATGTTATGCGCCTTACCAACTTCAAAGAAAAGGGGGGGCTTTTGTGTCCGATTACAGAACTGTCAGCGTGGTTTTGCCGTCGCTGGACCCGGATGACAAACTGCTCACCGTCATTGACGGACTTCTCGAGTACGGTTTTACCGACATTATTCTTGTAAACGACGGCAGTAAGCCGGAAAATATGCATTATTTTGAAACCGCTGCCACCCATCCCGAAGTGCAGCTGCTGCACCACGAGGTCAACCAGGGCAAGGGTGCCGCGCTGAAGACGGCGTTTGCGTGGTTTCTGGAAAACCGCCCCGAAGGCACGGGCGTTGTGACCGTGGACGGCGACAACCAGCACCATCCCGAGGATACGAAAAGCTGCGCCCAGCACATGCTGGAGGAAGACCGCATCGTCCTCGGCGTCCGGGATTTTTCCCTTCCTCACGTGCCGGAGCGCAGCCGCAAGGGCAACCGCATCACGTCGCTGGTCTTCAAGCTCTTCATCGGCATGACTATTTCCGATACCCAGACGGGTCTTCGTGCGCTCCCCCGCAAGCAGGTGGAGCAGATGCTCGCCGTTTCCGGCGATCGCTTCGAGTACGAGACCAACATGCTGCTGGAAATGAAAAATCTCGATCTGCCCTTTGACGAGGTCAAGATCCGCACCGTCTACATAGAGGAGAATAAAAGCTCCCATTTCCGTGCGGTGCGGGATTCGTGGCGGATCTACAAGCTGATTCTGACGCATTTCTTCAAGTACATCGCAAGCTCTCTGAGCAGCGCCGTGGTGGATTGGTTGATTTATATGATGATGACGGCGTTATTGCAGAACACTCTGACAGGTCTTGCCCTGAGTGCCGTTCCCACGGTGGTGGCGAGAGTCACCTCTTCGTGGATGAATTACATCGTCAACCGCAAGCTGGTCTTTAAGAGCAAGGACGCCGCCGGCGCACAGTGCTTCCGCTATTTTGTGGTGGTGGCGGTGCTGGGCGTGATGCAGATGCTGCTGACCTACGGCATCCACAGCCTGTTCAATATTTCGGAGCAGGAGGTCGGTCTGCGTGGCGTGATCTACGCGGTGACCATGTTCGCATTGTTCTTCCTGAGTTATTTTCTGCAGGAAAAATGGGTTTTCGCTAAAAAGAGGTAAATAAAATGAGTGGTGCATTTTTGCGCACCAAGCGCAAAGAAAAAAATCAGCTGTGGCTGCGGATCGTGCTGCGCAGCTTGCTGGTGATCTTCACGCTGATCCTGCTGCTGTTTGTCGGATTGTGCGTGGTAATGAATACAATTTTCAACGGTCCTTCGGAGTCTGCACGAAATGTTCTGACCATGTCGCTGCTGGAATCCAGCGGTATGAAGTGGTGTCCGGCGATCTTTATCGGTCAGGAAACGGTGGACGAGATCCGTTCCAGCGTGCAGGCGACCCTGCCGAATGACATTTCCGTGTCTGATCAGGTGATCATCCGCCCGGACGACAGCGTCGCCCAGTCGGAGTGGAAGGACTATCCCGACGGCATTCGTATCGATTTCATTTCCGGCGATACCTATAATGCCTACGTGATGATCATCCGGGATCCCTCTGCCGTTTACATGGCAACGTCCAATGACAACTTCAGCCTTGACGTACCCGGCACCCGTATCAACTACCAGATCGAAAAAGAGGGTGCCATCGCTGCCATCAACGCAGGCGCGTTCTACGACAACGGTCAGATCAGCTCTGTGGTGGGCAGCGTCCCCGAGGGACTGGTCATTGCCGGCGGCAAGGTGGTCTGGGATGAGGGTCAGGCACCCGAAGAGGGTTTCGTTGGCTTCAACAAGGACAATACCCTCGTGGTCGCCAAGTCCATGACCGGCTCCAAGGCAATGGAGCTGGGCATCCGGGACGGCTGCTGCTTCGGCCCGGTGCTGATCATGGACGGCGTGGTAAACGAAGAGGCGTACAACAAAAATTCCGGCTGGAATCCCCGTACCTCCATCGGTCAGCGTGCCGACGGCGCGGTGCTGTTTGTGTGCATCGACGGTCGTCAGGCAGGCTCGCTGGGCGGCTCTTATGCGGACATGATCGATATCATGACCGAGTACGGCGCGATCAATGCCTGCAATCTGGACGGCGGCTCCTCTACCGTCATGCTGTATCGGGACACCTACGGTCGCTACGGCGATGCCGGCAAGGTGCAGATGATCAACAACTACTCTCTCCTGCAGGAAGAGCCCAGACGGATGCCCACCTTCTTCATGGTGCGTCCCAATGAGGAGGGCTGAGCATGGACAGAAGACAGAGAAAACCCCGCAAGACGGGAAGCGTCGTCTTTTACAGCATCTACGTCACCTTTATTCTGATCTTTTTCATGGTGCTGTCCGCCCTGATCACGCCCCTGCGGGACTGGCTGGTGCGTTACGAAGCATCCCAGCCCAACCACAAGCGGGATGAGGTGTTTGCTCAGCTGTTTGAAAGCGGCGACTGGGACAATCTCTATGCCCTCGCCGGCTTGGAGAATACTGCCTTTGAAGAGGAAACGGCGTTTGCCGCTTATATGGATGCGCTGGTCGCATCGGACAAGCTGACCTGCCTTGAGACCTCTGCCGGTCTTTCCGGCGATAAGAAGTTTATCGTCAAGGCGGGAGAGAAAAAGATCGCCACCTTCCTGTTGACGGGCGGCGGCGAGACCGATCTGGAGATCGCCCAGTGGGAGCTGGGGGAAGTGGAGCTTTTCCTGCCCCGGCAGGCATCGGTCATGGTTCAGCGACTGCCCGGGCAGACCGTCTACATCAACGGCGTTGCGCTGGATGACAGCTACACCATCAGCCGCACCACCACACCGGCAGACAGCTATCTTCCCGCAGGGGAGCAGGGCTTCCTGCTGGAGCTGCAGCAGGTGACGGGTCTGTGGCAGACGCCGAAGGTGGAGGTCAAGGATGCTGCGGGAAACCCGGTCAGCCTGTTCTTTGATGAGGAATTGGGCATCTATATCCAAAGTCTGCCGGTGCATCAGCTGACGGAGGAACACAAATCCGTCGCCGAGCAGACGGCGCGCGCTTACTGTAAGTACATGATCAACGCCTCCGGCCATGAGCTGTGGCGCTGGTTTGACGAGGACAGCAAGGCATATCAGGAGATCATCCGCTTTGAGCAGTGGACGGTGCAGTCCTATCAGAGCTACACCTTCTCGGAAACCGCCTTTGAAGACTTTTATCAGTATTCCGATGATTGCTTCTCCGTGGCGGTGGATCTGACCCTGAATGTGCTGCGCAACAACGGCACCACCAAGCCCTATCACCTGCACAGCACGCTGGTCTTCACCAAAAATGAATACGGCAAATTCCATGCCGTAGCGATGACCAATCTGGACATTCAGGAAAAGAAGGAGCAGGTGCGGCTGGTCTTCAGGCAGGAGACTGGGGAGAAGACCCTTTGGGTGGATCCTCGTGATCCCAAGTGCGACGTTCCTGCCGCGGAAGCTGTGGAGGGCAAGACCTTCAAGGGCTGGGTGACGGAAACCAAAAACGAAGCAGGCAAGGTCACCTTGACCGTCGTCTTTGATGAACAGGGGCAGCTGCTGCTGGACGAGGGCGCGACCCTTCAGCCCATGGTGCTGACGCCCCTTTACGAGTAAGGAGGACAAATTATGGAAGCGATCTTCTCCTTTTTTGCGGAAAGCTTCGATCTGCCGATCCTTGATTGGATCGCTGAAAATCTCTCCTGTAAGGCACTGGATGTGATCATGCCGCTGATCACCATGCTGGGTGATGCGGGCATTTTCTGGATCGCCATTGCCGTGGCACTGCTGATCTTTCCCAAGACCCGAAAGATCGGTCTGAGCATGGGCGCGGCACTGCTGATCGGTCTGGTGGTCTGTAACCTGACCATCAAGCCCTTGGCGGCACGTATCCGTCCCTATGACTATCAGCTGGAGCATTTCGGCAAGCAGATCGCTCTGCTGGTGGCGACACCCCATGATTACTCCTTCCCGTCGGGTCATACCATCGCGTCCTTTGAGGCGGCGATCGCCCTGACGGTCTACAATCGCAAGTGGGGCATCCCGGCGATCGTACTGGCGGCGGTGATCGCGTTCTCCCGGCTTTATCTGTATGTGCATTATCCCACCGACGTACTGTTTTCCATGGTACTGAGCGTGGGCATCGCGTTTCTTGCCTGCTGGCTGGTCAAGAAGGGCTATGCCCTCTACGAAGCAAAGAAAGCAACAAAAGAATAATAAAAAGAGACGGCTGCAATTTGCAGTCGTCTCTTTTTGTTCCGATTGCGGGATTTTACTCCCATGTACCGGCGGAGCGTTCCTTCCCCGCCTTTTTCGCGTCACACTGATATGCGCTGTCAGCGACACACTTGATGAAATGTACCGATCTGCCTGCCGTCGCCGGCATATTCGATATCCTTCATCCAAGGTCAGTTTAACCGCAGATACGAAAATTATGCAAAAATTATTTGTCGATGTGAACGTTCAGGTGGGGATAGGTCATCTCGATGCCCTTTTCCTTGAACGCTTCACCCACGCGCTTCATCACATCAAAGTGCAGATCCCAGTAATTCTCGGACTTGACCCACACGCGCAGCACGTAGTTGATGGCACTGTCGCCGTAGCTGTCCAAAGCGGCAAAGGGCTCATGATCAGGCAGAACCCGCTCGTCCTGAACGGCGGAAAGCAACGCCGCGACCACTGCATCGGGGTCGGCATCATAAGAGGTGCTGAAGGTGAAGGAAAGACGGCGGGTGCCGGTGACGGAGTAGTTGATGATCTCCGCGGCGGTGACGGAATTGTTGGGGATGGAGATGACCTTGTTGTCGGCGGTGATCAGCTTGGTGTAGGCGATGCCGATCTCAGTGACCGTGCCGGACTGACCTGCGATCTCCACAAAATCACCGGCACTGAAGGGATCGGTGTACAGCAGCGTGAAGCCGCCGATGATGTTGGCGAGCATATTCTGCAGTGCCAGAGAAAGTGCCAGCGTGGCAACACTTGCCAGTGCCACGATGCCGGTGACATCGATGCCCAGACCGGATGCCAAAATCAGACCCAGCAGGATGTAAAGCACCGTCTTGGCAAGGGTGGTGATCAGTCCGTAGGCAGCCTTGTCCAGCTTGGACTTTTCCAGAACCTTTTTCAGTAGCTTGGATACCAGACGGATCAGCAGAATGCCGATCACCGCCACGATGACGGTCTTCAGGCAGACGGTCAGCAGGTCAAGACCCTGCGATGTGAGCCAGTTTTGTACTTTTTCCCAGATTTCCATTGTTGATATCCTCCCAAAATCAATTACTGATGCTTTCAAAATACTGCTCCAGCGTCATGCCGGACTCGTAGACAGCTGTCGCCAGCTCCACGCCCAGATAGCGGTAGTGCCACGGCTCATAGATGATGCCGGTGGATTCCGTCGTACCCTTGGGGTAACGCAGGATGAAGCCGTAGCGCCAGCTGTTTTCCATCAGCCATTGCTGCGCCGGCAGGGTCTCCTGAATTTCCGTCAGCTCCCAGCTGCGGGTGTCAATGATGTCTACAGCCAGACCCAGATGATGCTCGCTGGTGCCGGGACGTGCCACCACAGCGGCGGCGAGTCTTTCCGCATCCTCGCGGCTGTAGCCTTCGTTCTGGAAGCGTTGGATGCGGTTTTCAAACAGACCCTTCTGATAATCCACCGAGCGGTAAGAGGAGATCACGTACACCCGGGGACATTCCTTGTTGCAGTCGTCGATCATCTGCTTCAGGGCTTCAAAGCACACCCGGGATACCCGGCTGTTTTCGTTGCCGTAGGGTTCACCGAAGGAGATGAGGTCGGGATCGTAGTCCTCCGGCAGTGCGTTCCATGGATTGACTACGGTCACTTCCTGACCGTCCTCTGTAAAGAAACGGTTGCGTCCGTCGATCTCCACCTGACCCACTGCCATCCTGCCGTCGGGCTTGAAGTAGAGGGTCGTTTCATTGAGAGTGACCCAGCCGGTCTGCATGACACCCGAGTCGTCAAAGTAGTAGGTGTGATCGCCGATGGCGACCTTGCCGGTGATGAAGGAGCCGTCGCGCAGGTAGTAATAGGTCTTGCCGTCCTCCATGTGGAAGCCGACTTTTGTAGGTTCGGTGGGATGAGAGGGCTCGGATGGCGTGGACGGATCGGTGGGCGGGGTGCTTTCCGGGGGATCCACGTCCGGCTTGACACAGCCGGAGAGCATCAGCAGCGCCAGCAGCACAGCCGCGCAGCGGAAAAATGTTTTCATAAGGAGACCTCCTTTGAGGGGATGGTTCTATGGTAGCACATTTTGCGAAAAAAGGGAAGTGTTTTTGTAGGGGTGCGTCACAATGCTCCACAAACTGCTCATAAATCGCAGGGCGGATATTATCCGCCCGCACACAGCCAACGGCTGTGTCATCGCGGGGACGAAGTCCGTGGCGATCTCCCGGTAGAATGTTGCATATCGGCAGTTTGTGGCAGGAGATTGCCACGTCGCCTGTCAGCTCCTCGCAATGACATGGTTGTTGTAACGTTTCCCATCATAGGGGCGGATATTATCCGCCCCTACTGTTTACAATTTGTCGAAAGAATGTTATAATGCAAAAAGAAACAAAAAAGGAGCGTGGCACGTGTGAAACGGGAAGATGCCATCTATCGCCAGTATTTGAATATTCTCCACGAGGAGCTTCGCCCCGCCATGGGCTGCACCGAACCCATCGCATTGGCTTACGCCGGTGCGAAATGCCGCGCCCTTTTGGGTGCGCTGCCGGAGAAGGTGACGGCATACATCAGCGGTCTGATCATCAAAAATGTCAAGAGCGTCATCGTGCCGAACACCGACCGTCTCCACGGCATCGCCCCTGCCATCTGTGTGGGTATCGTCGCAGGCGATGCGGACAAGGAGCTGCAGGTCATCAGCAAGGTGACCGATGCCCAGCGTGCGCAGCTGCGTGACTATCTGGCGGAAACCACCGTAGAGATCTATCCGGCGGAGTCGGAGCTGCCCTTTGACATCGACCTGACCATGACCCGTGGCGCAGATACCGCCCGGGTTCGCATCACCAATCACCACACCAACCTGATCTACATGGAGAAAAACGGCGAAATTCTGCTGAATTTGCCGGCGGTGGAGTCGTGGGAGGACAACATGACCGACAAGTCCTGCCTGAACATCGAGGACATCGTCGCCTTTGCCGACTGTGTGGATATCGAGGACATCCGGGAGCTGATCAGCCGCCAGATCAAATGCAACATGGCACTTGCCCGGGAGGGCATCGAAAACGACTGGGGCGCGAATATTGGCAGCGTGCTGCTGAACCATCAGGGCGACCTGCTCAGCAAACGGGCGGCTGCCTATGCGGCTGCCGGCTCGGATGCCCGGATGAGCGGCTGCGAAAAGCCGGCGATCATCCTCTCCGGCAGCGGCAATCAGGGTATCACCGCCAGCGTTCCGGTGGCGATCTATGGGGAAGCCTTGGGGAAATCGGAAGAGGAGCTGCTTCGGGCGGTGGTGCTGAGCGACCTCGTCACCATCCACCAGAAGACGGGTATCGGCAGACTTTCCGCCTATTGCGGTGCCATCAGTGCCGGCTGCGGCGCAGGGGCTGGCATCGCCTATCTGATGGGCGGCAAGGCACACGCGGTTGCCCATACGGTCGTCAATGCCATCGCCATTCTGTCCGGCACCATCTGCGACGGCGCAAAGCCGTCCTGCGCCGCCAAAATTGCCGCGGCGGTGGATGCGGGCATTCTGGGATGGGATATGTATCAGGACAAGCAGCAGTTTTACAGCGGCGACGGCATCGTCACCAAGGGCGCGGACAACACCGTGCGCAACGTGGGCAGACTTGTCCGCGAGGGCATGCGGGATACCAACCGCACGATCCTCGATATTATGCTGAATAAGTGATTTGTCTAAAAGGCTTCCCGGAAGGGAAGCCTTTTTGCATGATTTTTCCCTTTTGCGGAAAACTAATTCCAAATGGGGGAATGGATATGAAAAAATTCGCAGCGGTGCTGCTTGGGATGCTGCTCCTCAGCGGCTGCACGGCGCAGCCGGAAGCACCCACCACAGTAGCCTCGGAGACGGTGGAGCTTCCGATCTTGGGTGCGCCGGGGAAAAACGGAGCATCGGTGGTGCTGGGAGATATTTGGGCGCAATATGATCCGCAGGAACGCTTTGCCATCTATGGCGGCATGATCGGGCATCCTGTGGCAGATGCGCCGGGAGAGCTGGACATGGATCGCCCTATGGAGTGGACAGTGCAGTGCCGTTTTCCCGTCGGCTGCCTTTCCTTGGCAAAGCAGGGGGCGGCGATCACCCATCTTCTGAACGAGGAGCTTTTCACCGCGGTGGCTGTGGAGGTGACGGACGGTCAGGCACTTTCGGTGCTGGAAAAGGACTGGCGGCAGGAGGTGCAGCAGGGCAAGCGGCAAACAGCACTTCCCCAACGGCTGCTGCTGGCGCAGGTGGGAAAGGGGTATCTGGTCATGGCAACGGGGAGCAAGGAATATATCAAAACCTTCCGCCAAAAGCTGCTGCTGGCATATCCCGCCGCACAGATCCTCAGCGACGAACCGCTTACCAGTTAAAAACAGCTTCCCATTGGGAACAATGTCATCAAGTTAGTGTCATTGCGAACCAGTGACGGATGTCACTGGTGTGGCAATCCGCATCTTTTGTGGCACCTATGGTGCCACGCGCCTCCTTTGGAGGCGCAGAGGAACGGATTCCCACGCCAGTGTGCGCACTGGCTCGGAATGACAAGCTTTTTAACTTAATGACATTGCCGTTGGGAAGCTGTTTTATATGTTTATTTTTTCGCCAGATTCTGGATCCAGAAATCATTTCGCAGCATCAACGCACCGGCAAAGGCTTTCACATACTCAAGGCTCTGGCAGATCAGGTACAGCGTTACGATGTCGAGATTTGTAAACCGGCTCAGCACATAGGCGCAGGGGACAAGCATGCCCCACAGGAAGCCACAGTCGAACAGAAAGGTCATAAACGTCTTGCCGCCGGCGCGGAAGGAGAAATAGGCGGCATGGACATAGGCAAAGGCGGGAACCATTGCCGCATCGATCAGGATCAGCTGTCCTGCCAGTGTGCGTACATAATCGGTTGTGTTGTACAGCAGCGGGAAAAGCTGCGAGCCGAGGGCTGTCAGGAACATGAACAGCACGCCGGATGCCAGTGCCAGCGCAAGCAGCTTATTGTTGGTGTCCCGGATCTCCTCTTTCGGCTTCCCGGCACCCATCATCTGTCCCATGATGATACCCACCGCATTACCCATCGCCATATAGGCAACGCCGGACAGATTGAAGACCGTGCCGCAGATGTTCAGGGCAGGAACAACGTCCAGACCGCAGGTGGAGTATGACTGGTTGGCGGTCGCAAGACCGATGGAGAAGAGCACCTCGTTGATCATCAGGGGAGAACCCTTGCGCAGAATGCCGCCCAGCAGCTTGCCCGGCACATACATCGAGCGGAACGCGCCCCGGATAAAGGGGTTCTTTTTGGGATTCAGGTGCGTCCATGTGGCGACCACCGCCAGCTCCACAAAGCGGGAGATGACCGTTGCCAATGCCGCGCCGCGAACGCCCATGGCAGGCAGACCAAAGTGACCGAAGATCAGCACCCAGTTAAGGATCAGATTGAGAAAGACCGCGGTGATTGAGCCGATCATGGGAACGACAGTCTGACCCGTTTCGCGCAGCGTGCCGGAGTAGGCATTGCACAGCGCGAAGGGGATCAGTCCCCAGAGCATCATGTGCAGATAATCCTTGCCGTGCCGCATAATGGCAGCGGCATCCTCGGCAGAACCCTCACCCTGCAGGTAAAGTCCGATCAGCTGGTCGTCCAGCAGCAGGAAAATGCCGCCTACCAGCACCGTCAGCAGGGTGCAGCACATCAGCTTGAAGCGGAAGGTGTGGCGCACGCCCTCGGTATCATGGTTTCCGAAGAACTGGGCGGTAAAAATGCCTGCGCCGGCATTTGCGCCGAAGATCGCCAGCGTGAAAATGAACATCAGCTGGTTGATGATGGACGTGCCGCTCATGGGCAGCTGTCCCACCTGACCGACCATAATGTTATCCAGCAAAGAAACAAAGCTGGTGATGGCGTTTTGAATCACGATCGGCAGCGCGATGGTCATGGCGCGCCGATAGAACGCCCGATCTCCGATGTATCTTTGCAGCATAACAGTTACCTCGTTTGCGTTAGATTTCCCGTCCTCCAAGGAAGACACGTTTGCCGGTATAGTCGCTGCGGCAGACGATAAAGTCAGCGTAATGCCCGGGAGTGATAGAGCCGACCTTGTCCTGCACACCCAGCGCGCAGGCGGGGTTATAGGTGGCGGCGCGGACGGCGTCCCGTTCGTCAATGCCGTAAAGGATGGCGTTGACCATGCCGGTGTAGAGATGGATGGCAGAGCAGGCAATGGTTCCGTCGGCAAGACGGGCGATGCCGTCGTGCAGATATGCGGTCTGACCGCCCAGCTCGAAGGCACTGCCGTCAGGCAGACCGGCACAGCGTCCGGAGTCGGAGATCAGCACCATGCGGCTGCCGCCGAACATGGAAAATGCCAGCCGCACCGTGGCGGGGTGGACGTGCAGACCGTCGCAGATCAGCTCTGCGCGCACCTTGGGATTTTCAACGGCGGCGGGGATCACACCGGGATTGCGGTGGTGGATGCCGGGCATGGCGTTGAACAGATGGGTCAGATGGGTCGCACCCTTGGAAAACGCCTCCTTGGCGTGATCGTAGTCAGAGTCGGTGTGGGCGACGGAAACGGTGCAGAGCTTGCTTGCCTTTTCCACAAATTCCGCCGCACCGGGAAGCTCTGGGGCTACATCTGCGATGCGGATCAGTCCGCCGCAATCGTCATAGAGCTTTTTGAAGCCCTCAAAATCGGGCTTTTTCAGATATTCGCCGTTCTGTGCGCCCTTTTTCTTTTCAGAAAAATAGGGACCTTCCATCTGAATACCCATCAGACGGGCGCAGCCGGCAGGCTGCTCGTCCGCCAGTCGGCGGGCGGTTGCAAAGGCGGCGGAGAGCTGCTCGTAGGGCAGGGTCATGGATGCGGGAGCGAAGGATGTGATGCCTTCCTGCAGGTAGAACCGCGCCATGGTCTTCAGACCCTCGTAGTCGCCGTCGCTGAAGTCAAAATCAGAGTTGCCGTGGGTATGCACATCGATCAAACCGGGGATGACGGTAGCACCGCCAAGGTCGATGGCATCCTCCGGCACTTCCTTCGGCAGGATCGCGCCGAAAAGACCGTCCTTTACCTCAAAAGCACCCATATGGAATTGAAAATCGGAGCAGAAAATGCGAGCGTTTTTGTAAAACATCACGTTTCTCCTTTTCATTTGCGCAGTGCCGGCAGGCTGGCTGCGGCGGCACTCTGACCCACGCGGCGGGTCTTTTCGTCGGGAAGCATCACGTTGACTTTTTCCGCAAGTGCCGGGAAGGCATCACACAGCACCTGCTTGCAGGTGGCGAGGATGGTATCGCCGCCCTTGCCGGACATGACACGACCCAAAAGCATCAGGTGGCGGATATCGTAGAATTTGTTGTAAAGAGCCACGGTATAGGCAAGATAGGTGCCGATGTCCCGGAAGATCGCCTGCGCCCGGGGATCGTCCGCTTCCATCAGCTTCTGCACCACCTTCAGCTTTTCGGCGGGGGTCAGGGTGGGGTCGAGGTCAATGCCTGCCCGGGGTGCCAGCTTGATCACGGCATCTTGGGAGAAATACTTGCAGCCAACGCCGAAATCGGTGGACCACTCGTCCTGCATAGCTTTTTCGTTCAGGTCAACGGGAGCGAATGCCAGCTCGGAGATCCAGCCGAGCACATTTTTGTCCTTGTCCACGTAGCCCACCGCTTCGCTGGTACCCATGGCAAGACCCATGATGTTGCCGCAATCCATACCCATGGCACCGGCGAGGGCGGAAACATCGCCGTCATTGGCGACCACGATGGGGACATCGCCAAACTGGGCGGCGGCGCGGTCATAGACCGTCTTCACCTCGTCCCAGCGATCCCGGGGAACGCAGTAGAAAATGCTGGAGATCATGGGTGCGTTGCCCACGAACACACCGGCAGAGGATACGCCGATGGCGTCCACCCGGGGCATCTTGGATGCGGCGGTACGGAAGGAATCGAGGATGCCCTCGTACTGGTAGTTGGGGTCGGGGTTGGTCTTGGGATGCCACACCACCTCTTCGGAGTAGACGCACTCGCCGTCAATGACCGCGCTGACCTTGCGGTCAGAGCCGCCTGCGTCGAAGCCGATGCGGCAGCCGTCCAGATGACCGCCCATGGGGCGGGGACTCTCGTTGGCAGCGGGGCATTGGGAAAGGGGCAGATCCAAAATCAGCAGCTCCCGCTCGTAGAGCTTGCCGAAGAAATCGAAGTCAAAGGCGCGCTCACCGCTTACGCTGTAGGCACGCTGCAGCTTCTTTGCGATCTCGCTGCAGCCGCAGACATAGACCTTGAAGCCGCCGATGGACCACAGCAGAAATTTTGTGAAGCGCTCCACATAGCGGTAGTCTGCATCCTCCATTTCCTTGGTGCCGTGGATGAAGGTACGGCGCACGGAAATCTGTCCGTCCTGCCGTTCCACGGCGATGGCGACGGGCATGGAAGCACCTTCCAGATACGCGTCCATCCAAACGCCGAAGGGGATAAAGGCGGGATCCAGCACAGGGGGGAATTTCACATCAAAATTAACACCCAAGTAGTTCATAAAAATACCTCCGATTGTTGATTTTGGTAAAGGCTTCTGCCAAAATCTTAACATATGCACCGATGCGATGCAATCAAATCGGACAAGAGTGTTGTTTTGTGGAAAATCAAAGTTGAAATATGCACATCTTCATCGCGGAAGTTGTCAGATAATCATGTCTTTGCGAGGAGCGCTTGCGCGACGTGGCAATCCGTATTCCTTGGGATGCGGAGCATCGCGCGGCTCGTTTAAGTCGCAAAAGAACGGATCGCCACACCAGTCTGCGGACTGGTTCGCGATGACACGGAAATTTGAAACATGGTCTTATTTACTAAAGCCCTCGCCGTTGATCTCGTGGGCGGGGTGGATGGTGACAAAGGCGTTTTTATCGTTGCGGTTGATGATGTTCATCAGATCCGCGTACTGGTTGATGGTAAAGGTCACCATCAGCATCTCATACTCCCTGCCGGAGTAGCCGCCCCGGGCGGTGATGACGGTGGTGGTGCGGTCAATGTCTTGAATGATCTCCTCGTTGATCTTTTCAGAGGCATCGGAGATCACATGGGCGATGAAGGCGCGGTTTTCACCGAGGAAGATCTTGTCGATGACCAGCGCGGTCACAAAAGCACAGATGATGCCAAGCAATATCAGCACCAGATCGTGCAGCACAAACAGCGCAACCACCACAATGACGGCGTCAATGGCGAAGAGCATATACGATTGCTTCGCTTTTTTGAAATATTTGCAGATGATGAACGCCAGAACATCTACACCGCCGGTAGAGCCGCCGCCGAGGAAGGTGATGGCGCAGCCCGCTCCCGTAAAGATGCCGCCAAACAGTGCTGCCAGCAGAATGTCGATGCCGCCGTAATTGCTGCCGGGCAGGTAGAAAATGCCGTTCAGCACGTCCGGGGAGGCAAGCCAAGAGAAAAGGGCAACACCGGCAGGGTAGACGACGGTGGAGACCAGCGTCTTCAAAGCGAAATCCTTGGAAAGGAAAAGCAGTCCCAATAAATACAGCGAAATGGTGACAATGGTGACCCACAGCTCCTTACCCAAGGGGAGTGCGGCGTTGAAAAGGATCGCAAGCCCGGACATGCCGCCCACCACCAGATCATAGGGCAAAATAAAAAGGCTGGTGGCGATGGAGAGCAGCAGCGTGCCGAGAATGGTCAGCGTAATGTTTTTGATAAGTGCTTTCGGGGATTCAAAAAGTGTCTTCATAGATAACACCCTCCGATAAATGTACCCTTATTTTACAAAAATCAGGGAAGAAAGTCAATCGGAACAGACGGCTTTGGTGATAGTATGCCGTGGCGAGACAGAAAATATAGCGATTGACGGAAACGCTTCTATGTGGTATTGTATTGTTGAACAATCCGACAATACACGGGAGGAAACCTAGATGCGTTATGTATTTGAATTTTTGGAAGGGGAGTGCTTCTGGGGCGGCAGCGTCATCGATGGCAAGAAAAACCCCTTTACGGCACACTCTGACTTCTCTCACGACTATCGCTTGGAGTGTCACAATCAGGTGATGCCTTTGTTTTTGTCCAACAAGGGTCGCTACATCTGGAGCGAGACCCCCTTCAAGTTTGAGATCAAGGACGGTCACATCGAGATCGAGGGCGAGGACGTGACCATTTCCGAGGGCGGCTCGACCCTGAAAGAGGCGTACCTTTCTGCCATGAACGCCCATTTCCCCACGGATCGCAGACGTCTGCCCCTTGACTACTTCAAAGCGCCCCAGTTCAACACGTGGATGGAGTTTATCTATCACCCCACTCAGGAAAAGGTGCTTTCCTATGCCGAAGCCATTTTGGAAAATGGCTTCCAGCCGGGCATTTTCATCATCGACGAGGGCTGGCAGCGCCAGTACGGCACATGGGAGTTTGATCCCCTCAAGTTCCCCGACCCCAAGACCATGGTGGAAAAGCTGCACGCCATGGGCTTTAAGGTGCTGCTGTGGGTGACCCCGTGGGTGCGCGCCGACGGACTGGAGTTCGTCATGAGTACCGCCCAGTATATCCCCGTGGTGCATAAGGATTCCAAGCGGCTGTTCCTGCGGGCGGCGAACAACGATTATGCCATGATGCACTGGTGGAACGGCATTTCCGCCATGCTGGACATGCGCAAGGACTGCGACCGGGAATA
This sequence comes from Oscillospiraceae bacterium, assembly GCA_015067495.1. GTDB lineage: Bacteria > Bacillota > Clostridia > Oscillospirales > Oscillospiraceae > Faecousia. The sequence continues at coordinate 75,968 of SVMI01000001.1, read as the reverse complement.
CCTGACCGTGCAGCTTGAGAAGCTGATGAAGGACTTCGGCATCGACGGCTTCAAGTTTGACGGCGGCAAGGTCGGCTACGGCGGCTATCACACCTCTGCGCTGGTCAACGGCGAGCCTCATGAAAATCACATCCCTTGGGAGCTGAACATCGCGTGGAATGAGTTCGGCAGAAAGTACGAGTATCACGAGTACAAGGACACCTTCAAGGGCGGCGGCAAGAACAACATTGCACGCCTTGCCGACTGCCGTCACGCATGGGTAGGCGGCGCGGACATTCTGATCCCCGACACCATCATGCAGGGCTTGATGGGTCACCCCTTTGTCTGTCCCGATATGGTGGCGGGCGGTGCGTGGGTGTTCAGCATCGACCCCAATTTCAAGGTGGACGAGGAGATGTTCGTCCGCATGGCGCAGGCGAGTGTGCTGTGTCCCATGGTGCAGTTTTCTTGGGCACCGTGGCGGGCATTGTCTGAAAAGTCCCTGAAGATCATCAAGGACGCGGTTGCACTGCGGCACAAGCTGCTGCCTTACATCATGGAATTGGTTGAAAAATCCTTCGACAGCTGTGAGCCCATCGTCAGAAGTCTTGAGTATGCCTTCCCCCATCAGGGACTTGAAACGTGCATGGACTGCTTCATGCTGGGCGAAAAGTATCTGGTTGCGCCGGTTGTGATCCAAGGTGCGGTGACGCGTACGCTGACGCTTCCTGCGGGCAACTGGAAGTATCTGGACGGCACGGTCTACAGCGGCGGCGAGGTCACCGTTGATGCCCCCATCGAGGTGCTGCCCTACTTCGAAAAGTGCTGAATTGAAGATTGAATTTCCTCCTTGGGTGTGGTATGATGAGAAAAATCAAACCACTTCCCAGGAGGTTTTTCTATGAAAACTTCAACCGAGATCGGCTCTATCTGTAAGCATGTCAGCCACGAAAAGGCAATCGAGCTGTGCGCCAAGGCGGGCTTTGACTGCTTTGACCTCTCCATGACCGGCATGGTCGGCTACGACTGGGCGAACAAGGTCGCCGCGCCCTCCGATTCCGTGTGGGCGAAGCCCGACTGCGTGCAGTATGCCCGCCAGCTTAAAAAGGTGGCAGCGGACAACGGCATTACCTGCAACCAGTCCCATGCGGCTTTCCCGGTCAGCTGCCCTGAGATCCGTGATTCCCTCAAGCGTGCTATTGAATGTACCGCGGAGGCAGGGGGCAGGATCTGTGTCATCCACCCCGATAACGACAAGTCAGGCGTCGAAAACGCCGAAATGTACATCGAGCTGCTGCCCTTTGCCAAGGCGCACAGTGTGAAGATCGCCACGGAGAATATGTGGAACTGGAACTATGAGGAAGATCATGCAGCACCGGCGGCATGCTCCGATCCCAAGAGCTTTTTGGAGCATGTGAAAGCGGTCAACGATCCGTATTTGGTTGCCTGCCTTGACATCGGTCATGCGGAGATGCAGGGACTGAACACGTCCGCTGTGGAGATGATCCATGCACTGGGGTCTCATCTGCAGGCACTGCACATTCACGACATCGACAAGCACGACGACAACCACCAGATCCCCTTCTCCCTGAACGTGGATTTCCCACCCATCGTCAAGGCACTGAAGGAGATCGGCTACACAGGCGATTTCACGCTGGAGGCGGTTTGCTATCTGGAAGCATTCCATCCCGATAACGTCTTCGAGGGCGTGAAGAACATGGCAGCCGCAGCAAGAAGGCTGGCAAACTGGTTCGACGATCCCAATTTCTGAAATGTTGCCCCCTCGGATGAGGGGGCATTTTCATGCCGTTTTGTGGACGACCAATGGCTGCCCCTACATTGGGATGTGTTTCAAATTTCCGTGTCATCGCGAGGACAAAGTCCGTGGCGATCTCCCGGTAGGCAGTCGCAAATTGGAGGAATCCCGCGGGAGATTGCCACGTCACCCCTGCGGGGTTCCTCGCAATGACATAGAATTTTGTTGCATTTTCAATCATAGGGGCGTGTTGCAGAGCGCAGCGAATCTGAAATCGAAATGATTGCCGGGGGCAATCATACATTGATTCAATCATTGCACGTCCGAAATGCCTGTATGACAATGTTGAAAAATGCGGAAATTGTGGTATACTATCCCCAAAAGGATGTGAGAATATGCTTGATTTTCAAAAACTGGACTTTGAAAAGCGGCAGCAATACGACGAATTCCTGATGCACTGCGGCGAGCGGGGCTGCGAATACTCCTTCGTCAACCTCTATCTGTGGGGACGGCAGCGGGCGGCATTTTTTGATGGCTTCCTGACCCTTTTCTCCCAGTTTCGCCGTCTGAGCGTATATCCCTTTCCCATCGGCAAGGGCGATCTGAAAAAGGTGCTGGACGCGCTGATCCACGATGCCCGCGCCCGGGGTCTGCGGCTTTGCCTGACCTCCATGACCGCGCAGGATTGCGCTGCACTGGAGGAGCTTTACCCCGGTCAGTTCCGCTTCCATCCCGACCGGGAGGGCTGCGACTATATCTACGACATCAACTGCCTTGCAGACCTTGCAGGACGCAAGTACCAGCGCAAGCGCAACCATGCCAACCGCTTCTGGCAGCAGCACCCGGATTGCCACATTGTCAAGATCGATCCGTCGCTGCGCCCCAAGCTGGAGGAAATGATCGAAAAGTGGTTTGCCAACCGCCTGACAGATGACGATCAGGACGATTTTCACATGGAGCGGGTGGCACTGCGCCGTGCCTTCGACCATTGGGATGCGCTGGGATTGGAGGGCATCGCGCTGGTGGAAAAGGATCAGGTGATCGCCATGACCATGGGGTCTGCCTTGAACGAAACCACCTTTGATATCCATTTTGAAAAGGCACTGGAGGAGTACGACGGTGCTTACGCCGCCATCAACCGTGCCTTTGCCGCCCAACTGCGGGAAAGCCATCCGTCCTTGCGCTACCTGAACCGGGAGGACGATCTGGGTATCCCCGGACTTCGGCAGTCGAAGCTGTCGTACTATCCCGATCATCTTGTGGTGAAATTCTGGGCGGATCTTTGGGAGGAAGACGATGAACATTGATTACCCCACCCAAGACCAGCTCCCCGGGCTGCGTAAGCTGTGGAAAGAAGCCTTCGGTGATAACGATGCCTTTCTGGATCAGTTCTATTCCGTTGCCTTTGCCTCTGACCGATGCCGCTGCGTCAGCATCGACGGCAAGGTGGCGGCGGCACTTTACTGGTTCGATTGCCAATTCGAGGGTCGTCCCATTGCCTACCTCTACGCGGTGGCGACGAAGCAGACCCTCCGAGGCAAAGGACTTTGCCGGGCACTGATGGAAAATACCCATGCCCATTTCGCCCATCTCGGCTATGCCGGCGCGGTGCTTGTGCCGGGCGCGGCGTCACTTTTTGAGATGTACCAAGCCTTCGGCTATGAAACCTGCAGCTATGTTTCGGAATTTTCCTGCGCGGCGGCAGAGCAGCCTGCCGCCCTGCGTGCCATCGACGCCGACGAGTTCATCGCATTGCGCCGGCGGTATCTGCCCAAGGGCGGCGTGCTGCAGGAGGGGGAGAGCATCGCCTTTTTGCAGACCATGGCGCGGTTTTACGCCGGAGAGGATTTTTTGCTGACCGTTTCCGCTGACAGTAAGTTTTTTGCGCCGGAGCTGCTGGGAAATCCCTATGTCGCCCCGTCGATTTTAACCGCCTTCGGCAAAAAGGAGGGCGTTTTCCGTACCCGTGGCGGCGACAAGCCCTTCGCCATGTACAAGCCGATCCTACCGGGCGATGCGCCGACGTATTTTGGTCTGGCATTTGATTAATTTTTTCTTGCAACTGTAAGAAAACCTATGTATAATATCGGTATTCAAATTTGATGCGGAGGAATTCTAATGGCAACCAATCTTCGTCCCGACTCTATGGAAAGAATCACTACCTTTGCGCAGGCAGAGGCGTTTATCGAGCAGCAGATCGCCGAGGTGCGCGCACAGGTGGGCGATAAGAAGGTGCTGCTGGCGCTAAGTGGCGGCGTGGATTCCTCTGTCGTTGCGGCACTGCTCGTAAAAGCCATCGGCAAGCAGCTGATCTGCGTCCATGTCAATCACGGTCTGATGCGTAAGGATGAGTCCGAGGGCGTTGTGAAGACGTTCCGGGATGAGCTGGATGCCAACCTGATCTATGTGGACGCAACGGATCGTTTTCTCGATCTGCTCGCCGGCGTTTCGGATCCCGAGCGCAAGCGCAAGATCATCGGCAAGGAGTTTATCGAGGTCTTCGCGGACGAAGCCCGCAAGCTGGAGGGTGTTTCCTATCTGGCGCAGGGTACGATCTATCCCGATATTCTGGAATCCGTCAAGGCTGCCGAGGGCAAGAAGGCAGTCAAGTCCCACCACAATGTGGGCGGTCTGCCTGAAGACCTTCAATTTGAACTGGTGGAGCCCATCAAGCTGCTTTATAAGGACGAGGTGCGTGTTGTGGGTGAGGCACTGGGTCTGCCCCATGCCATGGTCTACCGTCAGCCCTTCCCCGGCCCGGGTCTGGGTGTGCGCTGTCTTGGCGCCATTACCCGTGACCGCCTGCACGCCCTGCGGGAAGCGGATGCCATTCTGCGTGAGGAATTTTCCAAGAACGGGCTGAGCGAGAAGGTGTGGCAGTATTTCATCGCCGTGCCGGATATCAAGAGCGTGGGCGTCAAGGACGAGAGCCGCTACGAGGGCTGGCCCGCCATCATCCGTGCGGTCAATACCACCGATGCCATGACCGCCACCGTCGAGGAGATCCCCTATGCCCTGCTGCACCACATTACGTACCGCATCACCCACGAGGTGGAGGGCATCAACCGTGTCCTGCTTGACCTGACCCCGAAGCCCATCGGCACAATCGAGTGGGAGTAAATATATCATCTTAAGAGGAGGTATCATGAGAAAACAATATATTTCTTCTTTGAAAGGCATCGCCTGTCTTTTTGTCGCTTTGGGACACTTTCTGGGTGTAGTAAAATATGCTTCCAGCATCCCTTTAAACATAACCTTTTTTTCGTGGTTGGAAAAATACAGACTAGGGTTTATGTTGGATGAGAGCTTTTGGTTGTATCTGTTTTTTATTGTTAGCGGTTATTTGGTGGCAAACTCCAAGGTTACAACAATTGCGCATTTTTTTGTGCGGGCGATAATTCGCTTTTTAAGATTGGCAATTCCTATTTTTGCAGCGTGTAGTATTATCTTTGTGTTTAATAGGTTTGTGCCATATTACAATGCTCAAACAAGTGTCTTTTTTGAGAACGCTTGGTTACAGAATGCATACGCAACCGAATTTTCTGTAGGAAAGCTTTTGCTGTCGCCCTTTGATGTTCTTTTCTTGAATAGAACGATATTTAATTCTCCTTATTGGGTTCTTCGTTCTATGATGTTTGCATCTTTTTTGATTTACATTCTTACCTACATAAAACACAAAGATAACTCTCAAAAAGTATTTTGGATACTAGCAGTGCTGTTGTCACTGAGTTCACTATACTTTGATAGGACTATCTTTGTGTGTATTATAGGCGCGTTTATTTGCTATTATGAGGCATCGTTACAGAAGCTGTTCCAGTCTAAAATGATACGAATTGGAAGCGGTTTGGTTTCGATCGCGCTTTGCTTTTTGCATGGTACAGTTGGCGCAATTGCTGTGTTTTCTTGGATGATGATCGCCATACCGAAACTGTTACGTGTTAAAAGCTTTCTTGAAAAGAAAGTCTTCAGTTTCGTTGGTGAAATATCTTTTGGCATTTACTCATTCCATTGGCCTATTTTTTGTTCCTGCGGTGCGCTTATCATTATAAAGCTGTGGAACGTATTGGGCGGTGGGTATGCGATTCTTTTATCTATAGCATTATCTGCCATCGCAACAATACTTATTTCTGTTTTCTTCTATTATGTTGTAGAGAAACCGGCAAACAAACTCATAAAAATGCTTAAGGATAAATCCGAAAAGTTGCTTTCAAAACCAGTAAAGTGATTTTGCTGTCCGTGAATTGGTGGCAGCAGGTTTTGACAGCAAAAGTAAGTGATAATACCGATAATATGGTATAAGACATCGAGTGGGAATAATACAAACTGGCTAGCAAGTGCCCGGAAACCCTTGGAAATAAAGGGTTTTCGGGCATTTCTGTAATTTAGAAAAACACCGCTGCAACACGTGATTATAAAAGGCAGTGCCGCCACATTTTCTGCAACAAAATTTACGACAAATGAAATAAGTGGTAATCAAACAAACCGCAGAAGGCTATAACGCAAGGATTGACAGCTTCCCGATTTATGAAAAAACCAACCTCGTAAGGTTGGTTTTTTTCAAGGGAGCTATGCTTAATTCCCCTTCAAGATATGGTAATAATAGATCGGGATGGCACTCCAGCCATGGCAAAGACTTTCTGCAAACTCTGTGAGGGCCGTCTCTGTTTCCCATACGGTGCCCACGCCCTCGTCCAGCATGGGCTGATACACATGCTCAATGTCTGCCAATATCCAGTCTCCGTAGCGATTTGTGTCCACCTTCAGCAGAGCATCGTACAAGAAGCACCGCATACTCAAAGAAGTCCGCACGATGCCCTCATCGGTCAGCATTCTTTCACAAACTGCCTCAGCCAGCTCTCCGGTACAGGCACCGCACAAAATTGCCAAAGAATTTCCCAGCTGGCTATAGCTCTGGGTTTCCATAGCAGAATCCGTATAGCAACCCCGTTCCTCATCAAAGAAGGCGGTATAAATGACAACGTTTATTTTCTCAGCCATCGCCCGATATTCATTGGGAACACCAATTGCATCAGCAATGGTCGCCATATTCTGTAATGACGTAGACACCAGTGTATTTAATACAATATCAGGAATCTCTCTGGACGCAGAATTATCACCTCGCAGGGTCTCTGTGGTCCATTCATAGAAATTCCAATAGCAAGATTCCTTGAAGGGCTGTATCAGCTGAGAATCCGGCTTAATTTGAGATAGGAAAACATTCAGGATACTTTCCAGTTTGGGATAAATCTGCCGCAAGAACTCCACATCGCCGGAATATTTTAAATATTCCGCACAGGCTGTTAAATAATGCAGTGAGAAAGAGGGAATTGACATATCAATTTTTGCAGGTGCGCAAATTCCCAATATTCCGTCATAACGATCATCCTTGGAGAACAGCTCCAAATTCGCACGGACAAATTTTGTTTCTCCGAATGCATAATAGCCACAAAGCATCTGGTTTCGGCTATCCATGGCATACAGAGCCTGCTCTCTCCAGGGACAGTCCTCATAATGCTCGTGCATACAGAGCAGAAGCGTTCTCAAACAAATATCGTAGATTTCATTTTCCTTCGGTGTTAATTGGGGTTTGGGCATAATGTTCACCGGATACATTGTGGGCACCAACGCAATTCTGCGAATTTTCAGAGGATGCTCGCTGGTTACCGACAGGTATTTTGCGCCCAAACGGCGGAAGGGATTCATATAGCTATAACTGCCCTTTGTAACCGTAACTTCCAAGCCAAAATCCCGATAGTCAAGAATTCTTTCAACGTCGCCACCGGTTAGATGCTCACCGTACACAATCGTTACCAAGCCTTCTTCCTCTTGCTCGGTTTCAAGCAGCAGGAATCCCACAGTATTGACACCAAGGTCAAAGAGCATATGATTGGGCGCAAAGGTTTTTATCAGCTTTGCCTCTGCCGGCTCGCCCAAGTAAATCTTCTCGCAGGGACGGGGGCGTAAAGGCAGCACCTGGTCCACCAGGACACTGTCGGAAAAGCCCTCTAGCTGACCCTGCTTCCAGTTGTCCTCCCGATCGGCATGGTAGGCGAAGCCCAATCCCATCTGCCAGGTAATAGTCCTGTTGCGGTGATTCTCATAACCACGGCTCATTCGGGATTGGATCTTTTCATCGCTATGACAGATCTGCACACCGCCGCAGTACAAATCAAACAGCAAGCCTGCATTGCCGCGATAATAAGTAAGTATTTTATCAAGGCCATAATACCACGCAATAATGGCCAGATGATTCTTGCCCTGCTTACACTGGGCGGTAATGTCCACCTCGTCGTAAACCTTATCGTGAGGATAATCCGCATACTGGCCAAAGGTACAAAGCTCCCCATTGAGATACACCGCATAATTGCTGTCTGCAGAGATCGCAAGGCTCACAGTGCCCCCATAATAGTCAAAATCAGTATAAAATTCGCCATATTCATCAGACTGAGGCTCTCTCGTGCACCAAATCCACTTGGCATCCTGTAACCGCTGTACGGATTTCATATCATTATTCTCCTTCCTGCTTCCGCAAGATTGTCAATATTTCTTCCGAATACCACAGTATCCGGATTTCCTATCACTCATTTTATCACGCATTATAGTGAATGTAAATTGAAAATTCCATCATTTATGCAGCTTCAAAACATTTACCGCAGCTTGCATCTGGGGTCCTTTGGGTCCTCCGGGGTTCCACCACGGATAGCAACTGCTTTTGGTATATATCTGCATTGTCGTTGTTGCTCGGTTTACCTTTTTCCCATTTTCAAAAGTAAACGGAGAAATACAGCCACTTATTTTTGAAAGTTCAAAAGCATTTCCCTTTTGGATAAATTGGATTCCGTTTGTTAATCTGTTTGATTATCCCGAAATGAGAAACATTTTGATAAATGTAATTGGAAATACGGCAATGTTTATCCCATTGGGAATTGTTTGGACCAGTGTATACAAGGGTTTGGATACCCACTGGAAAGTTATTTCCGCAGGCGTTGGTGTTTCTTTATGTATTGAGATTTTACAACTTCCCTTTTATGACAGGGTATCCGATGTTGAAGATTTTTTCAAATCCCAAACCAGTAATTTTATCTTCCATGCTACACCTTCATTGTCTGATTTTACAAATATTATAACTGATTTCGCACTCCGATGCAACCATGCACTTGCTATGATAAATATGAAATCTAACATTTGGAGGTTTTGCTATGTACACTGTTCTTGCCATTACCTGTCATCCGGATGATTTGGAAATCCACTGCGCCGGTACACTGATGAAGTGTGTGGAAAGAGGAGACCGTGTTGTGGTCTGCCATCTGTGCAGCGGAGATTTGGGTCACATGGTAATCCAGCCGGAGGAATTGAAGAAGATCCGCTCTCTGGAGGCGCAGAAGGCTGCGGCAATCGGCGGCTTTGAGTATCGCTATGGCGGCTTCGACGATCTGAGCATTTACGACAACAATAAGGCAGCCCGTGATGTGGTGGTGGACGTGATCCGTGAAGTGGATCCCGACTTTATCATCACGCACTACCCCGATGATTATATGCCGGATCATACCGCCGTTTCCCGGTTGGTGTTTGAGGCAAGCTTTACCGCAACTGTGCCCCACTATAAGACCAATGTGGACAAGTCTGCCCGGGTAGTGCCCATCTACTATATGTCTCCTGCCAATGGCTTTAATTTCCAGCCCACAGAGTATGTGGATGTCACCGATTTTATGGACCGCAAGGTGCAGATGCTGCAGTGCCATGAGTCCCAGATCGTGTGGCTGAAGGATCATGACAACGTAGACCTTGTTGAGGACAGCAAGGTAGCTTGCCGCTTCCGTGGTATGCAGTGCGGTGTGCGGTATGCCGAAGGCTTCAGACAGTGCTTGGTGGACCTGAAGGTTGTTACCAAGAGGTTACTTCCGTAACAAAAAATAGTAAGGGAGAATCACTATAAATTTCAATTCTACCGTCAAGGGCTCCGCATTGGAGGGCTTCTATCCCGCAGGTTGGGACTTTGAGAAGATCGATGCCTGCATCGACGCACCGGGGAACATCACCGTCCGTCAGCCCCATTGGAACGAGGGCTTCAACCTTGTGCAGTGCGATGCGCTGGGCGAGCTGACTGTTCCCAAGGATCAGAGAAACTTTGCAACCAAGGAAAACCTGCCCACCTATCCAGGCAAGATCGCCGCACTGAAGGCAGAAGGCGCAAAGCTGGTGCTAATGCCTGTTCTGATTCCATCGGCACAATCGAATGGGAGTAACTGAGAAAACAAGAACCGGCTTGGAAGTTTCCAAGCCGGTTTTGCTGTAGGTTGCGATGTGTTGGTGTATAGGGGCGTGCATCGCACGTCCGAAGCGGGACGATATGGGCATCGTCCCCTACGTTGGGATTTGTTTCAAATTTTCGTGTCATCGCGAGGGTCGCAAGACCCGTGGCGATCTCCCGGTAGAATGTTGCATATCGGCAGATCGTGGCAGAAGATTGCCACGTCTGTCAAGCCTCCCCTATAGGGGAGGTGCCCGGTGCGCACACCGGGCGGAGGGGTTTGCGAGGGTTGTGAACCCCTCTGGCAGGGGAGCCAAGGTTGGTTCCTCGCAATGACATGGTTGTTACATTTCCCATCGCAGGGCAAGAGCAAGCCGCCGTCCTACGGACATGATCCAAATGCAGGAGCTGCTGTCCCTACAGCTTTTTCATTTCCAGATAGGGCAGGAAGTCAAAACCGCACTTTTTGTAAAGCTGCAGGGCTTGCGCGTTGTCCGCCTCCACCTCCAGACGGAAAAGGCAGCCGGCGTATTTCTCGGTCAGAAAATCAAAAAACAGCTTGCCCAGCCCCTTCCCCCGAAAGGCGTCCTGCAGGTAGATGTCCTCGATCCAGATGCAGGGCTTGCCGAACTCCGTAGACCAGCTTTTGGCGAGCATGGCATAGCCGGCAGCTTTGCCGTCACATTCGATGACATAGCCCTCTGCGTAGGGGCTGTCGCTGACACAGGCGTCGATGTCCGCGGAGAAGATCTCCTCTGAGCCGTTGGTGGACACGGCGGGGGATGCGTAAAAGGTTCGCATCATATCCATCACGCAGGGCTTGTCTGCTGCCTGCATGGGTCTTACTGTGTGCTTTCTATACATTATATAATATATTACCTTTCCGATAGTATGATGGAACATCCATATCATCCTTACTATAAGGAAATTTATGGCATAAATCAAGCCTTTTTCAGGGATATTGCACAAAAGCCGGATGGAAAGATTGTTATTTTTAAGGGGAATTGTTGTTGACTTTAAGGGGGAGTGAGTGTATAATGTAGGGTGATAAAATGCCTATCAAGCACGCTGAAGAAGGTAAAGCGCGGCTGATAGCACAAAATCAAGGTGCTTTTCCCGGGTTCGAGGCGGGGAACACACCGTAAGCATCCAAACTAAAATATTTCCCGGTGTACAGCAGCAGCGGGAAACTTGGAGGGTAAGAGCATGAATGTAAGTCGAAACATACCGAAGCGGTGTCTGGCATTTATTGTCGCACTCGCTATGCTCTTTTCCTGCGGTCAGATGGGCTTTGCACAGCACGCCCATGCCGTAGAAAAGGAGCCGGCAAGACCCAGCATCTCGTTGGGTAACATCCTCGCGGGTAACTATGACCTGTCTGAGGTGGAGGAGGAGATCCTGAAGTCGGGTGATCTCTCCGCTGAAGTCACGTTTGAGTATACCCTGCCTCCCGCAGAGGCAGATGACGAGAACAAGCTGATCGTCGTCGATCGCGAAAACGCCACCATTACCGTCGCTGAGTATAAGGACGAACTGGGTAATGTCTGGGTCGCGAAAAAGGTAACTATTAAGGTAAACGATGAGACTGTTGAGCAGATCGCATTGGTTAACGGCAAGTGCGCATATACCTACAGCGGCAATGCCTTCGCTGTTGTGGCTGAGTATGTGCTGACCGGCGGTGATCTGAAGAGCAGCATCACCAACGCACAGCAGCTGGCTCTGCTGAATGCTGTGCTGTATCTGGCAGAAGACGTTGATTACATGCAGATGATCGACAAGGATGCATCCCTTTACATGGAAGCTGGCAATCAGTCCGTTGAGCTGACTCCCAACGCATTCCTGAGCATCATGACGATCAACAACGACCTGCTGGGTGACACCCCCATCAATCTGCTGTATAGCTTGGTTGAGGGCTTCCAGAAGTCCGTGCAGCTGCCCGGCGAAACCGAAGCCACCAACATTTCCATCAAGCTCGAGGGTGATGCCAAGGCAGCCGCCGAGAGCCTGAAGGCACAGCAGGACAAGAACGGTCAGCTGGACCTGCCCTACTTCATGAAGACCCACAACTGCAGCTATCTGGAAATGCTGTACAATGACAGCTACAGAGCAGGTCTGGAAGAGGCACTGAACCAGAACATCGCGGATATCGAGGGTCTGCTGGCTGACGGCGGTCTGAACGATGTCTACGTTGAGATGGTCGTCCTGAAGACCAGCACCCTGCCTTCTCTGGAGAAGAAGGTCTACAAGGCAATCAACGACCAGATGGCCACTATCACCTCTGTCGTCGGCAAGATCGATAAGGTGAGCGGCAAGGTCGACACCCTCTACGAGGTCGAGGCCATTCAGGAAGCTGTCAAGAAGTTCTATGAGAACGCGCTGAAGGACGCCAACGACCTGCTGGATGACAAGATCGCATCCGGCGAGCTGGATGCAAGCTGGGTTCCCGCTGACGGCATCCAGAGTGCTGCCGACCTGAAGGAACTGATGGACAATGTTCAGGCTGTTTATGATGACGGCATTGCCGAAATCAATAGCCTGCTGAGCACTTACGGTACCCAGTACGGTATTTCCTTCCCCACCGTCAATGGTTCTGCTGACATTCAGGCGGTGGAGGACACTGTTGACGATTACCTCGCTGACAATCTGAATACGCTGAACAAGACCATCGAGCAGTACAACACTGCCTACGGTCTGAGTCTGCCCGCAGTTTCCTACACCGGTCTTGAGGGCATGGAGCAGACGGTTGCAGATGTGGAAGCACTGCAGGCTGCTCTCGCTGACGCAAAGGAAGACCTGAAGGGTCTGCTGGACGGTGTGAACACCTCCCTGGACAGCATGGGCTATACAGGCGAGGATGTTGATTCCGCTGCCGACATCGATGCTGTGATCCTGCCCTGGCAGAATGCCATCGATGAGGAGAATCATACCATCGAGAATGAGAAGATCAATGCTGAGAAGGCAATGGGCGCTATTGAGCTGCTGCTGCAGACTCACGGCATTACTTATAACGGATCCCTCAACACCTCTGCCGACGTCGATGCTTTGGTTGACTATCTGGGCACGCTGGCAGGTGATGAGGTTACTGAGGCAAATGCAAAGATTGCTGCTATTCGCACAAAGCTGAACGAAAGACTCGCTACTGTCAATAACACCAGACTGAGCCTCTACTACTATACGAAGACCGTTCAGGGCTCTGCGGATATGAATGCCGCCATCAATTATATGACCGGCAATCCCAGTGCTGCTGAGAAGGCTGTTTGGGCGAAGGTCAACAGCGAGCTGAAGGGTGTTTACACCATTAACAGCGTTGACGATCTTACGACTGCAAAGGATCTGCTGGATTTGGCACTCCAGATCGGTCAGCTGTCTCAGGCTGATTACAACAAGGCAATCGAAGCTTTGAATAAGGCTCAGAAACGTGTGGAAAACATTCCCACTGTTCGTGCAGAGCTGCAGAGCGACAAGACTGCTCTGGTTGCCATCGAGACGGAGCTGAAGGCTGCTGAGGATGCTCTGGCAAATGCCGGCGGCGAAATCGCCACCCTGATCGGCTATGTCCGCAACGAGCAGAGCAAGTTCAATGCTGCCAACGCAAAGATGGCAGAGGCTGAGGCAAACAAGGCTGCTTACGAGTCCAAGATCGCCACTGCAAACGATCTGAGAAATCAGCTGGAGCAGATCGCCAAGGCACAGAAGGCTATTGCTGAAGCCGAAGGCCTGCTGAACGAGCTGCACACCGTGCTGTCTGCTGTACCTGCAATGCTGGCAAAGCTCGCTGAGGGCGAGGCTCTGCTGCAGCAGGCAGAGGCTGCGATCGATATGCTGGCTGACTACTACGACCAGATGGTCGATGCAGAAGAGAAGATCTCTCTGGTCAACAGTGCTGTTGACGGTCTGAAGGAGCTGGAAACCTACAAGACCCTGCTCGAGGAGTATCTGAGCTATCTGCCCATGCTGACCGGCATCTTCGAGGACTTCGGCTATGCGGTTCAGCCCGTTGCCGACCGTTTCTACGACGGTGAGTGGAACGTTAAGAACCACGTCAAGGCAGGCGCGAACTTCAAGAAGCTGACCAACGCTGCCGAAGAGCTGATCGGCAAGGCACTGTACACCGAGGCGGATCTGAAGAGTGCTGATGAGCTGGTGATCGCAACCGCGAACACCCAGTACAACATGAGCATGTTCACCATCTCTGTTGTTTACAAGGCTTCCGTCGTCAATCCCGCTCTGGCTGATTCCGACGCACTTTACGATCTGATCGACTACACCGGCACCAAGATCACCCTGGAAGCAGGCGCTACCAAGGCACAGATCATGGAAGCCATTCAGGCTGCAGGCGGCGAAGCCGCTGCCCTGAACAGCTGGTCCTCCTACAAGATCAACGCAACCAACTTCGTCCGTACCGCGACCGACCTGCCCGATACGCTGACGCAGAATCTGACACATGTTGTTACGTACGCACCCAAGACCCTCTCCGTGTCCTACACCGGCATGACCGGTCCTGCGACCGTTCTGTACGGTCACCGCATGACCCTGCCTGTCTGCCAGACCGAGGGCAAGGAGTACACCTACCGCGTTAACGGCACTTACTACTATCAGGGTCAGGTCGTGACTCTGAACAAGGACACCGACATTGTCTGCACCGAGGGCGACAAGTCCACTGACCGCAACCTGCTTGACCTGGTGGTCAATGCTACCTCGGTCAGCGACTCCGTCAAGAAGATCCTGAGCTCCTCCGCACTGGCTTACGCAGAGAGCGTCAAGATCCGCTTCCCCTCCGCCGCACTGCTCAATGTAAATACCAACGAGAACATCCTGACTGCCAACAAGTATGAAAATGCCATCGGCAGCAAGGCATGGATCGCTCTGAGCGCAGTGACTAAGGACATCGACGGTGCCGTTCTGGAGAACCTGAACACCTTCGTGAACGATCAGGCTCCTTACTCCAAGGACTTCGCTATCGCGGATGTTCTGTATCAGATCAGCTTCACCGCTGCTGACGCAAACACCACCGACAGCAAGATTTTGGCTGCCATGAATCTGGCAACCGTGCTGGCAAACGAGTACACCGAGCAGAAGAAGGCTCTGGACTTCCTGTCCGCGGATACCTTCATGAATGCTCTGGCAATGCTCGATGGCAGAGATACCACCATCTCCGGCTATCTGTCCATGGCACAGTCCGCGCTGGCAACCGACCCCGCAAAGCCCGCACTGGACACCATCATTGACGACCTGAACAGCAGCAGCAACGGTAAGCTGACGCTGTATAACCTCCTGTTCAACTACAAGGAACAGGGCATGGTCTACTACTACAAGAACCATACCGCCATCCGCAACGAGCTGACCAAGATGCAGAATGCCATGGCACAGCTGACCTCCAGCGAGAAGTTCATGGACATCGTTGCATCTCAGGATCAGGCACTGCACGATAAGCTGGTGGGTATTAAGACTGACCTGCTGGCAACCGTCATTCCTGCCAAGAACAGCAAGATCGTTACCTCCAACGACAATGCTCTGAAGCAGCTGGTTGCCGATCTGGATGCCTACGCAAAGCTGGGCACCACCACCTATACCTCCGTTGGCGAGCTGAAGTGGAACACCACTCTGTCCGCAACCGTCGGTGTTAAGATCATCACCGTCAATGTGCAGTTCGGCGCACAGTCCGCAGCCCTGAAGCTCAGCTTCGTCGAGGGCGAGGCACTGAACGCGGGCGACATTCAGAGCATGCTCGACCAGCTGGCACAGCTGGAAGCAGAGCTGGGTGTCGATAAGCTGCACTTCGTCCGCAGCGGCGATCTGCCCAAGGTTGGCGACGTTATGGATAAGAACCTGACCGATGCTGACCTGACCTACGATCTCGTTTGGAATGCAAAGAGCTATGACATCATCAGCAACGGCGATGTGATCGGCTCCGTCACCTACGAGGATCCCTACTTCACCCTGCCCAGCCATAGCAACCCCGAGTTCCGCTATGACTACACCATCGGCGGCGATTCTTACGCACAGGGCGACACCGTGAACCTCGGCGCTGACTTTGACACGCTGTTCGCTTCCGGCAGCCTGACCATCGTGCGCGAGGAAGTCGACAAGATCAGAGAGCAGCTGCTCACCTATGTTGACCGTATGAACGGCGCGGTTACCCTCGTCGAGCATGGCAACCGTGACTTCTCTTTGGTTCTGAAGGTCAATCCCAATACTGCGACCACCGACCTGAGCAACTTCGTCATGGGCATGCTGATGAGCGGCTACGGCTACATCGGTATGGACGGCAATATGTTCTACGGCACCATGACCGATGAAAACGGCATTGAATCCGCTCCTCAGTTCCACCTGCAGGCAATGATCGACATGCTCCTGAACAGCGGTCTGGGTACCCAGACAGTTCTGGATATGTACGGCTCCAAGGGCTTCATCAACCTGCCCCTGAAGGGTCAGATCATCAGTGCCGCCGGCGGCAATATCAATGCTCTGGGTGGCGAGGTGCTGGCAACCACCATGTCCTTCGGCTCTTCCGCCGATGACGATCTGGAGGTTGACTTCTACATCACCATGTCCGACAGCGAGATGCTGCGCAAGATCCACAAAGCACTGGACATCTCCAAGGGTCTGTTCTACGTTGCACTGCAGAACGGTCAGCTGGAGGCTTCCGTCAACCTGCCTGATACGGTTTATGCAGCATATCTGGCAGCACTGACCATGGTTGGCGAGACCAACATCCACACCATCGACCAGATGAACGCTGAGATCGCCCTCGGTTTCCTGTTCGCCCTGATCGATCCGCTGATCGGCGAGGGAGATGTTTCTGCCGAGACCTTCGAGAATACGCTGGCGAAGTTCGGCAAGGATTACGATCTGTCTGCCTACGCAAATTCCTACAAGCAGATGCAGTCCGCGTTCAATGCGCTGGAAGCACACCGCTCCTACACAGACAGCAGCTGCCTGCTGACCTTCGATAATCTGTCCATCAACAGAGCAGTTGACTGGCTGCAGGCGAATGTGATCACAAAGCTGGCTGCCGGCTTCGGCGTCAGTGCAGACGACATTCAGCTGTCCTCCATGATCTACGAATACAAGCCTGCGGATGCTGATGATTCTAGAGAATACGGTCTGGACATCAAGATCAGTGCAGAGCTTGCAAACCTGAACAAGAATTATGTCGCACTGTTCATCGACGTCCGCGGTGACGGCGTCACGAACATGGTTGGTCTGCTGACTGCTGAAGAAGTTGCAGCCGGCGCGATCGCCAACATGAACGGTCCTGTGATCCTTGTTCTGCTGACCGATCTGGATGAGGATCTGGTCACCAACAGCACCACCATGATCGACCTGAACGGCAAGACCGTCAGCGGCAATCTGGTTGCAAACGACACGACTGTTGTGGTCGACAACGATTACAACGCAGTTAAGCCCGGCAGCATCACCGGTAAGATCTCCGGCAATGTTACCATTACCGACGGCACCTATCCCACCGATGTGTCCGCATTCCTGCCCGACGGCTTCGAGCAGAACGCAGCGGGCAAGGTCGGCAATAAGCTGTACACCATTACCAGCGACGGTGCAAACAATGTCACGGTAACCCTGCACACCAATGCAAGCAGCCTGCGTGAGCTCGCCAATAAGAAGAGCGTCGGCAGTCTGGGCATTGATCTGGCTGTGGATCTGATGCTGAACTACTACAACACCGCAGCACTTTACATCGGAGTCGAGGGCGGCGAGCTGTCCAAGATCTTCGACATCCGTTTTGAGGACGTTGTCGATATGATCACCGGCACCAACCGCGTGAACAGATTCGTCAACACCGCGTTGGACTGCACGTCCCTGTCGGATCTTGCAGAGCTGTTCAACGCAATCACCGATAAGGTCACTGACTTTGCGGCTCTGGAGCAGGCACTGAAGACCGATGGCGTCATCGCTACCTTCGCCGTTGAGACCGCAACCTGGCAGGTCGGACTCGACCATGTGGAGGACGGCGACTACCTGACCATGTTCCTCACCTCCAACGACAAGAGAAACACCGGTTCTCTGACGCTGGTCATCGACGGCGGTCTGACTGACGAGCTGGCAACTCTGCTGGGTGCAATGGCAGAGACCATCACCGTTGACTCCGAGCTGGATCTTGACGATCTGCAGATGGACAGCAACGGTACCATCAATCTGGTTGGCGCCTACAAGGGCTCCATCGACATTGATTTTACGGTCGACCGCAACTACGTGATCATGATGGCAGTGGTTCTGGCACATAACAATGCCTCCATCCGCGGCGATCTGGTCGATGCGATCAAGACCTACTACGAAAACGGTGAGGTCGGCACTGCTGAACTGGAGGCTGCCTTCAAGAAGCTGTCCGCCGACAACATCACCGACGCCCTTGCCAACAACAACCGGGCAAAGAGCTTCGGACAGATGGTCAAGGATCTGGGTCTGAACGGCATCGTTGACGAGGAGATCGGCAACGACCGCATGGGCTACGGTCACGCCATCGACCTGCTGGGCATCGGCTTGAATGTGATCAAGGAGCGCGGTCTGCTGGAGAGCATCTTCGGCAGCGGCCGTACTCTGGGTTCCTTCGCAAAGACCGATGCTCTGGGCGAGTACTTTGGCTTCAGCACCAGCCTGTCCTCCGAGAATTACCGTCATCTGTATGGCGGCTACGGCGTGGGCTATGACCTGAGCCTGAGCCAGCTGAGCATCAAGCTGCGTCTGTTCGCCGAGGAAGATCTGGTCATCGTTACCGATGCAAACGGTGCGAAGATCGGTGCTTTCGATAACCTGGCGGAAGCCTTTGCACTGGCAAACAGCAATCCCGGCAGCACCGTTACCGTTACCGGCGGTGTTACCGCTGATAAGGATCTGGAAGTCAACACCCAGATCAATCTGGTCGGTGTCAAGCGCATCACCTTCGCTGACGGCGTGAAGTTCATCCTGAACGCTGCTGACGCAAAGCTGACCGCTGACAAGGCAATCGACAACAATGTGGCGATCGCAGACACCGATGCCTTCTGCCTGAGCATCAGCACGGAGGGCAAGAACACTGTTTACTCCGCAAATGTCCACGCGGATTCCGCAAACGACGGCGACCACTTCTGCGACAGCGGCTGTGGTGCAGTCCTCGAGGATTGCTTCGACAACACCGGCGATCACATCTGTGACGAGTGCGGCGAAGAGATCAGCCTCTGCGTTGATAAGGACAGCGATCACCTCTGTGATCTGTGCGGCGCAGTCATCAGCCTCTGCTCCGATGCAGTGAACGACGGCGACCACGCATGTGACATCTGCGGCAAGATCACCGGTCTGTGCGCAGACAAGGACAACGATCACCTCTGTGACGAGTGCGGCGAGGAGATCAGCCTCTGCTTCGATGCAAACGGCGACGGCGATCACCTCTGCGACATCTGCGGCGAAACTGCCAGCCTGTGTGCGGACAACGACAACGATCACCTCTGTGACGAATGCGGCGCCGAGCTGAGCGTCTGCTCCGATGCAGTAAATGACGGCGATCACGCATGTGACATCTGCGGCACCATCACCAGCCTGTGCGCTGACAACGACAACGATCACGAATGTGACGAGTGCGGCACGATCATCAGTCTGTGTGCTGATAACGACAACGATCACCTCTGCGACATTTGTGGCAAGAAGATCGAAAACTGCAGCACTGACGCGGACAACGATCACCTCTGTGACGAATGCGGCGCTGTGATCAGCGTTTGCACCGACACCGTTGGCGACGGCGACCACGCATGTGATATCTGCGGTAAGATCACCAGCCTTTGCGCGGATCTGAACAACAACCACTATTGTGACGAGTGCGGCGAGCAGCTGTCCACCTGTATTGATGTAGCCGGCGACGGCAATCACGCATGTGACATCTGCAATGAGCCTGCAAGTCTGTGCGAGGATCTGAACAACGATCACTACTGTGATGAGTGCGCTCTGGTCATCAGCGTCTGTGTTGACGCAGCCGGCGACGGCGATCACAACTGTGACATCTGCGGCATCGTGACCGGCATCTGTGCTGACAACGATAACGATCACCTCTGCGACGAGTGTGACGTGGTCATCAGCCTCTGCACCGACGGTGCTGACAAGGATCACAACTGTGACATCTGCGGCAAGAAGATCGAAAATTGCTACGATGAGAACAACGATCACCTCTGTGACGAATGTGAAGAGGTTTGCAGCCTCTGCGCTGACGTCGATGGTGACGGCGATCACAACTGTGACATCTGCGGCAAGATCATCAGCCTCTGCGCGGATAACAACAACGACCACGCATGTGACGAGTGCGGCACCGTGATCAGCAACTGTGTTGATGCTGATAACGACGGCAAGTGTGACATCTGCGGCGACGATCTGGTCTGCGACCACAAGGATCGCGACAACGATCACATCTGCGACAGATGTGGCATCATCCTCGGCACCTGCGCTGATGCGGAAGGCGACGGCGATCACGCATGTGACGTCTGCGGCAAGATCATCAACCTCTGCGCCGATACCGACAGCGATCACCTCTGTGACGAGTGCGGCGAGAAGATCAGCCTCTGCACCGACATTGCCGGCGACGGCGATCACAACTGTGACATCTGCGGCGAGATCATCAGCCTCTGCGCGGATAACGACAAGGATCACGTCTGTGACGAGTGCGGCGAGACCATCAGCCTTTGCTCCGATGTTGAGGGCGACGGCGATCACAAGTGTGACATCTGTGGCGCGTTGACCAGCCTGTGTGTCGACAAGAACAAGGATCACCTCTGTGACGAATGCAGTGTCGTTCTGACTGCCTGCGTTGACAGCAATAGAAACCACCTCTGCGACGTCTGTGACGCACCTGTGGGCATCCACAGAGATAACAACCTCGATCACGTCTGTGACTACGGCTGCAGCGTTTCCTTCGGTGAGCACGTGGACTACGACTTCGATCACAAGTGTGACTACGGCTGCTCCGAGCTGATCGGCATGGATAAGCACGTCGACGCAAACAACAACCACATCTGTGACTACGGCTGTGATGAATACTTCGGTATCCACGAGGACAGCGACTTTGATCACAAGTGTGACTACGGCTGCGACGAGGCTATCGGCAACCACGTTGACAACAACTTCGATCACATCTGTGACTACGGCTGTGACCAGTCCATCGGTGACCATGCGGATTACGATCACGATCACTACTGTGATTACTGCAAGGAAAAGCTCAGCGAATGCGCTGACAACAACAGCGATGGCAAGTGTGACATCTGTGGCGAACAGCTGATCCCGCTGCCCACGGTCGGTAATCCCATCGTGACGATCGGCAACAAGATCCTGAGCTATCAGGTGGACCGTGACAACAAGATCCTCTATCTGGATACCCATAAGAACGGCGTGACCGTGGCTCAGCTGGAAGCTCTGCTGGAAGCAACAACCGTTCCCGGCGATGCTGACGGTAAGGTTGCCATCAAGGTCGTCAACAAGGATGGTCTGGCTCTGATCAGCACTGACCTTGTTCCCACCGGCGCAACCATCACCCTGATCGCTTCCAACGTTGCAGGCGAGGCAACTGCCGAGTATGCAATCGTGGTGATCGGTGATACCAACTGCAACGGTAAGATCGAGAACAATGACGCTGTTCTGATCAGCCTGCATTACCTCGGCCAGAAGACCCTCACCGGTCTGGCGCTGGATGCGGCGGATACCAACAGAAACGGCAGACTTGAAAACAATGACGCTGTTTTGATTTCCGTGAAGTATGTAAACCCGGATAGATATCAGTCTCATCTGATTTTTGACAGAATGGGGTAATGTAATATGAAGAGATTTACCAAAAATGTGATCACCCTTCTGGTGCTGTCTTTGATCCTGTCCATTGTACCTGCCGCTTTTGCGGCAGAGTACAAGGCGGAGCCGGGACAGACCGTCAAGGTGGTCTTTGAAGTAAAGGAAATTTCGGGTATCGACGGTACGATCACCGTCGATGACCCCAATGGCATTGTTGCCAGCGCGGAGATCGATAAGATCGAATCCGCAATGGTCAACAGAATCGGCGACGACAAGAAAACATTCTTCTGCTACGGCAGTGACCCTGTTACATGGAAGCTGACCTACATTGTGAAGCTGAAGAGCGGTCTGGCAGAGGGTGCAACCTGCACCGTCACTGCCAACTATGCTGTAACCGATAAGGACTACAACTTCGTCGAGGATCTGAGCCAGAGCCACACCATTGTTGTGGATCTGCCCGAACCCACCGAACCCAGCCAGCCCACTCAGCCCACCCAGCCGAGCCAGCCCACTCAGCCCACTCAGCCGACGCAGCCGACTCAGCCCACCCAGCCTAAGCCCACGGAACCCAAGCCCACTGAGCCCAAGCCCACCCAGCCCGCAGCTACGGTTGATACCGCAAAGCTGAAGGAACTGATCGGCGACGCACAGGAGCTGGACGCTTCCAAGTACAGTGCTGACTCTTGGGCAAAGGTGCAGGATGCGCTGAAGAAGGCACAGGATGCGCTGAAGAGCAAGAACCAGTCCGTGATCGACGCTGCAGCTGCTGAACTGGAAAAGGCGATCGCCGATCTGGTCGCTCTGGATCGTTCCGCGCTGGAAGCAGCCATCGCGAAGGTGGAGAAGTTCCTGAATGAGGACACCATCGGCAGCAAGGCAAAGGAACTGATCGATACACTGGGCAAGGCAAAGGAGCTTTTGAACAGTCAGGATCAGGCGAAGATGGACGAAGCGGCAGCACTGCTTGAGCAGCTGCTGGATGAACTGCAGAAGGAAATCCTCAACCTGACCAAGGTGGAGGAGATCATCAAGGAGATCGAAAAGATCGTTGAGGTCGCTCCCAAGGATCCCTACTGCAACATCTCCATGCACTATGTCTGGCCGATCCTCTTCTTCATCAGCCTCGCGCTGAATGTAGGCTTCATCGTCCTGATCATTGTCTACTTCGCCCGCAAGAAGAAGAATCAGACCGACGATACGCCGTTGGTTGATTACGACATTGCGGATGACGTGGCAGGTGTCGATGACGCCGGTGCCGAAACAGCTGAATAATTGTTAAATTGATACTTGTCAGTCCAGGCGCGGTTCGATTTTCGTCGAATCGTGTCTGGACTAGACGGGTCTATATAGGTACCCGCTGAAAAGTGCCCATTTTAGCCCATTTTTGGGAAAAATTGCCATTGCACACACAGCATATGGTGGTCAGTTTTGAGTGGTTACCCATGATATTGAAAAAGTGGGGTGTTATTTTGATCGAGAACACATGGAAACGTGCTGAATATGAGACGTGGGACGAGGCGTTTCGCGGCATGATCGCGGCAGTTCGCCAGCAATCTGTCCGTGTTGCGTCCTACACGCAGGCAATTTATCTGCAAGCCTGCGAAGATCCCAACTACAAGAAGGGGATTTCCGACGCTGACGATCGGATCAAGACCCAGTACGGCGACCTCGCCTACAAATGCGGTCTTTATCACCAGCTGGGCAAAGCCCTTGTCCCGCCGGAATACCAGCTTTGGCGGGAGGACTTCACGGAAGAGGAGATCGCCGTCTACCGCAAGTACACCACAGACGGACGTGCCTTGGTGGCGACCCTGCAGCTGCGCGGTCAGAAAGCCAAGGAAAAACGCCGCATGGATACCACCGCTGAGGTGCCGACCCAGAATATCCCGTGGATGATGCTCCGGGAGACCTGCGAACAGCACATGGAGCGTTGGAACGGCTCCGGCTATCCCGTCGGCTTGTCCGGCAACCGCATCAGTGCCATTGCCCAGATCGTGGGCATTGCCAAGGAGCTTGACCGTCTGGCATCGGAAACCAAGAGCGAAAAGCCCTTCGATGACGCTTATGAAATCCTGCTGGCGCAGGAAAATGAGCTGTGGTCGCCGGCACTGATCCGCGTGTTGAAGAATGCCAAGCAGAAGTGCCGCGGCATCTACAACAAGTACATCCACTACACCATGACCCTGCCCAAGACGGTGCCGCTGGTGGAACGCCGCGCCGACCGTCCCATGGGACTGAGCTACCGCCCCATGATCGCGGAAAAGGACGGCAAGCCCGTTGCCTATGAGGCGATCCCTTGGTTCGGTGCCATTGCCAACCGTCCCGGCGAGACCGAGACCATGGAGGATATCCATGAGATGCTGGTTCGCACCGACATGGTCGGTGATATGGCGTTCTACTTCCTGTACGAAGCTGCCGATACCGTTCTTCGTATGCAAAACTGCAAGCTGAAAACAAACGGCATCCTGCTGCATATGCTCCCCGGCTTCTACAGCCTCGGCACCCAGCTGCAGCGCTTTACACAGCTTTACGAAGACCAGCCCATCGACAAGGCAAAGCTGATGATCACCCTGCCGGAGGAGACCTTCCTGAAGATCAATAAGGCGCAGAAGGAGATCGTCGGTCGTTACCTGCGCGCCGGTGTTTCCATCGTGCTGGACGGCTACCATCCCGACAAGTACGACTACAAGGATCTGATCAAGCTGGGCTTCCGCCATGTGCGCATCGCCCCGGAGCTGTATTTGCAGCGGGAGACCGCAGCGCTGATGCAGACGCTCCGTGACAACGGCTTTATTCTCATCGGCGGCGGCGCGGACACCCACGATCTGCTGGCATGGCAGGTCGCCTGCGGCACAACAGCCATCAGCGGTACGCTGAGCGGCGTGCCGGTGACGGAGGACGAGCTGATCCGCGATTGCCTGCTGGCTGACCGGTAATGCCTATGGACGAGAAGAAAAAGTCACCCGAACGCAGACCGGAGGACATCCCCAAGGAAAAGCGGCAGAAGCGGCTGTTTCCCAAGACCCGCGCCGGCATCGTCCTGACCGAGGACGAGGTGCAGGAAATCAAAAGAGGTCGCCGCCAGCTGCGTAAGGATCTGCGGGCGCGGGGCATCAAGAGCAAAAAGGACTTCGAGCTGACGGCTTCCAGCCTGATGCTCTACTTCGACAAGCAGAAGAAGTGGGGCTTGCTTTTGTGGCTGTTCCACGGTCGGGGACTGTGGGCGCTGCTGGCAGCGCTGGGTGCGCTGATGCTGGTGCTGTTTGCCCTTTCCACCATCTCCGAGATGCGGGGTCACTTCACCATCAACATGAGCGGCGGACTGTTCCGGGAGGGCTTCTCCCTGAGCGAGACCGTAGGCTTTGAAAATCCCACGACACGGCTGTTTGCCCAGCCGGCAGAGGACGTTCCCTGCTGCTCCATCCGCGATATTCTCCCGGATGTGAATGATCACGACGGTCAGCACAACGAGGAAATATACTTCGCCTACACCTACTACATCCGCAACGAGGGCGAGAGTACCGTCAATTACACTTGGAAGATGCT
Organism: Oscillospiraceae bacterium; assembly: GCA_015067495.1. Lineage (GTDB taxonomy): Bacteria > Bacillota > Clostridia > Oscillospirales > Oscillospiraceae > Faecousia. The sequence continues at coordinate 50,679 of SVMI01000001.1, read as the reverse complement.
CCTGAACGCGGAAAGCAGAAACCTGTCCACCGCGGCATGGGTCATGATTTTCGAAGACGACCAGATGAAGTTCTACGCCAAAGCCCGGGAGGACGGTACGCAGGAGGCGATCCCCTCCTTCGGTGACGATTCCCGGGGCTACCCGGAAAGACCCTTCTACGACTTCGCGGCGCAGCCGCAGGAGCAGTACGAGCAGGTCGGCACTTCCGGCGGACGGGACTTCTACCGCATCATCCCATACTCCTTTGAGTCCGATACCGTTGTGGCAACGGGCGCGGTCACCGAGGTCGAGCCGCAGGAGGTCCACAAGTACACGGTGGTCATCTGGCTGGAGGGCGACGATCCCGACTGTACCAACGATCTGATCGGCGGACACGCGGGCATGGAGATGAACTTCAAGCTCGAAACAGAGGAAGACACCGAGGAAAGCAGCTTCGAAGACAGCTGGAACGACTTCTGGGACGGTCTGACCTTCTGGGACGAACTCACATAAACCAATCAACAACCAAATGTTCCTTCGCGAGCCGTAAGCACTCCACGGCAGAAGCGAAGAAAACATAGTTCCGACGGGAACAGAAACACGCATACTTACAGAAAGGATGAAATGTAAGATGAACAAGACCAATAAGCGTCAGCTTAATATTAAAAACAAGCTGATCGCGGCAATCGCAATGCTGCTGGTTTCCAGCATCATGATGGTTTCCTCCACCTACGCTTGGTTTACCCTGTCTACGGCACCCGAAGTTCAGGGCATCACCACCACCGTCGGTGCAAACGGCAACCTGGAAATCGCACTGGCACACCCCACCGGCAACAACAACCTGATCGGTTCTGATGTCGGCGATGCAAGCCTGGGTTGGCTGGCAAGGAACCTGACCTGGGGTAACCTGCTGAACCTTGAGGATGCAGGCTATTCCCTGAATGAGCTGACCCTGCTGCCCTCCCGTCTGAACATCATCGCCGGCGACGAAGTCAGCGACACGCTGCACGGCAGCCCCCTGATGATCCCTGTCTACGGTGCTGACGGCAGAATCAGCGCTCTCGACGGCAACAAGATGTACTACGGCGCAAAGGATCCTGAAGGCAACGGCTTCCTGGTCGATCCTGAGGTTGTATACACCACAGCCGCCGGTCAGACCCTCACCATCCCCCAATATAAGGGCTACGGTGTCCGCGCTCTGGGTACTGCCAGCACCCAGTCCGAGACCGCGCTGAACTTCCAGATCGCTCTGAACGCTGTGAATACCTACAGAGCCCAGGCGTTCAACAAGGCTTCCTCCGCGATCAGCAGTGAGTACGGTGCAGCTCTGGCTGATATGGCTGTTACCCACGCCGGTGCAAACGGCAACGATCAAAACGATTACAAGAAGTTCGTTCCGAAGATGCAGGGCATGATCAATGAGCTGGTCGCAGCTTCCGACTACGTCGAAAAGGCTTTGATCAACGCACTGGTCGCAGGCAGCAACGCCAATGTTCCTTATGGCGATCCCGGCAAGACCATTGGCGATGCTGAGGTTCCCGGTGTCGGCAAGACTGTCCGTGAGTATCTGAAGGACGGCGAAAGCATCGGCATGACCGTCATCTGGACCAATATTCCTGATGGAGTCAAGGCTCTCTTCCCCGCGCTGGATGAGGCTTACAACACTTGGAAGACCACCGATACGCAGGTCGACTCCACCAAGACCAAGATCGATGCTCTGGCAGAGATGACTAACGTCCTGTGGACGGATGTCTCCCCCGCCATCAGCGGTCTGATGAACCTGAACTACGTTACCCTGAACGGCATGAAGCTGGACCAGCTGAGCAAGGCTGAGCTGCTGCAGAACGTTGGCAACCTGAACCTCGAGCTGAACGACGGCTCCGGCGTTCTGGCGAACTTCGGTAAGCTGACCGGCAACCTGTCCACCACCGTTACTCTGACGGATGATGCAGTGTACGAGGGTGAAGCTCTCGGCGGCGTGAAGATCAACATGATCACCAAGAGCGCTCCTGCGGAAGGTCCCCTGCTGACTCAGGTCCGCACCACTATCAACACCGCTGGTCCCGCTACGGTCGCTGGTGAGAATCCGACCACCGCTCTGGACGTTATCTACGGCTACGTTCTGGACTTCGTCTTCCGCACCAACGCTGCAAACTCCAACCTGCTGCTGCAGACCGAGGGCGCACAGCGTATCTACAGCGATGGCACCAACACTGCTACCATGGGTCTGGGCTCTACCATGACCTTCAGCTCTTCCTATGCTAATCTGGAATCCCTGATTAACATGATGAGCGGTATCCGTGTTGTCTTCACCAACACCGTCGGTGATTCCACCGAGGTTTACGGCATTGCAAAGGTCGTCTTCGACGCACTGGAGCTGCCCGTCGTCTTCAACGATGTCACTCTGGGTTCTGAAGCAGTCGTTGACGCAACTGCCGGCACCACTACTTACAAGGTCGCTTACAACGAGGGTGTTGCTTCCGCTGACAAGGTCTACCTGACCACTTCCGAAGTGGGTGGCAACGTCTCCCTGATCCTGACCACCGGCAACCATCAGTACGTCTTCGTCGAAGAAGTCGAGAATGAGGCTACCGAGGGTAAGGATTACCGCTGGACCGTCAAGACCGCTATGTGGTACGAGAAGACCACTGTCACTACTGAGACAGTTGACGGCGAGACCGTTACCACTACTGTTGTCGAGGAAGTCGAGCTGCTCGATGCTGACAACAAGCCCCTGTACTACCCTGAAAAGGTTCTGGATGTGAATGCAGGCACCTTCACCGATACCGATATCGATGCATATCTGGCAGCTCTGAATGCTGACCTGACCGGCAATGTCAACAATGCTGATCCCGCTGCAGGCACCATTCTGGATGCAGTGAAGGCCAACTGGGCAGAGCCCAAGTACTACGCTGTTCACGATGCTGACAATGCAGACGTGGAGGTTACTGCTCCTCTGTACCTGCACAACTACACCATCAACGCAGGCAAGCTGCAGTTCAACAATCCTAAGGATGCTCAGATTCTGACCTCTCTGGACCAGAACGTCATCACCGGCGTTTCCGCTCTGGTTTACCTGGACGGCGACTACATTGACAACGGCGACGTGATCAACAGCGAGGACGGCATCTCCAACTCCGGCACCATGAACCTGCAGTTCGCAAGCTCTGCAAACCTGGTTCCCATGGAGAACACCGCTCTGAAGAACGGCGAGACCTATGACGTTACCATCAACAAGCCTGACGACGTTAATGTTCATACTACCGCTGAGAAGGCTTCCAACGGTCAGGACTACACCTTCGCTCTGGAAGATAGCACCCACACTGTTACCTATAAGGTCGGCGCTACCGGCGAAGAGAAGACCATTACCGGCGTGGAGCAGACCTATGCAGGTCAGACCGGCTGGGTCTACACCATTCCCGCAGCGGAAGTGACGGATGAAATCACCATCACGATTTCCTAATCGTTCCTAACCCCAATCCCTGCCCCGGGTGACCGGGGCAGGGTGAAGAGAAAAGCAATCCTGCCTGCCCCCGCAAGGAGTGCAAGGGGGCAGGCAGACGCGAAGCCGATCCCACCGAAAGGAGGCCGCCGTGAAGAACAAAGAAAAAGCTGTTAAGACATCAGCACGCATCGCGTCGTATCTGTACGCGGTGCTGATCCTGCTGAGCCTGCTCTCGGTGGCAACCTACACATGGTTTTCGATCAGCAGAACACCCGAAGTCAGCGATATGGCACTGTATGTCAATACACCCAGCGGTTTGGAGCTTTCGCCCGACCCGATGGCGGAGGAATGGACACGCCAGCTGGACTTCATGGAGCTGGTCGGACCGCATAAGCCGCTGCGTCCCGTTACGTGGTCCGACAATGAAAAACGATTTTACGCGGCAAACTACGGTCTTGACGGCCGTCTGACGAATTTCTGGGATCCCCTTGAGGATTCCCGCCATGCCAATCAGAACAATGCTGATGGCTACTACATCATGGGCACACTCTTTGCCCGATGTGACCAAAAAGTGAAAGTCAGCCTTTCCCCGGCGGTGGAAGTGGAGGAGGGTCTGCAGGGCTCCGGCACCTTTGTGATCGGTGAGCCTGTCTGGGACCCTGATGCAATAGTGCATCGCAACGGCGGAAACGGCGCAGAGCTTTCCATTCGGATCGGATTTTTGATCCAAAAAACAGACCTGACCGGGCAGCTGCTGCAGGAGGATGCCCAGTTCTACATCTACGAGCCGAACAGCGATCAACACATCGATGGCTCTTACGGCTATGTGGATACCTCCAGCATTGACCTTTCCCAGACCCTTGTCCCTGCCGATCGCCTGATCGTTCAGACGATGAACACGTGGCAGGAGTCCGACCCCGTGGAGAAGAACGTGGTGGTCAGGACGCTGGGCGAGTTTACCACCGAAACGGAGCTGTTTTCTCTTGCTCCGAAGGAGCTGGCGAAAATTACGATCTACGTGTGGCTGGAAGGGCAGGATGCAGACTGTACCAATGTGATCGGTCAGGAAGCAAAGATCCTTGCGAGCATCCAGTTCGCCACCGATTCCGATGGCCAATCCGGCCTGATCCCCATTGAATAATCAGATAATCCGTTATCTTTTTATATAAACTCAGAAGTTTTCCGAAGGGAGCGTTTTCAGATGAAAAAGAAAAACACAGTACCCCCCGTAGAAACCGATGCAAGTGAAGAGACAGCCGTCAAGCAGCAGAGCAAGGCGCAAAAGATCATCAGCCGCGTCGTCAATACCGTTCTGGTCATTGCGATCCTGCTGGCAGCGATCTCCACTTACGTATCCTACGTCACTACCTCCGGCAGCGGCGTACCCAGCATTCTGGGCTTGCAGATACTGTCGATCCAGACAAAATCTATGTACCCTGTGCTGAATCCCGGTGATCTGATCTTTGACACGTCGGTCAAAGAGCCTGCCGAGCTGAAGGTCGGCGATATCATCACCTACTGGACCGTCATCAACGGTGAACGTGTCCTCAACACCCATAACATCCACGAGATTTATGATGGCGGCGGATACCTGATCTTCGCCACCAAGGGTGAAAACAACCCCTCCGCCGACCCCCTGACCGTTCACGAGTCTGAGATCGTCGGCAAATACACCGGCGTTAAGGTTCCGGGCATGGGCAAGGCGTTTGACTACCTGCAGACCAGCACCGGCTTCCTGATCGTCGTGGTCATCCCCGTGTTTATTTTCTTCCTGTACTATCTGGTGCAGTTCTTCCGTGTTCTGTTTGAGTATCAGAACGTTAAGAACCGTATCAAGTACGAGCAGGAGCGCGGCCGTACCGAAGACCTGCTGGCAGAGCAGGAGAAGAAGCTCCAGCAGGAGAAGGAGCAGGAGCGTGCCGCAATGGAGGCAGAACTCCGTGAAAAGCTCCGTGCGGAGCTGTTGGCAAGCATGGCTGCAGAACAGAGCGAGTCCAAGCAGGAGAGCGAGGAATAAGCTGCTGCAGCAACCCCATTAGGAGGCAGACATGGATAATTTTTTCAGATATTTTTATCAGGATATCGGGCGCGTGTTCCGGGCGTTGCTGGAGGCAGTGATCGCGTTCTTTAATTTCCTGAACTATCTGCTGAACTTCCCCATGCGCGTGCAGATCATCCAGCAGTACGAAGAGGACTTCACCACCATCGACTGGATCTTGCTGCTGGTGGTCAATCTGGCGCTGGTCGCGCTGATCGTGCTGCTTTGCGTGCTGTTTGCAAAGCTGCTGCGCAAGATCTTCCGCCGCTACATTCCGGCGAGAAAGTATGACGAGCTGGTCAAGCAGGTCAAGGAGCTGAAGCGCGACCTGATCCGTGCCAATTATGAGAAGGACAGACTCCTTGCCATGAAGATGGATCAGTTCAGCGGCGGCGAAGAAGAACCCCGGGAAGAGCCGCAGAAAGAGGGCGAAGAGGAAGAATTTGTCCCCACGTCCAACCGCAATACCATCCACTCTCCCTGCGTCGATCCGCAGGAGAGCCGCTTCTTCCGTCTGACCTCGGTGGATAACTATTACAAGACGTCCTATGTGCCGCCTGTGTACGACAACGAGATCACCCTTGCCGAGCTGTGCGACAAATTCCGTCAATACAGTGCCTCCCGTCTGGGTCTTTACTACGACCTCGACATGATGCGCTCTTTCATCGCATCGCTGGGTACAGCCCGTATCATCATTCTGCAGGGTATTTCCGGTACCGGCAAAACGTCCCTGCCCTACGCATTCGGTAAGTTTATCGAGAATCCCACCTCCGTCGTTTCGGTTCAGCCGGCATGGCGTGAGCGTACGGAGCTGTACGGCTACTTCAACGAATTTTCCAAGAAGTATTCCGAAACGGACTTCCTGCGTGCGGTTTACGAGGCGAACTACTACCGCGATCCCCACATGGTCATCCTCGATGAGATGAACATCGCCCGTGTTGAGTACTACTTCGCGGAAATGCTGTCCATTCTCGAAATGCCCAGACAGGAAGAGCGCATTATGGACATCGTCTCGGCGACATGGGACAATGACCCCTGCCTGATCCATAACGGCAAGGTGCAGATCAGTGATAACGTCTGGTTCGTCGGTACCATCAACAACGACGACTCTACCTTCGCCGTGGCGGATAAGGTCTATGACCGTGCCATTCCCATCGACTTGGACAGCAGAGCCGATCCCTTTGAGTGCGAGCTGGCAGAGCCGGTGCATATTTCCACCGACCACCTGAACAATCTGTTCCGGGAGGCAAAGGAAATGTACCCCGTTACGCCGGATATGCTGGATAAGCTGGAAGAGCTGAACAACTACCTGATCCACAACTTCCGTCTGGCATTCGGTAACCGTATCATGAAGCAGATCGGCGATTTCGTGCCTTGCTTCATCGCATGCGGCGGTACAGAGCAGCAGGCGATCGACTTTATTGTCGCGAAGAAGGTTCTCAGAAAATTTGAGTCGCTGAACCTTGGCTTCATGAAGGATGAGCTGACCAAATTCAATTCTTATCTTGACAAGCTCTTTGGCAAGAACGTAATGAAGATCAGTAAGGAATACGTCGATATTCTGAAGAAGAACAACTGATCCTTATAAATTCCGGAAAGGGGAGAAAAGACAGTGGCCGAGAAGAAGACCAATGGAAAAAAGAATAGTGGCAATGCTGTGCTGATCGACCCGATCTATCAGAAATTTACCCGGGGCGTGCTGCGTGCCATTTCCAGCACAGAGTTCTATGAGTATTTCATGGATGCCATCGCCAACGCGGAAAACACCTTCCAGTTCTCCAACCGAAAGCTGGAAAAGGCGGTGGATCTGAACTGGGTCGATCAGATCGAGCAGGCGTTGCCTGCCATGCAGAACATCATCTCCAACCCCAGAAACATGATCCGGGAGGAGGAGCTGATCGTCAATGCCGCCATCGCCAAGCGCGCCGGCTCTGACGTGGTGCGTCACCTGACCCAGCATGCGGCATACGTGGAGGACTACGACCAGAGCTCCGGCGATGTCCGTCCCACCAAGCTGATGCAGAAGATCCGTGACGACTCCGAGGAGCTGTACGAAAACCGTCTGGTGTTCACCACCATGGAGATGGCGTTCCGCTTCGTCAAGATCCGTCACGATGCGCTGTTCGAAGCCATGAGCGACGAATTTGGCGCCAAGCTGAAGGTCAATTCCGATATGCAGAGTGCTACGGAAATGGTTCATCTGGAAATGTTCCTGCACATCAAGGAAACGGAATCCGCCATCGATGCGGATGAGCGCAATGCCGATACCTTTAACCGCATTTCCCGCATCTACCGACTGCTGGCGACCTTTATGAATTCCGCCTTTGCCAAGCAGATGGCGAAGGTACCCCGCATCAAGGGCAACATCGTCAAGACCAACGTGCTGAAAAAGCACCCCGACTATCGCCGTGTGGCAAAGCTGCTGGAGTTTTTGCGCACCTATGACCAGATCGGCTATTCCATCCGTGTCATCGAGCAGGCACCTCAGATCAACGAGACCTTCCAGCGGGATATTTACCACAATATTCTCTTTAACTACATGATCCTCAAGGGCTACCTGCAGGACGAATCCGACCGGGTCGTCCCCGTGGCAGCCAAGGAACACAGAAAGACTCTCAAGCCCAAGTTCATCCGTCAGATCGTGGAGGAGCTGACCGAGGATTACGATCTTCCCGATGTGGAGATCCGCAAGGTTCTGATCGAGCAGCTGACCAAGGAGCAGCTCATGCACGAAGAGGCAGAGCAGCGCCGCAAGCTGGTGGAGGAGCAGGCGAGAAAGAAAAAGGAAGAGGAAGAGCGCCTTCGCAAGGAGCGCGCCGCCGAAAAAGAACGCATCCGCAAGGAGCGGGAAGCGGAAAAAGAACGCATCCGTCAGGAGCAGGAAGCGGAAAAACAGCGCCTCTTCCACGAGCGGATGCTGCGTGAGGCAGAGGATCGCCGCAGAAGCGGTATCTTCCGCGCCGAGATCGCCCGCTTCGAGGAAAAGAAGTCCGATCAGCTGGAGGTTCGTGCCAAGGATCAGGCAAGATACCTTGCCGAGCAGGAGGATTTCGCCGATGCTGCCATGCTGGTCGAGCAGGCAGAGCAGCGAAAGCTGGCTGCCCTCGAGCGCAAGAGAAGGCGGGAGGAAGAAGAGCGGGAGCGCATCCAGCGGGAACGCATGGAGCAGCTGGAGCGGGAGCGTCAGGAAGAAGAGCGCCGCAGACAGCTGCAGGAGCGTGCTGCTCTGGATCGTCAGATCGCCATCGATATGGAATACCTGTGTGAATATGACGCGGTACTCAAGAGCTTCGATAAGATGCTTCCCGCAAGGCGGCAGATCCGTGCCGATTATGAAAAGAGCGTGAAGGAAGCCCGGGCGCAGTGGCTTGCCCAACGCCGCGGACAGCAGGCAAAAGCAGGACAGAAGACCCCGGTGTGACCAATAGATGGAGGTTAGCATGAACAAGTTACTTGCCAAGTTGATAGCCTCCATTCTTGCCTTGACGGTGGCAGCAGCACTTGTTGCCATGTCCTCCTATGCGTGGCTGACCATTTCCAATACCCCTGAGATCAACGGCATTCAGATCAGCATCGGCGGCAGCAACACCCTGATGATCGCCCCTGATAAGATCGTAGAAAATGCCGACGGAACGGTTTCCCACTATCCGGGCATTTTCAGCTCTGATCTGAGCTTTGGAAGCCACGATACCTACAGCTACCTGAAGGAGCTGGCAGGCTTGCTGCCGGTGTCCACCGCTGACGGTGTCAACTGGATCGTGCCCGATTTCTACGACGAGACCGATGAGGAGGTGCGCAACGGCACCGCCAGACCCGGTCAGCTAAAGGGTCAGGAGGACTTTTTTGTGGACAACACGCTGTTCTCTGCCAATCTGACCCCTGAGCAGCAGAGCAATTCCACCACCGGCAACTACATCTATCTGGACTTCTGGGTGGTTGCGCCGGCAGAGGATTTTACCCTGCGTATTTCCACCGGCGACGGTCAGGATGAAAGCGGCAGCTTCGTCATCAGCCGTATGGAGCCGACGATGGATGAAAACGGCGGTTACACGCTGGTGGCGGCTGATGATGCCGCGGCAGCGTCGGTGCGCATCGGTTTTTTGGTCAATCAGGACTGGGCACCCGTTGCCGATGTGCAGAAATACACCGGAAGCACCGGCTACGATGATCGCTTTGCCCGCCTGATGGGTGTCTATCAGGAGCCGGGTCAGCCGATCACTGCCACCAGTGCCTTCACCATCTATGAACCCAACGCAGACCTGCATCCGCAGGAAGCGGAAAATCAGAACTACCTGATAACCCGCCCTCTTGGGGTGGTGGAGGGAACGGTGGGTCCCACCGACATCAAGGATCGCCTGAGCGTGCAGCTTGCCAGCCGCTGGAAAACGGCGGAAAATGGCGCATCCACACTCCTCGAGCAGGAGTTTACCGCTGCATTCTTTGGCAAGGATCTGTCCGAGCTGACCTCCGAGCAGATCGTGACACAATTCTATAAGAAGCGTCTGCAGGGTCTGTACGCACCCTATATCGATCGCGGCGGCTTTGTGAAAAACACCAACAACCTCTACGCATCGGCAGTGGACGGAATCGTCGCGGCGGATGCGCCGGAGCTGCACGCGCTGGCAGGTGCGACGGACGATGCGGTGATCGCGGTGCTTCCAAAGAATGTGCCGCAGCGCATCAGAATGTTTATTTGGCTGGAAGGTCAGGATGCCGATTGCGTCGGTCAGAAGACCCCGTCGAACCTGATCGTCAATCTGGAATTTGCAGGAAGTAACAGTAAATAACCATGATATTCCGAAAAAATTCAAACGAAGAAGACAACAAGCAGCCGCCTGCTCCCGTGGAAGCGGACGCAGAGCAGACGGACGTAAAACATAAAAGAGCCAATGTACTGGGCTGGGGACTTCTGGCGATCGCGCTGATTTTGTGCGTGTTTGTGATCAGTCAGATACTCAGTCAGGGATATATTTCCATCGGCGGCTACAGCCTGTTCCGGGTGGCAACGGGCAGTATGGAGCCGGAGCTGCCCATCGGCACGATCCTGATCTCCGAGGAAACGGACATCAGCCGGATCCAAAAGGGCGACATTATCAATTATCACTCCAAGCTCAACGGCATGATCGGTGTGGTGATCACACACCGGGTGATCGGCATTCATCAGGACGCAAGCGGAAAAATTTATCTGGAGACCAAGGGCGATGCCAACCAGTATGCGGACGGATCCTATGTCGATGAGGAAAATCTGATCGGAAAGGTGGTCTTCGCCACGGCAAAGGGAAGTATTTTTGCGTATCTGATCCAGTTTTTGACAAGCGAAGTCGGCTTTTTGATCTGCATCGTGCTGCCGTGTCTGGCGATCGGCTTGCTGATCCTGCGTGATACGGTTGGCTCGATGAAAAAAGAGATCGACACCTTAAAAAAGGAACTGGATGAGCAGGATCTGCCTCAAAAGGCGGATCTGGAGCAGCAGATGGGACAAGAGGCTTACGGGCAGCTGTGTGAGCAGCTGCGCAAGGAATTGCTGGAGGAGCTGAATCAAAGTGCTGAAAAAGTTCATACAGAGAATCAGCCTGATTCGCAGCAACAGCAATGATCGGGTCGAGGCTGCAAAAATAAGACTGATCAAGCAGGGCGCGCTGATCGTATTGGTTGCGCTGGTAACCAGCGTTCTGCTGTTTGCAATGACCACTGCGTGGTTTACAAACGTCATCGGCGCGGACGATCTGACCTTCCGTGCAGAGGCATGGGGCTTTGACGGCAGCGTCAATGTTTCAAACGATCCGATCAAGGCTGCGCCGGGCGACAGCGGCATTGTATCCCTGCGTTTGGAGAATACCGGCGAGGTGCCGAGCCTCGCAACGGTCACGATCTCCAAGGCGTTCATGGACACGGAGCTGCAAAAGCGCGTCTATTTCTACGCGGACAAGTCTGCCGTGATCAACGGCGAAACGGTGCGCAAGCAGTATCTGACCAATGCCGGCGGCTATTCCTACGGACTGTTCCCCGGGGACGAGCTGATTTTGGAGGAGCTGATCCACACCGACGTGCAGCTGAAGTGGGAATGGGTCTACGATGTAGTGGGCTACTATTTCCGCCTGACGAAGGACGGAGAAGAATACCGGGTGGAGGAGTACCTCAGACCTGTGGAATATTCTTATGACAACGCGCTTTACGATGCCGAGGGCAACCTCGTCATGGTGGATGCCAATACCGATGTTGCCACCTTCCTCGCAAGCCTGACCGCAACTGACGGTTATCCCGGCGCCTATCAGGTGACGGAAGAACCCGGCGGCGCAAAGGTGCTGGTGGATGAAAAGGGCGAAGCGGTGCAGACCACCTACGGCTGGTATCCCATCGACGAAGAAAACAACATCTGGCTCTGCCTTTGCAAAAAGGACGAGATCGCCCGCAACACCGCATGGGACACCGATTTCGGCAGCGGAGCCAATCAGACTACAAATAAATTTCAGGCACGCATCACCGTCACCGGTGAGCAGTGGCTGCAGCAAGTCCAGCAGGTAGGCGACCAAAGTGCGCTGCTCAATGCCCTGAACGCCAACGACGGTCAGGTCATCCAGCTGTCGCAGGATGTGGTGCTGACCGAGCCGCTGGTGCTGGAAAGCGGCAAGCAGGCGACCCTCGACCTGAACGGCAACCAGATCACTGCACCTGCCAACAGATATATCTTCGAAGTGCAGGAGAATGCACAGCTGACGGTGCTGAACGGCAACCTCCGCGGCGAAGAAAAGACCACGTCGGCTTTCCACAGTGTAGGTGGACGTATTGCGATCAATGGGCTCAATATATCGGATGTGTACGAGGCATTCCTCGTTGATGATTACAAGACAACAAATGCCGAGGGTGCCAATTCTGAGATCCGTATTACAAACAGCACCCTGAATACCTACGATATCACTGTTTTCATTTCCGGCGACGGTACGGCTTCTGAAGAGAAGACCACGCTTCTGATTCAGAACAGTGTTCTCAACAGCGAAGGCTATATTGCGGTCATGGGCAACGGCACAGCGACAAATCCGGGTCGTTGGGGTACGGACATTCAAATCATTGACAGCACGGTCAGCGGTTATTATGCCGGTATCTACCATCCCCAGTCCCGGAGCGATATGACCATCAGCGGCAGTACCGTATCCGGCATGACGGGCATCGCCATCAAGGGCGGCGAGATCACCGTGATCGACAGTAAGGTCTCCGGCACAGGCACGGATGATGATGTGGTCGATCCCAACGTCACGGGTACCGCGGACAGCGGCTATCAGGACACCGGCGACGGCATCTACATCGAGTCCGATTACCAGTATTCCATTTCCCTGACCGTCATGGGCGAAAGTGAGATCACTCACGTGGCATCCACAGCATACGCCGTGCGTGTGTACCCGGATGCACCCCACGTCAGGATCTCCGTCTCCGGCGGCACCTTTGATTCGGATGTGACCGCCTATCTGGAAAACGGCTGCAGCTGCACCGAATCGGACGGCAAATATCTGGTAACCAAGGAAAATTAACAGGAAGGAGCGCGGGCATGGAAAAGTTAAAACGTGTGTTCAGCACAAAAGCTGCCCTGTGCCTTGCGCTCTCGCTTCTGCTGGTCTGCGCCGTCGCGGCGGTGGGCATCACCTACGCCCGGTATCAGTGGGAATTTGCTCAGGCATCCTACTTTTTTGCCCCGGAAAACAGCTCCGGGCTGACAGTCTACGGCGCGCACCTTTCCGACGATCTGGTCAGCTCCGGCAATCTTCCCGCCACTTCCGGCACATGGGAGCAGACGGAAAAGGGCGCGCGGCTGCGCTTCAGCGTTTCCAACGGCACGCCGGAGGAATACAGGCAGCAGGAGCAGACCTTTGTGATCCGTCTCGCGGTTGGCTTGACGGCAGAAAATGCTGAAAATCTGTCGGTGGTGCTTTCCTATACGGATGATCAGGGGGATCCCGTTTCCGTTACGGCAGAGCCGATACCGATCACGGCAGGCTCGTTCCTGCACAGTGCCTTCGGCGACGGCTGGGTATACAGCTTCCGGGATGGGGAAGCGCAGCTGCGCTTTTCTCTCGGCGGCGAAGCATTTGATTATCGGAACTTTACGGTTACTGTGACCGGCGCAGTTCCCGCGACCCTGCTCGACCTGCAGGTAACGCAAGTCCCCGCAGACTGATCGGAAAAAGAAAGGAGGGATCCGCTCATGAAACCAAATAAGCACGTCGCATGTACCCTCGGTGCTTTGGCTTGTGCGGCTGCCCTCATGATGACACTTGGCATCGGTCAGACACAAGCCCGTTACGACAATACGGTGTCATGGAAAAACATTTATATGACCCAAAAGCCAACGCTGGAGAGCAATTTTCTGGCGGAGGGCGGACAGACAGTCCTGCTCAGCGACTGGGATGTTTCCACATCCTCTTATCGGGTGCTGGATGTCCGGTTGCTGGCGAAGAGCGGCAATCTCTCCGGCACACTTTCCTGCCGGCTGGAGTCTGACCTGCTCACCGCGACAGTGGATCAGGACAGCTTCACGGTCGGCGCGGTTGAAAACCACGCGACGCTGACCATCGCAAGAACCGAAAAAGCAGCCCTGCTGGAAGAAATGACCACCGCGACCGTCCGCCTTGTCTGGACTCCCGCGGGAGAAGACCCGGAAAACAGCGCGGTCTGGGCGGATTTCACAGTCAACCTGCTGCCCGGTGAAAATGCTGCGATTTCTGAAAATACGTCCCATGCCCGCGCGGAAATGACCCTTTCCTGCCCGGACACCTTCTCTTGGGACGAGTCTCTGGTGATGCGTTTGACCCCGCCGGAGGGCGCAGACACTGTGCTTTTAAGCTATGAAGGTGCGGAATTTCCGGCAAATACCCGTTATTTCGTCGTGGGGGAGGAACCCCGGGTTTTGGGCGACGATGACATGATCTCCATTCCGACGGAGGGTCGTCAGGAGATCGCCGTGCTTCTGGATTTCGGGTGGACGGAGGAAGCACTTTACCGCAACAGCTTCCTGCTTTCGGCAGTTGCCTACACTGACGGCGCGGAGATCGCAGCGGCAAATGCAAATGTGTCCGCTGACCGCCTGCCGCTGCAGGTGGAAGGGGAAGAACAAGGCTATATCCTCAAGACCGGCACGCAGGTGCGGCTGATTGTTGAGGGGGATCTGGACGGCTTTTCCTATGCCGTCGAGCAGCTGACGAAAACGGATGGCGTTATTGCCTACACCGCAAGCGAGCAGCTGAAGGTAACAATGGAAACAACGAATGACGGCGACGGAGAAACCCAATCCGTACTCGTTATTTCGAATGATAGTGGCACAGCACCGGCAGGCACGTATCGCCTGACGCTGCAGCGAATTTTCGACGGTGTTGTGATAAGCAGTTACGAAATTCCTCTTTTCGTCTGCTACTAACCGATGACGCATGTGTGAACCAGCGAGGAGGCGTTTTTCTATGAGAGAGACCAATAAAAGGATTAAGGAATATCAGAAAATGTTGCCACACATGAAAGAACGTGTGACGGCAGTGTTGCTGCTGCTGGCAATTTCTGTTGCGATGATGACCTCGGCGACCTTTGCGTGGATGACCTTGTCCCGCAATCCCGAGGTTTCCAGCATTGCAACCACGATCACCACCAACGGCAGTCTGGAAATTGCGCTGTCCGGAGAGGATGGAAAACAGCCCGGTGAAACTGCGATCGGTGACGGCGCGCTGGATCTTTTGACAAGAAACCTCACATGGGGCAACCTGATTAATCTTTCAGATCCCAAATACGGTCTGAATGATATCGTTCTGCGTCCGGCATCACTGAACAAGGAAAAGCTGGCGACGGATCCCATGTACGCTGTTCAGTATGGTCCTGACGGTCGTGTGCTTGGTTATCTGTACGACTTTAAGTACACCAACTACGTGGAAAACGAGAACGGCATCATGTACTTTAAGCCGGAAGCGGATATCAAGTACGGCGTTCGTGCCATCTCCACCGTTACCTTTTCCAACGTTGACGGCGATGCGATCATGATCCGTAAGATCGAGGAGATAGAATCCTCGCTGATCAGTGCGAGAATGGCGTTTAAGGACATCTACGACATCGACAACAGCGCTGTAGCAAAGCGATATATGACCGCAGTCGGCGGTCTTGTGGGTGTTCACGTGGACAAGACCATGAACGGCGGTTCGCCGGATGCATCGGCACATATGTCGGCACTGTATGACCTTGCCAATGCCTTCCTGCTTTGCGTTGTTGACGCGGGCGAGGTTATGGTCGAGGCAGCCAACCTGTGCGTGTTTATGGCTGACCGCGACAACTATGACACAAAAGCCTTCACCTTCGAGGATCTGATCAACGGAACGCTGACCAATGAAGAGATTGAAGTGCGCTGCGACGGTGACTATGATGTCAACTTTACCTGCTTCGACGATTTCCGCTTGTTGTGGAAGAAAATGGCAGGCTATGACAATGAAATCAAGGGCGTGAACGAGGAGTGGAGTCCGGTCAATGAAGATGGAACCTTCGTTGAGACGCTGACTCTGCCCGCTTACGCAAGCAAATACAACTACCCCACCTCCAATTCCAACTCCACATGGGGTGCTTACGAGGTCATTCTTGCGAAGTATCAGAATTACTATGATCGCGTTATGAAAAACGCCGAAGACCAGACTGTCCCATGGGACAACTGGATGCTGATGGCAGTCAACCAGATGTGTAACGTTGACTCCGCAACCATCCGCGCCGGCAACAACGAGCCGATGACCGCAGCACAGCTGCTGCAAGCAAAGGCAGATCGTGAGCTGGGCAAGCTGACGCCCTTTACCGGCGACGGTCCTTTCTATGCCGTTATTCACGATGGCGCCATTCAGGACATCGGTCAGCTGCTGAGCCAGCCCATGGAGGTACCCAGCAACCCGGCGATCCGTATCAAAGCATCGGTGCTGATCGCCTCGCTGAACTACAATTTTAAGATTGATATGCAGCCCAGTATCTCGACAGCCTTTGATGCTGAAGGCAATGTCCTGTCGACCGATGTGGAGGAGGCAAAGCGCGTCGCCTCCGGCGGCAGTGATTACAAGGGCGTTCCCACCGCAGCGGAAACCTATGCGATGGTGTTTGACTTCTGGGTCCGCACCAATGCCCAGGATGCACTGCTGACCCTGGAGGGTGAGTTGATCTACGATCAGCTCCCCGGTACGGATAAAAACGGTGTTCAGAAGGGTCTGCTGTACTCCTATACAGAAACTGACACAGCGTCGGGCGATAAGGTCACCCACTATGTCTACTGGGATCAGGATCAGTATTATTACGACTATGTGCGTGAAGGCAAGGACGACATGCTCACCATAGAACAGGTCGCAGCGATCAAGGAAGAACTGAAGCCGGTCTATGCAGACAAGCCCTCCGGCTATCAGGGCGTCAACCGCGTTTGGGATGAGCTGAATAACCCCGAGAACGTCTACGCACAGCAGGTTCTGCAGAATAACGGCACCAGCACGACTCAAGGCTCCGGCAGCTGCTACATCTTCTATCCCCAGTCCCCTGAGGATCAGGCGCAGAGCTTGGATCTGCTGGCGGCGATGCGTGTGGCATTTGTCGATGAAAACGGCAAGCTGCTGACCACTGCTTACATGGATACCTCTACGGTTGTCGAAGACGCCGGTCGTGTGATCGTTCCCCTGCGCCTGCGTACCAATGACAATCCGTTGGTGGACAGCGAAGGTGTCACCATTGACCAGTACATCACGCCTCTTTTCTGCAACGAAGCAAAACGCATTTCTGCGATCGTTTATCTGGAGGGCGATGGTCTGACCAACAGCGAAGTTCTGGCTGCCGGCTCTATCACCGGTCAGATGAACATTCAGTTCGGCACCACCGACCTGAACCTGAACGCGTTGGAAGATCAGGAGGTCATGAAGCAGTACTACACCTTCGACTTCTCTCTTGACGGCGACAGAGACGGCGTAGCAGAGGTCGGTAAGGAATATAATATCCCCGAAAATGTAGAACCGATCATTGACCTGACCCTGAATCTGGGCGATGCCGCGGTTCCCCGGACTGTCGAAGGCAACTTCGTTTCCGTTATTAACGCCACTCAGGGCGCAGGTCAGGATACCTTCATCATGCGCCAGAATGAGAATGGTCTGTGGGAGGCGTATCATTACGTTGAGAATGAGGATCCCACAAAGCCCGGCACCTATGTGAAGGGCATATTGTTCAACGGTCCCGGTAACTACCAGCTGCGAAGTATCCGAATTGACGGTGTTGACTATACCCTCAAAGACGATCAAATTATCAAAATTCAGGTACCCGGCATCTCCATCGGTGCTGTGAGATGGAACGATCTGACAGGCGCGGATGCCGAAGGTCAGCACAAGAGCTACCGCACAGCAGACGTCACCAAGCAGGAAGTGCTGCGTCTGGTGCTGCAGCGCAGCGACAATTACGGCTCCGGGTTCTCGGACGTCCGCGGTATTTTCCTAGGCGATAACGGTCAGAATGTTGCGGTTCAGTTCAGTACGACCAACGGCACCGACTATATAGGTACGGCGACCTTCCTCGCCGGCGGTCATTATGAAATGACCTACGTCTATGTGGATGGCGCGGTAATGCGTCTGGATCCGCAGTGGTACAAGACCATCGACCTGCAGCTCGGTCTGAAGGTTGAGATCGGCTATACCGCGCCGAAGTTTGTGGTCAACGGTGGCGGGGAACTGACGCAGGAACAGATGGATGAGATCCTGAAGGATCTGAAGATCTCTCCCCAGTCCTGCTACTTCCGCTACAACATGGCACTGGCAGCAGCGCAGGGTGTCCATCTGGAGATCGATGTGTGGTGTAAGATCTACGACGATCAGGACAACAAGCTGACCAACATTGACTTGGCAAGCCCCGCCCTGTATTTCGGTACGGGCTTGAACGGTCTGGATACAGACCTTGTCTGGAGTGAAGACAATGAAGGCTGCTACAAGGGCACCTTCCGCATCACCAGCAACGGTATGTACCGCTTCTCCTACGTGGAGCTGAGCGACGGCAGTGCGATCTCGAGAGCCATTGCTGCTCCCACGTTTACCTCTGCCTCTGCTTACGCGGTGGAATATGTCCACAACAGAGATTTCTACGACACCGATCTGATTTATGATCTGGGTCTGCCGGCAAATCAGCGTGTGCTGCAGTTCACGCTGAAAAACAGCTTGGGTGCTGCCGTTAAGGTTGCATTGAGCAATACACCTACCGAAGCGGCGACCTTTGCGCTCACCCGCAATACCCCCGAACCCATCATTGTGAGCAATATGGACGGCTGGAACAATCAGGGTGTCATCTGGAAGGAATCCCAGCCGGATGCCAACGGTGTGGTCACGTATACCCTGCAGCTGCCCCGTGACGGTTATTGGGAGATCGCCGGTCTGTATCTGGGCGGCGGTGCTTACTACGGCGGCGAGCTGTGGAGCGGTGAAACCGAGGAAGACTGGGCTGATCTCAGTGAGCTGATCCTGAGTGATAAGATCGGCACCTATTATCTGACAGAGGTAGTGGTGGAAACAAACGATCTGCCGAATGTGGAGAAGATGAACATTGAGTTCATGCAGCGTATTACCTCTACAGGCTCGGCAAACCGTAATGTCTATCGTCCTACCATCGCGCTGAAGAACCAGGGCAGACCCCTTGCGGATGTGCTTGCAGAGCTGGTTGCAGCAGGTCACAATATCGACACAGCAATCGATATTCAGTACTACTACACCTATTCTCAGCACGCGGATAAGGCATGGACGGTAAGCGATACCTCCAAGCTGCCTACGACCCTCGCTCCCACTGCGAACGCAAACGGTGTGGATGAGATCGCATTCCTGGTGGACGGCGTTTACACGCCTCATTTCTCCATCACCATCGGCGGTGAACCCTATACGGGCGCGCTTCCCGAGGAATTGAGCAAGGTTCTGAGAGTTTTCTGGGCAACGCCCGATGTGCAGATCACCGGCGTTTCTGATCAGGGTAGTGACATTAATGTTCAGTATACCAACAGTGAAAATGATATTGCGGCAGTCAAGAACTACTACGAAAATCATTATGCAACTGTTTATCACAAGTTCACAGGAAAGCTTGGAGTAAACTTCTTTGCAGAACCGAGTGTGCAGCTGACTGCGGTTTCCGGCAAGGGTGCTGCAACATCCGTTGCAATGACGGTAAGCAGTTCCAACTTCAATACGACCTATACCTTAAATGCTGGTAACAGTTGGACGGAGTCCAAAAAAATAGGTTCGACGAAGTGGGGAGGCGCACAACGTAGCACAGCCGGTACAGTAACGGCAAAGACTGTTGTTCTGAGTGACGGTGCGGCGAATTATACCTTCACCCTGCCTGCCAGTAATCAAATCACCATCCTCAATACAGGTGCGCCCCACGTTCTGACCCTCCAGACAAGCTCGGCTGATGTCAATCTGCCCAATCAGGTGGAATGCATCAATTACAACGGCGAAACCTTCAAGGTCAGCACAAACGGTGCGAAATCCGTGCTGATCTTCAGCCCTGACGGCAGAAAGTTCACGATCAAGCTGCCCACCCTGACCCGCGTGGTCGAAGGCAGAATTGACGATCTGACGCAGGATACGTACGATGCCGACTACAATAACGGAGAAGGCACAGCGGTAAATGCCTATATGCACTGCGATACTTCGTGGAGGGACGGCTGTGATACGGTGGAGGGGTATATAAACTATCAGAGATACGAGTATCATGTCATAAAGACAGGTACCCGTAATACCTACACGGATACCTACACGTTGGGTACGTGGAGTGCAGGTGCTGCCGGAACAACCGTCACAGTCGATAAGACCATGACCATCAGCACCACCGGAACAGCTACGCTGAACAGTCAGCTGGTATCCTCCACGGAACTGGAAGACGAACGGGTTACGTACTATAAGTACAAGCTGATTGAATCGCAGAGTACTACTGCACGTGGTACATGGAAGAGCTCGGAAGACGAAATCGGACCGCGGGAGTGGACACTGGCATAAATCCAAAGCCCTCCCCTTCGGGGGAGGGCGTGCAGAAATCAAAAACGCAAAAAATAAGAGGTATCACTATGAGCCGCAACAAGCTTCAAGTGAATATTGCACGGCTGATGGCACTGTGCCTTGCGCTGCTGCTGATCCTGCCCATGCTGCCGGCAAAGGCAGCAGAGGATTCGGGAGCCTGCGGCGATGACGTCACATGGACCTTCCATGGCGGCGTGCTGACCATCGTCGGCTCCGGCGCGATCCGGGATTATTCCGAGATGGCACCCGCACCATGGGCGCAGTTTGCCGACGAGATCACCACTGTGGTCATCAAGCAGGGTGTGCAGGGCGTTGGTGCCTTTGCCTTCTTTGGCTTGAAGGAGCTGACCCGCGTAACACTTCCGAATTCTGTTAAGAGCATCGGTGTCTGTGCCTTCTTCGGCTGCAAAAAGCTGACCGCGGTCTCTATGACCGGCGTGACGCAGATCGGCGACAGTGCCTTTGAGCAATGCTCGGCACTGAGAACGGTACGTCTGCCCAATACTCTGAAGACCATCGGATCGGAAGCCTTTTACCGCTGTGAAAATCTGATCAGCATCACCATCCCGGTCAGCGTGACGAAGATGGGCGGCGCAGCATTTGCCTATTGCCACAACCTGCGCAGCGCGATCGTGCTTGCAAACATGACCGAGCTGCCCCACTGGACGTTTTACGGCTGCTATGCGCTGGAAACAGTTCAGCTGAGTACAAAATTTGAAAATCTGGGAGAGAAATCCTTCAACGGAACAAAGATCGAGAAGCCGGTCTACAGCAATACCGCGCCGGAAATCTTCCATGAGGAAACCAAAACGGAAACTGTTGAAGACCAAACCATCACAACTGACACAAGCTACCGCGAGAACAACGACTGCGCGATCAACACCGTAGTCACCACGGTCACCAAGAATAGTGAGAAGAAAACACAGGTGAAGATCGAGGTGGTTCTGGACGCGGACAGCGGTTGGCAGAAGGTGGAAGAGGCGGTTACCGATCAGCGCTACGGATCAGAGGATGTAAAGGTCGACGTTTTGATGACGAACAATCCCTATCTGAAGGGCGAAGATCTCAATCGCTTCTCCGGCAAAAATGTCAGGCTGACGATTCAGACGACCCAGGGAACAAAGTGGCATGTCAACGGCAATGATCTGGTGGACAAGGAGCTTGCCCAGCGCTACGATCTGTCCTTTACCCTGAAAAAGCTGACCGCCCCCAATGAAAAGCAAGCGCAGACCCTTGTGGGTCGCGACGGCTTCTCGTTGGAATTTCACGGCGTTCTGGACTTCAAGGTGGAGGTAGAGCTGCCGTTGGGCAGAAATTACAGCCGCAAAAGTGCTGTGTTCTTCTCTTTGGAGGAGGACGAGTATCTGCGCAAGCAGGCGGTGATGATCGATGACGAAGGCATGGCGCACTTCTATCTGGGTCAGGTGGAAGCGGATGTGCAATACCTTGTGGGCATCAATGTGCCGCAAAAGGTGGAGCAGAACAATCAAAATCCGGTCAGCGATGTAATCGTTCCCGATTCTCTCAAGCACGAGTATCCTGCGCTGCAGCAGACCGGCGGAATTGATTACATCATCACGGGTACGAAGTCCTCGCTGGGCATCAACATCGGACAGCTGACCATCATTTTGGTGGCTGTCATGGTAACCTGCGCAGTTGTTGTCGGTGTTGTGATCCGCATCAATTTCAAACAGAAGCTGAAAAAGGGCTATGTCCCGGATATGAGCTATGAGGATGAGGACGAAGAGTCCTGATCGTTAATGCGCGGTTTCGATGGGTATCCCATCGCATATGCAACAAAGCGCGCCTACAGCGTAACCACAATGGAGAAACCATCTTATGAGCACACTCATTCAACAAATCGAACAGCAGGGACAGTCACAGCTGTACTATGATGTGATCGGTTTGTCAGCTGCAGTGATCGCGCTGATATTCGGCATCTGGTACGGCAAAAGGCTGGGGGTTTCCCGGTGGAAAACGGCGGTCATCCTTATTGCCGTCTATGTCGATCTCGCTGGTTTGGAGGTTTTGCTCCGGGAATTTGTATTGATTCCATTCTACAAAAACAGCGGTCTGGGTCTGGAGGAAATGGTAGCTAGCATTGTACGTCAGATTCCGAGCATTCCACTGATCTGTCTGCTCTGTGCAAAGCTTTTGCACATGCGATGGGGCAAGGTATGCGATGTGGCATCGATGTTTTTGTTGCTTGTAAGTGCTCTTTCGCAGCCGTGTTGTATCTTTACCGGCTGCTGCCACGGCTATGAAGCCAGCTGGGGCATTTACAGCCCCAAGACCGGCAGGTATCATGTGCCAACTTCGTTCATCGAAATGGTTCTGACGTTGGTAATCTTCGGCTGGCTGCTTTATAAGATTGCCAAGAGCGGCTTCAAATCCGACGGAACCCATTTCCCGCGCATGCTGATATATTACGGCGGTATGCGGTGCATTTGTGAGCTTATGCGCGACAGAGCGTGGATCATAAAGCCTTTCTCCGTCCTTATGCTGTACGCCATGTTTTTGTGCGTGGCGGGAATTGTTTGGCTACATATTGTCAAAAGAAAAAATAAAAATGAGGCTGCAAATGCGCTTGCCTGCGAGAACACACAATATCAACAAAATAAGTACGAAGAGTCCTGAATTAAGATGAATATGACGCCCCCCACAGGAACGATGCTCCTGTGGGGGCGCTGTTTTTGGTAATTTCAGGAGAAATTCATAATACGGTCATATTTTCCTTGCAAAAAAATGTGCAATATGTTACTATAAAATGAAGATACTGGGGTCGTATCGAAAAAAGCGACCCCAAGCACCGTACAGACGGGCTGCGGAGCAAAAAGCTGCGGCAAAAAATGAGTCAGAAACCATGGATTATTGAGGAAAAACGCGCATGAATACAGGAGCTTTCAAGAATAAAGTATGGCTTGCCACACCGACGATGCACGGCGATGAGCTGCGATACGTTCAGCAGGCTTACGATACCAACTGGATGAGTACCGTCGGCGAAAACATCAATGAGGTGGAACGGATCGCTGCCGAACAAGCGGAAATGAAGTACGCGGTGGGACTGTCCTGCTGTACAGCGGCACTTCATTTGGCTGTCAGGCACGCGGGTGAAACGCTGTACGGAAAGAGTGCGGTGAGCCATGGCGCGCTGGAAGGCAAGCGGGTATTTTGCTCCGATATGACCTTTGATGCCACGCTGAATCCCGTTGTGTATGAGGGCGGCATTCCCGTGTTCATCGACACGGAAGCGGCATCGTGGAACATGGATCCCGTGGCACTGGAAAAGGCATTTGAAATGTATCCTGATGTCAAGCTGGTGGTCAGCGCGGAGCTTTACGGCTTCCCCGGACGGATGGATCTGATCAAGAAAATTTGCGAAAAGCACGGCGCGCTGCTCATTGAAGATGCCGCCGAAGCGATGGGAGCAACCATTCACGGCAGAAAGTGTGGCTCCTTTGGCGACTACTCTGCGATCAGCTATAACGGCAACAAGATCATCACCGGCTCTGCCGGCGGCTGTCTGCTCACCAATGACCTTGCGGTTGCGAACAAGGTTCGCAAGTGGTCAACGCAGGCAAGGGAAAATGCTCCATGGTATCAGCATGAAGAGGTGGGCTATAACTACCGCATGAGCAATGTGATCGCGGGCATTGTGCGGGGGCAGTATCCCTATCTGCAGGAGCATATCGCACAGAAAAAGGCAATCTATGAGCGTTACAGAGAGGGCTTCAAGGATCTCCCGGTGCAGATGAACCCCATCACGGATGGCACCGAGCCGAACTACTGGCTGTCTGCCATGATCATAGACAAGGAATATATGTGCAAGCAGGTCAGAGATGATTCCGAGGCACTGTATATTCCTGAAAAGGGCAA
This sequence comes from Oscillospiraceae bacterium, assembly GCA_015067495.1. Classification (GTDB taxonomy): domain Bacteria; phylum Bacillota; class Clostridia; order Oscillospirales; family Oscillospiraceae; genus Faecousia. Next base: position 26,317 of record SVMI01000001.1, on the reverse strand, counting down.
AACATGCCCCACGGAAATTCTGGAAACCCTTGCAAGCTACAACGCCGAAGGCAGACCGATCTGGAAGCCGATGCACATGCAGCCGCTGTACCGCGCCCACGAATTTGTGACCTGCGAGGGCAGCGGACGCTGCAGAACCAACGCCTATATTGCCGGCGGCTATGTGGACGTGGGTGCTGACATTTTCGATCGGGGTCTTTGTCTGCCGTCTGACAATAAGATGACGGTCGAGGAACAAAGCAAGGTAATCGAGATCGTCAGAAGCTGTTTCAACTGAATTGGAATGAGGAGATAGGATGTACGAAAAGTTTTTTAAGCGGCTACTTGATATCATATTATCTGCGATGGCACTGATCGTGTTGTCGCCGATCCTGCTTGTGCTGGCGGTGATCGGTGCGGTCGCAATGAAAGGAAATCCCTTTTTCGTACAACCCCGCCCCGGAAAGAAAGGAAAGGACGGAAAAGAGCGGATTTTCAAGCTGGTCAAGTTCCGTTCCATGAGCAATGCAAAGGATAGGAATGGAAATCTGCTTCCCGATGCGGATCGTCTGAACAAATACGGCATCTGGATCCGCGATACTTCGCTGGATGAGCTGCCGTCGCTGATCAATATCCTGATCGGCGACATGACGATCGTGGGACCGCGCCCGCAACTTGTGCGTGACATGACCTTCATGACCGCCGAGCAGCGCCGCCGTCATACTGTCCGCCCCGGTCTTACCGGCCTTGCGCAGATCAACGGACGCAACAACATCACGTGGGAGCAGAAGTTTGAATACGATCTGCAGTACATTGATAACGGAATTACATTTCTTGGCGACGTCAAGATTATCCTGGGCACGGTGGTACACGTTTTGAGAAGAGACGATACCGTCCGCGAGGGAACATCGTCAGATCTGGATTTTGGCGATTGGCTGCTGGAGCAGGAAAAAGTCGATAAAGATACATACGAAGAAAAGCAGGTAGAGGCGAAGGAGCTTCTGGGCATGAGGTGATGAGTTGAAGAAGGTATTGATCGCGGCGAGTGTCATTTCCTTTATTGAATGGTTCAATAAGGAAAATGTGGAGTTTTTGCAGGATAAGCTGAACTGTGAAGTACATATTGCCTGCAACTTCTCTTACATGAACGACACAGATGTGGAGCGCACGCAGGCATATATCCAACGGCTGAAGAGCCGGGGTGTGGTTCTGCATGATATTGCCTTTGCCCGCAATCCGTTGAGCGCGGCGAATATCAGTGCGTACAAGCAGCTCAAGGCGGTCATCCGAGCTGAACACTTCGATCTGATTCATTGCCACACGCCTGCCGTGTCGGTGCTTACAAGATTGGCAGCAAGGAAAGCACGCAAAAAGGGCAGCATTGTCATGTATACCTGCCATGGCTTTCATTTTCACAATGCATCGTCCAAGAAAAACTGGCTGCTGTATTATCCCGTCGAGAAGATGCTTTCCCGTTATTGCGACTACATTGTCACCATAAACAAAGAAGATTTTAACCGGGCAAAGACGTTCCATTGCAGTAAGGTTCGATATATTCCCAGTGTTGGAGTGGACATCAACCGCATCCGAAATTTGCAGATCGACAAGGCTGCAAAAAAGCAGGAGCTTGGTGTCCCTGCGGACAAGCTGCTGATAATCTCCGCCGGCGAGCTGATCGAGCGCAAAAATCACGAGGTGATCATCAAGGCACTCGCAAAGTGCAACAACCCCGATATTTACTATGCCATCGCCGGCAAGGGTCCGCTGAAGGAGTATCTGACCAATCTGGCGAAAGAGCTGGGGATTGCGGAGCGTGTCCTGCTTTTAGGCTTCAGAACAGATGTGTTTGAGCTTTACCATGCGGCGGATATCAGCGCGTTCCCGTCCCGGATCGAGGGGCTGGGTATGTCGGGCGTGGAGGCAATGGCGGCGGGTGTGCCGCTGGTGTCGTCCAATGTCCATGGCATTCTGGACTACGTGATCGACGGTAAGACGGGCTATGCTATCGCCCCGGAGGATGTGGACGGCTTCGCTGCCTCCATTGAAAAGCTGGCGGGAGATCCTGCCCTGCGGGAAAGCATGAAGGCGGACTGCCTGAAAGCAGTCGAACCCTTTGAAATTTCCAACGCCCTGCGGGTCATGTGGGATATTTATGAAGAAGCACTGGGAATAACGGCTGCTGTTGTCTGAACTGCATTCTAAAACAAGAGAGAAAGTCGAGAGTGTCGTTTTATGAAGTATTCCTATAAAGACATCACGTCCTCGCTGACAAAGAAGAAAAACAGCAGAAGCTCTTTATGGGTTCAGCTGTGGGTCAGAAAGGCGTCCTTCCCAATTACATATTTGTTTATCAACACGGGCTGGACTGCCAATATGGTATCTGTGCTGTCATGGTTTGTGATTTTCGGTGCCGCTGTTTTGCTGTGTGTCAACGACTTTTGGTGCATGCTTGCAGGTGTTATTTTGACAAACTTCTGGCTGGTGCTGGACTGTGTGGACGGCAACATCGCCCGCGTCAAGAAGGTCAAGACCTTTATGGGTGATTTTTACGATGCCGCTGCCGGTTATGGTCCTTTCTCTTTTACCACGATCGCACTTGGCGTTGCCGCCTACAATACTTCCTATCTTGTTCCTGAACAGTATCGTGTCTGGTTGATCCTGCTGGGTGCCGTGGCGGCGGTTTCCAATGTATACATGCGCCTTGTTCATCAGAAGTACCAAAACTGCTTCTTTGCAGCCCAAAAGATACTCGGTGAGCTGGATGAAATCACTTTGGAAGATACCGAGGACAAGCGCAGCTTTGCCTATATTCGCGAGCAGATCGATAAGAACTTCGGCGTGTCGGGTATTTTCATGCCATGGCTGTTTGTGGCACTGTTCACCAATACTTTTGATATTATGCTGGGTTGCTATGCAGCGTACTATATTCTGTCCTTCCTTGCGGTCTGCGTGCTGTATTGCAAGAGAGCGACCGCGTTCGAAAAGAAAGCGCAGGAAAAAATGAGAAGCAAGGAGCAATGAGAAAATGATTATCGGATATACAACTGGTGTTTTTGATATGTTTCATATTGGTCATCTCAATTTGCTCAGACGGGCAAAGGAACAGTGCGATTATCTGATTGTGGGTGTCAGCACAGACGAGCTGGTACAGCATGAGAAGGGAAAAACGCCTGTTATTCCTTTTGAGGAGCGCTGTGCCATTGTAGAAGCGATCCGCTATGTTGACAAAGTTGTTCCGCAGACAGACAAAGATAAATTTGCTGCATGGGAACACTATCATTTTGATAAGATGTTTGTTGGCTCTGACTGGAAGGGAACACCGCAGTGGAATAAATTTGAAAAGCAATTTATGCCTGCGGGTGTTATCATTGTGTATTTTGAATACACCGAGGGCATTTCGTCCACGATTCTCAGAAAGAGAGTGCTAGAGGAAAATTGAATGCTGTACCAACCTAAAGTTTCGATCATCATTCCGGTGTATAACGGAAGTAATTTCATGGCAGAGGCAATTGATGCTGCATTGGCGCAAACGTATCCCAACTGTGAAGTGTTGGTGATCAATGACGGATCCAAAGACGACGGCGCAAGTGAAAAAATTGCATTGTCCTATGGTGACAAGATTCGGTATTACTGCAAGGAAAACGGAGGAGTTTCCTCTGTGTTAAATTTTGCCTTTGAGAAAATGACCGGCGAATGGTTTTCATGGCTTTCTCATGACGATTTATATTATCCCGAAAAAATCAATAAGCAGGTCCAGTTCCTCAATGAACTCCTTGCAGAGAATCCGGGTATTAACCTGAAAAAAATAACTGTGCGGTGCGCCACAGAATCCATCGACAAGGATAGAAGGGTAATCAAAACTCCCAGATATAAGGCTGTTCCCAAACATGAACAGCCCATTGACACGATCCTGAATAATGTTTCAAATTATCGGCTGTCCGGCTGCTCTTTTTTACTCCCGTCTTCCTGTGTGAAAGACATTGGCGGCTTTGACGAAAGTATTAGAACCGTATCGGATGTTCAATACTGGTATCGGCTGTTGTTTGCCGGGTATGAGTTTTATTGCTTATCCCAGGATGTTCTTGTTCAAAACCGTTCCCATGGAAAGCAGGTTGGCAAAACCAAGGTGCAGTTATTCGATAAAGAGCTGACGGAGCTGTTTATCTGGATTGCTGATACGATGAATCAAAACCATGAATTCAGCACCGTTCAGAACAACGAAAAACTGTACTATGGATTCGTAAAAAGAAGATGTACTGAGGCTGCAAAGCACGTCAAGACAAAATACTTAAAAAACAAAGTGAGCGGTTTTGCATATCATGTTAAATATGCTGCGCTTTCTGCCGGATATGCGACGATTGGCTCCTTGAGAAATATTGCGAGGTATGTTTTCAGAAGGATTTATGTGAAATGAGTGATTTACCAAGGGTGCTGGTGATTGCGTCAACACCATTTAGCAAAACAAAAAACAATGGAAAAACCTTATCGTCCTTTTTTGAAAATTACGGACGTGACGCTATTGCACAGTTCTGTTTCTCAGGCGGAGATTGCAATCCGGAGGTCTGTGGGCAATATTACATCTTAACCTACAGCGATGTACTGAACAAGAGAGGCGGCAACCAATACGCAGCAGAGCAAATTGAGGTCACCCCTGCTGTTGAGCAGAAAAAAAGCAAGGCAGAAAAACTGTTCAGAGTGTTTTCGCAGAAACGGCTGCCGATTACTACTTATATAAAAGACTGCGTATGGAAAAAGGCGGATTATTCCAAAGCCTACGCATGGATCGACCGATTTGATCCGCAGATCGTGTTCTTTCAGGGCTTCAGCATGGCATATGGCTATGACTTTGCTTTGCGCGTTTGTAAACGAAAGAACATTCCGCTGGTGCTGGAATTGACGGATGACTATACCCACAGACTGTATCCGCTGTCAATCATTGAAAAAGCAAATCACAAAAGATATATGAAGGTGTTCACCGAAGCCATCGGACTTGCATCGAAAACGATTGTGATCAGCCAGCTGATGAAGGAAGAATACGAGGCGCGGTTTGGCGGCAACATGGACGTCATGATGAATACTGTCAATGCTGAAAATCCCCCCTGCGAGGGTGAAAGAACACCGAATGATTACGTATACGCAGGCAATTTGCTTTTGAATCGGTGGAAGGTTCTCAGTAATCTGGGGAAGGCGCTGGTAAACGTCAATCCTGAAGCAGTGCTAAACATATATACACCGGATGTCCCGCCCAGTCGGATCCTACGTGCGCTATCTAAAGTAAGCACGATCTGTTACGGCGGTCGCCTTACAAGAGAAGAACTGGAACGTCGGTTGAGAACCTGCGAATATGTTGTTCATGTGGAAGCCTTTGACAAAAAGAACCGAATAATCACACGACTCTCCATGTCTACAAAAATTTCTGAGTATGTAGCAAGCGGAGCAAAAATTTTGGCAATTGGGCCTGCGGATGTAGCCAGTATGCGATGTCTTGAAAAAAATGGTCTTGGTGTATGTGTAAATACTCCTTCGGTCAAAGAAATAACGAAGACATTATCACAAGGTATATGGCATGGGGATTATGCGGATAAAGCTGCGGCATTCCTGAACAGCTGTGCGGCATCGTCTAATGGCGAACGATTAAAGGCGATAATCTTAAAAACAACACAGTCCTGAGAAAGGTAAGTATGATGCGGAATGGAGCAAGGGCTTTGGAGGAAATGCGCCAATGAAGTTACTGTATATTTCAAAATTTCAATTCACAAAACGCGATGGTAAAACCTTCGCTCTCCCTGCCTATGGAAATCATTTTTGGGAAAAGTACTTGGATGTATTTGATTCTGTGGATGTTTTGGCAGAGAATGTCAAAGAATATTTGAATAACGGCACACTTGCAGAGATTACAGATGCACGCATTTCAGTTGAGATCCTGCCCAGAAACACAGCACCTCAGGACTTTGTCAATGACGGGATTATCAAAAAGAGATTGGAAGAAAAGATCAAGGAAGCAGAAGCGATTCTGATAAAACCCGCTTGTCGGAAGGGCATTATGGCCATTAAGCTGGCAAAGAAGTACAAAAAGCCCTACATGATCGAGCTGACCGGCGATCTAAAGATGACGTTGCGCAATCATCCCAATCCCTTGAAGCGCATGTATAATCTGATTTTGCATCAGCAGATTCTGCGTGCGATCAAAGATTGCCCCTTTGGCCTCTATGTCACCGAGAAGCATTTACAAAAGGTATATCCAATCGCCGGTAAACAGTGCGGCTGTACCGATACTGTTCTGCCTTATATCGTGGAAGAGTCTCTTGAAAAACGCATTCAGAAAATTGAAAAGATGCCCGCCGAAGAAGTTCATATCGGAATGATTGCTTCCTATCATGGCACCAGAAAGGGACTTGATACAGCAATCAAGGCGATCGGTCACATCAAGAATCGAAAGGTGATGCTGCACATATTGGGTCTCGGGACTGAAGAGGACAGACGAAAGTGGTTTTACTATGCAAAGCGGCACGGTGCAGAAGGAAAAATGGTGTTCGATCCGTCTCTTTCGAGCGTGGAAGAGGTGTTACATTGGAACGATCGGATGGATCTTTGTATTCTCCCAAGTAGAAGCGAAGGCTTGCCCCGCTGCATCGTTGAGTCCATATCAAGAGGTTGCCCCAATATCACATCCAATGTTTGTGGGATGCCAGAGCTGGTCGGTGAGTGCTGGACTCACGATCCCAAGGACTACCGCAAGTTGGCATCGCTGATCGAAGAGTTGACAGGTGACAAGGACTTGATGAAGAAAGTGGCAATGGAGAGTTTCAACCACTCTAAAAACTACGAGCAGAGCAGGTTGAAAGCAAAGCGAAATGCTTTTTTGGCAGAGTTCAAGGCATATTGTCTTGAGAAAGCAAAAAATTGACTATGAAACTATTCTATTTCGGCTCGGTTTGTTCCAATGAGGTCTTCAACACCACCGTGCAAAAAAGCAGGGTCAAGCCTTCGGCGTCGGCTCAGAATTTTGAATATGCGCTGATCAAGGGCTTTTCGGAAAATCCCGATGTTGAGGTGACGGTTGTCGCGGCGGAATCCATTGCGACGTTCCCGGGTGGCAACCGGCTGTTTCTAAGAAAACGCACCGATCCGTTGACGGACCGAATCGTATCGCATATCGTGCCGGCGATCAATCTGCCGTTGCTGAAGCAGTCAGCACATGCAAGAGGAACGGTCAGGCAGTTCCGCAAATGGGCAAAGGCAAATGCGAATACGCACGACAAGTGCGTGCTGATGTACGGTTTATACCCCAGCGTTGCTGAGAAAATGCTGAAAGCCTGCAAAAAGTATGGCTGCAAGATCTATGCGATGATCACCGACGCGCCGTCCACCATGTTCACCTATACTAAGAGCAAAGTCTGGTGGAAACGCCTTTTTTCCGGCAGCTACCGGGAAAAAGCGATGGCGCTGCAGGATCAGTTTGATGGCTATGTCTACCTGACTGAGGCCATGGCGGACGCAGTGGCACCGGGGAAACCTTATACTGTGATGGAAACCATTGCAGATGTGACGATTTTCGACGGAGTGCGGGCGGAAAAAGCCCCCAAGCCGGCACTGATGTATGCCGGTGCGCTGTATCAGAAATACGGACTTGACCTCATTGTCGACAGCTTTGAGAAAGTCAAGACGGATTGTGAGCTTTGGCTGTTTGGCTCGGGGGATTATGAGCAGGAGATCATGGAGCGGGCGGAAAAAGATCCCCGCATCAAGTTCTTCGGAAGGGTAAGCCGGGAGGAAGTCCTGCAAAAGGAGAAGGAGGCAGCACTGCTGCTGAACATCCGCAATCCTGAGGATGACTATACCAAATACTCCTTCCCATCGAAGATGGTGGAGTACCTGCTCAGCGGCACACCGTTGCTGACAACGGTTCTTCCGGGTATCCCGGAGGAATACTACGTATACTGTTTTTCCACAACGGGCAGAGTGCCTGCCGTAATTGCCTCCTGCATTGATGAAGTGCTGTCACGCACCGATCTGACGGAAGCAGGGGAGAAGGCGCGAAGCTTTGTGATGGCAGAGAAAAACAGTGCCATGCAGGCAAAAAAGATTCTGCTTTTTTTAGAGCAACAAATAAGCGAAGGATAACATCATGAAGGTTGTACAGATTAATTGCTACGCATCCGGGAGCACCGGGAATATTGCCAAGGCGATCCACAGACGGTTGCTGGACGATGGGCATGAAAGCTACATATTTTATGAAGTCGGCAATGCCACGGAAAAGAATATGTTCCGAATCGGAAATTATTTTGAACTGCACAGCCATGCGGTGCTGGCGCGCAATTTGGGCAGGCATGGTTATTTTTCTCATATTCCCACATGTCGCCTTGTTCGAAAGTTGAGAAAAATCTCTCCAGATGTGATCCATCTGCACAACCTGCACGGTAGCTACTTGAATTTGCCAATCCTGTTTCGGTATCTCGAAAAATCCGCCATCAGAGTAATCATCACAATGCACGACTGCTGGCTGTTTACGGGCAAGTGCCCACACTTTACTTTTGTACAATGTGAAAAGTGGAAAGAAACTTGCGGAAATTGTCCGCAGCTGGCAAGTAGTCCGAGATGTAAAATAGACACCACAAAAAAGTGTTTAGAAGATAAGAAAAGATGGCTTACCGCGCTTTCAGATGTAACACTTGTCACACCATCACAATGGCTTGCGGATTTAGTAAAAGAGTCGTTTTTGAGGGATTGCTCTGTGAAAGTGATTCATAACGGGATTGATCTGTCTGTTTTTAAGCCTACAGAGAGCGATTTCAGAGCAAGGCATCACATTTCAGAATCCAAAAAGATTATACTAGGTGTTGCGTTTGGGTGGAATGTTCGTAAGGGCTTGGATGTTTTTGTTGAGATGGCGACGCGTCTGGATGCGCAGAAATATCAAATTGTTTTGGTCGGTACAGATGACAGCGTAGACAAGCAATTGCCCGCTTCTATTATTTCAATCCACAGGACGCATAATCAGAAAGAATTGGCAGAAATCTATACAGCGGCGGATTTGTTTGTTAATCCGACAAGAGAAGACACCTATCCGACTGTGAATATGGAAGCAATTGCGTGTGGTACACCTGTATTGACATTTCGCACGGGAGGCAGCCCTGAAATTCCGAATGCAACAAGTGGGGCAGTAGTAGATTGTGATGATATAGATGCTCTGGAAAAGGAACTCGTTCACATCTGCGAAACCTTGCCGTATAGCAAAGAGATGTGTTTAAAAAGGGCAAACGAATTTGATATGACGAGGAGATTTCGAGAATACATTGATCTATATACCATCGTGTCATAAGAAATCGGCAGGAGCCTGAAGGGAGGAGTTTGTTTGAAAATTAAAATTACGCTTGACAAGATGATCCTTATTTTGGCAACAGTATTGTTGATTTTTCATACATTTACTTTTTTTCAAGCATATTACAACTTTATAGCCACTGCAGTGATATTCCTGTCGATTCTGATTCTTGACGTATTCAGAAAAAGAAAGTGTGTGTTCAACAACGAAAACAAAGCAGTATGGCGGTTAGCCGTGGCCACCCTCGTCGTTATTGCGATTGGCATACTGGTAAAAGGCGAGGGCGCGATAATAATGTGGGGCAGCTACCTTCCGTTTATTATGTGGCCGACCATATATGTGATAACAGAACCAATTTTTGATGTAAAATCAAGAAAAAAAGTAGTTAATCTGTTTTTGGTGATATTTGCAATTGGCGTAATTGCAACCCTGCGTGTCGTCATGAGGGACAATGAAGCGGCACGCTTGTTGGCCGGTGCTGCCACAGAAGCAGAAAGAGCTGAGTATTACAAACAGGGTGTTGGTGGATATGGCTTTATATATGGCACAGTGTTTGTCTTATTTTGCCTGCTCACATGGGCGGTGCAGGAAAAGAATGCAACAACAAGAATTGGACTGATCGCGCTGATCGTCCCTTGCTTTATGCTGGTGATTTTTGCGTCTTATACTGCGGCTCTTCTTTTGACATTAGTGGTGACATTTCTTAGCATTTACACGCGAACAAAACGCAGAAATACGATGCTTATTATCCTGATTGGCGTTGTGGTAATAGTGCTGTTGTGGGAACCGATCCTGCTTGGTTTGTATGATGTTGCTAAACAGCTGGAGTTGCACTGGATTGTCAAACGCATTCGACAGCTACTTGAAGCGTCAAGTAGCGGCGATTTTGAAGGATTAAAGCGTGTGGAATTATATGAACTTTCGCTTGATACCTTCATAAATAACATTTGGATTGGCGGCGAGAAAATGGGTGCCCATTCGTTTTTTTTTGATTCCATGGCAAAATATGGCTTGTTTGGTGTGTTCTTTATCAGCTCTTTTTGCGCATGGCTGAATGATTTGAGAAAGAAGTGTTCCGGCGCAAGAGGCATGGTTTATTTTGTTTGTATGATGTTTTTATGTATCAATACAATGGATGTTCTGGTGTTCTTGCCGATAATCTCACTTCTTATTCCGGTGTTTTTGCAGTCGGTTGAAGATAGACGCAACCATCAAAAAGCGTAACAGAGAATGGTGCCTATATTTCTAATGTAAGCAGGAGAGCGTAAGCGATTGGGAGGTTAGAAGGTCGCATGAACAAAAAAAAAGTCAAATCTGTTATCTTTCTGTCTAATTACTTCAACCATCACCAAAAGCCTTTTTGTGAGGAAATGTACAGAATTTTGAAAGAGAACTATACATTCATTGAAACCGAGACAATGTCTGAAGAACGGCAAAACATGGGCTGGGGAATACAGCACTATCCCCCTTATGTAGTAACAAGTGCGGTTTTTAACGCCAATCGCAAGAAATATCAACAAAAAATCGATGATGCTGACGTGGTTATCATTGGAGCGGCACCGCTTGCGTTAATCAAAACGAGAAATAAAAATAATAGGCTGGTATTTCGTTATTCTGAGCGGTTGCTAAAGGATAAATTAAAGCTATGGCAATATCCGCTTTGTTTTTTGCGTTGGCATAAAGCAACACCTCCTAGTAGCAACATTTATTTACTTTGCGCCAGTGCGTATGCTTCAAAAGATCATACAAGTTTTTCGCTCTTTAAAAACCGTCATTATAAATGGGGCTATTTTCCGGAAGTCAAAATCTATGCCGATGTGGATCAGCTGATCGCATCCAAGAAAAGAGCATCGCTTTTGTGGGTCGCTAGATTTTTGAATTTGAAGCATCCTGAAGTCCCTGTTGAAATTGCCAAGCGTCTGAAAAAAGAGGGATATTGTTTTGAATTGAATATCATCGGAACCGGCGAGTTAGAGAAAACGGTGACGCAAATGGTTGCTGACGAAGGACTGACCGATTGTGTGCATCTGCTGGGAGCGATGAAGCCGGAAGAAGTGCGAACGCACATGGAGCAAAGTGAAATCTTCCTGTTTACGTCCGACCGCAGGGAAGGCTGGGGTGCAGTGCTCAATGAATCCATGAACAGCGGCTGCGCGGTTGTCGCCAGCCATGCCATTGGCTCTGTTCCGTATTTGATCAAAGACAAAGAAAATGGCTGCATCTATCGTGATGGAGATGTAGACGATCTATACAGAAAAGTTAAATTTCTTCTTGAGAATGAAGAAAAACGTGCTGCCATGGGGCGCAATGCGTACCTGACCATGGTAAACGAGTGGAATGCGAAAACAGCGACAATGAAGCTTCTTGAATTGGCAGAAAGAATTGGCAATGGAAAAGAAATGCCGGAACTATATGCGCAGGGAGTGTGTAGCAGAGCTGAAATACTAAAGGATGATTGGTATGTTCCAGAAAAAAATTAAAAGCCTGCTACAAAATCGCGTCGCGCAAAATGCAGGATGGATCGTAGCGGGAAGGATTGCTCAAATGGTCGTTAGCTTGGTAGTCGGAGTGTTAACGACCCGTTACTTAGGACCGTCTAATTACGGACTCATAAATTATGCCGGAGCGTACACCACTTTTTTTGCGGCGATATGCACCTTGGGAATCAATTCTGTTATTGTTAAGGAATTCGTCGACAATTCGGAGAGGGAAGGCGAAATTATCGGAACAGCGTTGCTGTTGCGAGCGATCTCCAGCTTTGCATCTGCTGCTTTGATCGTAGGAATATCCAGTGTTCTGGATGCAGGTGAAACAACGACGCAAATTGTGGTTGGACTTTGTTCTGTTGGCTGCATATTTCAAATATTTGAATTGTTCAAGTATTGGTTTCAGGCGAAGCTTCAATCAAAAGTGACCGCAATTACAACGTTGGTTGCGTATATTATTACAGCTATTTATAAAGTGATCCTGTTGATCAACGGAAAGTCTGTTGAGTACTTTGCATTCGCGACGACAGTTGATTATATCTGTGTTGGCATGGTTCTTTTTGTGTGTTATATAAGACATGGTGGGCAAAAACTCTGCATCTCGCTGCAATATGGAAAACAGCTGCTCAAGAAAAGCTATCATTTTATTTTTCCGAGTTTGATGGTGGCCGTTTACGCACAAACAGATAAGATCATGCTTAAACACATGATGAATGATGCTGAAATAGGCTATTACTCAACAGCTATTGCATTGAGCAATATGTGGTGCTTTATACTGAGCGCAATTATTGATTCCTTATATCCTCCCATTATGGAAGCGTTCAGTCGGGATAAAGCGCAATTTGATAAGAAAAACAAGATGTTGTATGCGATTGTTTTTTATCTGGCTATGTTTGTATCTGTTTTCTTTACAATTTTAGGAAAACCCTTGATTGCGTTGCTCTACGGCAATGCATATGCCCCGGCGGTTGGACCGTTGCGCATCGTTACATGGTACACAGCATTCTCCTATCTGGGGGTTGCCAGAAATGCATGGATCGTTTGCATGAAAAAGCAGAAATATTTGAAATACATTTATTGCTCTTCTGCGATCATCAATGTGGTTCTGAATTTCTTCTTTATTCCGCTGTGGGGCGCAAGCGGCGCGGCTGCGGCATCGCTGGTGACACAAATTGCAACAATCGTAATTCCGTTCTTTATCAGAGAATTGAGAGAGAATTCTGTATTGATGGTAAAGGCAGTGCTTTTCCGGTAGGGAATAGTTTACTGGACTGATTTTTCGATTGACTTTATTTATGAAAACTGGTATCATGGTACTGTAGTATATGATCGAGTAGTATCGCATCGCAATGTGCGGTGCGTGGTTATCACAGAAAGGTGGGAAACCATCATGGATGAAAAAGAAGTAGAAAAAAATGGCGAGTTAACAATAGACGTGCAGCGCATACTGTCTGCGCTGATGAATAAGATATGGGTGATCGGCATTGTTGCGGTGCTTTGTGCAGCGCTGACCTTGGTCGGTACCATTTTCCTTATAGAGCCGAAGTATCAGTCTTCGGTCATGTTCTATGTCAACAACAACTCTCTGTCTTTGGGCGATGTTTCCATCGGAAGCATTACCTCGGCAGATATTTCTGCGTCCCGCGGTCTGGTTAAGTCCTACATTGTTATCTTAAATACCCGCGAAACGATCAATGATGTGATCGACTACGCCGGAGTAAAATACTCATACGGCTCCGTTAAGGGCATGATTTCAGCCGCCGCGGTAGACTCGACAGAAATCTTTCAGGTCGTGGTCACCCATACGGATCCCGCAGAGGCGGAGCGCATTGCCAGTGCCATCGCCTACATCCTTCCGAAACGCATCGACAGCATCATTAACGGCAGCTCTGCGAAGATCGTTGATTCTGCGATCGTTCCCTCCAGCCCCAGCTCTCCGAACTATACCACGAATACGCTGGTCGGTTTCTTGATTGGCGCGCTGGCGGTCTGTGTGATTGTTATCCTGCGTGAGCTGTTCGATGTTGTCATCCGCAAGGAAGAGGATGTTCTGCGCACAGCGGATGGGCATCCCATTCTGGCAACTGTTCCCAATATGGATAAGCCTGCAAGGGGCGGCTATTACAAATACCGCAGATATGGCTATGGCTATCGTCAGCCGGATTCCGACGACTCTGCCGAATTGGTCGGTCCGAACATCAGCTTTGCTGCATCGGAAGCATACAAGCTGCTGCGAACCAAGCTGCAGTTCTCCTTCACGGACAGCAAGCAGTGCCATATTATCGGTGTCAGCAGCGCACTGGCAGGTGAGGGCAAGAGCTTGACGGCAGTTAACCTTGCCTATTCTCTGTCTCAGTTGGGCAAGCGCGTCCTGCTGCTGGACTGTGATATGCGTTGCCCCTCCGTTGCGGATAAGCTGGATGTTCATCCGGCGCCCGGTCTGTCGGACTTCCTGTCCGGTCAGGTCACGGAGGAAAACCTGATCCAGTACTGCAACATCAAGTCCGATGAGCATGCTTTCCATGTCATTTCTTCCGGCAGCATTCCGCCCAACCCCATGGAACTGCTGGGCTCCAAGAAAATGGAACGGACATTAGAAAAGCTGCGTCAGAACTATGACTATCTGATTCTTGACCTGCCTCCTGTCGGCGAAGTCGGTGATGCGTTGACAACTGCCAAGATCGCCGATGGCATGCTGCTGGTGGTTCGCCAGAATTACTGTAACCGCATTGCACTCAGAGAGACGCTGCGTCAGTTTGCATTTGTCGGTGCCAGAATTTTGGGCATTGTCTTCAACTATGCCAGCGAAGAAGCTGCCGGCTACAGCTACAAATATCTGCACCGCTACTATAAGCGTTATGGCTATGGCTACGGTTACCACGGCTACTACCGTAGTTACAGAGGATATGGAAGATCCTACAGTCAGCCCCCGCAGCAGGAGAAGGCGGAGAAATCTTCCAAGACAGAATAAGGACGGCGCATCATGGTCGATTTCCACAGTCACATCCTTCCGGGCATTGATGACGGAAGCACCTCACGGGAGATGTCCATGGAAATGCTTTGCATGGAAGCCCGGCAGGGAATCACCCATGTGGTTGCCACGCCTCATTTCTATGCACACGAAGATAAGCTGGAGCGCTTTCTGCAAAGACGAGACCGCGCGGAACAGGTGCTGCGCAGTGAAATGAGAAATCACACCGGGTTGCCGGAGCTTTTGATCGGTGCTGAGGTCAGTTTTTTCCGCGGCATCAGTGAAACGGCGTTTCTGCATGAGCTGAAGATCCGGGGAACGGACAGCGTACTGATTGAAATGCCGGCAGCACCGTGGGACGACGCCATGTTCTCTGAGCTGAGAGCGATTTGGGAACGGCAGCGTCTAGTGCCGATCATTGCACATATTGACCGCTATATTGGACCGTGGAGAACCTACAATATCCCGAAGCGGTTGTCACAGCTGCCTGTATTGGTGCAGGCAAATGCAGAAGCCTTTACCGATCGACATGTTGAGAAGCTGATGCTGCGCCTGCTGAAAGCGGATGCCATCCACCTGCTTGGCTCCGATTGCCACAATCTGGCGGAACGAACACCAAACATGGCAGATGCCGTGGAACACATCCGAGCAAAGATCGGATCCGACGCACTTGCACGCATACATATGCATGAAAACCGCGTACTGAAAATAGCACCTTGAGCAGCGCGGTACGACACACCATTGAAGGAAACGGAGTGGTATTATGAAGAAGTTAATTTCCCTGCTGATCGTGATGGCGGTCTGCGCTGTTATCGTTCTGCCGGTGGCTGCTGCGGACTTTGTTCCCAGCATTTCTTACAAGGATCATCCCGATCTGGTCGGCGATCCTGAGATCACAACGCCCACGGCTAAGGAGCTGGATCTGCTGATCACGCCCGTTGCAGACGCACTGGATACCCCGCCTGCCGACAGAAATGAAATGGAGCAGGAGCTGGTCGATGTCTATGAGGCACTGACCGACGGCGACATGAAGCTGCCCTATCCGGATGATAAGAACTATGTTATCCGGGATCTGCTTGATGTCAGCGTGATCGAGAAGAACGACGATCCCAATGCCGATCCGGTTTTTTACGACGGCGAAGTGGACCTCAAGCTCACCTTTGATCTGGGCGTGAAGCCGGATGTGCCGGTGTTGGTATACATTTATGACGGCGAATGGAAGCGGATCGACAACGTTATCAACAACGGCGACGGAACGATCACCATTGAGCTTGAGAACACAGGCGTTCTGGCTTTCTGCATGGAAAGCGATCTGATTGTTCCTCCCACCTTTGATAAGATGAACGATGAGCTGACCCTTTGGATCACCCTGATGGTCGTCTCCTCCTGTGCTGTTGTAGCCATGCTGGCACTGCGCCGTAAGCTTAGAGACTGATCCCCAAAAGTACAAGCGAATGGGGGAGCGTGTATGAGAGAACGAAAAAACGTTTCTGAACTTCTCTACATCGGCATTATCATACTTCTGGCACTGATCATATTGTGCAGTTTGGCGCAGGTTCTGCATATCGTCTTTTCCAACGGAACAGACCAGCAGGAGCCGCCTTCAAAGACCATTGTCAAGGACGGTGTGTCTTATTTTCCCCGTCAGGATATTACGGTCGTCATGGTGCTTGGTATTGACCAGTACGGCAAGGTACAGCCCAGCGGCTCCTACAACAACCACGGAGCTGCGGATATGGTCATGCTGCTGATCTTTGACGATACAAACGATCAGTACGATATTCTCTACCTAAACCGCGATACCATGCTTCCGGTTCCGGTACTCGGTATTGGCGGCAAGCCTGCCGGCACCTATTTCGGTCAGCTGGCGTTGGCACACACCTATGGCAGCGGCATGGAGGATAGCTGCGAGAATGTCCGCAAGGCGGTTTCCGGCCTGCTGCACGACATCCGCATCGATTACTATGTTTCCATGAATATGGATGCTGTTTCCATTCTGACCGATGCCGTTGGCGGCGTTGAGGTGAACGTTACAGAGGATTTCTCCTCCATCGATCCCACCATTACCATGGGCAAGATCAAGCTCAATGGCGAGCAGGCGATCAACTATGTCCGCACCAGAAAGGACGTGGGCGATCAGCTGAACCTGTCCCGTATCGACCGCCAAAAAGACTTCGTGGACAGCTTTATGAAAGCGTTCACAGAGGGAAAAGACGACAGTGCCTATTTCTTCTCCTCGACCTATGAGAAGGTTGCCGATTATCTGGTGACGGATTGCTCGGCTGCGACGGTCAATGGACTGTATAACCGTTACAGCGATTATAAACTCAATGAGATCCATGTTCCCAAGGGCGAGAATGTGATGGGTGAGAAGTATTTTGAATTTTATGTAGATGAGGAGCAGCTGGAGAATTTGACGCTGCAGCTGTTCTACGCACCGAAAAAATAAGCGAAAACAGGGGACGTTTCTGTCCCCTGATTTTCCCGTTTATCGAAGAAAGGAGGGATTTGCGATGAATACTGCCCAGTATGGTGTGCTTACACTGCTGAAAAGTGCTGTCACGCAGCAGGCACAGCCGCTGCCGGAGGGCTTTTCCATAGAAGAAGCCGTGATACAGAGCAAATCCCACCATATTGCAACGGCGATTTATGAGGGCGCACTGCTGTGCGGCGTTGATCCGGCACAGCCGGTGATGCGAAACCTCTTTTTGAAAACCTGCAAAGCAGTGCAGATCTCGGAAATGCAGATGCGCGACGTGGAGCGTCTGCGTCAAACCTTCGACGAAAACGGCATCGATTATATGCCGCTCAAGGGCTGCGTTCTGAAAGCACTCTACCCCAGACCGGAGCTTCGCATGATGGGCGATGCGGATATCCTGATCCGTATGGAGCAGTATGACAAGATCCGCCCCCTTATGCAGTCGCTGCGTTTTGAGGAAAAGTACGAATCCGACCATGAGCTGGTCTGGCAGTCGGAAGGTCTGTTTCTGGAACTGCACAAGTACCTGATCCCTACATATAACGAGGATTTTTACGCTTATTTCGGCGAAGGCTGGGACCGGGCAACAGTCCAAAGCGGTACCTGCTATGCCATGTCCGCAGAGGATACCATGGTTTTCCTGTTCACCCATTTCGCAAAGCACTACCGGGACGGCGGTATCGGTTGCCGCCATGTGCTGGATCTGTGGGTCTACCTGCGTGCACACCCGGAAATGGACGAGGCGTACGTTGCGCAGCAGCTGCAGGAGCTGAAGCTGCTGACATTCTACCGCAATATCCGAAAACTGATCGCACATTGGTTTGACGGCGCACCGGCAGACGAGACAACAGAATTTATTTCTGATTTTGTTTTCAGCGGCGGAAGCTGGGGTACAACGGCAAGCAAGCGGACATCACAAATACTTCGCACCGAAAACCGCTCCCGTTTTGGCTTTAGCGGTAAGCTGGCATATCTTTGGGACGTCGCATTTCCCAGTGCCGGGAAAATGAAGGAAAGGTACACAATTCTGAAAAAATGCCCGTTTTTGCTGCCGCTGATGTGGCTGTGGAGACTGTTTTACAAGCTTCTTTTCAGAAAAAGGAGTCTGCAGTGGCATAAGCAGAGGGTCAATGCCGTTTCCGGCGACATGGTGGACGAGCGTCGGCAGGCATTGCAGGCGGTTGGTCTCGACAGTGATTTCTAGCCATATTTCATTTTGCACAAAAGGTCGAAGCCTCTTTGTACAAAATCAACAAAACAGAACAATTCGAGTTGTGAAATCAAACAAAAGTTAAGGTTTCTGTACGCAAATGTAAAAAATGATTTGAAATTTCCAAACAATAGTGGTATCATGATTATGGCTTTGTCTAAGATGGCAAAAATTTTACCAAAAGGAGAGATCTGCAATGCGAAGAAACAACTTGTTCTTCCGTAGCATGGCAGTCGTTCTCTGCCTTGCAATGCTTCTGGGCTTCGTCCCCGGCGGCATTTTTGGCAGCGTTCTGAAGGCTAGCGCTGTGGAAGACACCAGTGCAAAGCTGTACCTCAATGCTGAGGAACTGACTGCACTGAAATCTTACATCACAGACGATTCCAAGAATGCCTATGGCTTCTCTTGGAAAGACGTCTACGAAGATCTGATTTATTCTGCAGACACTTATCTGACAGAAGAGAAGATCTCCGTCAGCATGAACACCGGCAAGAGCTATCAGTTCCCTGCCGGCGATGCTTTGGAAGACCCCAGCGGTGAAACCTACCGCGAGGGCTACATCGAAGCAAGTAAGAAGAACGACGGCACTCTGTTCGAAGAACCCTACACGGGCTTCGGTGCGCTGTTGATGGGCTCCCTGAAGACCAGACTGGAGACCCTGTCTCTTGCTTACCTGCTGACCAAGGACACTAAGTACTCCGATTTGGCCATCACCTACGTCATGGAGATGGTCGAGTGGGAGGCATTCACTGATGCCAACTGGCTGGCACATCAGTCAAATAAGACTACGGACGCATCTCAGGCATGGGCTGTTCAGGGTATTGTCGCTGTCTACGACATGTGTGGCGATCTGCTGAGTGCTGATCAGAAGGCAGTGATCGTGAATGCCATCATGACCAAGGGCCTTGCTCCCTTGGACACAAGTGTTGTCAAGATCACAAAGAACGGCAATGCTCAGATGATGTTCATCGGCGGCATGCTGACCGGTATTGCAGCGATCGAGGCTGATGTCCCTGAGGAGAAGGCTGCACAGCTGGCTACCTACAAGGCAAATGCCATTGCAGCTGCAAAAGTTGCTCTTGACCGCTACGCAACCACCAGCGATACAGAAGGTCACTACTACACCGGCTACGGTCTGGAGTACCTCCTGCCCGGTCTGGCACACCTGTACAGAGCCGGCGGCGAAAATCTGTTCGCCGAGAACGCATTCCTGACGGACATTCTGCCCGAATGGACTGTTATGTTCGCAGCTCCCAATACGCTGACCCATCCCAACTACTCTGACGCCTCTGTCGGCGTTCAGATGCAGCTGCCGATGGCTGTTGTCAGCAAGGTTACCGGCGATCCTCTGGCTAACTACTTCCTGCTCGGCGCAGCGAAGGACGGTCTGACCGCTTTCGAGAAGCTGGTTTATCTGGATGTTGATCCCGCTGTGGATGCACCTGAGGGTTATGTCTCTGTTATCGAGACCCTTGGCTACGGCGCTCTGCGCACCGGCTTTGCTAATGGCGACATGATGCTGACCCTGAAGGCAAACGACTCCCAGATGGGTTCCCACAACCACTACGATCAGAACTCCATCATGCTGAACGTTGGTGGCAGCTGGCTGATGAAGGACCCCGGTGCCGGCAGCTACTACTTCACTGATGCTACCACAAATGCTTTCTATGACAAGACCGGCCACAGCACCATCCTTGTTGATGGCAATGCACAGTCTGTCATGGGTACCGGCACTACCGAGCAGGTCATCGGCAGTGAGCTGTACAGCTACATCAAGGGCTCTGCAGCCGGCGCATACGGCAACCTGCTGAGCAAGTTCGACCGTCATGCGATCCAGATCAACCACAATGACAAGGCTTACTATGTCATCATTGACGATCTGGCAGCAGCTGCTGACCATACCTATGGCTGGCAGATGTACAACGGCGCATATGACGACGTTGCAATCAACGGCAATAATGTCACCGTTACCTTCGGCGCTCAGACCCTGAACCTGAGCTTTGCCGGCGCAGCTCTGGATATCGAGGCTGTTGCCCACAACCTGAAGGATGCAAACGGCAAGGACTTTGTCGAAAATACTCTGGTTGCTTCTTCTGCAAAAACCAAGGCACATCAGTTCTTTACCGTTATCAGCGCTGGCGAAGCAGTTGCTGTTACCGAGTACACTGATGCAGAGGGCATCCTCTCCGCAAAGATCAACTACAGCGGCAACAAGTATGACTACGTTATGTTCAACACCAACGATGGCACTCAGGCATCCATCCTGGGCATCGATGGCGATGAATACGAAGGCTATGCAGCTGCCGGCAAGACTACCCTGACCTACAACGGCGTTGAGCTGTTCCATGCAGCTTCTGCTCTGGACATCGCCGCTGATGCAAACGGCTGGGTCATCCTTTCTGACGTTGCGCAGGAAGTGAAGATCGCTGCTGTTGACGGTACGGTCAGATACAACGGCGCAGCGCTCACCGCAGTGGACGGCTACTACACCGTTTCTGTGGAAGCAGGCGTGGAAGCTGTTGTTGAACGCAATGCTGCAGCAGAGAAAGAAATTCCTGTACTCGACAGCTATGTCGATTTCGACAACGCCGATTGGAACGTGAACGGCAATGCAACTGGTGCCGATGGCACCGTCAGTATTGATGTTACCAATGCAGGCGCTGTTGCTTCCAAGGCTTTCAAGGCTTACAAGAGAGAGCTGATCAAAGTCAGCTTTGACTTTGCGTTTGCGAACACCAGTCGCGAAGGCGCTTATGCTGCCCTGTACTTCTACAAGGACGAAGTCAGCAAGGAAGCATTCGTTACTTCTAAAAAGCTGGCACTGACCGAAGATGGCACAGATGTCACGATCAGCGCACAGGTTCCCGACAATGCAAACATCGTCGAGCTCCGCTTCGGCACTGAAATGGGTGCTACCGTTGCCTACACCATCAGCAACCTCGAAGTCAAAGTTACTCCCAAGATTCTGATGAACGAGAGCTTCGACGACGGTATGTACGGTTGGGGCGTTGCAGGCAAGCTTGACAATGAAGGCGTTGAGCATATCACTGTCGTTGACGGTGAAAACGGCAGCAAGGCTCTGAAGATCGAGTCTGCCGATAAGCTCCCCCGCTCCGTTAAGCAGACCTTTGAAGTCAATGCTTACGAAGCATGGACGATGACGATCAGATACAAGGCCGACGCACTGGATGCTGAGGCAAAGAGCTCCATTCAGGTAGGTATCTGGTTCTACAAGGACAAGGCAAGCAATGCCATGGTTCCCGGCTCTAAGACCGAGTATCTGTACTATAAGGGCGCAAACACTGCGAACCTGAAGGATACTAACGGCGAATGGGTAACTGCAACCGTGACCGCAATGGTTCCCGGTGGTGCCAATCTCGCACAGGTTGAGTTCAACAACTCCTCCAGTCAGGAAATTGAGTACGTGGTCGATTATGTCCTCGTAGAGAAGACAAATACAGAAACATATCTGTACGTAGAGGACTTTGAGGACAGCAAAAAGGTAGAAAATACGTGGGAGAGCAGCAACAACTGGCAGAGCACACCTGTTGCGATCTACGGTCCTGCTACCGGTCACGATCAGTTTGCAAGCATGCATATGTTTATGCAGGGCGGCGGTGCATGGGCAAGCAGCCCCGTATTTGAGGTTACCCCTGACGTGACCTATACGGTAGACTTCCAGGCGCTGAAGGCAAATGAGAAGAACGATTACAGCGGCAGGGTGCAGTTCGTCTTCATCGATGAGGACGGCGAAGAGTACCCCGCAGCTGCAACCACACTGAGCAACATCGTTTACAATGAAATGACCGCTCAGAGTGTATCCGCGATCGCACCCAAGAATGCTGTCGGTGCTTACGTGAAGTTTATCCTCGGCAATGCTGCCGGTACTTATGCAGTCGATGATGTGAAGATCCGCGCAGGCGAGACCAACTGGGTCGTCAATGGCGACTTCGAGAACGGCAAAACCAACTGGAAGGGTTCCTACGCCATGAGCGTTGTCGAAGACGGTGACGATCATGCATTGAACATCCCCATCTTCGAGCCTGACGCAAACGGCAAGCGCGGTGGTGCATACTGGACTTCCGGTACTGTCAGCGTCAAGGCTGGCGAGACCTATAAGCTCACCCTGAATGCGATCCGTACTGCCAATGAGGCGAGAACGGAAGGAACAGTCAAGGACAGCGGCGACGCCTATATCGGCATCTGGTACACCTATGTGGATGGCACGATTGGATCTACGTCCATCAGACTGAATCAGGATGTGTGGACAGAGTATGAACTGGAATGGATCGTTCCTGTGAATGTTGTCTCCTTCTATGTTGAGGTTGGTGTCAACTCTAACAGCGGTGCATCCTTCCTGATCGACGACATCGTTGTCAAGAAGCTCGTTTCCGAGGGCAATGCAGACCGCGAACTTGTCTTTGCGGAGCAGTTTGTCAAGGAGGCTACGCTGATCGAAGGTGGCTGGACAGCCTACGACGATTTTGCATCCACTCCTGTTGACGTTTATACTGCCTATAATAGTACACTTTCCCTGTATTTCCAGAAGAGTGGCGCATGGGCAAAGTCCCCTGCGTTTGCGGTCAAGGCAGGCAATCTCTATACTGCAGAAGTGATGACCCTGCGCTATACTGACGTTGCATACGGCGGCGAAGCACAGTTCATCTTCTTGGATAGAGAAGACAATGTACTGAAGACCACCCTTGCTGTTGCAGTTGCAACCGGTGCAACGCAGGCAAACTCTACTGAGAAGGACGCAACTAAGTGGAACGCAGAGTCCTTCAGTGCTGTTGCACCCAAGGGTGCTGTGAAGGCTCAGGTTATCTTCAAGCGTACCAACTCGGACTACGCGCTCGACGATCTGTGTGTCTATAACGATGGTGTAGCTTCTGAAGACTATGAGCTGCCCAATGGCGACTTCTCCAACGGTTTGGACGGCTGGTCTCTCAACAATGGTGCCCATATCAACGTTTTCAGCGGTGCAGCATGGTTTGCTCCTGAAAATTCTGTTGATTACATGAAGCGCAATGTTGAGGTCACCGGATATGATATTTGGGAAGTGAAGCTGGATTACAAGTGGAACTTCGGCACGATGACTCCTTATTTTGGCCTGTGGTTCTATAAGGACAAGGTCGCCTATACTTATGACGAGGCATTGGGTGATTTTGTCGATTACAGAGGTTCCACAACTGTTCGCCTGACGGATACGTCCGGCGAATGGGTCACGGTCAGCGCTCTGATTGCTGTCCCTGCTGATGCAAATCTTGCAGTGCTTGAGATCGGTAACTCCTCTGGCGCAACCGGTTCTTATGAAGTCGACAATATCACCATGACGAAGGTCGGCTCTCCCGTGTTCTCTGACTTCTTCGACTATGACATTCTGCTGCCCAACACGGCTGTTGACAAAGCGATGATTCCCGCAGCTAAGGGTTGGACCGCAACCAATAACTTCGCCACCAATGCTGTCCGGCGTTATACTGTGGCAAATGGCTGGCCCAACATGCTGTGGTTCCAGGACTATGCCGATTCCGCAAGCAGCCCGAAATTCCCCGTGGAAGCCGGTAAGATCTATGTGACGGATATCACAACCTACAGAATCGGCAGCAGCGATATTTCCGGCTACGCCAAGTATATCTTCCTGAACAAGGCAGGCGAGCAGGTTGGTGTGACCACTCTGGACATCGGTACCGGTGCCAAGAGCGAATACACCGTCGAAAAGCTGGAAGCAGTTGCTCCCGAGGACGCATACACTGCTTACATTGAGATCGGTGCCACCAACAATAACTTCGGTATCAGCGATATCGCTGTTTACCAGCATACTGATGCTGACAAGGATCACATCTGTGACGATTGCGATGCAGTGCTTACCGAATGCGTTGATGAAAACAACGATCACATCTGTGATTACTGCGGTGAAACCGCATCCGTGTGTGTCGATGAAAACGCCGATTTGGCTTGCGACATCTGCGGCAAGATCCTTGCAGAGGGCACTCCTCTGAACGGTAACTTTGACTACTCTGACGATGTATTTGCCGGTTGGAGCGCTACCTCTGCCGCGGATCTCTCCTCCCTCGCACTGGGTCAGGGCGTTGACGGTTCCAACGCACTGCTGTTGAAGGATCCCTCCACCACTGCAGGTGGTCCCGAGGTGTTCAGTCCTAAGTTCTCTGTTGAGGCAGGCATGACCTATAGCCTGAGCCTTGCTGTAAAGAAGGTAGCAGAGACTGAGGGCACTACTGCATTGTCTGTTACTGTCTTCTTCTATGATGCTGAAGGCAACTGGATCCTGAAGGAAGACGGCATTAACCCGCTTACCGCTGGCGGTAAGGCTGCTGCCGACAATACTGAGCAGTGGCAGGTCACCCCGATCTCCTTCACCGTTCCCGAGAACGCAGTCAGCGCAGACATCCGTCTCCTCTACACCAAATCTTGCCAGAATACTGTTCTGGTTGACGACGTTGTAGTTGAGCACGTCTGTGCCGACGAGAACAAGGATCACGTCTGTGACAACGGTTGTGACGTAACCTTTGGTGATCACATTGATGCCGACGGCGACCGTATCTGTGACTACGGCTGCCGCAAGTACGTGGGCGCGATCTTCGAAGAATACTTCGAGAACGTTGTCGCGTATCCCTACACCACCAACGATGGTAGCACGTCTAACAACTTCCAGGCTGTGGGTTGGACTACTGAAGAGCCCAACAACATCAGAGTGGGCGTCTACAGCACAAAAGACTACGTTGGCGGCACACTTTACGACGGCAACTACCTGTTCCTCATGGCAAAGAACTTCTGGGCACGGAGCCCGAAGTTTGATGTTACCGCCGGCAATGTGTACACAATGACCTTCATGGATCACTGGTTCAATGGCGCTGTTGGCGATGGCTACGCGAAGATCGTCTTTGTCAACTCCGCTGATACTGAAATCGGTTCCGAGACCATCGCAACCGGTGTCAGCGAAACCTGGACCAGACTGTCTCTTGAGGCAACTGCTCCTGCAGGCGCAGTTCAGGCATACATCGAGTTCGGTGTTGCCTCCGATTGCACCGGCAATGGATACTTCGGTGTTGATAGTGTCGGCGTCTTTGAGCATGCTCACGTCGACGAGAATGGCGACTGCGTCTGTGATGTCTGCGGCGCACAGCTGGATCACACCTTCGACGCTGACTGCGACGACAGATGTAATGTCTGTGGCGAATATCGCTCCGAGACAGCTGCTCATAACCTGACGACTCATGTCGAGGCTGTGGTGCCTGCAAATTGCTCTGAGACCGGTCACCCCGAGTACTGGATCTGTGGCGGCTGCGGTGCTTACTTCCGCGATGCTGAGGGTACTATGGTTACCAATCCTGCATGGATCAATTACAACGGCGATCATGTACGTCCCGAAGGCGCAGTTGACTGCGCTGAAGCACCCTGTGAAATCTGTGGCGAGACCACTTATGGCGATGGCGCACACGACGTTCCCACTTGCACCGGCGGCACCTGCTCCAAGTGTGGCGAAGAAGTCATTGGTAGCGGTCACGAGTTGGCTGATTGGACACCTCTGTGCCAGGGCGGCGAATGTGTCTACTGCGGCGAGTACGTGATTGCCGAGCATGAGAACGGCGAGAGTGTTACCTGTGTTGAAGGCTACTGTAAGTATGGCTGTGGTAAGACTTATCCCGCTACTACCGATCACGCAGATGACGACGGCAATGATTACTGCGACAATTGCTGGAGTCACATCAACCACGTTGACGATGACGGCGATGGCTACTGCGATGTCTGCGAGAACGAGATGCCCGCTGCTCATGAACACGTCCCCGGCGAAGCAGTGAAAGAGAATGTAGTCGACGCGACTTGCACCGAAGCAGGCTCCTACGATCTG
>SVMI01000007.1 GCA_015067495.1 Oscillospiraceae bacterium | reverse complement strand
CCCTTAAGGGGCGGTCCGAGAAAGAAATGCGGTCGGCAAACCTTTCGGGGCCCCTTTAGGGGCAATAGTCTGTAAAATGCCCTTCTAGGGCTTAATCAAGCCTCCGGCTTAGCCGGAGGTTTTGACTCTTTTTTCGAATTGCGCCCTGCTTCGCTTTGGCGGGTGGCGCTACAGCGTGAAATGAACCGCTGTATTATGTGAAAAAGCAACACACCCCAAGGGAACGCCTGCTCCTTGGGGTGTGCTTGTTATATCATCCGCTTCATAAAATGAATCCGCTGCTCCAAGGCATACAGAGTTATGCGTGCCTTGGTGGCAATATCAAAACCGTGCATAGTGCCTTTGGTCTCATTCAGGGTCACTTCTATGCCGGCCTTTTGCAGCAAGTCGGCATAGAGAATGCCGTCGTCGTGGAGGCAGTCGAATTCCGCCGTTTCGATATAGGCAGGCGGAAGCCCTTCGAAGCTTTCTGCTTCCACGGGAGAATACCAGACGTAGTTGGGATCGTGCTTGTCTACCTTGGTCATAGGACCGATTCGTTCTGACAGGGTGGAATTCCACATGGGTGTGTCGGTAAAGCGCTTGCAGGAACCGCTTTCATTCCGGGCGTCCAGGAAGGGGTAGGGGAGCATCTGGAAACGGAACTTGATCGGATGCTCCCGCTCCCTTGCCATCAGGCATACGCCTACAGCAAGGGAAGAGCCGGCGCTGTCACCGCCGATGCCGATGTGTTCAATATCAACGCCCAATTCGTCCGCATGGTCGTAAGCCCAGCAAAAAGCGGCGTAGCAGTCCTCAAAGAACGTAGGAAACGGATGCTTCGGTGCCAGCCGATACAGAGGGAAGACTACTCTGCAGCCCACTTCCTTGGCGTACCGCATGACGTTATCATAGTGGTAACCCGCCGCCTCCAGCACAAAGCCGCCGCCGTGCAGATAAATCAGACAAGGCGCTTTTTGAGGAATGCCTTTCGGAGACAACACGAAACATGGGAACTTCTCTGTGTCGTAGCTGACAATGCTGTAGGTAATCACATCCAGCTCCTTATCCCGCCAGAGTCGCTTCGGCGGTTTCATGTGGGGAACAGACAAAGCCAGAAATTTTTCGCTGATCGGCGGTGCGAAAAGATTCCATGGGAAGAATTCCCGACTGATGGCATACTTTTTCATAGGTAACTCCCTTTGTGTTGGTCTGATCGAGCGCGTATATTGTATCATAAGAAAAGCTGATGAGCAACAGCTGAGACAGCAGAAACAGAGAGAAAGATGCCAAGCGCACAACCGTTCGGCGCATAATACAGTCCTCTTTGAAATTATCCCACACTTTTCCTACCCTTTTTTTGAAATAATGGGTGGGACCCACACTTTTTGGTGTGGTAAGTGTGGCGACACGAACGGGATATCGAGATAAAATAGAGTTGCAAGGTTTAACGAAGGGCATGTGGAATAAAAAGGTTCCGCATGATACCTATGGTATCATGCGCCGCGCCACAAACCCTTTTGAAGCGTACGAAAGTATGCTTTTTCGCTATTCGTCCCGTGACGTTCCCAGACCGGGGACACGCAGTGCTGCCCACACTGCGGAAGAGGGGCTGATGTTCGTGCGAACATATAAAACTTCTATATCAAGGAGGAAGAAACTGTGAAAAAGGCATCCTGTTTCAAGCGACTGATCGTTGCAATGATCTCGATTGTCATGCTGCTTGCCGTTATCTCGATAACAGCAAGCGCGGCAAAGGAAAACTTCCAAACCTGCGACAGTATCGGCATTCGCAACTGTGCAGTCCCTGTCGTCGGGGAACACCCGGACTTTGATGTGACACCCTATTCTCCCGGGCAATACGAAATCAAAAGCGTGAACTGGTATGAGGGTTCGGTTGCGACCCAAAACCGCATGAGTGAAACCAGTATTTTTGAACGTGGAATGGTATACATCGTGGAATTTGAGGTTTGGGCGAAGGACGACGATACCTTCACCACCGATTCCAACGGCTATACTACCGTCACTGCGAATGTGGGAACCGGCGCAGGAAACGGCGAATACTCCGCAAACGTGTACAACGTTGCCGGCAAGACCAATACCAAGTATCTGACCGTCAGATGCACCTTCTCCGCAGCGAAACCGCAGGTGATCAATACGGTGACGATTACGGATATCCTGGAGCCCTATGCCGGAGATAAGGTCTCCAAAGAATACTACGCATCTACCATCACCTCTGTGTCTACCTATTACGGTTACGGCGATGCAACGATAGGGCAGTATCTTTACTGGTATGACGGCGGCAGGCAAATGTCGAGCAACGACACCTTTGTGGAAGGAAAGACCTACACGGTACAGCTTGTTCTCGCACACAATGTCGGATACGAGTTTGCTGTGGATCCGAACCATATTCTCGCCTCTCCCGGGAAGCCCTTTACAGCGGTCTGTGCCACCATCAACGGAAAGACCGCCACGGTTATTCCGGACTACACCCGCGGCACTGCCGATTCCCATATCGTGGTTGCCGCTCAGTTTGTCTGCAAACCCTCCCGGCAGATCACCCATGTGGACATCAAGGATGTGACCGCGCCGAAGACCGGAGAAGAACCGAAATACTATATTTCCTGCGCGGACGAATCCTACGATCGTCTTGATTTCTCGAGTTATTTTTATGCCTACGGTGTGGCATGGCTGGACAGTCAGGATAACATCATCAAGCAAAACGAGCATATCTTCCAGCCGTCCACTTCGTATACCGTCTCCATTACCCTGAAGCCCACGGGTGACTATATTTTTGCCGCGGACGAATATGACAGACCCCTCGTTACGGCAACCGTAAACGGAAAGGAAGCCGAGGTGCAAAAGTCGACGCTCGCGGATGGCTGCATTACGGTGACCTATAAATTCCGAAAGACAGAATCTCTTGAACTCAGCAAGGTCGAAGTGCAGGATATAGACCCGCCGAAGGACGGAGCGTTTCCTGACTATACCATGACGCTCGGCGATACGACCTATGCTCCTTTCTATACAAGTGACGATGACGTCACCAAAAACAGTATCCAGTGGTTTGACCTAACGACCAATAAGTATATGAAGGTCGGGGTCGACAAATTCATCGGTGGACATGAGTACGCCGTGTTTATCTACCTGAAAACAACGGGGGGCTACACATTCAAGTGTGATCCTGACACGGGCGAATATTCTGTATCGGCAAAAATCAACGGTAAGACGGCAGTCCTTGACGCATGCACCGAGGACCAGATCGATCTGCGCTACGACTTCACCTGCGACATACCGGAGCATGTGTGCAATCCCGTGAAGGTGGCTGAAGTCAAGGCGACCTGCAGTGAGCCCGGCAAGAAAGCCTATTATTCCTGCGAGGAGTGCGGCAAATGCTTTGAGGACTTCCAGGGCACCAATCGGATCACCAATATCAACACCTGGGGAACCATCGCAAAGCTCGCCCACACCGGCGGCACAGCCACCTGCATGGAGCCGGCGAAATGTTCCCTCTGCGGTGCCCCCTACGGTAAAGTCGGAAGTCACATCTATGGCACCGAATGGGGCTACACGGCATCCCGCGGTCACGCCCACGCCTGCACAGTAACGGGTTGTGATGCCCATGACACCATAGAGAAGCATACACCCGGCCCGGAAGCAACAGAGACTTCAGATCAGGTGTGCACCGTCTGCAACTATATCATCAAGCCGAAGCTTTCCCACAAGCATAATCTTACCAAGATGGAAAAGGTAGACGCGACCTGCACTGCAAACGGTAAAAAGGCTTACTACTACTGCGATTCCTGCGACGGTATCTTCGGCAACATCAAGGGCAGCGAAGAGATCATGGATACCGACGAGCTGATCATTCCCGCAACCGGTCATAAGGATTCCAGATGGAAGTCCGACGGGAATGTACACTGGAAGGAATGTACCGTCGAGGGCTGCGGCGTCGTAACGGTTGAAAAAGAAGCGCACGAATTTAATAAGGCCGGCAGATGCCAGATCTGCAAATTCAGTCCCGATGGCGAAACCGAAGCAACCGAAGAAACGGATCCCACAGAGGGTATGGAAGCAACAGATCCGGATGACGACGGAGGCAGCACTGCCACCACTGCGCCCGGTACTACGGATGAAACCGATCCGTCAGACGGCGGTGCGGATCCTGCGGGGTTGTGGATCACGTTGATCGTTGTCGGTGTTCTTGTGGCGGGCGGCATCGCAGCCGCTGCGGTAGTGCTTATTAAGAAGCATAAAAAACCGGAAGAGGCAGCGGAGTAAGCGCTGCACCCAATCGGAAACGGAACAGGAGGTATTTGTAATGAGCTTTGTTGGTAAATGGATCTTTCACTCGATTGGTATCGCAACGGATGATGAACGGGTGGCATATCTTTCTGCCGAGGATTATCTGAAATCGCCGATGCCGTACATTGACGAAACGGACGAAGAAGCCGTTGCGGAGGAGCTTCGGGAGAGAACGACGATGATCGGCACCCGAATCGAGATCTGCGGGGACGGTAAGCTGTATATACTGATGCCCATTCCGCAGGGTACAACGCAGGAAGAGGTCGATGAGGCGGTTGCCTCCGGTGAGGTCAGCCTGCGCGACGGTATGATAATCGGCAGCGCCGGAGCATGGGAAGTGCGTGATGGCGTGCTGTGGTACGAAACCGACCTCAGCGAGGACGGCTGGACAAGAGGTTCGGATGAGAATGGCTTCGTCTTTTTCATGACCGTACGCTTCGCGAAGGCTGAGTAAGAACGAACGGCGTATGTTTGAAAGCGGAAGACTGTGTGTGCGTGTGCCGGACGGCTGGATGGCATTCTGCGGCACAGACAGCGGCGGAAACGTCACAGCGAAGAAAGTACATATCTATAAGGGAATATCATGCGAAACGGAAATGTTCACCCACGTCGGCATGACAGTCTGCTTCTTTGACAGAAGGGATTACTATCTGTGTCCAAGGCATTTCTACGATGACGTTGCAGACAAAGAGCCCTTCACACTTGGTGCTTACACCTGGAACGGCTACACCTGCACGAGCCTTGGATACCCCTATACCATGCTTGATACCCGGTGGGACGGATGTATCTTTCAGGTGATGATACTTATGAAAAACGGGGAGCATGAAATTTCTCTGGAGGACCCGGATGTGAGGCTCATCCTCGAAAGCCTTGCGGCGACATAAAAAAGAGGACGGACTCTTTCACCAATCAGTTTGTCGAAATGGAAAAACAGACGAACCGATAATGCAATAAATGTCGGTAGTGGCGGAAAAATCTGCCCATACGGAAAGAGGGAAACTATGAAAGAACAACTTAGAAGAATCCTTAGCGTCGTATTGTGTGCTATACTTCTGATTAACGGAGTGCTCAGTGTAAATATCAATGAGCATGTCCACTTCGGAGAGGATCATCTCCACGAAGAGAATGCGGCAACATACGAACAGGAGGAAACCCACAAACAGGAGGAAGTGCAGGTCGATCTGCTTGCTGTTTTGGCGGATGCGCTTGATTTTGTGCTTTCCGCAATTGCCGTTCCTGTACGTGCGGAAGAAGGCGTAGAATGTGAGCACTGCGGCTCATACCGTTACGGCGATTGGTTGTGCGAAAATGGCGACCACTGCGGTGAAGGCTCCGGCACCTCCTGCTACGAGGAGCACCACTGCGGCTATTGCGGTGCCTGTGATGACGATCACGAAATGTGTGACGACTGCGGCAACTGCCTTGAGGATCACTGCGAATGTGACGAAAAATGTCGCGGCTGCTATGAGACCAGCGGTGATGTCTGCGATGTGTGCGGCGAAAAATGCTCTGAGTGCGCTGATTTCATCTGCGATGACTGCGGCATCTGCCTGGAATGTGCGGGCAACGAGCTGTACTGTTCCGAGTGTATGCTGTGCATCGGATGTGCAGACTGGATATGCTACTGCGGCGAGGGCTGCTCGGAATGCACCTACGGCTGCGAAGAATGTCACGAAGCCTGCTATAAATGCAGCGACGACCTGTGCGAAGACTGCAATATCTGCTTTAACTGCGTTGGCGGTGAGGGAAACTACTGTCCCGAATGCAAGCTGTGCAAGTTCTGCACGGAATATCTGTGTACCGAATGTGGCAGTGGCTGTTCTTCGTGCGTCTTGATCTGCGAGCAGTGCGGTGAAAAATGCGAAAACTGTGCCGATGGCGGTATTTGCGAGGACTGCGGCGTCTGCTATGACTGCGTCGGCGGTGACGGCAACTTTTGTCAGAACTGTAATCTTTGCAAATACTGCGTGGATTATATCTGCGTCGGCTGCAGTGAGGGCTGCTCGGAATGTGCCACCATATGTCCTGAGTGCGGCGAGAAGTGTGAAAACTGTGCCGACGATGAGCTGTGCGGCGATTGTGAAGTGTGCTTTACCTGCCGCGGCGGCGAGGGCAACTACTGCTCTGAGTGCGGCGTGTGCAAAATGTGCGTAGAGTATGTCTGCGCCTGCGGCAACGGCTGTTCGGAATGCGCCTACATTTGCGCGGAATGCAGCGAAAAGTGTTCAAACTGCGCCGAGGACGAGATCTGCATCGAGTGCGGAACCTGCTTTAGCTGCGTTGGCGGCGAGGGCAATTACTGCTCCGATTGCGGGTATTGCAAAAACTGCGTGGAACAGGTCTGCTACTGCGGCAACGGCTGCTCGGAATGCTCGGTCATCTGTGTAGCTTGCGGTGAAAAGTGTGAGAACTGTGCCGATGATGAGCTTTGCGGTGAATGTGAGCGCTGCTTTGACTGTGCCGGCGGCGAATTCTGTGCCCAGTGCGGCGAATGCGCCGATTGCGTGGAGACCCTTTGTGCTTGCGGCGAAGGCTGCAATCAATGTGCAGAGGCGATCTGTGAGGAGTGCAACGAAAAGTGCTCCAACTGTGCGCCGGATGAGCTCTGCTCCGATTGCGGCATCTGCCGCGACTGTGTCGGCGGTGACGGCAATTTCTGTGATACTTGTTCTCTTTGTAAATTCTGTGTCGATTATATCTGCGTGAGCTGCAGTGAAGGCTGCTCCAACTGTGCGGATATCTGCACGGACTGCGGTGAAAAATGCTCCAACTGCGCAGAGGATGAAATGTGTGTTGGCTGCAGCATCTGCCGCGATTGCATCGGCGGTGACGGCGAATTCTGCGACACCTGCGCGCTTTGTAAAAACTGCGTGGATTACATCTGCTTTGGCTGCAGTCAGGGCTGCTCCAACTGTGCGCTGATCTGTGAAGACTGCGGCGAAAAGTGCAGCAAATGCGCGTTTGATGAGGTGTGCATGGAATGCGGCAAGTGCGTGGATTGTGCCGGCTCGGACAACTTCTGCGTAAACTGTGGCTTGTGTTCGGACTGCGCATTGGTATGTCCCTGCGGCGAGGGCTGTGAAAACTGCGCGGACCTCTGTCCGGATTGCGAAGAAAAATGCTCCAGCTGTATGGACGAATTCTGTGCCTCCTGCGATATCTGCCGCGAATGCGCGAACGATGTCTTCTGTGAGAATTGCTCTCTGTGTGGCGACTGCGCGGAGATCTGTGAGGACTGTGGCATCGTTTGCGCCGATTGTGCGGAAAACCGCTGCGAAGGCTGCGGCAAGTGCTCCGGCTGTATGGATGAGTTCTGTCCCGATTGCGGCATCTGCATCGACTGTGCCGATGTCATGTGCCGTGACTGTTACTATTGCGGTGACTGCGAGGATAGTATCTGCATCGACTGCGGCGAATACTGCGAGGATTGCGCAGCCGTCTGCTCCGAGTGCGGCAAATGTGAGAACTGTGTTGACATCTGTGACGATTGCGAGCTGTGCGAGGAATGCTGTGCAGCAATAACATCTGATATGGGATGCGAACACGAAATTTGTACCGAAAGCGCAGAGTGGAAAAGCCACTACTGCAGCGAGGGCGGTCACTGCGCAGGCGAATCCAGCGAGATCCAATACGATGCGGATGAGCATTGGACGCTGTGCGGCGACGAATGCAATATCAGACTGAATTCCGCGCTTCACACCTTCGGCAAGGGCGAGGTTACGAAAGAGGCAACAAAGGATGAAACGGGTGTGATGGAATTCACCTGCACATTCTGTGACTTCACAAAGGAAGAGGATATTCCTGCGCTCTCCGACAACCATACCCATAAATATACCGATACTGTAACGAAGGCGACCTGCACGGCGGGCGGATACACTACCCATACCTGCGAGTGCGGACATACATATACAGATATGCAGACACCTGTGGTAAAGCATTTGTATATCCACAAGCATACCGAATCCGAGCATTGGCAGGAATGTGAATACTGTCACATTACCACCGAAAAGGCTGCCCATAAGCTTGGAGGCTGGACAACGATTGTGAAACCGGGCTACACCTTCCAGGGTGAAAAAGAGCGTGGATGCACAATATGTGAATATAAGATCAAAGAGGCAGTCCCGATGCTCAGTATTCCCGACGGTAAATTCGTGGTCGTCATCCCGGATTTTGACAAGCACGTCACGCCGGACATCAATCCTGATGATCCCACCTCTACTCCGGGCGGCAGCGAAGCGATCCCGTCTATGAAAGAGCTTCTGACCAAGGGCAAAGAGAGCAGAATCCCTGCGCTTCCGATACTTCCTCCGAAGGAGGACGGAAACTTCTTCGCCGGATGGGCAAACAAAGCAACGGGTGAGCTGATCAAAAAGGGCGATATACTTACGGAAAACATTGAAATTGAGCCGGTATGGATGGACTGCGGCGAGAACAATCATACGGATGCAGATGAAAATAACATCTGTGATGATTGCGGCTATGTTCTCCAGAAGCCTTCCGAACCTGAGGATGCGACAGAACCCACAACAGACGACGAACAGAAGGGCGATGATCTGCCGAAGGAAGATGACGGCGTTCAGACATGGTTGATCGTTCTTCTTTCTTGCTTGGGTGTCGCGCTTGCGGCAGGCGGCGTTGTACTGGTAATCGTTCTGAAGAAAAAGAAGCAATAAGCAGCAATTTAAAGACAGTCACCGCAAGGTGACTGTCTTTTTTATCCGTGTAGAAAAAACGCGTCCTCCCGATCCAAGCAATAGCGGGACTTCCTTTATCGGCAAACCAAAAGCGCCTCACCGGCTCTGATCCCGGTGAGGCGTTTTGTCAGTTTTTGGCATCCCGGTGCTTTTTCAAGGCTGCAAAGTGCAGCAGCTGTTTCCGGGAGGAAACCCCCAACTTGCTGTAGAGGTTCTTGTTATGGAATTTCAGGGTGTTCTCCTTGATGCTCAGCTGTTCCATAATCTGGGCGGTGGACATACCTGCGGTATAGCAATCGTAGAGCATTTGCTCTTTGGCAGTCAGACGGGATAAACCTGCCACAAACAGCTCCAGCTGCGCCTGATCGGTAGGATCCGTTACAATTGCGGGCTGAGGCGGGGATACCTCCGGCGAGGTGGGTTGGGGTTCCCGGAGCTTCTTGCGGTTGTTTTCATCAATAAACAAGTGCAGGCCCAGCAAGAAACACTCGCTGATGATGTAGGAAACGGAGAGGATCTCAAAATCAATGCGTACCAGCTGCTCAATGAGCCAAACACCGATGTTGACAAACACCGCAACAGCTAAAATCGCGGCATAGGCAATGGACTCCACCTTATCCTTCAAGGTGGCATGGACAATGGAGCCTACCATGGCGGCAAAGTATCCCAACAGATAAATCAGGTAGATGCCGTGCAGCGGACCGTAGACCTTGTTCAGAATGGTGATCCCGTTGAATTTCTGGAAATATACTTCTTTATAGTAGATGTCGAAATATCCGGGGCTGGCAGCAATCAAGAAGACTACGGCACCCAGTCCCAGCAATGTGAAGGAAAGCCATTTGGGCGGATGCATGCCGGAGATGTTCAAAATGATCATCAGCATGGACAAAGGCAGAAAAACAGAGCCCAGATAGGCGATGCGGTTGGCAATCAGAGCTTGCTCCAGATTTTGGGAAACTGCCAGAACATAGTAGCCGATATTGACCACCAATACCGATGAAAACAGAAGCACGAACCAAGGGTCTCTCTTCTTGCCGATGCAGCAATAGCCGATGAGCAACAGCAGAGACAGCAGAGCCATGATGCCATAGATCATAGATAAGCTGCCGGATTTATCTCCGATGGCATTACACCCACTCAGAGATAGCAGAAACAGAGAAAAAGGTGCAAAGCGCACAACTGTCCTGCGCATAATACAGTCCTCCTTGTAATCATCCCACACTTTTCCCACCCCTTTTTTGAAAAAAAGGGGGAACCCCACACTTTTTTGCTGCGATAAGTGTGGCGACACGAACGGGGCATCAGGATAAAATAAACTTGCAAGGTTTGAAGGAGGGCATAGAGCCTGCCTGGAACAAAGGGGTGCCCTATGATACCTATGGTATCATGCGCTGTGTCGACGCGCCAACGAACACACAGCCCACCCCTTTTTTATTTTATCACACCCGGAAAAAATAGTCAAGGAACCGAAGGAGGATGCGGGGATGCGAAGGATCTGGCCTTTTCTGCTCTTTCCGATCGTGATGCTGTGGCTGACCGGCTGCAGCAGAGGACGGGAGCCGATTACCGGGCTGACCTTTGAACGGGGCAACGGTTCCGTTTGGGGCGATCAGCTCTACATCAGCATCACGCAGCGCAAGATCACAACCTTGCGCTACATACCGGACGGTTCCGGCGAGCAGGTGGAGCGAGAGAACCTGCCCATTACGCAGCAGCAGTGGCAGGCTGTTCTTGCGCAGCTGGAGCAGCTGACCTTGGAAAAGGAGAGAACCAACCCGATCGGTAAACTCTTCGGCAAGCAGGATGGAGGCGACTTCCGGCGGCTCACAATTACCTGCGGTTCGGAAACGGTGACCTGCAGATGGCCGAAAAACGGTCAGGCTCTGGAATCGCTGCTGGAACAGCTGGTGAGGGAGGTGACCGGATGAAATACTGGTACGTCGGTGCTGCTTTGCTGGTGCTGGCAGCCGGAGCAATCGTGCTGCTGAAGCGCAAAAAAGCATCGGAAGATCCGCTGGAGGACGGTGGTGTCCGGCATCGGGTGGATACCCATGCACCCAAGGTGATTATCTCGAAGGAAATTATTGAATTTTCCTGCAAATTTTCCACCACAGACCGTTGCATAGAGGATACACCCATCGCAGGAGGTATCTTCACCCTCTATGCCAACAAGGAAAAAGGGCATTTCGAAATTTGCGGACGGGATGCGATTGCCGGGAAGCAGTCCTTTTGCCCGGATGAAACCTTCTTTCGGCAGTTGCAGGAGATCGTTACCCGGCATCATCTGGCTCAATACAACGGACAGTTTTACACTGTCAGCGGTTTGCCGCCCGATTTGGGGATGCAGTTGCAGATTTGCTATGCATCAAAAGAATCCATCAGCGCAGCCAACAATCAAAGCGCCTTCCTGCCAATCGAAGCCATGGAGGATCTTGTAGCCCTATTTAAGAACGCAATTTACAAATCAGGAGGAATATGATCATGTCTATTTTTGACAAACTCGGAAACAACAATGCTGCCCCCGTCGCAGCTCCGTCCGCTGCTGGCAAGACCAGTCAGACATTCACCTTCTATGCTCTGCCCGAAAGTCTGACCCAAATGCAGGCGTTGCCTGAGGCGGCTCTGACCGACCCCTTCCAGACCGCTGCCTTAACCGTGTGCGCGCTGTGCGCCTACGCAGCCGATAAGACCGTTGGTACGGATATGCTCAACTGGCTTCGCGGTCCCCGCCCCCTGAGCCCCCTTGACATTTCTTTCCTCAATGACCGTTTCATGGATGGTCATCACGTACCGTTTTCCTACTTTGCAGGTGCAGTACCTGCCAATAATTACACCCCGACGCAGCCCTACACCCTGACGTTTGAGGCCGGTCCCTACGCGGATGCCAACCCCGGTTACAAGAAGCTGCACATCCGCAGCGGCGGCGCAGATTCGCCCCGTGAAATCATTCTGCGTCAAAAGGGCGACGGGCAGTGGCTTCTGTGGGATCAGTTTCTGCTGGTGAGCATCCGTCAGCCCAAGTCCGATGACCCCTGGGCTTGATGCGGCTCGTTCAAAGATCCACCAAAAGAATAAAAAACCCTATTCCCTAAATAAAGTGAAAAGGAGAACGTAATATGGGACTTATTAAAGCAGGTGTTGGCGCACTGGGCGGTGTTTTGGCCGATCAGTGGAAAGAATATTTCTACTGCGAAGCAATGGATATGGACACCCTTGTGATCAAGGGTCAAAAGCGCATCAGCGGCCGTAGTTCCAACACCAAGGCCAGCGATAACATCATTTCCAACGGCTCCGGCATCGCTGTTGCCGATGGTCAGTGTATGATCA
This sequence comes from Oscillospiraceae bacterium, assembly GCA_015067495.1. Lineage (GTDB taxonomy): Bacteria > Bacillota > Clostridia > Oscillospirales > Oscillospiraceae > Faecousia. The sequence continues at coordinate 111,071 of SVMI01000007.1, read as the reverse complement.
TTGTGGAGCAGGGCAAGGTCGTGGAGGTCTGCGCTGAGCCCGGTGAATATACATACGATACTTCTACGGAGCCCTCCATCTTTGCTGGCTCTTTTGGCGAGAGCCTGAAGAATACCTTCAAGGCGATCGGCAAGCGTTTCACCTATGGTGGCGACACCGGCAAGGATCAGCGTGTCTACTACTTCAACACCAAGGAGATCATGGGCAACAAATTCGGTACCCCCAGCCCTATCATCTTTGAGGTTATGAATAAGCGTGTCGGCTTCAGCCGTACGGTCAATGTTCGCTGCAACGGCGTGTATTCTTATATCATTTCCGACCCCGTGCTGTTCTACGCGAAGGTCTGCGGCAACGTGGAATACGATTTCACCCGTGACAAGATCGACGCTCAGCTGAAGACCGAGTTTATTTCCGCGTTGCAGCCCGCTTTGGGCGCACTGGCAGAGCTGGAACTGCGTCCGGCTCAGTTGCCCGCAAAGGTCAACGAACTGAAAAATGCCATGAATGAGGCCCTGCGCAGCGACTGGCTGGACCGTGGTATTTCTGTTGAAAAGATTGCCCTGAATCCCATCACCCTGAACCCTGAGGATATGAAGAAGATTCAGGAGATGGAAGACAGCATGTCCTATGGCTCCAATGCCGCGATGATGGCCGGCCGTATGGCTACCGCTACCGCAAATGCTATGGAGACCGCAGCCGGTAACTCTGCCGGCGCCATGACCGGCTTTATGGGTATGGGCATGGCAGGCGGTGCTATGGGCGGTGGCTTCAATGCAGCTCAGCAGTTTTACGCTGCGGGTCAGCAGCAACAAGCACAGCAGCAGGCAGCTTCTGCCGCTGATGGCTGGCGGTGCGCCTGCGGCGCAACCGCTACCGGCAAGTTTTGCCCCGAATGCGGTGCCAAGAAGCCTGAACCGCAGGCGACCGGCAGCTGGACCTGCAAGTGTGGTACTACCGCTATCGGCAAGTTCTGCCCTGAGTGCGGCAGCCCCAAGCCTGCTGTGGCAGAAGGCTGGACTTGTTCCTGCGGTGCGACAAACACCGGCAAGTTCTGCCAGAACTGCGGTGCGAAGAAGCCTGTCGGCATTCCCCAGTATAAGTGCGATAAGTGCGGCTGGCAGCCCGAGGATCCTACCAAGGCTCCCAAATTCTGCCCTGAGTGCGGTGACCCCTTCGATAACGGTGACGTGATCTGAGGAGGGAAAGCCAATGGCTGTATTACAAGAATATAAATGCCCTTGCTGTGATGGCGCGATTGCCTTCGACGCAAGGCTGCAGAAAATGAAATGCCCCTATTGCGACACAGAGTTTGAAATGAAAACTCTGGCCGCTTACGACGATGCCCTCCACGAAGACCGGGACGATGCTATGGTCTGGGAATCCTCCACATCGGAGCAGCTGGTGGAAGGCATACGGGCCTATGTGTGCAACACCTGCGGTGGCGAAATTCTGGGCGATGACCAGACGGCTGCCACTGCCTGCCCCTACTGTGGAAACCCGGTGGTGATGATGCAGCAGTTTGCCGGCGTATTGAAGCCGGATCTTGTGATCCCCTTTAGGGTGGATAAGAAAACTGCCATTGCCGGCCTGAAAAAGCACTATATGGGCAAGCGCCTGCTGCCCAAGGTCTTCAAGAACGAAAACCACCTGAAAGAAATTCAGGGCATCTATGTGCCGGTTTGGCTGTTTGATGCCGGCGCTCAGGCAGATGTGCGCTACAAGGGCACCATCGTTCAAACCTGGAGCGACAGCCGGTACAACTACACCAAGACCAGCTACTATGCGGTCAGACGCAGCGGATCTCTGCAGTTTGCCCGGATCCCCGTGGATGGCTCTTCCAAAATGGATAACACTCTGATGGAGTCTATAGAGCCATTTGACAGCTCCAAGGCTGTGGATTTCCAGACGGCTTATCTTGCCGGCTACCTGGCTGACAAGTATGATGCCGATGCCGACAGCTGCATCGAACGGGCAAATGCGCGGATCAAGCGCAGCACCGAGGAGTCAATCGCCAAAACGGTCAGCGGCTACACCAGCCTGATCCCGGAGCATACCAGTGTGCAACTGACTCAGGGCAAGACCCGATATGCTCTGTACCCCGTGTGGATTTTGAATACCAAGTGGAAGGACAAAACCTACACCTTTGCCATGAACGGACAGACCGGCAAGTTTGTGGGTGATCTGCCCATAGACAAGGGAATCTATAAGAGGTGGTTCTTTGGCGTTACTGCCGCAGCTACGGCTGTCGCCTATGCCCTGAGCTATCTGCTCTGGTTGATCTGAGGAGGAGCGTGCTATGAGAAAAATTCTAAGTATTGCGATCATCCTCTGCCTGCTGATGACCCTGTGCCTTACGGTCCATGCCACAGCCCCTCGTCTGGTTGACAATGGCGAACTGCTGACCGATGCTGAAGCGGCGCAGCTGGAGAAAAAGCTGGACGAGATCAGCACCCGCCATGGTTTGGACATCGTCGTTGTCACCGTAGACTCCACCGGGGGGAAGACCCCGGAGACTTTTGCAGACGATTGGTTCGATTATAACGACTACGGAAAAGACGGCATTCTCCTGCTGGTGAGCATGGAGTACAGTGACTGGCATATTTCCACCACCGGCTACGGCATCAAAGTGGTTACCGATGCGGGTCTGGAGTATATGTCTGAACACTTCCTGCCGATGCTTTCCGACGGCGAGTATGCCGATGCCTTCCATACATTTGCGGATCTGTGTGACGAGTTTATCGCGCAGGCAAATACCGGTGATCCCTATGACACCCACAACCTCCCCAAAGAGCCCTTTAATGTGGTGCTGACGCTCATCATTTCTTTGGGCATCGGTCTGGTGGCGGCGCTGATCGTCACCGGCCCTATGAAACGGGAGCTGAAATCTGTTCGGAAGCAGCTGAAGGCAGATGCCTACGTAAACTCCGGCAGCCTGAAGCTGACCAACGCTCAGGATCTGTTCCTGTACACCAAGGTGATCAAGACCGAGCGGCCCAAGTCCAGCGGTTCATCTACCCATACTTCCTCCTCCGGCAATACCCATGGAGGCGGAGGCGGCAAGTTCTAAAAAAAGAATTCGGAGGTACATTATGAAACGTTTTTTAAGCGCGCTGTTGTGTGTGGCTTTGGCATTGATGCTCCTGCCTGCCCTTTTCCAAACTGCTTCCGCAGAGGGTCTGACCCATTTTAATATCCGTCTGGATGAACCGGTTGCCAGCTTCACTCCGGATTTTACTCCGGAGTTCCCCACAGATGAGATCGGGTATGAGATCGTGACCTGGCAGGAAAATTCTCCCGGCTTTAACATGAAACTCAATCAACATGATGAATTTATGGCAGGCATTGCCTATAAAGTTGTGGTCCGGGTCAGACTGAACGAAGGAACCTATCTTGCGACAGATGCCAATGGCGATCTGGCTGCAGCGCTTACGGTCAACGGCAAAGCGATTTCTTTTCTGGAAATACACGACAGAGACAGCCAGAACCGAATCAAGGAAGTGACGGTCACCTGCGAATACGATCCTCTGCCCGGCGCGAAGATCAGCAGCGTGCTGATCAAGGGCGTTCCCACCCCGGTGGCGGGCAATATGCCCGGTTATTCCTTCTCTCTGGGCAGCAGCTCCTACGGCTTCTACCATACGCAGCCTGTGGTTTGGATCGATAAGACCAGCAACAAAACGCTGGACAGCTCCGATACCTTCATCGAGGGCCACGTATATCAGCTGTGCATTTGGCTTTGTGCCAACCGGGAAGGCGGCTTTACCTTTAAGACAGACGAGTACGGTAAGCCCCAGGTCGATGCCACCATCAACAGCTGGGCTGCAGATAAGGTGAACAAAGCTTATGAGCAGGAAGGCCGTGAGGTCATTGAGGTCCTCTACACGTTCCCCGCATGTGAGGCGTCTCACACCTGCGCTCCCCAGCTGGTACAGTTGCAAAAGCCGACCTGCGTGATGCCCGGCTTCAAGGCTTATTACGAGTGCAGCTGCGGTAAGTGCTATGAGGATGCCGCCGCTCAAAAAGAAATCACCGACCTGGACGGCTATGGTATTATTCCCGCAGACGGTCATAAGGAAGGTGCATGGAGCTACAACGGTACCCATCACTACAAGAAGTGCACCACTTGTAAAGAAGTGATCCCCGGCACCACTGCTGCCCACTCCGGCGGCACCGCCACCTGCATCAAGAAGGCTGTCTGTACCACCTGCGACTTTGCCTATGGCGATGTGAGCGCCGAACACAAATGGAGTCCCACTTACCTTTATAAGGATTCCGAGGGACATGCATGGATCTGTGCCGATTGCAGAATCCACAGCGAGATCGAGGCTCATAAGCCCGGCCCCGCAGCCACCGAAACCACACCTCAGAAGTGTACCGAGTGCGACTACGTGATCGAGCCGGTCAAGAACCACACCCACGAGCTGAAATTCCTGCCCGAAGTGAAGCCGACCTGTCTGGCCTCCGGTACCATCGCCCATTATGCCTGCACCGGTTGTACTGCTCTGTTCTTGGATGCGGAAGGCAAAGAACAGCTGCCTGCCGATACGAGTGTCTTCGTTCCGCCTGTGGGTCATGTCACTTCCGATAACTGGAGCGTTGATGACGAATACCACTGGCGCACCTGCAGCAACTGCCAGGAGGTGCTGACCGAGACCCGGATGCTCCATGAGTTCACCGATGGCAAGTGTTCCACCTGCAACCACACCATCAAGGAAGACCCCGCCCCCACGGAAACCACTCCCGTCCAGCCTGACGACCAGGAAGAGCCTTCCGGCATCGATACATGGGTCATCGTCCTTGTGGTGGGTGTCCTCTGCTTCTGCGCAGCCATCGTGGCAACAGTGCTGATTTTGAAGAAAAAGAAGCATTGATTTCGTTTTGCGAACGTAAAATAAGAATTTATGCGAGGAAATATAATATGAAAAAAATTCTATCTATAGCATTATGCTGTCTGCTGCTGTGTGCTTTGGCTGTGTCTGCTATGGCAGCTTCTGATGGTCCTGTGATTACGCTGCAGCCTCAAAGTCCCACCTACACCCAGTATGATGTGGCGCTTTACATCGTGAAGGCAGAGGGTACAAATCTGACGGCGACATGGTATCTGGACTGGTTGGGCCAGACCTATAATATTTCGGATACCAGCGGTGCCATGCAGGATTGGGAACCTTATGCAGGTGAAACCTACGGTCCTCAGCAACCGGATGCAAACACCTTCACCTATACCTTCGGTGGCATCGAGTACGATATGGACGGCGCCCACATCTGGTGCGTGATTGAAGACGGTCATAATACTGTTACCAGTCAGAAGGTCAGGGTCTCCGTGAAGGATTTCGGTGCGCCCCCCAGCATTCTGGAGATCCCTGCTCAGGTGACGGTGGAGCAGGGCGCAGAGGCGGAAATCCGCTGCGTGGCTACATCTCCGGCAGAGGATGTCCAGCTGACTTACCGGTGGTTTGAGACCACGACGGGTTCTATGAATGACATCAGTGCTGTAACTGATGCGCAGCAGAGCGATTCTTTGAAATTGGATACCTCTGTGGTAGGCACCCGGAATTATGTATGTCAGGTATCCACCTCCGACGGTGGCATCGCCTATAGCAGCATCGTGCCGGTGACGGTTACGGAAAAGACACCCGATCTCCCGACAGAAAATCCTGACGACACGGAGCCCGACAATTCTCAGCCTACGGAAAGTACCGAACAGAAGCAGCCCACTGATGAAACCAAGCCGGCGGGCAACGAACAGGATAAGCCCCAGAAAGACAATGGCGCCCCCTGGTGGAGCCTGGTGCTGGTGGGTCTGGCGGCTGCAGGTGCAGGCGTTGGCGTGGCAGTTCTGTTGGTGAAGAAAAAAGCGTAATTACGAAAAAGACAGACTACCCAAAGGATAGACAGAAAAACCACGGCTTTTGCCGTGGTTTTTCTTCGTTTTCCTTGAAAAGAAAAAATGACGTGCTATAATAGTCATACTATGATCTGCATACACGATGTGTATTGCCGGGAGGAATTGAAATGCGGAAACGATTACTGTTGGGCTTTTTCTGCTTATGCGTTGCGCTCAGCCTGTTTGCGGCGGATAACGCGCAGGAAGTGCAGGCGGAAGGCGGCATTGTGACCAATGTGGAGGGCTTGATTCTGGATGATCCCGCTGATTTCAGCAGTGAATGGGATTTTGAGGATGCATCCATCAAGAAAATCATGGAATATTTGGATCTGGGCGACAGCCCGGATTGGATCAAGGTCTTACGCATCCACGATTTTACATGTCAGTTTATCGAATATGATTACGACAATCTGGCGATCGGCAATTTAGAGCAAACCTTTTACCTGACTTTGACCACCGGAAAGACCATGTGTTCCGGCTATTCGCAGTTTGCTTCCTATCTGCTGCAGGAAGCCGGCGTGGATTGCAAGACGATTTCCTGCCAAGCATTGGATCACGCATGGAATGTTGTAAATTTGTACGGACAGTGGTACAACATGGACACCACATGGGATGATAACACAGATGGCACCTATGGTTACGATAATTTCCTTCAATGCGACAAAAGCTTCGGACATGGCAGAGGACAGCTGGATGATCGGGAATATGACGGCTATGACGGTCTGACGATCGCACCGCAGGACTTCTATTGCGGTAATTTCGGCGAGGATCTGTACTGGGTCATTTCTGAGGATAAGGTTCTGACGTGCTACGGTGACGGCGAAAAGATCACGGAGGGTTACATGAATGTGTACCCCTTTACAAGCGCGGTGCTTTCCGAGGGCATTACGACCATCGGCGGCAAATATTCCGACAGCGCGCCCGGCTTCCGCTACTGCGACGGCATGACGCAGATCTCCCTGCCTGTCAGCCTGACTTACATCGGCACGGATTGCTTTTTGGACTGCAATCATTTGACGGATGTGTATTATGCCGGCTCTGAGGCACAGTGGAAGCAGATCGAGGTGCTGTCCGGCAACGAGGATCTGCTCAACGCACGCATCCATTTTGCGGTTGCCTCGGAAGAAGGGGAGACGCTCTCCGGCACCTGCGGTGAGGATTTGACATGGACTTTGGCTGCCGACAAAGTGCTGCGCATCGACGGCAACGGTGATATGTATGATTACGGCGCAGGCGAAGCACCTTGGCATGCTTATGCGGATGGTATTTTTGACATCGTCATCGAAGAGGGTGTGACCGGCATCGGCGCGTATGCCTTTGACGGATGCAGCCGTGTGCTTGGCGTCACCGTTCCTGCGAGCGTCAAAGCACTTGGGGATTATGCCTTTACAAACTGCACCGGCTTGCGCTCTTTTGTGATCCCGGACACGGTGTCTTCTGTGGGCAAGGGCGTTTTTTACGGCTGCAGCAAACTGCAGAAGGTAACATTGCCCGTCGGCATCAAAAAGCTGCCCGACAAGCTGTTCTATAACTGCGAGCTGCTGTATCAGGTCGCGCTTCCCGCGGGCGTGGAAGCCATTGGCGATTACTGCTTCTATAACAGTGCCATCTATTCGATGGAGCTGCCGGAAAGCCTTACAAAAATCGGCGCGTATGCCTTCGCGTACTGTCATATGTCCGAGATCATTACATCTCCCAACATAACCGAAATTGCGGCAGGTACTTACTACGGCTGCCAATACATCAAGCAGCTGGAAATTCCCGACTATATTACCGGCATCGGTGAAAGTGCCTTCACGGGTTGTGATGAGATTACCACGCTGGTGTTCCCCGGAACACCGATCGCGCTGGGAACCAATGCCTTCAGCGGCTGCGATATGCTCACGACGATCGACCTCAAAGGCGTGACGTCCATTGGGGACGGCTGCTTCATGAGCTGTCCGATTTTGGAAGAAATTGAAATTCCTGACAGCGTTGTTTCCATCGGTGCGGATGCCTTTACAAGCTGCCGGGATCTGGAGACGGTCACCATTGCGGGAAGTGTCAAGACCATCGGCGACCGGGCATTTCAAAAGTGCCACAATTTGACCTCTGTGACGTTGGAAGAAGGGCTTCTCTCCATTGGAGAAAGTGCCTTCAGCTATTGCACGGATTTGAAGACACTCATACTGCCGGACAGCATCACCTCCATCGGCACATATGCCTTTGAAAACTGTCGGGTGCTGGAGAAGATTGATCTGCCTGCGAATCTTACGAAGCTGGGCGACGGCGTGTTTTACGGCACGGTGATCAAAAGCATCACAGTTCCGGGCGGCATCAAAAATTTGGGCGACGGCGCGTTTGCGGGCTGCAGTGAGCTGGAGACGGTGATCCTGAAAGAGGGCGTTGTCAGCATTGGAGTCAATGCCTTCGGACAGTGCGGCAGCCTTTCCTATGTTGAGATACCCACTACTGTAACGGAAATCGGCAGAAGCGCCTTTAGCTACTGTTCGAAGCTGAAGCGGATTTCGATTCCTGCCGGCGTTACGACCATTGAAAGCTATACCTTCCAAGGGTGCGGTCTTACCGATGTGTGCTACGGCGGAACAGTTGCGCAATGGCAGCAGCTGAACATCGGCTCGCAGAATGGGAAACTGACCAATGCCACCATCCATTACAGCGAAGCACTGGAGGGGAACGACGGCATTTGCAACAATGCACTGACCACCTTCTGGTATATAACGCCGGATGATGAGCTGGTGATCTACGGCAACGGCGAAGTGGTGACGCGGGGCTGGAGTTCTTATGCAGATCAGATCAAATCGATCACCATCATGCCCGGCATTACGTCCGTCAGCGGCGGTGTGTTCAGCACGATGAAGAGCTTGACGACCGTTCGGATCCCGGACAGCGCAACCGCCATCGACGGCTTCCAGTTCTGTACCGCTTTGACGAGCATCGTTCTGCCGGACAGCGTGAAAAGTCTTGGAGACTTTGCCTTCATGGGCTGCAGCAGCCTGACGGATGTTACGCTGCCCTCCGGTTTGACGGCACTGCCTGCCGGTACGTTCGTTTCCTGCTCTTATTTGTACAATGTGACGCTCCCTGAAGGACTCACCTCCATCGGAAATGACGCGTTCAGCTACTGCACCGCGCTGACGGACATCGTCATTCCTGCGGGCGTGACTGAGATCGCGCCCTCTGCCTTTTTCGGCTGCAGCGGTCTGAGACAGATCGAGATCCCCGCGGGCGTTACAACCATCGGCGAGGATGCTTTTTGCGGTTGTACCGCGCTGGAAAGCATTGTTCTTCCTGCCAGCGTGAGCAAAATCAGTGCCGGTGCTTTTTCGGATTGCAATGGACTGGAGCAAGTCCTTTACGCAGGCTCTGTCCAACAGAAGAAGGGAATGGTCATCGATTACTGGAACGATCTTCTGACAGATGCTGCATGGTCTTACGGCAGCTGCACGACAACCAAGCTCCACACCTATGACGACTGCAGCGATACCGCGTGCAATGTCTGCGGCAATGTCCGGGAGGAAACCCATGCTTATCAGTGGGTGATCGACGAGTTTTTCTGCACATCCGGCGGCAAGCAGCACGAGGAATGTACGGTTTGTCATGCGGTACGCAATGAAAATACAGTTGTTCCGGCAGTTTTGCAGCACAATTACGAATGGATCATCATAAAGGATGCCAACGGCTGCATGGCAGGCGTGAAAAGATGCGAATGTACGGTCTGCCACACGGTCATGTATGACAACGTTGCCATTCCTGCCACAGACGATCATACCTTTACGGATGCGGATGATTCGGTTTGCAATGTCTGCCTGAAGGAGTTTATTGTCGTCACCTTTGTGATCGATGCCGAAACTGTCGTCACAACAAGAAACGCAGGAAATAAACCCATCAATATGCCGGGCAGCATCCCGGACCGCGACGGATACCGGCTGGTGGGATGGTCGCCCATTGAGGGCGGCGCGACGGAGCTGTGGGCGATGGGTACATACTATGTCCCCCAAAGCACAACGTTCTATGCCCTGTGGGAGAAGCTCTGCCCGGAATGCGAGGGCAGCTGCAGAGGAATTTACGACTGCTTGCTTTGCAGCGGAAGCGGCAGCATGGCGGATGGTCGCGTTTGCTACCGCTGCGCGGGAACGGGCAAAAATACGTGGGAATGTGCAGTCTGCTGGGGCTCCGGCGTGATGGAGCGTGCGTACAGTTCTGCCCCCGCTGCGCCTGAGGTGCAGCGCGCAGATGCCCATACGGTTGTCCTGAAAACCCTCGAAAACGGTGAATACAGCCTGGACGGCATCCATTGGCAGGATAGCCCGGTGTTTGAAAATCTGGTGGCAGGAAAGACCTATACCTTCTATCAGCGCTACGGGCAGACGGATGAAATACTGACCAGTGAAATGAGCAAGCCGCTGGTCTATATCCCCCATGACCACAGCTATGACGGCGATACCTGCACCGTTTGCGGTGCTGTCCGAACGCTGGTGAGCATCGCGCTGACAACAAAGCCGGACAAGACGGTTTACTATGCGGGCGACGCATTTTCGGCTGCCGGCGGCAAGGTGACGGCGTATTATAATGACGGATCGTTCAGCATCATTGATCTGACCGAGGATATGGTTTGGTCGTATAATTCTTATATGGTCGGTGTACAAAGCCTGACGGTTTACTACAATGGTACAACGACAACCCTTGAGATCGAGGTAACGGAAAAAACGGTGGTATCCATCTCTGTTACCTCCAAGCCCAGCAAGCAGATCTATCTGGAGGGAGAAGCACTTGATCTGACCGGCATGGTGATCACCGCAAACTACAACAACGGCACCGGCAGAGTGGTTGGCGGCTATAGCATCAGTGGTTATAGTATAACGCCCGGCACAAAGACCATCACCATTACGTATGAGGGGAAAACCGCGAGCTTTACCGTTACGGTTGAGGCAAAGACGGTGGCATCGATTTCTGTTACAACAAAGCCCAACAAGCTGACCTATCTGGAAGGCGATGCCTTTGACAAGACCGGCATGGTCGTTACGGTGTATTATAACAATCAGACCAGCGCCGTCGTGAAGGATTATACCGTCAGCGGTTATACGGCAACAGCCGGCACGAAGACGATCACCGTGACCTATGGGGGAAAGACTGCGACCTTTATGGTTACCGTTAAGTCCAGAGTTCCTTCTGCGATCACTTCCTCCAAGTATACCGTCCGCGGCACGACGATTCGTAAGATCGCAGCCGGTACGGCAGTGCGGACGTTGCTCTCCGGCTTGAATGAAGAGATCTATTGCCGGGTCTACAATGGAAATACGGAAGCGGCTGCCAAGGAAATAATCGCCACCGGCATGACAGTGAAGCTGATGGACGGCAATGCGGTCAAGGCTTCCTATACGGCGGTTGTCACCGGCGACGTCAACGGCGACGGCAAGATCACGATCACGGATATGCTCGCAGTCAAGGCGCACATCCTGAAGAAGAGTACGCTTGCGGGCGCGTATGCACAGGCAGCAGACACCAGTAACGACGGCGGCATTTCCATTACAGACTTTATCCAGATCAAGGCAAGCATCCTCAATAAGGGCGACATTGTCCCCAACTGAGAAAAGCCGGCAATAAGATCCTCAAAGTGCGGCAACAGCACCATCCTGCACGGATGGTGCTGTTTTTTGATCCTTTAGAAATCGTTTACAAAATTCGACATTGGCAAATTATACAAAAACAACCAACTTGACTTGGACAATTTACTGATTTTGACGGAAGATGCAATCTTTGTATTGAATTGTCGGTTCGATTGCGGTATAATGTGCATCGAGGGAATGAAAACGTTTCCAAAACGTATAAGCGGGATATAATATTCCTATACTAAAAATCCCTGTACATCTGGCTTCCCCGGCAAAATGCCGTGTGAGCATATATTCAAAAATTTTTAGGAGGAAAAGAAATGAAAAAGCTTATCGCTATGCTGCTTGCCATCGTTATGGTTTTTGCTATGGCTGTCAGCATGACCGGCTGTTCCAAGGACGAGCCTTCTGTTTACTGGCTGAACTTCAAGCCCGAATCTGACGAAGCTCTGAAGGAACTGGCTGCAATGTACACCCAGGAGACCGGTGTTCCCGTGACCATCGTCACCGCCGCATCCGGCACCTACAACGAGACCCTGACCGCTGAGATGGACAAGGACAATGCTCCTACTCTGTTCGTCGTCGGCAATCAGGCTGCTGTTGATACCTGGGGCGAATTCTGCTACGATCTGAAGGACACCGACATCGCCAAGGAGCTGAGCACTGACGCTTATCAGCTGTTCGACAAGGATGGCAAGCTGTGCTCCATCGGCTACTGCTACGAGTGCTACGGCATCATTGTCAACACCAAGCTGCTGCAGGAAGCCGGCTACGCTGCTGACTACATCAAGAACTTCGCTACCCTGAAGGAAGTTGCTGAGGACGTTCATGCTCGCGCTGCTGAGCTGGGCTTCGATGCATTTACCTCTGCAGGTATGGATGGCTCTTCCTCTTGGCGTTTCACCGGCCACCTGATCAACCTGGAGTACTACTACGAGTCCGTTGATGCTCCCGACAAGTGGACCTCTTGCCCCGCTGAGCTGACCGGCAAGTACATGGATAACTACAAGGCTCTGTACGACCTGATGGTCGTCAACTCTGCTACCCCCCGTGCTGATCTGGCAAACGGCGGCTTCGACGCTGCTGCTGAGTTCGCTGATGAGAAGGCTCTGTTCTACTTCAACGGCAACTGGGAGTGGGGCGGACTGGAAGGCAAGGGCATGAACGCTGCCGACCTGACCATGATCCCCTACTACTGCGGTGTTGAGGGCGAAGAGAAGGCAGGTCTGAACTGCGGTACTGAAAACTACTGGGCAATCAATGCCAATGCTTCCAAGGAAGACATCGAAGCTACCATCGCTTTCATGAAGTGGCTGGTCACCGATCCCGAAGCTTCTGCCAAGGCAGTCGCTACCTTCGGTGTTATGCCCTACAAGAGTGCTGTTGCTTCCACCAACCCCTTCCTGGCTCAGGCAAACAAGTACCTGGCTGACGGCTGCTACAACATGTGGTGGGCAACCAACTATCAGCCCAACGTTGACGCTTACCGCGCCGCTGTTGTCTCCGCTCTGAATGCTTATAACGCTGATCCCACCGACGCGAACTGGGAGCAGGTCGTTACCGCTTTCATCGATGGCTGGGCTGTGCAGTATAACGCTGCCAAAGGCTAATTAGAAATCAATGAACCCTATGCGCGGGGCGAGCGATACGCTCGCCCCGCCTTCCTATCACGGCTGAGGCTGCGTGAGGCTGATGCTGTGCCCCCCTTATCTTCTTTCCGGGAGTTGATGTCATATGAAAAAGAAAAAAGTTACAAACAGAACGATGATTCAGGAATCCACGCAAAAATGGGCGCCGGTTTTCCTGTGGCCCATGCTGGTTGCTTTTGTGATCGGTTTCGTTTGGCCGTTCCTGCAGGGTCTGTTCCTGTCCTTTACCCAGTTCAAGACCACCAGTAAGTGGACATTTATCGGTATTGACAACTATATCAAGGCGTTTCAGGATGAGAGCTTCCGCTATTCCTTCGGTTATACCGCGCTGTATGCCATCGTATCCCTGATTCTGATCAACGTGCTGGCATTTGCCATCGCCTACGCACTGACTCAGAAGATCCGGGGCGCCAATCTGTTCCGCACGGTCTTCTTTATGCCCAACCTGATCGGCGGTATCGTGCTTGGCTATATCTGGAGCATGATCTTTGACGGCGTGCTGGGCGCGTATGGTGAATCCATCCTGACCAACAGCACATGGGGCTTCTGGGGCCTGATCATTTTGATGTGCTGGCAGCAGATCGGCTACATGATGATCATCTATATCGCGGGCTTGCAGGCAGTACCCGGCGATATGCTGGAGGCTGCCCAGATCGACGGCGCCAGCAACACAAAGACGCTGTTCAAGGTCATCATTCCCAATGTGATGCCGTCCATCACCATCTGCATGTTCCTGTCCTTGACCAACGGCTTCAAGCTCTTTGACCAGAACCTTGCTCTGACCGGCGGTCTGCCCTTTATCATCAACCCGGACGGCACTTCCGTTCACACCACCGAAATGCTGGCACTGAACATCTACAACACCTTCTACGGTCAGAATGTCAACTCCCGCGGTGTCGCGCAGGCAAAGGCTGTGCTGTTCTTCATTCTGGTCGCCACCATCGGCTTGATCCAGCTTGGTTATACCCGTAAAAAGGAGGTACAGCAGTAATGAAAAGAAGAACCAGTGATCTTCGCTCCCAAAAGCGGGGCAGGGCGGCACTGAGCGCGCTGTTTGCTGTGATCAGCATCATCTACGTGTTCCCCGTTTTTATGGTGCTGCTCAACTCCTTTAAGGCGAATACCTTCGTCAAGACCGATACCTTCGGCTGGCTCACGGAGGAGAGCTTCGTTGGCTTTGACAACTTTATCAAGGGCATGACCTTTGGTGGCTATGCTTTTTGGAAGTCCGTACTTTACAGCACGGTCATTACGCTGCTTTCCACCGCGCTGATCCTGCTGTGCACCTCTATGGCTGCATGGTTTATCTCCCGCGTTGACTCCAAATTCTGCCGGGCGGTCTATTATACCTGCGTCTTTTCTATGGTCGTGCCGTTCCAGATGGTCATGTTCACGCTATCCAAAACGGCGGACACCTTGAAGCTGAACACTCCTTGGACCATCCCGGTGATCTATCTCGGCTTCGGCGCGGGTCTTGCGGTATTTATGTTCGTAGGCTTTGTCAAGAGCATTCCTCTGGAAATTGAGGAAGCTGCCGCCATCGACGGCTGCAGCCCCCTGCGTACCTACTTCAGCGTGGTGCTGCCTATGATGAAGCCTACCATGATCTCTGTTGCAATCCTCGAGATCATGTGGGTGTGGAATGACTACCTGCTGCCTTATCTGGTGCTGGATCGCACCAAGTATATGACCATCCCCATCCACATCCAGTACCTGAAGGGCAGCTACGGTACTGTGGACCTCGGTGCTACCATGGCACTGATCTTCCTGAGCATTGTTCCTGTGATCGTATTCTATCTGATTTGCCAGAAGCACATCATCAAGGGCGTGGCTGCCGGTGCGGTGAAGGGTTAATATCTTTAGAAAGAAATTAGGTGAAAAGCCATGACCATTAAAGATCTGGCTAAAAAATCCGGGTACAGTGTAGCAACAGTATCCAGAGTACTGAACAATCACCCCAATGTCAGCGCAAAGGCAAAGGCAGAGATCGAACGGCTTGTACAGCAGTACAACTTTCAGATCAATGCCAATGCCCAGCAGCTGAAGCAGCATGCAAATTCCATCCTTGTGGTTGTCAAGGGTACTGCCAACGAAATGTTCGGTGAAATGATCGAAACGATCCAAGCGCTGTTGGATAAAACCCACTACCCCCTCCATGTGGACTACATGGACGAGGACAGCAACGAGGTTTTGCGTGCGATCCGGCTGTGCCGGGAAAAGAAGCCCTTAGGCATTCTGTTTTTGGGCGGCAACAGTCTGAATTTTGCAAGGGATTTCGGAAAAATCAAAATCCCCTGCGTTCTGGTGTCCAATGACGCGTCCTCGCTGCCCTTTGATAATTTGTCAAGTGTTTCTACGGACGACCGTCAGGCAGCACGCTGTGCCATCGATTCGCTGATCGCCATGGGACATCGGCGCTTTGTGATCGTTGGCGGTGATCGGACAGGTTCTGATACCAGCCGGCTGCGTTATGAGGGGTGCATGCAATCCTTCCGCAACCACGGGATCGAATTTGACGAGGAGCTGGATTATCAGGGCGTCCGCTTTTCCTATCAGGACGGCTACAAGGCGACCCAGCAGCTGATCGCCAACGGGCGGCAGTTTACGGCACTGTTTGCCATCGCGGATGTGATGGCGATCGGAGCCATCCGCGCGCTGCACAATAACGGCTTGCGGGTTCCCAAGGATGTTTCCGTGATGGGCTTTGACGGCTTGGTGCTGGGTTCCTATCTGGTACCCCAGCTGTCCAGTGTGATCCAATCCGCCCAATGCATGGCACAAAGAAGCGTGGAGATTTTGATCGATCGCATCGAAAACGGCGGCGGTGCTTGCCATGAGTCCGTTACATATTCGCTGCATCACTGCGAAAGCACACGGCGTATCGACAATTAAGGAGCAATTTATGAGAAAAAGTGGAATTCTGATGCACATCACGTCCCTGCCCAGTCCCTACGGAATCGGCAACATGGGTAAAGCTGCATATGAATTTGTGGATTTTCTCCGGGAAGCGGGACAGTCCTACTGGCAGGTGCTTCCCCTCAATCCCACGGGATACGGCGACTCTCCGTACCAGTCCTTTTCAACCTTCGCGGGCAATCACTACCTGATCGACCCGGATCAGTTGATCGCGGAAAAGCTGCTTACACAGGAAGAAGTGAATGCGGTTGTGTGGAGTCAGGACGAGGGACGGGTGGACTACGGCTGCCTGTATGAAAACCGCTGCAGGATTCTGCGTCTGGCGTATGAGAGGTTTGTGCCGGATCAGAGCTTTTGGGCGTTCGTGGAAGAGAATGCCGATTGGCTGGAAGATTATGCGCTGTTTATGACCATGAAGGAAAAATATCACGGCGCATCGTGGCAGAGCTGGTCAGTAAGCCTGATGAAGCGGATCCCTGAGATCCTGCGCAGTTATCGTGAAGAATTGAAGGATGCGATCCAATTTCAGTATTTCCTTCAATTTCAGTTTTTCCGTCAGTGGACGGCACTGCGCCGGTACGCAAACGACCGGGGCATCAGGATCATCGGCGATGTGCCGATCTATGTGCCGCTGGATTCGGTGGACGTGTGGTCCAATCCCACGCTGTTCCGGCTGAATGGTAACGGTTATCCCACTGCTGTTGCGGGCTGCCCGCCGGATTCCTTTACCGCTGACGGTCAGCTTTGGGGCAATCCTCTGTACAACTGGGAGCTGATGAAGGAAACGGGCTTTGCTTGGTGGATCCGTCGGCTGTCCGCCGCGGCAAAGATGTATGATGTGGTTCGGTTGGACCATTTCAGAGGCTTTGAAAGCTACTGGGCAGTTCCTGCCGGCGACAAGACCGCTGTCGGCGGCACATGGCAAAGAGGACCCGGGGCGGATTATATCCATGCCGTCCGGAAGGCACTCCCAAATTTGGACTTTATCGCGGAGGATCTGGGTTTTGTTACACCGGAGGTGCGTCAGCTGCAGCAGGAATCCGGCTATCCCGGTATGAAGGTATTGCAGTTTGCGTTTGACTCCCGGGAAGAGTCTGATTATCTTCCCCATACCTATCCGATCAATTCCGTATGCTACATCGGCACACACGATAATATGACTGCTGCCCAATGGCTGCAGGAAGCGGACGATGAGGATGTTGCCACGGCAAAGAGCTACCTTGGTCTCAATGGGGGCGAAGGGTACGTCTGGGGTATGATCCGCGGCGTGATGGGTTCGGTCAGCCGGCTGTGCGTCATTCAGATGCAGGACTATCTGGAGCTGGATGGCTCCGCCAGAATGAACGTTCCCGGTATGCTGTCCAGTGCAAACTGGTCGTGGCGCGCGCCCCGGGGCTTTATTCAGGAACTGCTGACAAAGCGGATCTACGAAACCACAAAACGATACGGAAGATTATAAGGAAAACCCCACCTGCCATCACAGCAGGTGGGGCGCTTTTATGTTCTGTTCAGGATCTGCTCGATCTGGGCTTTTACCAGCAGAAATGCCTGCTCGTTTTTGCCGCCGTTCAGGATCACATCCGCGAATACCTTGGTGGGATTTACGTAGGTGTTGTGCATGGGCTTGACGGTGGACAGGTACTGATGGATGACACTGTCCAGATCCCGTCCGCGCTCCTTCATGTCCCGGCGGGCGCGGCGCAGGATGCGCTCGTCGGCATCTGTTTCCACATAGATCTTCAGATCCATGCATGCACGCAGGGCGGGATCATGGAAGATCAGGATACCATCGATCAGGATGATCGGGCGGGGCAGGATCTCCGTTACCCGGTTGCTTCGTGTATGCTGCGTGAAATCATACACGGGACAAAGTGCCGGCTGACCCGCTTGCAGCTGCATCAGATGCTGCACCATCAGGTCAAATTCCAATGCCTCGGGAGCGTCGTAATTCAGCAGTGCCCGCTGCTCCAGCGGAAGATCGTCGTGGGGGAGGTAGTAGTTATCGCAGCTGATCAGGGAAATGCTGTCCGGGAAGGCTTCCTTCAGGCGTCCGGCAAAGGTGGATTTACCCGAACCGCTGCCGCCGGCAATGCCGATGATGTATGACTTCATAGTTGGCGCTCCTATTCGTGTATTTCTCTGGGTACGCTGTAATCAGTATACCCCAGAAGGCGGTGAAGTGTCAAGACGGATAGGACGGCTGCAGCTATTTTTTCTTGACAAAAAGGAGCTGCTGGAATATGCTTACAATATATAATGATAGATGAGGTGACGGTATGAAGCGAGTTGCATATGAGGAAATGGTGGATGAATTTGCGAGGGTGCTTTGCGCCCGGGGCTTCTCTGCCGCGGACGGTCGGGAGGCTGCGGAAATCTTTGCGCAAAATTCCCTTGCCGGTGTCTACAGTCACGGCTTGAACCGCTTTCCGCGGCTGGTCAGCTATCTTGAAAAAGGAGTGATTGATCCTGCGGTGCAGGCGAGCTGTGTCATGTCCTTCGGTAATATGGAGCGTTGGGACGGTCACCGCGGCTTCGGACCTCTGAACGCAAGAAAAGCCATGGCGCGCGCCTGCAAGATCGCCAAGGCGCAGGGCATCGGTCTGGTTGCCCTCGGCAACAATAATCACTGGATGCGTGGCGGCACCTACGGCTGGCAGGCGGCGGAGGAAGGCTGCATCGGCATTTGCTGGACCAACACAATGCCCAATATGCCCCCGTGGGGCGGCAAGGACTGCCGTATCGGCAACAATCCCATCGTCATGGCGATCCCCCGTTCCAATGGAGAGCATGTGGTGGTGGACTGCGCGGTCAGCCAGTTCAGCTACGGAAAGATCGAAAGTCACCGCTTGGCGGGACAGCAGCTGCCGGTGTATGGCGGCTACAACAAAGACGGCGAGCTGACCACCGATCCGGCAGAGATCGAGCAGACATGGCGGGTGCTGCCTATGGGCTACTGGAAGGGAAGCGGTCTTTCCATCCTGATGGATCTGATGGCGACCATCCTCTCCGGCGGTCACAGCGTTGCGGATGTGGGTGCATTCGGTGAAGAGGTGGGCATGACCCAGATCATGATCGCCATTGACCCTACCAAGTTCAATACCGTCGGGGAAACCGATGCCATCGCGGAGCGGATACTGCAGGATGTGAAAGCAGCTGAGCCTGCCGAGGAGGGCGGCGAGGTCTGCTATCCCGGCGAGCGGTCACTGCGAAGCATGAAGGATAATATGGAAAACGGCATCCCGGTGGTGGAAGAGATCTGGGACGCCGTACAGAAGATGTAATTACAATTTGAAGATTTGGAGAGAAAGATATGAAAAATAAATTCAACGAATGGTGGAGTACAGAGCGGGCAAAAAATCCCGGTAAAATTGTTCTGGGAGTGATCCTGCTTTTCAACATTGCATTCTTTCTGCTGTCGGCAGCCGTGATCAGCGCGCTGTCGCTGGACGGAACGGAACACATGGGCTTTCTGGAGGCTGCGTTCTGCACCCTGACCATGATTCTGGATGCGGGCTGCATCCAGTTCGTCATTGCGGACATCGGCGAGTCCGGCGTGTTTATTTCGGTCTTTTGTCTGTGTGTTGTCTTGATCGGAATGATCTCCTTTACCGGCGCTGTGATCGGTTATGTTACAAACTACATCTCTCATTTTATTGAGAATGCCAATGCCGGCAAGCATAAGATCTTCCTGTCTAATCACATTGTGATCCTGAACTGGAACAGCCGCGCTACAGAGATCATCAATGACTATCTTTACAGCGGCAAGGGGCAGAAAATTGTTGTTCTGGTCAGTGCCCGCAAGGATGAGGTTCAAAAGGAGATCGACGAGAGGATCGCAGACACGATCGCTCGCGAAAACAGAAAGCTGAGCGCAGAGTTTGCGGGCTTGCCTTACATTAAGAGAATCATTGCGATCCGAAAGCATAAATTCCGCAGGAATGTAACGGTGATTGTCCGTGAGGGCGACGTATTCTCCACCAAGCAGCTGCAGGATATTTCTCTGGAAAAAGCCCGTTCCATTATTATTCTCGGCAACGACATCAACAATACGATCTGCAAATTCGAGCATCAAGACTGGCTGGATAAGAAGAGCCGCGGCAATCCTCAGACCATTAAGACACTGATGCAGGTTGCGGATATTACATCGGCTGCCAGCTCAGCGGATAATCAGAAGATCATCGTTGAGGTCACGGACGATGCCACATGGGAACTGATCGACAAGATCATCAAAAATAAAGAGGTTGCCGGAAAATGCGACATCGTCCCGGTGCGCGTGAATCAGGTGCTGGGTCAGATTTTGTCCCAATTCTCCCTGATGCCAGAGCTGAACAAGGTCTACGAGGAAGTGTTCTCCAACAGGGGTGTCGAGATCTATACGGTCGAGCAGGCGTATCAGCCTATCGCAGCTTTTGCGAAGCAGTATCTTTCTACCCATCTTTCTGCCATTCCGCTGTCCTATATGAAGCATAAGGGTGTCGAGCATTGCTTCTATCTGGCGGATGAGCCGGAGGATCTCACCGCGCCGGGAGTGCCTGCGGAAAGCGATTATGCTGTAGATCTGAACCGCGGTTACTGGATCGAGCATAAAAATGTGATCATTCTGGGTCACAACAGCAAGAGCAGAGATATTATGCGCGGCTTCGTTTCCTTCTGCAATGAGTGGAACCGCGGAGATGAATCGATTTTGAACATCGTTGTGATCGACGATCCCCAGAATCTGGAGAAGATGAAGTATTACGCGGACTATCCCTTTGTTAAAAAGACGGTGGCGGCGGATATTTTCGACGAAGAACTGATCTGTTCTACCATAGAGGAGTTTGTGTCGCAGAACGATGAGGACACCAGTATCCTCATCCTTTCGGATGATTCGGTACTGAATGAGGATATCGATTCCAATGCGTTGGCACATCTCATTTACGTGCAGGAGATCATCAACCGTAAAAAGCTGGAGCCGGATTACGATCCCGGCAAGATCGATGTGGTGGTCGAGATCATCGATCCCAAGCACCATGACATCGTCAATAGCTACAGTGTCAACAACGTGGTCATCAGCAACCGCTACATCAGTAAGATGATCGCCCAGATCGGCGAGGTGGACGCGCTCTTCGATTTCTATGTGGATATCCTCAGCTATGACGACGGCAAGGTCGGCGATCGCTATGAAAGCAAAGAGATATACGTCAAGAAGGTGCAGCGTTACTTCAATACACTGCCGGATCCGTGTAATGCGGCAGAGCTGATCCGCGGGGTGCTGTCTGCTACCATCGACGAGCAGCTTCCCGAGGAGGAACAGGATCCGACCCTTGTGCTCGGTTATGTTTCCGCCGACGGCAAGGTCACTCTGTTCGGCGGCAATCAGGAACAGATCCCTGTTGCGCTGACCGAAAAGGATAAGATCATCGTCTTCAGCACACACTAAAAATTGCATTTTTCCATTATCTGCCCGGTATTTACTGAAAAATACCGGGCAGTTTCTTTGCATTTGTGAGATTATTTGAGTAAAATAGGAAACTGACATTGGGCGTTATGTCTGAGATGCTTATACAAAATGCCCACAAAAGCACCTTCGCGCGAAACGTTTTTTGTATTGCATTTTTACGCCTTTTTGCGTTTTTTACTTGCAATCTGAAAAAGGGGACAGTATAATATAAGCTGTATAACTGTTATTATACCCAAATATTGGGATGGCAGATTTTTACCGCAGACTGCTTGGAAATCAGGTGATCGCCGACGGGCTGTGAGCATTGCAAAAAACGCGACCCCCATATTCCCAGAGCCGGAATGGCTATTCTGAGACGGCAGCACCGCTGAGGCGGCAGTGCCAAAAGAGAGGTTTAACAGCATGCAAGCAAAAAATGTACTGAAAACAATCAAAACAGTCCTGATCTGGATGGTTGTTGTGCTGGCAGTATTCATGATGATCTTTACGGTTATTTCGGTTACCACCTTTAACCGCAACGACCGGGATCTGTTCGGCTACAAGGCCTACATTGTCAAGACGGACTCCATGTCCGCCAGCGGCATTCAGGCAGGCGACCTGATCCTGTCCAAGGAGGTCGATCCCAATACCCTGAAGCCGGGCGACATCATCACCTTCCTGTCCCAGGACACCGAAAGCTTTGGCGAGATCGTCACCCATATGATCCGCGCCAAAACAACAGATGCCAACGGCAACGCCGGCTTCATCACCTACGGTACTACCACGGATGTCGATGACGAGACGGTCGTCACGTATCTGTACATCCTCGGCAAGTATGAGGGTCATGTTCCGAAGCTGGGTACGTTCTTCAACTTCCTGAAGACCCCGCAGGGCTACATCATCTGCATTTTCATCCCCTTTATGCTGCTGATCATCCATCAGGGCATCAACTCTGTCAAAACCTTCCGCCGCTACAAGGGCGAGCAGATGGAGCAGATGAAGCAGGAGAAGGAGCAGCTGCTGGAGGAGCGCGCGGAGAACGCCAGAATGATGGAAGAGCTGCTGGCACTGAAGGCGCAGCTGCAGAAGCAGGCCGAAGAGCAGACACCCACACCGAATCCGGAAGGAGATGGCGCGGATGCAGAAGGCTAAGAAAATCTGGGGCATCGTTTCCACGGTGCTGGTTTCCATCGTTGTCATTGCGGCAGTCTTTTTGCTGGGGTCCCGTCTGATGGGCTACCGTGTGTTCAATATCGTTTCCGGCTCTATGGCACCTGAGTACAACATCGGCGATCTGATCTACGTTCAGGAAGTGGATCCCGCAACAGTCAAGGTGAACGATGTGATTACCTTTATCCTCAATGAGGATATTGTCATCGCGACCCACCGTGTGGTTCGCATCGATGCCGAAAAGCAGCATTTCTACACCAAGGGCGACGTCAACGACACGGAAGACGCCAATCCGGTGCATTTCAATAATCTGGTGGGCATACCGACCTTCAAGATCCCGAAGCTGGGGTATGTGTCTGATTTTGTCCAGAACCCGCCCGGTATGTACATTACGATCGCTGTGGTTGTGATCCTGATCATATTTGCTTTTGCGCCGGACTTTGTGAAAAAGCCCGCTGTACCCGAGCCTGCGGAAGCAGGGGAGAGGGTGCCAACTGCTGAGGAGCAGTCCGCAATCGATGAAAATGCCCGCCTGAAGGAAGAATTGGAGAAGCTCAAGGCCCAGCTGGCGCAGGAGCAAGAGGCGGAATAAGAAAAATGCAATATCTCGACCGAGCTACCCCGGGGTAGCTCTTTACCGCAGAATGCGGTAAAGAGCTACAATGAGCTATTGAATACCAAATTCGGTTTTGAAATGGTGGTCGTGTAAGGAATTCCCATGACCATGATTTTGAAATATGATCTTTGAAGAAAGGAGGACACACATTATGAAAATGAACAAGACTAAGGTTTTTACCCTGGCTCTGGCAGTTTGCCTGATCGCCGTCCTGTCCATGGGCTCTCTGGCATGGTTCAATGACTCTGATGAGGTCAAGAACGATTTCCTGTTCGCAGGCTCTGAGGACAGTGATCCCGATGATATCTTCTCCGTCAATGTTTGGGAGCAGAGAGATACCAACGGTGATGGCGACTTCAATGAGGCTGAGGACGTTGAATACGCTGAAAACGGCCTGACCTTCAATGCCGTGCTGCCCGGTGATGCTCTGAGCAAGATCGCTCACGTTTCCAATACCGGTTCTTATGACCAGTACATCCGCGTGACTGTCAAGATCGATCAGGCTGCTGTTTGGGCTGCATGCCTGGGTAGCGACTTTAACGACGCGACCCTGCAGGCTATCTTTGGCGGCTTTGATATTGCTTCCTGGAGCGAAATCACCACCAAGGTAGAGAACAACCAGATCGTTGTTACCATGTACTACAACGATATTCTGGCTGTCGGCGGCGACATCGTTGTGTTTGACACCGTCAACATTCCCAGCGAGCTGACCCGCGAGCAGGCTGCCTACATGGGCGCAAACGGCTTCTCCATCCTGGTTACTGCCGATGCAGTCCAGACCGAGAATCTGGGCATCGACCTGACCGACGGCATCTGTGATGCCTATCAGGCATTCGCCGTTGTTGAAGCCTAAAAAAACGCAAAGCGACAGAGGCAGTTATGGCATTCAACCTCTGTCCAACACATGTAATGCCAAAAAAGGAGATTTGAATTATGTTTAACAAGAACGGCACCAAGCGTGCGTTCCTGATGAGCGTGCTGAGCCTGATCCTGTGCATCAGCATGTTCATCGGCACGACCTTCGCTTGGTTTACCGACGAGGTTGTCAGCTCCAACAACATCATCCAGTCCGGTAATCTGGACGCTGAGATGAAGTGGTCTGATGATAACACCAACTGGAATGATGCAGCTGCAGGTGCAATCTTCAACTACCAGTACTGGGAGCCCGGCTACACCGAAGTCAAGTATGTCAAGATTGTCAATGCCGGCAATCTGGCATTCCAGTTCCAGCTGAACATCATCCCGGATCAGCTGCCTGCTGTGGGCGAAGTCAATTTGGCTGATGTTATTGAAGTTCGTCTGGTCCCCGCTGCTGACGCAGCAGGCAAGACCCGCGAAGAGCTGCTGGCTGTTCCCGCTGTCGGCACCCTGTCCGACCTGATCGCTGACCGCGACGGTGCTGCACACGGCGTTCTGCTGCCCGCAGAGGGCGTTGGCTCCAACGACTACAATGTCGCTGTTGACACCCCCCGTGGCGAGCTGGCGTACTGCATCGTTCTGCACATGCAGAAGTCCGCAGGCAATGAGTACCAGAACCTGTCTGTTGGTGACGGATTCTCCGTCCAGCTGCTGGCTACTCAGTACACTTGGGAGAACGACTCCTTCGATCATATCTATGACGACAATGCCATGTTCCCCCCCAAGGCTAACGTGAAGTGGACAGGCGCTACTCTGATTCCCTATGATGGCGGTAAGGTTGCTGCAAACACTACCTTGCAGTTCCTGCCTACCCAGAACTATACCGAGGCACAGCAGAGTTCCTACAGATACTACCATGCTGACTTTGTGGTTTCCGCGGATGGAGACATCCCTGCAAATGCAGTCACTCTGGTCGGCTTCTATACTGCATACTGTGGTGTTAACGGCGACTGGATCGGCATGTCCAGCGATCAGCCTATCGCTGCCGGCACGGAGATCCGTCTGATCGACGTTTTGGGCGATATGCTGGGTGGTCAGATTTTCGTCAACTACGAAGAGATCTGCAAGTGGAGCGATGATGAAGGCTTCAAGTGCGGCGTTATTGACCAGTCCAAGGGTGCTCTCGATGGTGTGACTCTGACTGTTGAGCTGCGTCTCTACGAGACCACCAAGGATCCCGATGCTACCTCCGGCACCGCAAATGAAGAGACCGGCAAGTATGTCACCATCGGTACTTACAAGTACACCTTCGGCGCAGAGACTCTGGTTGCCAACGACGCTCAGCTGGCAGGTGCCATCACTGCAGGTGCTACGAATATTACACTGGCACCCGGCACTTATCACATGCCCCACGTTGCTCAGGGCAAGACTCTGACTATCAACGGCACTCACGACTCCATCATTGAAGTCGTTCCCGCCGGTCAGGGCGAAGCCAATGGTCAGCTGGACTACAGTCTGGATGGCTCCAACGTTACCTTCAACGGCGTAACCATCAAGACCAACAGCCAGCTTTACGCAGGTTATGCCCGCCTGAGTGCTGTCTACAATGACTGCGTCATTCAGAACACTTATAACCTGGGCAATGGCACCAGCGAGTTCAACAACTGTACCTTCAATATTACTAACGAGTATCTGCGTGTTGGTGGCGCATCCGTTGCTACCTTCGATGGCTGCACCTTTAACACCGATGGTCGTGCAATTCTGGTCTTCCAGGATGGCACCAATGTTGCACAGACTGTCACCGTTAAGAACTGCACCTTCAACGCTACCGCCGCTGCCCAGACTTGGAACGGCATCCATGTTGCTGCTGTTTCCTACGATGGCTCTCAGGGTGGTACTTACACCGTGAACTTTGAAGGCAACAACGTTGTTGACAGCGATTTCAACGGTCTGTGGCAGATCAAGAACGGTGCTGCTAATGTTACCGTTAACGGTCTGAACTAATTTCGCATTTTCCAGCCTACCCAACCCCTCCGGGGGTTGGGCGGCGATCAAAGGGCATGACAAAATCGTGCCTTTTGCTCGCTGAGGAGACTCCCCTTGGCAGAAACTGCATAAGCCGCCTCCCGCGTTGGGTCAACGGTCAGCGAGAGAACGGCTTTCACACTTCCCAACGTTGACAAATGGAAAGGAGGTCATTTGAAATGACAAACAAAAACCCGACAAAACGCTCTCTGGTGCTTAGCGTTCTGTCTCTGCTGCTGTGCGTTTCCATGTTTGTGGGTACGACCTTTGCTTGGTTTACCGACGAAGTGACCAGCACGGGCAACATCATCAAGTCCGGCTCTCTGGATGTTGAGCTGCTGTGGTCTGACGCAGTTGACGGTACTTACGCGGACGCTTCTCAGGGCGCGATCTTCAACTACCAGTACTGGGAACCCGGCTACACCGAGGTCAAATATATCAAGATCAAGAATGTGGGCGATCTGGCATTCAAGTTCAAGCTGAGCATTATCCCCAATGTACTGCCCATTGCCGGTCAGTACAATCTGGCGGATGTCATTGATGTGTACATGCTGCCTGCAGAGGAAGCTGACCGCGCTGATATTGACGCTGCAACACCCGTTGGCACGCTGGCGGAGCTGATGGCGGATATTGACGGTGCTGCCCATGGCTATCTGCTTCCCGCAGAGGGTGTCGGCTCTGACCGCAACAACGGCATTGATGCACCTAAGGGCGAGATCGCTTACTGCATTGCATTGAAGATGCGCGAGTCCGCTGACAATAACTATCAGAATCTGTCTGTCGGCGAGGGCTTCTCCGTCCAGCTGCTGGCTACCCAGTATACTTGGGAAGAGGATACCTTTGACGATCAGTATGATGCAGATGCAAAACTGGACTGGACACCCGTTGCCAGCGCGAATGAGCTGAAGCTGGCACTGGAGAGAAATGCGGAAAACATCGTCCTGACCAAGGATATCACAACAAATGAGGCATTTGTTGTGGATTACGAAGCCAACATCAATGGCGCAGGCTTCACTGTTTCCCGTGCTGCCGGTTACACCGGCGGAATGTTCACCGTTAAGGCGAATGCTGCTCTGGCACTTGAAAACATCACCGTCGACGGCGGTGCTGTGTGGACAGGTCCCATCAACGATGTTCTGCAGCGTGGCACCGTAAACACGGGTGTGACCGCAACCGGCGCTATCGTTACTACCGAGGGTAACGGCGTGGTTGAGTTGAATCAGGGCGCGGTTTTGCAGAATAACGATGGTGCCAATGCAGTGTTCCTCGACACCCGTACCGGCAGCAAGCTCATTATCAACGGCGGTGAGATCATCAACAACACTGCGGCCGCAGGCGCGATCTGGGGCGGCGGCGAGATCATCATGAATGCCGGTAAGATCAGCTACAACTCCGGCAGCCTGGGTGGCGCGATCCGCGTGGTAACGAACGTCGGTACCGTTCTGACCATGAATGGCGGCGAAATGAACCACAACTACTCCACCAGCCAGGGTGGTGCAATTTGGGCAGGTTCCTCCAGCAGCAACAACGTTTACGTGTTCAACGGCGGCGAGATGGCCTATAACTACTCCGAGCAGGTCGGCGGCGCGATGTACGCCGGTTATTATGAAACTGTCAAGATCGGCGGCACCTTTAAGCTGCATGACAACGCGGCTGCTTCTGGCGTCGGTGCGATCCGCTTCCACAACCATGCCAGCTTTGTTATGACCGGCGGCGAGATCTACGACAATGGTGAGAATTCGCTGTTCCTGCTGAATAACTCCGCATCCATCACCGGCGGTAAGATCATCGATAGCTTTGGATACAGCGGTGGCTTGAACCTCACATGGGGCGAAGCTGAGGTTGACGGGGTTATCGCATACGACCTCTCCACTAACCACAACACTGCGTATCTTGCGGCAGAGTTCAATACGTTGAAGTTCTCTGTTAATGAGTCTGACGAGCACTTTGCAAACTTCAACTTCAAGCCCGCAGCAGGCTATACCTACACCGCAGGCGATGAGGCAAAGCTGATCTGCATGAACCCGGGCTACGAAACCTATTGGGATGCAGCGACCCAGACCTTCCGTCTGCAGGCGGTCTGATTTACGTTTTTCCAGCCTACCCAACCCCTCCGGGGGTTGGGCGGCGATCAAAGGGCACAAGGGATTGCGCCTTTTGCTCACCGCATAAATCCATTAATAATTCCAACTGATTTTGGGAGGAAGATACATATGAAAAACAGCAAGCAGGCGTTCCTGCGCAGCATGATCGCACTTGTGTTGTGCGTATCCATGTTCGTGGGCACTACCTTCGCATGGTTCACTGACGAGGTCGTCAGCATGAACAACATCATCCAGACCGGCATTCTGGATGTGGAGCTGGATTGGTACGACGAGTCCGCAAGCGCGTGGAAGCCCGTCGACCAGAGCACCAACGTCTTTGACGAGGGCGCGCTTTGGGAACCCGGCTACACGGATGTTGTCTATCTGCGCGTCCGCAACGCAGGCAATCTGGCACTGAAGTACCAGCTGGGCATCCGCGTTGCCAGCCAGAGCGTCGGCACAAACGTCTATGACGAGCCTCTGATCCTGTCCAACTATATCCATATGGGTATCGTTAAGGACAAGACCAACGAGACCACCTTCTTCGCAAGCCGCGATGATGCCCGTGCGGAGCTGACTACCACCAACACCCTCACATCCGGCAAGACCGTCAATGGCGAGATGCTGAAGGACGAGGCAGACGAGTACTTCGCGCTGGTGGTCTACATGCCCGAAACCGTTGGCAACGAAGCCAACTATAAGACCGGCACCACACCTCCCAGCATCAATCTGGGCATCACCCTGCTGGCGACCCAGATGACCGCGGAATCTGACTCCTTTGGCCCTGATTATGACACGGAAGCCACCTTCCCGGCTCTGAAGCCCGGCAGCGTGACTGTGAATGTCACCCCCGGTACTGACAACCGCCTGACCGGCGATGTCACCATCACCAGCGAGAGCGGACATATTTCCGCAGTTGTGCCTGCCGGCACGCTGCTGGAGTCCGGCACAACTCAGCTGACCTTCTCCGTTTCCAATCTGAGCGCGACCCAGAGCAATGTTGTGCTGCAGGAAAATGAGATCATGCGTTCTCTGGATGTGCATGTGGAAGGCGTAGCCGCCGGCAACACAACCCCCGTTCAGATCTACGTGAAGGAAGCCATGATGCCCGGTCTGAACATGGGCAACTATGCGCTGTATCACGTTGAGAACGGCGCGACCAATGAGATGACTGCCGGCACGCTGAGCGCCCACAACGGCTTCGAGTACGACCCCGTGACCGGCGATGTCAAGCTGAGCATGGCATCCTTCTCCGAGATTGCAGTTGTTGCGGATACCACTGCTGCTTGGGAAGGTAATCTTGCGGAGAGCTTCGCTGATGGTACCGGCACAGAGGATGATCCATACATCATTGCCAACGCTGATCAGCTGGCATATTTAGGCAACGTAATCGCAAATGAACCTGATAGCTACGGCAGCAAGCACTATAAGCTGATCAACAATGTTGATATGGGTGGCGCAGGGGTTCTTGATGAGAACGGCATGCTGAAGTTCTATCCCATTGGCTATACATCTGATGGTTATAAGGGTGCATTTTCCGGCACCTTCGATGGTACGGGTCATATAATCAGCAACATTTTCCAAAATACATGGATGCTGCTCGGTACATATGACGGTACCTATTATAATGCGGCTATGGGTCTGTTTGGCTACGTTTATGGCGGTACCGTCAAAAACTTGACCATCGACAACTTCTATTCTGAGGGTGAATTTACTCCCACTGGTTGCGTTGCGGCTTATGCAGCAAATGCAACTTTTGAGAATATTGCGATTACCAGCAGCCATCCCCAGACCTATAATACCAGTGTTGCTGCAGTTGTTGGCAGAGATGGCAGTAATGGCGCAAATAATAATGGCGGATACAACCTGATTTTCAAAAACATCACAGTAGACGATACAAACACGGTTTCTGCCCTTTGGGGAAGCTGGGACGTTGGTGCTGCAGGTCTGCTGGGTTATTTGGGATCTGACAGCAAGGTGCTGTTTGAGAACTGTAACGTTGCGGCTACGATTGATGTATATAACGACGTTTGCGGTAATTATCAGTATTACTGGTATCGCTACTGCGGCGCATATATCGGCACTGTTGACAAGCGCCTCGACAACGGAAAGGGCGCGTTGGATCTTTCGAATGTCACTGCAAAAAAATGTACGGTTAATTTCGGCGATCGTCACGAGTATTACTACTGTGAATTTGAGAAGAACAGTATAGCTTCTTATACGGATGACTTCCAATTCAGCCGTGTTGACCATTCGGAACTGAATATAGATGCAAATCCTGTTACTTGTAAGCATGTCCACACTGCTAATGAAGATAAGCAGGCAGTTTACATTCCCTTCCGTCAGCTCTTTGGCGGCTATGGCTGGGGTGTCGATGGCGTGGACGAGTATGAGAACATTGAGATTAGCGATTATACCAACGCACAGGATAAATTTGAAACTAAGTTTACCGGCAATTTCCTGTACCGCGTGGGTAATCAGAATGCAGTTTCCATTGACAGCCTGTTTGCTGCTAAGGATAATATGGAGATCAATGCTTCTGGTGTCTATGTTACCATTGACAAGGTAGACGAAAACATGAACGTTTCCGGCAGCTTTACGGCTAATACCACCGATTGGACTAAGGGTACAATCCAGCTTGAGGGTACTGGTGTTGTCAAGGTGACCATTCAGGACTACAACTTCTGTAAGCCGACCGAGCTGTACCTTGAAGTCGTGGATGCGAAGAACATTACTTCTGCGAACGGCTCGAATGGTATTAATGTGGTTCTGCTCCAGAACATCAAGGTTTCCGCAAACGGTACAATCAATTATCAGAGCTGTACAGTATATGGCAACGGCTTTGAAATTGATGTTCGTGGCGGCATGAATCAGTACAACTCCAAACAGGGTCATGGTATTATTATCGCAAAGAATGCTACTTTGGATCATCTGAGCATAGTTGGTGATATTTATGACGAATACGGCATGTATACAACCACTTTGACTGGTGCTGCTCAGAATGACTATACTGCTGCGGTTGACGCGGAGCATTGTATCATTCAGAATTGTTACATAGCTAATTGTGCAGCACCAGTTCGTTCCAATGGTAACACTATTATTGACACCACACTTTATGGCGGCACGATCGCCAATCTCCTGATTTCTGGTGGTTCAAATACCCTTACAAATGTGACAACGGTCAATTATAATGATGGACGTGGTGTTGTGGGTATGGGCATCGTCATTACAGATGGCGCAAGTGCTGATTCAACAAAGCTTATCTTAAATGGTTACTTGAAACAGTATAACTTTGTTTATGAAACCGATATAAGCGCAATTAAAGTTACAGAAGCACAGACGGTTTTTAATTCAATGTTTGACAATCAGTTCTCCGCTTATCACATTGGGTCAAATCCGAAGGCTGTAAATACGGGCATTATTTCTATTAATGAGTCTATTAACCTCGATGATGCCGTGCTTGTTGATTCTGCCAATACCGGATATCTTGTTTCGAATGATGTAACAGTTACCTTCTATGCACAGGGTTTTGAAAAAAACGTTGGAGCGGCTGTCGCGTCTGTCCCTGCAGCGAACAATAGCGTGGATAACAATTATGAAAAGGTTGCCTATTCACAAGGTGACTACCTGCCCACGTTTGAGTTTGATTTGGGCGACCAGATGCAGGCAAAGGACAATGATGACGATACCCGCTTCTTGATTGGCGATAAGAACGGCTTGAGCGCGATGTATCCGAAGGGCGAGAGTGCATTGTTACTGAACCTCAATACATTGGCAAAGTGGAGCAAGTATACTGGCATATCCTACACTGTAACAGCTAAATGTATTACTCCCAGCGGCGAAGAAAGAACTGGTACAGTCACTTTGGACACAAAGGGAACCTATACGCTAGTCTTTACTGTGAAGGATGACATCTTCTATAATCAGAATGGCCAAAAGATCAATAAGAGTGTAACAAGGACCTACGAAGTACCGCTAGTGTTGGACGTTTATGAAAAGTCAATCGCAGATGCTACAATCTCGATCGATAGCGCTGGTTTAACCGGCGAATGGGGAGGATACAGTGGCAACTGGAAATACACGATGTATCCCCTTGATGCAATCGAGCAGATTATGGACGATGCAAACAAGGATGGCGTAGCGGAACCCTTTGACCATAAGACCAATATTGAATCAGTGGTTTTGGACCCTGCGAGCAACAATGCTTTTAGTGCAGCTACCACGGTAACGATTACTTATAATAATGGTCAAGTCTTGGAGTTGGTTCTCGGAGTGCCGTCTGGTTGTAGCAGTCCCGGTGCCTCAAACGGCGGTAAAACGCTGAGTGCTTCTATAGATAGCAATCACGGCATTAAGATTGTTTCCGATGGTAAAATTGCAAATAAGTGTAATGGCACATGGCCGATTACATCTTGGAGGTTTAAGGGAACTAGTCAAAAAGTGGTAGCGAATAGCACAACAGTGACTATTACATTTAGTGCTGAAAGTAGCAGCGGGGGTGGTAATACCACTTGTCTTGCCGAGGGTACGTTGATCACTCTCGCAGATGGCACCAAGAAAGCAATTGAAGATCTTCGCAAGGGCGATTCAGTGATGGCGTTTGACCATCTTACGGGCAAGGTGACCAATAATGATATAATCATTGTTGTTAAGACACAGAGTGACTTCTACAAGAATACCTTCATTTTCGACGATGGTAGCGAACTTGTAACGATCAACGAGCATGGCATTTTTGACCTTGATCTTAACAAGTATGTAAATATCGATGCTGTCAACTACAAGCAGTTCATCGGTCACAGATTTGTAGCCATTGGTACCACGGGTAAGGTTGGTGTGAAGAAACTGATTGATGTGACTGTAGAATGGACTACGGGTTACAAGTACGATATCGTTACCAATCAGACGCTGAATTATGTGGCTGAAGATACTTTGAGTGTGACACACGTTCTTGTCGATGTTATCAATACCTTCGATTTTGGCGAAGACCTGAAGTATAGTACGACGAAGATGCAGTCCGATATCGAGAAGTATGGTCTGTACAACTACAACGAGTGGGATGAATACTGCGACATCTCTGTATTTGAGCAGTACAATATTCCCGTTATGAAGGTCGGTATCTCCAAGGGACTGTACACCAAGGAGTACATCATTGGATTGATTAACAAGTATGTTTTGGACGATAGCGTTCAGATTGTTGGCTAAACAATTCATTACCCACCCCAACCCCGAAAGGGGTTGGGCGGTGGTCAAAGGGTATTGGAAACAGTGCCTTTTGACTGCCGTGCGCAAAACACGAAATTGCCACAGCTCTTTGGGCTTTGCAAGGGCGAAGTGAGGTAACGACCTCATCCGTCAGCCCGTTGGACTGCCACCTTCCCCAAAGGGCAAGGCATGGACTTGGCAATGACATAAAACACTCAGAAAGGAGGTAACACGCATGTTCGCAAAAATCAAGTTGCGCTTTCTCGCCATCGGTCTGGCTGCGATCCTGATCTCTCTGCTGACCCAAGGCTCTCTTGCATACTACACCACCTTCGGCACTGCCACCAACGTCGTTACCTCCGGCAATATCCGCCTCGTGATCCACGAGACCACTGATCAGGGTACGCCTTTCCCCGAGGAAGGCATCTACGTCATCCCCGGCGACATCGTCAGCAAGGTCGTGACCATCGAAAACGACTGCGATCACCCATTCTACCTCCGGGTGAAGGTGGTCTATGGCTCCACCAATCAGGCACTCATCGCTGACGAGTGCCTCAAGCTGAACATCAATTCCCAGCACTGGACCTACAAGGACGGCTGGTTCTACTACAACGGCATCGTTGATCCCCACACATTCTCCCCATGGTTCCTTTCCGAGGTGGAGATCGTCGGCTCCCAGCTGGATCAGACCCATGTGGGTTCTGTACTGAATCTGACTGTCGTCGCCCAGGCTGTCCAGTCCGAAAACAACCCCGTCCCGGACGGAGACGCTTCGCAGGCCTTCGGCTGGCCCGCGGATGAGTAAGGGGGTGCGGCTATGAAGAAATTGATCTCTGCTCTGACCGTACTCAGCCTGATATTGATGCTTGCTGTTCCTGCAAGCGCAGGCACTGTCACCTACACCGAGAATGCCGGCAAGTTCATCTTTGAACCCGGCACAGAGTATTCCCTCACGGATCTCTTTACCAACTTCAAGGGCGTCATGCCCGGCGATCATCTGACCCAGCTTGTTACTGTCCGCAATCGGGCAGACAATCAGGTCAAGGTCAAGATCTACATCCGCTCCCGCGGCGCCCACGAAGGCTCGGAGGACTTCCTCTCCATGCTTGATCTGAAGGTCCGGGTTCTGGAGAACGGCGCGATGGACTACATGTTCGATGCTGCCGCGGATGAGACCGCTCAGCTGACCGAATGGACCTACCTCGGCACGCTCTATTCCGGCGGCGAGGTCGACCTTGAGGTCATTTTGGATGTACCTGCCGAGCTGGGCAACGAGTATCAGGATGCAATCGGTCTTCTGGATTGGGAGTTCCTCATCGAAGAATATCCCGTCGATCCCGACGATCCCACACCGCCGCCAACCGGCGATATGGGCGTCTCGAGACCGGCATCGCTGATGGCAGTCAGCGTGGTTGCCATCTTCTGCCTGCTCTTCCTGCTGTGGAAGAAAAGAAAGGGGGAGACGGCATGAGTAAATTCTACAAAAAACTTGCGCTGACGCTGAGCCTTGCCATGATCGTCTTCTGGGCGGCACTGGGTACAGGAACGTCCCTTGCGTGGTTTACGGACACGGATGAGGATGTCAGGAATGTATTCCATTTCGCGGAATTTGATTGGAAGGTCTCCCATCTTCTGGAGGACGGCACGTGGGAGCAGGTGGATCAGACCACCAAGATCTTCGACGATAAGGCACTTTATGAACCCGGATACGTGCAGGTGGTATACCTGAAGGTGGAAAATCTGGGTCAGATGCCCTTTGATGTGAAGACAGCGGTCTCGGTTACGGACTACACCGTCGCGACGAACATGTTCGGTCAGACCTTCCATCTGCAGGATCATCTGAAATTCGGTTTGATCACTGCCGATACAGAAGCGGAACTGGTTGAGGCGGTGGCGACCCGCGTGGATGCGGAAGCTGTTGCCAACATGCCCCTGAGCAATTACGCTGTAAATACCGCATCTCTGGGCGAAAACGGCGTGTCTTACATGGCACTGATCGTGCGGATGCCCAAGGAAGTGGACAACGTTGCCAACTACCGCGGTGACGTGATCCCCCGGGTGGAGCTGGGTGTGATCATCACTGCCACGCAGCAGACAAACTGAGAGGAGAAAGCACAATGAAGGCACTATGGAGGAAATATTTTCATATCCCCTCCGACGGTCCGATCAGCGACCGTGTACTCATTGCGCGTTTGACTCTGGATATTTGCCTGATCGTGTTTTATTTGGCTTGCATGGCTTACGCTGCCTATGCGCTGTTTCAATATGACCTGACGTTTGCAAGTCAGCTCCCCGTTTGAAAGAGGTGACCCTTTTGGTTAAGAAAATCTGGAGTATCGTGACCACGACTGTGGTGGTCATCATGGTACTCCTTGCAACCCTGCTGGCAGGCGCACGTCTGCTGGGAATGCAGGTGTATACAGTGATCACCGGCTCGATGGAACCCAACTATCCCGTTGGATCGATCATCTATGTCAAGGAAGTGGATCCGACCACGCTGAAGGAGAAGGATGTTATCACCTTCATGCTCAGCGAAAACACCATCGCCACCCACCGTATCGTGGAAGTGATCCCGGATGAGAAAAACCCTGAGTACGTGCGCTTCCGCACCAAGGGCGACAACAATGACATCGTTGACACTTCTCTTGTCCACAGCAAAAACGTGCTGGGTAAGGTGGTGGGCATGATCCCGTATCTGGGATATGTGTCCGACTTTGTGCAGCATCCGCCGGGTTCTTACATCACCATGGCTGTCGCGGCGGTGATGATCGTGGCAGTTTTCCTGCCGGATCTAATCAAATCGGCAAAAAGCGACGGGGAGGAAGAACCCTCTGTCGGGGAGACCTCCGACGAAAACGAAAAACTGAAAGCAGAAATTGAAAGCTTAAGAGCAAAGATTCAGGAAACAGAAGACACTTCCCCAACGGAAGATAATGGAGGTAATGATCATGAAAACATTTAAGAAAGCACTGCTCATGTCTGTTTGCGCTGTAGCGCTGGTCGTCGCCAGCATCATGGGTACGATGGCGTACCTGCAGGCAGAAACCGATCCGATCACCAATACCATGACCGTTGGTAAGGTGGCGATCACGCTGGATGAAGCAAAGGTGACCACCGATGGAGTCGCTGTT
The DNA here is from genome assembly GCA_015067495.1 of Oscillospiraceae bacterium. Classification (GTDB taxonomy): domain Bacteria; phylum Bacillota; class Clostridia; order Oscillospirales; family Oscillospiraceae; genus Faecousia. The sequence goes on along the minus strand of SVMI01000007.1, from coordinate 74,505 downwards.
GTGGATGCTGACCGTGTGACCCAAAATGCGTATAAGCTGCTTCCCGGACAGACCTACACCAAGGATCCCAAGGTGCATGTAGCTGCGGGCAGCGAAAACTGCTATCTGTTTGTGGAAGTTGTAAACGAGATCGCTGCAATCGAGAAATCCGGCGCAACAACCATCGCTGAACAGATGGCAGCCAAGGGCTGGACCAAGATCGGTGATACGAATGTTTATTACCACGGTACTGTTGCGGAAGCAGGCAATGATGTTCCTGTTTTCGACAGCTTCACCATCAGCGAGAATGTGGATGATCTGCAGCCGTATGATGGCAAGACCATCACCGTGAAGGCTTATGCCGTGCAGGCTGAAGGCTTTGCTACTGCTGAAGCGGCTTGGAACGCAACCTTTGGAGCTAATCCGTAAAGCTCTCGCCGAGAAGAAAGGAAGATCGTGATGACCACCAGAAAGAAATTGCTGATCACAATTTTGTGCCTGACAACGGTTCTGTGCGCGCTGGTTACCGGCACATTGGCATGGTTGACCGATGACACCACCCCGATTACCAACACCTTCACCCCCAGCAACATCAAAGTGGAGCTGACCGAAGACTTCAACACCGACTCCAATGAGGATGCGATCCCCGATAAGTGGGAGGGTAAGCTCATCCCCGGAACTACCCTCGATAAGAAGGCAACTGTCACTGTTGACAATGACATCGATTGCTATGTGTTCGTCAAGGTAGAGAAATCCGCCAATCTGGACACCTTTATTGAGTGGAACATCGCTGACGGCTGGACACAGCTGGAAGAAGGCGTTTACTATCGCACCGTTGCAGCAGATTCAGCGGTCAAGAGCTTCTACGTCGTCAAGAACAACACCGTAACGGTCAGGGAATCCGTCGGAAAGGCGGAAATGGCTACCCTGACCTCGCTGGAGCTGTATCCCAAGCTGACCTTCACCGCCTATGCTGCACAGCAGTCCGGGCTGACTGTTGAGGCTGCATGGGCTGCCATCAATCCCTAAGGAGGAACGGATATGAAAAAGACAATGATGATCCTGCTGGCACTGTCGCTGGCTTGCATTCTGGCAGTTGGCAGCACCATGTCCTACCTGACCTTCACCGATGCGGACGTGAACACCATGGTCGTCGGCAACGTGAAGATCACCCAGCTGGAGCAGAAGCGTCAGGATGGCGCGCTGGTCGATTTTGTCGATAATGTCAAGCTGCTGCCGATCACCAACAACGCGACCGCTGATGTTGCGATCAACGGCACAAATTACGCGCTTCTGAACACCGCAAACAACGCGGTGGACAAGATCGTCACCGTGAAGAACGAGGGTACAGAAGCTGCCTATGTCCGCACCCTGATCGCTTTCGAGATGATCAATAATGACGGCACTTGGACAAGCCCCTTTGACGCAAGCCTGAAGAAGGTGGACAATGGCATCACCATGACGGACATCACCTTCGTCAAGGACGGAGTTCACTATATTGTTGGTACTTACGTTTACGACGCAGAGCTGGCAGCCGGTGCCACCTCCGCACCCAGCCTGCTGCAGGTATACCTTGCAGCGGAAGAGAAGGGCGAGTTCTTTGCCAGTGTCGGCGCAAGCTATGAGATCCATGTGCTGTCGCAGGCTGTGCAGGCGGCAGGCTTTACAAACGGCGCGGCAGCCGCTCTGAACGATGCCTTTGGTGAAGTTACCACAGTCAATGCAGCGACATGGTTTGGAGGCACGAGCGCATGAAGAAGCAACTGATTTCCAGCCTGCTCTGCTTTGCGCTGCTGGTGGTCATGTTCATTGGCAGTACCGTCGCGTGGTTTACGGACACGGCATCCAGCGTCAACACGATGGTCGCCGGTAAGATCAGCATCCGTCAGGATGAGGTCTTTGAGCAGAACACCGTGATCCTCCCGAATGTGACGATCCCCAAGAAAGTCACCGTGACCAACGACGGCAATCAGAGCGCTTATGTGCGCACGCTGTTTGCGTTTGAAGATGCAGCCGATGGCAGTGTTCTTGGGATGGTCGGGCATGATTCACCCGTGACCGTCACGTTTCCTGCTGAGCCGGTGCGCTTCAAGGTCACCATCGCTGACGAATACGGTCAGACGGTGTCGGAAACCTGCTTTACCGTGGGTTACTACATCTACGACGGTCAGTTGGCAGTCGGTGACTCCTATCAATGCCTGAATTCCATCACGGTGCGCCCGGAGGCGGACAGCGCGTGGATGGACAAGGTAGGCGAGAAGTATGAGCTGATCGTTCTGTCCCAGGCTTCCCAGACCACCGGCCTGCCAGATGCCCCTGCAGATGCTCTGAATACTGCCTTTGCGGAGATCACCGCCGAAAAGTGTGCCGTTTGGTTCGAGTACGTTCTGAAGAACACCCCCGGCTATTTGCCCGGCGGCTGCACCATGACGGTTACCGCAATTTGATCAATAATATCCCAACCCTGCCCCGAGGGCAGGGTTGGGTGCAGCGTATATCTGGGTGCCCTCCCGGAGGACATCGATATATGCCCTGCAAAATCATATAGAAAGGAGTGCCGGATCTATGAAAATGAGCTTTGGAAAGCGCGGCGTTGCGCTTTTGCTGGCATTTGTGATGCTGCTGACAGTGTTCCCAGCGGACATTTTTCCAATGGTATATTCCTCTGAGACCGGCACTGCTGCGGAAAAGAGCTACACCGATCAGATCGGCAAGACTGCCCATTTCGATAAAGAAGCATGGGATAATTATATTGTTTCGGATCAGCCCTTTGCCTATGACGGCTCTGCCGTTGACGATGACAAAATCGTCGAGGCGGCGGACATTCCGGATGATTTGACCTTTGTTATTGCGGATGTCTACCATGAGAAGGAGTGCTGCTCCCTGTGGTATAAGCTCTCCGCTGCGCCCAACTGCACCATGCCGGAGGGCTGGAACAGCAGCATTTGGGTGTTCCAGAACTGGACTGACTTTGACGATAACCCGGATTCTCTGATCGTTTCCGAGCCTGAGAGCTATGTATTCGATGCCAACGGCGACGTACTGACCTCTGCTGTGGTCATTCCCTCTGAAGAGGTGGAGCTGCGTGCGGAATCGACGCTGCTGGGCGGCGTGGAGTATCAGTGGCAGGTCTGCGGCGATGTAGAAAACGATCTTTGGGTCGATATCCGTGGTGAGAATGCTGCTGAGCTGAACATGTCCTACGGTATGCTGGTAAACGCAGCCGACGAGAACGGCAAGGCGTATGTTCGTGTTGTGTCCAAATCTGCTGAGCTGCAGGCGATCTCCGAACCGATCCCGGTTACGGTGACCGAGTCCCTTCCGAAGGGCTTCATGCTGGGCGCGCCCAGAACCTTGGATGCGGGCGTTGACGAAACCGTTACTCTGACCATCCGCTTTGTATACGGTGCCAATGGTGAGCCTGTGGCGGAGTCCCGTGTGTACGAGGTACAAAAGGGCTCCAAGCTGAGTGATAGCTTCAAGCTTCCTGAGAAGGAAGGCTACAGTGCCTATCTGGAGAATGATGTCGAGAAGATCTGGACAGAGGTGTCCTTCACGGATTTCGTCCTCGATGAAGATCATACCCTGACCTTCCGCTACTGGCCCGCAAAGGTCAACTATACAGTCATCTACTACTGGCAGCACAACGAGGATGATTACTATACCGAGCATGAGCGTTATACAGCTATGGACTTTACAGGCGTGGAGATCACGCCGGAAAGCCGCTCCTACGACGGCTTCTATCTGTCGTATATTGAATCCGTCCCGCTGGCATCTGACGGCAGTACTGTTATCAATGTATATTATGACCGCGAGTACTACAAGATGATGTTCCATCTGGGCGGTGGTCATGGCGTTGAACCTGTTTATGCCCGCTATGGCGCGGAACTGAAGATCCCCACACCCAGTAGAGCAGACCATTTGTTCGTGGGTTGGGACGATATTACCGACGGCACGGGCGACGGCATTCAGGATCTGCTGCCGGAGACCCTTCCGGCGCACCATACTGTATGGGAAGCGATCTGGAAGCTGGAGAAGCCCACCGTCACCGTGACGATCGTCCACTGGGGTCAGAATGCAAACGACGATGAATACTCCTACATCTCGTCACATGTGCTCGAAGTCAAGCCGGGTACTGCGATGGAGTTCGGCAGTGGCGAGTTTGTCTGTGAGCTGGAGGAGCATCAGCACGGTCAGAACTGCGAATATGACTGCGGAACAGAACCGCATACCCACTCGTTGTCCAACAACTGCTATGAGCTGACTTGCAGCAAAACGGGTCATGATCACGAAAGCGAGGGTTGTGAGCTTGGGAATTGTCCCCATCCGACCCATGAGTGGTTCTGCAGCATTTACTGCTCACACAAGAATCACACAGATTCCTGCTACACCTGCGGTCAGAAGAACGGCATCCACACCCATACCCTTGCTGCCGGCTGTTACAAGCTGACCTGCACCACCGAGGAGCATACCCACAATGCGGAATGCTATGCCTGCATTGAGCATATTCATACCGAGCATTGCTATCTGGCAATGGATTGTCTGGATGAAAAGCTGTGGGTCTTCAATGCGGAGAAATCAGATAAGGAGCATACCGCATTGCCCGGTCAGGCAAATATCCTCAATGCGTACTATGACCGTACCACCTTTGATCTGAACTTTAAGTATGGAAGCGGCTACGGCACTACCGGCACGATCAGTGAAAAATGGGGCACCCATATTTTGGATCAGTACAATGCGATCACAGAAAAAGCCGGCGGCTATATGTGGTCAGAAAATACTTCTGACGGTCCGTATACCAACTACTTTGGCGTGATGCCCCAGCCGTACATGAAGGATGGGGAGCTTGTCAAGGAGAAAACCTATTATCTGCACACCTTCTCGGGCAGTACGCAGAATGGTCTTGTTTATTTCCTTGCAGATAAAGACGGCAATTATGTAGAGAAATTCCGTACAACGTGGAAAAGCGGATCGGGCAACAATTTCACTGTTTCAGAAGAGGACTTCTTCGAATTTGAGGGCTATGTCGTCAACAAGACACTGAGTGCGGATGTAGGCGATTCCTGCAAATCCTTCCCGGAATTCTATTATGACCGCCGGGTGTATACCCTGACGATCAACGACGGCAAGGAGAACCTTGATCCGATCTACATTCCCTACGAAGCCAATATCGGCGAGTATCTGAACTTCACACCGGAGCCGCCGGATATCTATCCGCAGGGTTCTGTGGAATTTGCCGGCTGGTATCTGGAAGAACACGGCGCCGGCGAGCCTTTTGATCCCAGCATCCATACCATGAAGGCAAAGAACCTCTACCTCTATGCCATCTGGAAGCCCGTGCAGTGCGATGTCCGCTTCTATCTGGACGAAACGCTGGTTGGCACGAACGAGATCTATCAGGCTACCGTTGACGGGGATACCATTACTTATCAGTACAGCATCCCCTACGGAAGCCACGTTCAGGATCCCTATACACCTCCCGGTGACCCCACCAAGGGTCAGTATCTGTTTGTCGGCTGGTTCTACACCAACGATCACGGCATGGAGCTTCTGTGGGACTTCCACGAAACGCAGGTCACCGGCGATACGGACATCTACGCCAAGTGGAACTCCAATGTTTCCGTGGACTACTCGGTTCGCTTCGTCTGGATCGATGAGAACGGGCAGGAGGTGGAGATTGCAGAGCCGGTTACCGGCAAGGCGCGCGGCGGTACCTCCAAGACCTTCGAGGCAAAGGGTGCTGCAAACCTCTACGGCGACTACTATGAGGGTTACTTCCCAAACATCAAGAGCCACACCATCGTGATGGATCTGGATCACCCGGAAAACAACCACTTCACCTTCTACTATACGCAGGAGAACAGCGTTCCCTATACGGTGTACTACCGCGATGCCGCAACCGGCGAGGATCTTCTCCCGCCGAAGGAGGTTACGGATAATAAAATGGCTGCCGTTACGGAAGAATACGTCCGTATTGACGGCTACCTGCCGGATACCCATCGGCATACGCTGATCGTCGTTCCGGGAGGAGAAAATGAGATCGTATTCAACTACACCGAGGACAATGTGAATGGCATGTATCTGGTTCACTACTGGATTCAGAATGAAAATGGCGATGGCTATATAAAGCACTCTGAGTTCGAAGGAAGAGCGGAAAAGGGAACAAAGGTGGATGCTCTTGCTAAGGACATCGAGCACTTCGTCTTTGATGCGTCCCATCCTCAGAATGTGACCAGCGGTACGATCTCTGTGGACAATGTACTGGAGCTGCACATGTACTATGACCGAAATCAGTACCCCTACAAGGTGCAGTATTTCGAGCGGTACACCAACCGGGAGCTGTTGCCCACAAAGTTTGGCACGGCGTATTGGGGAAGCTCTGTGACCGAGCTTGCGCCTGCTGCAGGCACGGGCGCTCTGGAGCATTTCTCCCTGATCAGCGCGCCGGAGCTCTCTATCGAGATCGCTTACGATCTGGTGGAGAACACGACTGTCAACGTGATCACCTTCTACTATGCGGAAAACCGCGTAAACCTCCATTATGTGGCAGGTGAGGGCGGCACTGTCAGTACGCAAACGGAGAGCGTCCGTATCTCCGGCGGCTCCGCCAGGGGTTCCGTTGCGACGGCTGCCGCAGGCTATGCCTTTGAGGGCTGGTATTCCGATCCCGGCTATTCCGATCTGGTCAGCACCGATCCAGCCTTTGCGCCTACCAAGGCTGCGGATGCCCTTTGGGCAGACGGTACGACCTACTACGCGAAATTCAAGCGCAGCATCACCTCTATGACTGTCTCGGTGACCGGCAGTGAGGATATTGACGAAAACCAGACCTTCCTGTTCCGAATCACGGGTGCAGACGGCGTGGATATGACGGTCACCGTGCATGGCAATTCTTCCGCCACTGTTACCGGTGTGACGGTCGGAAACGAGTATACTGTCACCCAGCTGAATGACGCTTGGCGTTACACGCCGGATGCGGCACAGAAGAAGATCACAGTCGGTGCAGATGCTGCCGCGAATGCTGTCACCTTTACTCAGTCCAGAACCGACGGGCAGTGGCTCGACGGCAATAACTGGCTGGACAATCTGATTCGCTCCCAAAACGACTGAAAGGACGGTGAACTACGGTGAGAAAACGCAATATTCCCCTTGTGCTTCTGGTTTGCGTGTGCCTGATCGGCGCGCTCACCGTAGGCACGACGGTCGCCTACCTCTTTACAGAGGGCAGCAGGGTGGATAATCACTTTAAGCCAGCCCGGGTCGCCTGCACAGTTGCGGAGGACGGCTACATCGGAAGCGGAAATGCCCAAACGGAAGCCACTTCCAAAAGTAATGTGCGTGTCCGCAATACCGGCGATGTGACGGCTTATATCCGCGCGACCATCGTCATCAACTGGAAGGGCGAGGACGGTGCGGTACATGCCCGGACGCCTGTGGAGGGGACAGACTACTCTTTGCAGCTGGCGACGGGGACAGATTGGTTCTTCGCCGACGGCGCGTGGTACTTCTCTGAGGCACTGGAGCCGTGGGAGTATACGGATGTGCTGATCACGTCCTGCCAGATGCTGCCGGACGCCGATGTGCCTGAAAACGCCCATTTGTCCGTTGAGATCGTGGCGACGGCGGTGCAGGCGACGGTGAAAGCTGTGGAGGCATGGAGCAACGATGCGGTCACAGCAAGCGCCAACGGCGCACAGTTGACGAAAAAGTAACAACAAAAGGATGCCCATCGGTGTTTCCGATGGGCATCGCTTTTATGTAAGGAGCTTGGCGGTGGCTTCGTCCTCGTACTGGCGGGTGTAGAGTTCGTAATAGTATCCGCGGTGCTTCAGCAGATCGCTGTGCTTACCCTGCTCGACGATCCGTCCGTTCCTGACAACGAGAATCATATCCGCGTTGCGCACTGTGGAAAGACGGTGGGCGATCATAAGGCAGGTGCGTCCTGCAGTGACGGATTCCAGCGCTGCTTGGATCTTGGCTTCTGTCAGCGTGTCCACGGAGGCGGTGGCTTCGTCCAGTATGAGGATCTTTGGGTCAGCCAGCACGGCACGGGCGAAGGAGATCAGCTGTTTTTCGCCGGTGGAGAGCAGGTCACCGCCCTCACCAACATCCGTGTCCAGACCATGCTCCAGATGGGCGATGATATCTCCTGCGGACACGGCGTGGATGGCATGCCAGATCTGCTCGTCGGTTGCATCCGGGTTGCCCATCAGCAGATTTTCACGGATCGTGCCGGAAAACAGATGGGGTGTCTGGAGTACGTAGCCGATAGAATCGTGCAGCCAAAGCTGACTTCTTTCACGGGCATCCCGCCCATCGATCAGCACCTGACCTTGGATCGGCTCGTAAAAGCGACAGACCAAGTTGACCAGTGTGGATTTTCCGGCGCCGGTTTCACCCACGATGGCAAGGTGAGAGCCGAAGGGGATCTTCAGAGAGAAGTGTTCCAGCACCGTCTCCTCACCGTCGGGATATTGGAAGGTAACATCACGAAACTCAATATCGCCCCGCAATTCCTCCCAGTTCTCCCGCTTGGGATTTAGAATATCGCCGTACTTTTCGATCACCTCCGGCGTGTCGGTGACATCGGACTTTACCGCCAGCAGGTTGGTGAAGCGTTCGATGTTGACCTGCGTGGTGACAAGGTCGGATAAAATATCCACCAACCAGCGAAGCGGCTCCATCATGCCTTGGGCATAGGACATAAAGACGGAGAAGGTTCCCAGTTCTTCTGTTGCGATGTAGCCACCCTTCCACAGAACGATGGCAAGGGCAATGCTGGAGGCAAGATTCATTGTGCCTGCGAACAAACCTCTCAGCCGGGATGCCTGCACGCTCTTTTTACGCATGGAATGGGTGCCGTCCTTGAAGCGATCCTCCATTTTTTCTTCGATCGCCATGGATTTGATGGTTTTGGCGCCGGTGATACCCTCGTTGAAATTGCCGGTGATCTGGGAGTTGATCTCCCGCACCTCACGGTTGACGCGGATCAGCTTCTTCTGAAAAACGGAATAGAGCAACAGAAGCAGGGGCAGAATGGACAGAACCATTGCTGCCAGCTTGGCGTTCAGCACCAGCATCACGGCAATGGCACCGATCAGATAGCTTAATCTCCACACACAGTCTACCAGCGTCCAGGATACCAGACTGCCGATGCGGGAGGTATCACTCATAAGCCGCGCATGGATGTAGCCGACACTGTTTTGATTGAAATAGGAGAACGACAATGTCTGCAGATGCTCAAAGCCCCGCTGCCGCAAATCCCGGTTGGCGCGCATTTCTACGGAGATCGCCAAGGCGCAGGCAATGTAGTTGGCAACGGCGGCGATCACAATGGTGAGGATATACAGAATAACAAAGGGGACGATGGTGTCAAGGACGCCCAACCCCACATAGTGATCCAGCGCATAGCGTTGAAACAACGGCAAAATGATGTCAGTCAGACTGCCAAGCAGTCCGAAAAACACCATGGCAAGAATGATCTTTTTAAGGCTTGAAAGGTAGGGGAGAATGCGGGGAATGCCGAAATATTTCAAATGGGTCGTTTTTTGCTGTTGCATTAGGCTGTCACCTCCTGCGTACCGCTTTGGGTTTCATAAATTTTCTGATAGATGCCGCCTGCGGACTTAAGGGTATCATGGGTACCTTCTTCTACGATGCGTCCGCGGTCAAGCACGATGATCTTATCCGCTGCGGACAGTGTCGTGATCCGATGAGAGATCAGGATGACACTTGCTGTCCCAAAGCGCTTTTCAATGGCACTGCGGATCTTTGCATCGGTCTCGGTGTCCACGGCAGACAGAGAGTCATCAAAGATCATGATCGGTGTTTCATTGACCAGCATACGCGCGATCGCGGCTCGCTGCTTTTGACCGCCTGACAGCGTAACGCCACGCTCGCCCACCATAGTATCATACCCGAATGCAAAGGATCGGATAGCACTGTCCAGTGCCGCTGCCTCTGCTGCGGAGCGGATCGCCTGCATGTCCGGCGCAGAAGCGGCGATACCGATATTCTCCGCAATGGTTCGGGAGAACAGATAGGGCTCCTGCAGCACCATGCCGATGTTGCGGCGCAGATGCTCGGTGCGGATCTTGCGGATGTCTGTTCCGCCGATGGTGATGCGCCCGCAGCTTTCGTCCAGTGGGTACAGCTTGTCCAGCAACAGCATCAGAGTCGATTTTCCGCTGCCGGTACCGCCCAAAATGCCAAGGGTGGTTCCTGCCTTCATGGTGAAATGGATGTCGTGCAGGATCTGCGGACCATTCTCGTAAGCGAAGCTGACATGCTCAAAGCAAATATCGCCGTCCATCGGAGCATCGATCGCTTCAGGATCGTCCTGCTCGGTGGGGGCGTGCATGATGTATGCCACGCGATCAATGGAAACGCCCGCCTTGCTCAGCTCCGAGATCATGCGTCCCAGCTGCCGGATGGGCCATACCATCATGGAGTTGTAGGAGATGAAGGCGATATATTCACCGCTGTGCAGACTGCCGCTGATGCAAAAATAGGCACCGAAAATCACGACCAGCATGACCTGAATGCCGGACAAGACGTCGGAGGTACTCCAGAAGCGGGAGAGCGTCTTGCCCATGTCCTCCCACAGCTTGGTGTAGCGTTGATTTTGCTTTTGAAATTTATCGATCTCGGCGCGTTCCTGACCAAAGGCGCGCACAACCCGGACGCCGGTGAGGTTTTCCTGCGCCATCGCGGAGAGCTTGCCCTCGTTTTCGTCGCATTCCTCAAAGCCGTCGTGAACCTTTCTGTGGAAATGGAAAGAGTAGAGGATGATGACCGGGGTGGGGATCAGCGCGATCAGCGTGAGTATCGGATGCATCGAACACATGAAGGTGATCGATAAGATCAGCAGCAAAGAGATCCGAAAGATGGAGGTCAGCTGCTCGGAAAGAAAGTTTTTGGTGGTGTCAATGTCCGAGGTGCAGCGCTGGATGATATCGCCGGTGCGGTTTTTCATATGCCACGAGAAGGGAAGGTGCTGGATGTGGGAGAAGAGCCGGTCGCGCATGGTCTTGACAAGCGTCTCCGATGCCTTGGTGTTGCAAACACGGAAGGCGTACTGAGACAAAACCTGCACCAGTGCCACTGCCAGCACTGCCAATGCCATGATCCAAAGATGCTTGCCCAGATATGGAAAGCCACCCACGCGGTCAACCAGCTCCATGACGAAAGTGGGGAAATCGCCCTCTTCACCGCCCAAGGCGCAGTCAATGGCGGCGCGGATGATCTGCGGCTGCAGCATATCTGCCAAGGCTGTGACAGCGGCGGCAAGAATGGCAACAAGGAAATAACGCTTTGCGCCCTTCAGAAAGTGCCAGAGGAGCGCGGCTGTTTGCTTTTTATTGGTTTCGGATTGCTTCGTTTTCATAGTTTTCTCCGTTTCTGATGGGATAGAGCGCCCTGTGGCATAAAAAAAGGGCGCAGGCGGAAGCCTGCACCCTTGTAAGATCAGCAGAGTGAGTCCGTAGACCTAAGCTGACAGCAAAGGAGCAAACCTTCCGTTATGAATAACCTTAACGTTCATCAACATATCTGATTGCTCCTTTCTTTCATAATTTACCAGTATCATAGCACCGGGGAGACACACTGTCAAGCAGTTTTTCGTGCCGTTACGGTTCGTAACAGAATTCTTCAGATCCTTTCTTGATAATCGCGGGAAATTCGTGTAAGATGGTAAAAAACCACTATCGGATGGAGGTGTGCGCTTGACACTGGGGGAAAAGATCAGACAAGCCAGAGGAAATTGCGGCTTGTCACAACAGCAGCTGGCAGATAAGCTTGCGGTTTCCCGTTCCGCGATTGCAAAATGGGAAACGGACAAGGGCTTGCCGGACGTGGGAAATTTGAAAATACTGGCACGTTTGCTGGGTGTCAGTGTAGACCATCTGCTTGATGAGGAGGAACCGACACAGGATTCGGTGATCCGGGAGGAATATTGCCTTGCAAACTACGGTCGCGGTTGTAAGAAAGTAAAAAAGGACCGGCTTGTGCGGGAGAAATTTGCAGATGCCAAAATATATCCCCTTTTCGCACAGCAGGATCGGAACGGCTTGCAAGCATGCGCAGCCTATCTGCCTGAGTGCGGTAAGGGGTTGGATGCGCCCCATCAAACGGACAAGGCGTTCTATTTGGTGGAGAAGGAAACGCACCGCTTGCTTGTAACGGTGACGGATACGGTGATGGAGATCCGCCGGCTGGAGCAGGGCATGGATCGGGATCGATTCTGCTGTGATGGGTGGAGCTTTATCAGGGACAACTATGAGCTGATGCTATAAAAAGAACGCAGGAATCATCCTGCGTTCTTTTGTTATTGCATACCGATAAACACGGAAAGAAGTGCAAACAGCACGATGGTTACAAGCGTCATGGCGGACAGAGCAGAGGAGATCTGTACCCGCTCGTCCGGCTCGTCTGCAAAGACGGGGATGACGTAGGGCGGCGGAAGAATCAGCATCAGGAGCATCGCACCCTCGAAGAGCACATTGTCCAACAGATCTCTGTTCAGCAATACGGCAACCCCATAGCAGATCGCCATGATCACAAGGCGCATGACAATAAAGCCGGCTGTCTTCTTCCATGGGATCTCTTTGATGACCAGATCGTAGCCGACAGTCAGCAGAATGATCATGCCGGTGGGAGCGGACAGGAAGTCAGTGCTGGCATTTAAGATGCCGGCAACACCCCATTGCTCTAAAAGTCCGTAAAGCCCGGTAGCACCGATCAGAACGCCTGCCGCAACTGCCCAAAGGATGGGGGTAGTCGCCATGTCCTTGCCGATGGCTTTCCAGTCCGTCTTGCCGGAGAGGAGAATTTTGTACAGCGTGAACACGAAAAGCGTCTGTCCGATGTCCGGCAGTGCAAAGGCGGAAACACTGACATTCGGAAACAGCAGTACAAACAGGGCGTAGCCCAGCATACCGGCTTCAAAGCCGGACATCAGGAAGACGGGCAGCCGCCCCTTGATTCGAAAGATCCGAACACCGAGGAAGCCAAGTCCCAGTGCAAGGGTGCAGATCACAAACATCAGTGCGGGCAGGATCAGCGCGGCGGCAGAGTATTCCGCAGTTGCGAAGGCGTTCAACAGCACAAAGGGGAGCGTCAGATTGATGACCACCTTTTTCAGTGCATCCACGCCCTCACGGCTGAGGAAATTCCGGCTGCGGCAGAGCATGCCCAGTCCCAGTGCCAGAAAAACCGGCAATACGGTTTGGATGACGGTGATTACCTTGTCCATCTTACTTGATAACGCCCTTCTGGACGATCACGTTGGCATAGACGGCAGATTCACCGGTCTGAATGATGCAGTAGCAGTCCTTTGCTTCCTCGTAGAACTTGAAGCGGTCGATGTTGCCCACAGCAGCTGCACCGCGGTCATCGTACTTGGCGACGATCTGCTTGTAGGTTTCCCAGATGGGAATGTCCATGTCCTTGTCGCACTCCATCTTTTCCATCAAAATGACGGGCTTCTCTACATAAGTGTCGGTGGGGATCACCTGCAAGATTGCTTCCAGCAGTTCGGGAACGCCGTGACCGTCAGCCCGGAGAAAAACGGCATTCTTTGCCTTTGCCATGGCTGCACCGGGGAAGTTTCCGTCACTGATGCAGATGCGGTCTGAGTGACCCATCTCGGCAAGAACCTTCAAAAGCTCGGGGGAGAGGATCGAGGGGATGTTTTTCAGCATAAGAGATTACCTCCTGATTTTTAGTGAAAGTGGCGGTCCGAGGACCGCCACTTTAATTGCTTTGAGAATTACTTGTACAGAGGACCGTAGGTGGCGCAGGCGCGGTAGTCCTGACCTTCCTTGTCCATGCCGAATGCGTTCCAGCAGGCGGGACGGTAGATATCGTCCTCGGGAACGTTGTGCATGCAAACGGGGATGCGCAGCATGGAACACATGGTGATCAGATCAGCACCGATGTGACCGTAGGAGATCGCACCGTGGTTTGCGCCCCAGTTCATCATGACCTCGTAAGCGGTCTTAAAGGGGGAGCCTTCCTTGCCGTCGCAGCGGGGTGCGAACCAAGTGCAGGGCCAGGTGGGGTTGGTGCGCTCCATCAGGGTGTCGGAAACATCATCGGGCAGGTTGACGGTCCAGCCTTCTGCGATCTGCAGCACGGGACCCAGACCCTTGACGAGGTTCAGACGGATCATGGTGCAGGGCATTTCGGCCTTGGTGGTGTAGTGGCTGGAGAAACCGCCGCCGCGGAAGTTGTCCTGACCTGCTTCGCACCATACGGTGGCGTCGGTCATCTTCTTGATGTCCTCATCGGTGACTTCCCACCACTTCTTCATGATGGCGTTGCCGTTCTCGTCGGTGCAGACGCCGGAAGCATCCAGACAGGCAGCGCCGGAGTTGAGCAGGTGGATGATACCGTTGCTTTCAGCAGCCTTGCCGGTGAGCTTGTAGCCGGTGACGCGCTCGGTAGCCTCGCCGGACCAGTAAGTACGGACATCGGCGAAGATCTGTGCCCGGTGGGTCAGCAGACGCATCATCAGCATGCCCATGCCGTTGAGAATGTCGTTCTCAGTGGCGAGGGTGTAGGGCTCGCGGGCACCTTCGTAGTCGAAGGTGGAGCTGAGCAGAGCTTCGGGGTAGTCACAGTTGGGCCAATGGTCAGTCCACTGACGCTGACCCTGGAAGCCGCCGGCGATGGCATTGTGACCGACCTTCTCTTCCTCGAACTTGTCGGAGAGGTTGGGGTTGCCCGCCATCAGATCCTTGATGATGCAGTACATCTTAACAGTGAACTCCCACTGCTTTTCCTTTTCCTCGGGGGTGAACTTGATGCGAACCTTTTCGCCCAGGAAATCGACTTCCTCGGGGTTATCGTCGCGGCCTTCCTTGCAGTGCTCCTTGGTCCATGCCAGAGCCTTCTGGAATGCTTCTTCGTCGTAGATGCCTTCTTCCATACGGCGCAGGATCTCGACCTCGTCCACGGACTCAACACGCATGCCGAAGTACTCTTCCATCATGCTCTGATCCATGATCGAGCCGGCGATACCCATGCACTGAGAGCCGATCTGCAGGTAGGACTTGCCACGCATGGTAGCAACAGCAACAGCGGCACGGCCGAAGCGCAGCAGCTTTTCCTTGACGTCCTCGGGGATCTGGGTGACCTGATCCCGATCCTGAACCTCGTGACCGTAGATGCCGAATGCGGGCAGACCCTTCTGTGCGTGACCGGCAAGAACAGCGGCCAGATACACAGCACCGGGACGCTCAGTACCGTTAAAGCCCCAAACGCCCTTGATGGTGTGAGGATCCATGTCCATGGTCTCAGAGCCGTAGCACCAGCAGGGGGTGACGGACAAGGTGACGGAAACGCCTTCCTTCTTGAACTTGTTTGCACAGGCAGCGGCTTCGGGTACGCGACCGATGCAGGTATCTGCCATGACGACCTTGACAGGCTCACCGTTGGAGTAGAACAGGTTCTCCTCGAACAGCTTCTTGGCAGCTTCTGCCATTGCCCAAACCAGCGGCTCCAGAGATTCACGCATCATCTGAGGGCCACGGCGGCCGTCAACGATGGGGCGAATGCCGATGACGGGATAATCGCCGATGTATCTGTTTTTTGCCATAAATAATTTCCTCCTGATTCTCGCCTTGCGGCGGATTATTTACAATATTATATAAAAGCGGGATGCTTCTATAACAAATTTAGTCTGCGATGTAAGCGCAGGGAAGTCGGGTCTGACGAACCGGCCCGTCATAACCGTCCAGCCGTTCTATCAAATATTGGGCAGCGGTCTGACCGATCTGTGCTTCCGGCTGGTAGATCACCGGCAGCGGCGGCTTCATGATGGTGCAGATCTCCACACAGTCGAAGCCAACGGCATCCATTTCCTCAGGGAAGTGAAGTCCCTGCTCGTGCAAACGGGTGATCATGCCCAGAGTGATATTATAATTCGTAGTTACAACGGCTGTCGGCGGATCGGAAAGTGCAAGAAGTGTTTCACAGCCCTGATAGCCGGTGGTAAAGGTGTTTTCGCCGGTGACGAAATAATCGTCGTTGTACATCACATCGTGGTCGGTCAGCGCCCGTAAGTAGCCGATCTGACGTTCCTTGGCGGAAAAGACCGATTTGGGACCCGAGATGATCGCGATTTTTTGATGACCCTTGCTGATGAGCTTGGAAACGGCGTTGTAGACCGCTTCGGAATTGTCCACCAGCACGGCATCGGTATTGACACCTTGGATCAGACGGTCCACCAGAACAGTCGGTACGTTATATGTAGCGGTCAGCTCCTCGTATTCCTCGCAGGAAAGATCCTCGGGGACATAAATGAGACCATCGATGCCGTTGCTGATGAGAAATTTCAGATTGCTGCGTTCCATGCCGTGGTTTGAGCCGTAGCAGGAGATCAGCGTGTGAAAGCCGTGTTCGCGTAAAACCTTGTCGAGGGAGGTAAGGATGCTGCCGAAGAAGGGGGCGATGATGTCCGGGAACAGAACGCCGATGGTGCGGTTGCGCTGAACCTTCAGACTGCGGGCGAAAGGATTGACGCGGTAGTCAAGCACTTCGATGGCGTTTCGGATCGCATCGAGCTTGTCCGGCCGGATAGTACCGCCGTTGATATATTTGGAGACGGTAGACATGGAAACGCCTGCCAGCTTCGCGACATCCTTGATCGTTGACATAGTACCTCCGATGGAAAAAACTGTCAAAAAGCGAAACGTTTCGCCCTTTTTCAAGCTTTGATCATAAACTTTACAACAATATAATATAAAAAGTATTTTCTGCTGTCAATATAAAATTTAAAAAAGTTCTTGATTTTTTGGTGAAAATTTATTGTAGTATAGGGGAGATGAGGTTGAAATATAGGCACTTTGTGCAATGTGTTCAAATTCGTGCCTCTTAGATGTGCAGATCGAGTGGCTGTTTGTGAGGGATGTACATACGAAACGTTTCGTTTATGTGCAATAGTCCCAAAGCCGGAATTTGCACCTGATTTTACGGGAAAGGTGATAGTTGTAATGGGTGAAACAATTCTGAAAATGCAAGGCATTCAGAAGTATTTCTCCGGCGTGCATGCGCTTAACGGCGTTAACTTCGAGTTGAGAGCGGGCGAAGTGCATGCACTGATGGGTGAAAACGGTGCCGGTAAGTCCACGCTGATCAAGGTCCTTTGCGGTATCCACAAGCGTGACGGCGGTACGGTGGAGCTGTTCGGTGAGAATGTTGATTTTAATAATATCGCAGAATCGCAGGCAGCCGGTATCAGCGTCATCCATCAGGAGCTGAACATGATGGGCCATCTGACGGTCGCGCAGAACATGTTCATCGGACGTGAGTTCAGAAAGGGTCTTTTCATTGACGATGCAGCGATGGAAAGAGAGGCTCAGGCGCTTTTTGACAAGATGGGTGTCAAGATTGATCCCTCTGTCAAGCTTGGTTCTCTGACCGTCGGCAAGCAGCAGATGGTCGAGATCGCAAAGGCGATCTCCCGTGACTGCAAGCTGTTGGTTCTGGACGAACCCACCGCAGCACTGACACTGCCTGAGGTCGAGGAGCTGTTCAAGATCATGAATGAGCTTCGGGACAAGGGCATTGGCATGATCTACATCTCTCACCGTATGGATGAGATCAACCGTATTTCCGACCGCGTCACCGTCATGCGTGACGGCGAATATGTCGGCACGGTCAACACCGCTGAGGTCACCAAGGACGATATCGTCAAGATGATGGTCGGCCGTGTGATCATGGGCGAGCAGAAGGCAGCTTCCGCTGTTCCTGCTGACGCGCCGGTCATTCTGGAAGCCAGAAACCTGAACGCCGGCAAGGAAGTCAAGAACGTCAGCTTCACCCTGCGCAGAGGCGAGATTCTCGGCTTTGCGGGTCTGATGGGTGCCGGTCGTACCGAGGTTGTTCGCGCCCTTTACGGTGCTGACCCCAAGCAGACCGGCGAGATCTTCATCAACGGTCAGAAGGTCAGCATCAAGACGCCTGAGCAGGCAGTCAAACACGGCATCTGCTACCTCAGCGAGGATCGCAAGCGCTACGGTCTGATGCTCGACAAGTCGGTTACGCAGAACTCCGCCATCGCCTCCATTGACGATTACATCACTGCCGGCATCATCGACGACAATAAAATGCGCGAGGTCTCCGCAGAGATCAACGCAAAGCTTCGCACCAAGACTCCTTCCATGGAGCAGCTGCTGAAGAACCTCTCCGGCGGCAACCAGCAGAAGGTCATCATCGCCCGCTGGCTGATGAAGAACTGCGATATTTTCATCTTTGACGAGCCGACCCGCGGCATCGACGTGGGAGCCAAGAGCGAGATCTACAATCTGATGGAGGATCTGACCAAGCAGGGAAAGTCGATCATCATGATCTCTTCCGAGCTGCCTGAGGTCCTGCGTATGAGTGACCGCATCATCGTTATGTGCGAAGGCCGCAAGACCGGCGAACTGGATATTTGCGAAGCAAATCAGGAAAACATCATGCAACTTGCCACAATGCGAGAGGAGAATTAATTATGGATAACAAGAAAAGCCCCCTGCTGGCTGCGAAGAACATCTTTGCCAGCGGCAAGCAGAATTTCATCATCATTCTGGCAGCAGTTGCACTGTTCGCCATCTTCACCCTCATTAACCCCAACTTCGCCAGCAGCGGCAACCTGCTGAGCATGACCAAGGCTCTGGTTCCCTATGCGATCCTTTCTCTGGGCGTTACCTTCGTTATCGCCACCGGCGGCATCGACCTGTCCATCGGTACGGTTTGCTTCGGCTCTGCCGTTCTGGCGGGTGCTCTGTGCAAGACCGGCGTTTCGCAGGACGAGGGCACACTGTGGCTGACCATCCCCATCATTCTGGCAACCGGTCTGATCTTCGGTCTGATCAATGGCTTCTTGGTCGCAAAGTGCAAGATCGCCCCCTTTATCGCAACCCTCGGCTCTATGCTGTTCTCCCGCGGTCTGACCGCTGTTGTGGCTGAGGCTGTCCGTGGCACTGCTTCCGCCATCAAGTATCCTTCCACCGGCTGGTTCCAGAAGGTCTTCACCAATTTGGAAGGCTTCCCCATCGGTCTGGCTTGGGTCTTGGTACTGACCATCATCTGCATGGTCGTGATGTATAAGACCAAGATCGGCCGTTACATCCTTGCCATCGGCTCCAACGAAGAAGCAGCCCGTCTGTCCGGCATCAACACCGACAAGTACAAGATCATCGCTTACGTGATCTGCGGCTTCTTTGCTTCTCTGGCAGCTCTGTTCTACGTTGCCGCAAACCCCTCTCTGAACCTGGCAGCCGGTAACGGCATGGAGCTGGACGCTGTTGCAGGCGTTTACATCGGCGGTACTTCCACCACCGGCGGCTCCGCTACCATCCTCGGCACCATCCTCGGTTCTGTGATCCTCGTCATCATCCGTCAGGGTCTGAACCTGGCAATGGCAGGCGGTGTCGGCATCTCCGCCACCAACATCACCTACGCTGTCACCGGCATCATCGTTGTCGGCGCTGTTATGCTGGACGTTCTGAAGAAGAAGAACGCTGCAAAGGTCAAGATCCCCGTCGAGGAAAAGAAGGCCGAAGCACCCAAGGCTTAACGCCTTGCTTACACCGTAATAAAAGCACAAGCTTTTATATAAAATTTTAGGAGGAAAAACACATGAAGAAACTCGTTGCAATCCTGTTGGTTCTGGTTCTGGCATTCTCTCTGGTCGCTTGCAATCAGAACACCACCGACGATGGCAAGAAGACCATCGCCGTCATCGCAAAGGGCGAGACCCACGCTTTCTGGCAGGCTGTTAAGGCCGGCGCTGTTGCTGCCGGTAAGGAAGCTGGCTACGAAGTCACTTTCCAGGGTCCCACCTCTGAATCCGAGAGCGAAGTTCCCAATCAGCGTAACATGGTTCAGACCGCTCTGAACAACCCCAGCGTTAAGGCAATCGTCCTGGCTACCATCGGCCTGGGCTTCACCGATGAGCTGGTCTCCGCTTACAACAAGGGTCTGCCCGTTGTCGAGTTCGACTCCGGTCTGTATCAGAACAATGCTGACGTCACCTCCGGCAAGGACCCCGTCATCGGCTCCGTCGCTACTGACAACAAGAAGGCTGGCGCAGTTGTCGCTGAGAACTTCTACGCATACCTGAAGGCACAGAACGTTCTGGTCAACGGCTACAAGGTCGGTGTTATCCAGCACGACGCTACCTCCACCGGTATTGACCGCGCTGAAGGCTTCATCGAGAAAATCGAGGAGCTGGCAAAGGCTGACAACATCACTCTGGAGATCAACCGTCAGGAAAAGCAGAACAACGCCGGTGAATACAAGCTGGCTCTGACCGCTCTGAAGGAGTGGGGTGCTGCTTCCATCTTCATGACCAACGAAGGCGTTGTCAATGAAGTTTACCCCGAGGTCAAGGACAATGCTGACACCTACAAGGACATCCTGTTCTGCGGCTTCGACGCTGGTACCAACCAGTACGACTGGATCAAGGACGCCGGTGCTACCTGCGCTAAGCTGGTCGGCTCTGTCGCTCAGGACTCCTACAACATCGGCTACGAGTCCGTCAAGCTGGCAATCGCCAAGCTCGAGGGCAAGGAAGTTAAGGATGTCGGCATCGGCGGTCAGTGGTATACTGCTGAAAACATCGACGACCTGAAGGACAAGAACATTTTCTACATGGGCTAATCCCCACGGCTGAAATTGTCTGACAACGAACGCCACCGGCACCGCTTCGGCGGTGCCGGTTTTCAAAATTACAGCTGAACGGTGTGCAGAAACCCTGCACAGCTTTGAACTGTAAAAAAGGAGGATCTAAAATGGATCTTAACAATACATTTTTGGGCATTGAGTTGGGTTCGACCCGCATCAAGGCGGTGCTGATCGACGAAAACCACGCCCCCATCGCCTCCGGCAGCTTTGCTTGGGAAAACCGACTGGAGGAGGGCGTATGGGTCTATCACCTCGAAGATGCGGTTGCGGGAGTTCGCGCCTGTTATTCCGATTTGAGAAAGAATGTGGAAGAGAAATTCGGACAGACACTCACACGCGTTGCCGGCATCGGCATTTCCGGCATGATGCACGGCTATCTGGTATTTGATCAGGATGGCAAGCAGCTGGCACCCTTCCGCACATGGCGCAACACCATCACCGCCTCTGCGGCTGCAGAACTGACAGAGCTGTTTGCGTTCAACATCCCCCAACGCTGGAGCATCGCCCATCTGTATCAGGCGATTTTGAACGGGGAAACCCATGTGAAGGACGTTGCACGGCTTACGACCCTCTGCGGCTATATCCACGGTCTGCTCACCGGCAAAAATCAGATGGGTGTGGGCGAAGCGTCGGGCATGTTCCCCTATGATGATGCCACCGGCGATTTTGACGGGGCATGTATTGCCAAATTCGATAGGCTTACAGAAAAGTATCACTTCCCGTGGAAGCTGCGGGACATTTTGCCGCAGGTTTTGCGCGCGGGTGAGCGAGCTGCGGTGCTGACAGCGGAGGGTGCTGCACTTTTGGACGAGACCGGCGCGTTGCAGCCCGGCATTCCCATGTGTCCGCCGGAGGGTGATGCAGGTACAGGCATGGTCGCTACCGGCTCGGTGCGTCCCGGTACGGGCAGCGTTTCTGCCGGCACGTCGGCGTTTTCCCTGCAGGTGCTGGAGCAGCCGCTGAAGAAGTATTACCCTGAGATCGATGTGGTGGTCACACCTGCCGGCAAGACGGTTGCCATGGCGCACACCAATACCTGCACCTCGGAGATCGATGCATGGATCAACCTGATGGCAGATGCCATGGAAACGATGGGGCAGAAGGTGGATAAAAATGCCCTCTTCTCCACCATGTACCGCAAGGCACTGGAGGGTGAGAGTGATTGCAGCGGCATTATTGCCTTTAACTACTTTGCGGGCGAGCCACTGACCGCAACGGAAACGGGCAGACCCATGCTCCTGCGTTTGCCTGACAGCCGCATGACGGTTGCCAATTTCATGCGCTCGCAGCTTTACGGTGCCATTGCGACCCTCAAGCTGGGCATGGATATGCTGAAAAGAGAGGAACAGGTGATTTCCCGCAGCATGGTCGGTCACGGCGGCTTCTTCAAAACTGCCGGTGTGGGTCAGCAGATCTTGGCGGATGCACTGGGAGTACCGATCACCACTATGGAAACGGCAGGTGAGGGCGGACCTTGGGGCATGGCACTGTTGGCAGCCTATATGCTGCGCAGGGCGGATGGGCAGTCTTTGGAGGATTACCTCGACGAAATGGTGTTCAGCAAGGCAAAAAGCACCGTTGCACAGCCCACGGAGGCGGGCATGGCGGGCTTTGCAAGCTACCTGAAGCGTTACATTGCCGCGTTGGATGCGGAAAAAGCCGCAGCAAAAGTCGAATAAAAGTAACGGCGCAGGATCATCGATCCTGCGCCGTTTTGTATTTAGATACCCAGCAGCCGTTTCGCATTCAGGGAGAAAATCTTTTCCTTTTCCCCATCCGTCAGGCGTTCGTCATTCAGGACGCCGCCGATATAAATAGCGGGATTGCAGGTGGGGTAATCCGTACCGAACAAAATGCGGTCAGCACCCATGGCATCCACCGCCCGCTTGAGCATGCCGTAACGGTGAATGCCCAAACCGGAAATATCAAGGTAGTAATTGTCGCTGTACTTCATGCGTTCAATATGGCGCAGAAGGGCAGGACGCTCGTTTGGGTGTGCCGCTACAAAGATGACATCAGGATGGCACTTTACCATTTTGTCCACCGCGTCATCATCCTGCGTGTGAAAGCTGACGATCATATTGTGCTTGCCGGCTTCGTCAAGGAGAAGGGAGAGGTTTTCAGAGTTGTAGCTCTCACTCCAATCGTCGAGATAGGGTACCAGCTCGCCGATCAGACGAACCCCCAGCCTGCTCATCCGATCGATCTCGGCGATGGATTCCTCCACGTAATCGGGATGAATGTGAAAGCCCGGTACGTAGAAATCGCCGTACAATTCCCGCAGCTGCAGCGCATGGTCGTTGTTTGCTTTGATCTTTGCCCAACGATCCTCGTTGTTGCCCGGCTGGATCACGCTGCCGCAGACCTTGGAAATGCCCAGATGGCGGTAAAGCTCCACAATCGTCTGTTCGGTCATAGGCACAACATCCTTATGGGCGCAGATGTTGTGCGCCGCATCCGGGAACGGATGGGCATGAAAATCGATGATCTCAAAAGCCATAGCGAAGCCTCCGATTTGTATATTTATATCTGTGTTTACAATATCATAGTTTTTCCTTTTTTTCAATCAAAATTGATTGACTTTTCTGTGGGTGGCGGTATAATGACCTCGAAATCAAACGGTCAGCGCAGATGCCTTGAAAGGGCAGGGAGGATGCTGCTATGAGAAGACGGGAAGTGAACATGCTCTCCGGCTCAATCACAAAGGGTGTGCTTGCGATTTGCATTCCCATAATGATTATGAACGTGATCCAGAATCTGTTCAATATCGTGGATATGGCGGTGCTGAAAAGCTACGACGACAGTGGCATTGCTGTCGGCGCGGTGGGTGTCTGCGGCACGCTGATCACCATGATCACGGGTCTGGTGATCGGAATCTCCTCGGGTGCGAATGTGACCGTTGCCGCCTTTATCGGCGAGGGAGACCGGGACAAGGTCGATCGGGCAGTGGGCACATCCTTTGCCGTGGCGCTGATGGGTGGCGCACTGCTGCTGGTTATCGGTGTCTCCTGCGCGGAGCTTTTTCTGACGTGGAACAACTGTCCGCAGGAGCTGCTCGACGGCGGTTCAACCTATTTCCGCCTCTATTTTGCGGGTGTTCCGCTGCTGCTGATCTATAATTTCTGTGCCTCCATTCTGCGTGCAGCCGGCGATTCCCGCAGACCGATGCTGTATTTGATCATCAGCGGCGCGGTGAAGGTTTCGTGCAGCTATTTCTTTATTGCGGTGCTGAAGCTGTCCGTTGTGGGCGTTGCACTGGCGACGATCATTTCATGGAGCGTTGCGTCGGTACTGAGTATCCGCGCATTGCTGAAAAATGTCGGAATGGTTCGTCTGAAGCCCAAAATGATCCGCTTTTATAAGCAGGAGCTGGGGCAGGTGCTTCGCATTGGTGTGCCGGCAGGTCTGCAGCAGGGACTGTATTCTCTTGCAAACGTGGTGATCTCCGCGGCGGTGAACAGCTTCGGACCGGACGCAACCACCGGCATTTCCATTGCCAACAACTTCGACGGCATTCTCTATCAAATCTCAACGGCGCCCGCCTTGGCGGTGATGCCCTATGTCAGCCAGAACATCGGCGCGGGCAACATCAAGCGCGCGGCAAAGTCGGTTGGAAGAGGCGTCCTGATCACCCTTGCGCTGGGCGCCACCTTCGGTGCGTTGTCGGCGATTTTCTCGCGGCAGCTTTCGTCGATCATGTCGGACAGTCCGGCGGTGATCGCCTATTCTCAGCAGAAAATGATCATCATTTCCAGCACCTATTTTATCTGCGGCATCAATGAGATCATGGGCTCTGCTTTGCGGGGCATGGGAAGACCCAATGTCGCAACCGTTTCGACGCTGATTTTCATGTGCGCCTTGCGATTTGTGTGGGTCTACGGAGTTTTTCCGCTCTATCCGAATCTGACATTCTTGTATTTGGTCTGGCCCATTGGCTGGATACTGTCGATCGTGATGCTGCTTTGCTTCTTCTTCCCGACACTTCGAAAGCTTCGTACCCGTGTTTGATTCAAAAAGCACAGTCCTTGTGGACTGTGCTTTTTTATCGGATGATGGAATCCTTGTATTCCTTGGGGGTCATTTTGGTGTAGACCTTGAAGCACTTAGAAAAATACTGTGGATTGTCAAAGTGGAGAAGGTCGGAGATCTGTGTAATGTTGTACTTGCCCTCCCGGATCAGGCGG
The DNA here is from genome assembly GCA_015067495.1 of Oscillospiraceae bacterium. Lineage (GTDB taxonomy): Bacteria > Bacillota > Clostridia > Oscillospirales > Oscillospiraceae > Faecousia. The sequence goes on along the minus strand of SVMI01000007.1, from coordinate 49,669 downwards.
CGTGCCTCCTTGATCTTCAGACTGTTGTAGTAGTGGATGATGCCGCTCTTGCGGTAGAGGGCGAATTGCTGCTTGACGGTGCTTTCGCTTTTTCCCACGTGCCGCGCCACATCGGCGATGGTTAGCCTGCCGTAGATGTTGGCGTGCAGAAAGTCCAGAATTTCCTTAATGTGATAAGGCACATCCACACCGTCGATGACAAAGCTTTGGCGCATGGACTTGGTCACCACATCGGTGTTGCGGCAGAGCTTGATCAGGAAGATCTCCAGCAGATTTTTGGTCATTTGACTGCTGCCGAAGGGGCTGGGGGAGACTTTGTTGAGCTTTTGGAGCAGAGGGTCGTGTTCGTCCTCCAGCCGGAAGCAGGAGGTTCCTTCTGCCATCAGCGACGACAGAAGGCTCTTTTCTTCCGCACTCAGGCGGAAAATTTTGCCGTCAAAGCGCTTCATGGCACGGCTGTTGCAGCGGAAGGTGATGATGCTGACGTTGGGCGCCACGTCGTTGTTGCCTGAGAGATTGTGAAACTCATTGGGCTTGTGGAAGGTCATTTCGCCGCTTTTGAGGATGAAGCGGTTCGTATCTGCGGTGCAGAGCATCTCCCCCTTGTCGATGTAGACCATCTCCCAAAAGTCGTGCTTTTCCCCGTCATAATAGAAATTTTTGGGCAGTTCCATATAGAAGATGGTCATGATTCTGTCCACATTGAAAAGCTTCTCAAATCCCTGACCGGTAAATTTATCTTCCATGCTGCACCTCCGCTGTCTGATTTTACAATTATTATAACCGATTTCGCACTCCAATGCAAGTCCCTCAAAGGTATAATCAAATCAGGAAAGCAACACCCCAAAATCTAACGAAAGAGGGCAATATTATGAATTTCAATTCTACCGTCAAGGGCTCCGCGCTGGAGGGCTTCTATCCCGCTGGTTGGGACTTCGAGAAGATCGATGCCTGCATCGATGCTCCCGAGAACATCACCGTCCGTCAGCCCCATTGGAACGAGGGCTTCAACCTTGTGCAGTGCGATGCGCTGGGCGAGTTTGAGACCTACATGGGTCACGAGATCGCTATGCAGATCAAGCTGGCAAAGGAGCGGGGCGAGAAGGTCGCCTTCATCCTGCCTGTCGGCCCTATGGGTATGTACAAGTGGGTCGTCTACTTCCTGAAGGAGTGGAAGATCTCCTGTGAGCATGTCTATACCTTCAATATGGACGAGTGGGCTGACAGCGAAGGCAACACCCTTGCGCCCGATAATTCCGGCGCATTCCAGTACGCCATGGAGCAGGCTCTTTTCAACCCGCTGGGCGAGCTGACTGTTCCCAAGGATCAGAGAAATTTCGCCACCAAGGAAAACCTGCCCACCTATCCCAGCAAGATCGCCGCGCTGAAGGCAGAGGGCGCAAAGCTGGTGCTGGTCTACGGCATCGGCAGAATGTGCCACATCGCATTCTGGGAGCCTACCTTTGCCGCTGATTATGCGGATGCTTCCGAGTGGGAAAAAGCACCCTACCGTATTGCGGCAATGCTGCATCCCCTGACCGTTGAGCAGAATGCCCTGACCAGCTTCAAGTCCAGAACCACGCTGGTTCCTTGCCGCGCCAACACCATCGGCCCCGGTCTGTTCCTGCAGGCTGACTACGCCATCGGCGGCGCAGACGGCACATTGGGTCGTGGCATGCAGTGGCAGGGTATGTCTCTGTGGATGACCCTGCGCTACGGCAAGAATCCTTGGGTCACCTCCTCTTACATTCCCACGCTGCCCGGCCGCCTGTTCTTCCTGAAGGATCTGGCAGGTCCGCTGGAGGCTGAGTGCAACTAAGCGCTCCGAAGGAAAAACTATGAAAAAAGCTGTTATGTACGGTGCCGGCAACATCGGTCGCGGCTTCATCGGCGCGCTGCTCAGCCGCTGCGGCTACGAGGTGTCCTTTGTGGATGTTGCCATGCCGGTGGTGCAGGCACTGCAGGAGAAGCACACCTATCCCGTGCGCTATGTCTCCAATGACGGTTACGAGGATGTCTGGACGGAAAATGTCACCGCCGTAGACGGCAACGACGCAGAAGCGGTGGCTTGCGCCATTGCGCAGTGCGACATTATGGCGACGGCAGTTGGCGTGCGGGTGCTGAAGTTCATCGTGCCGAACATCGTCGCCGGTCTTCGTAAGCGTTGGGCGGCAGGCGGCGGTGCGCTGAACATCATCATCTGCGAAAACCTGATGAATGCAAACCATGTCCTCGAGGGCATGCTCAAGGAGCAGCTGAGCGAGGAAGAGTGCAAGCTGTTTGATCAGACCGTGGGTCTGGTGGAGGCTTCCATCGGTCGTATGGTTCCCGTGCAGACGGAGGAGATGAAGGACGGCGATCCGCTGCGGGTCTGTGTTGAAAAGTACGGCTATCTGCCCGTGGACAAGGACGCCTTCAAGGGCGAGATCCCTGAAATTGCGGATCTCGTACCCTACAGCCCCTTCGACTTCTACCTCAAGCGCAAGCTCTACATCCATAATATGGGTCACGCCACCTGCGCTTATCTGGGCGACCTGCTGGGATTGGACTATATCTATCAGTCCGTTGATCTGGCGGATGTGTACATCCTTGTGAAGAATGCCATGCTGGAAAGCGCGCAGGCACTGGCGGCGCAGTACGATGCGCCGTTGAAGCCGCTGATGGATCATATCGACGATCTGCTGGGTCGCTTCACCAATGCTGCGCTGGGCGATACCTGCCAGCGCGTGGGCGGCGATCCTGCCCGCAAGCTGAGTCCTGAGGATCGCCTGATCGGCGCGGGCAAGCTGGCACTGCAGCAGGGGATTACCCCGTGCCACATCGCGGTGGGCGCGGCTGCCGGCGTGCGCCGGTATCTTGCGGAAAACGGCAGCGAGCAGACCATGGAAAAAGCCGCCGCGGTTTTGCGGGAGGTATCCAACCTTGCCGCTGACGAGCCGCTGGCAAAGCTCATTTTGTCTTTCTATCGGATGCTTTTGGACGGCGCGGACATTCCCGCGCTGCGCAGAGCCGCAGCCCGTCTGCAGGCACAGAGCCTGAAAAACGCAATTTAATCAAAAACACCGGTTTTCGTTTGAAAATCGGTGTTTTTTAAGAAGCAGTTATTTTGTCTGCGCGGATTTGATGATGCGCTCCACAAATTCCCACACCGGCGGATCCAGCCAGCGGTCGTAGACCACGCAGGAATAGAGCGCCTGATGGCGGTTGACCAGCGGGATGTAGTGAACGCCCTCCAGCGGCAGGATACATTCGTCGGGGACGATGGTGATGCCAAGCCCGGCGCACACCAGATTCAGTGCGCTGCTGACGGTGTTGACCTGACAGACAAACTGCTGGGGAACGTCCGGGCGGCTTGCCCAGTCCTCAAAATTGTGATCCATGCTGTGGCTGAAGCCGACCTGCGGATAGCTGGCAAGCTCCGATGCGTTCAGCTCCGTGCGCTGCGCCAGCTCATGACCTTCCGGGACGGCAACATAGAAATTGCGCTGACGCAGCTTGCGAAAGTGCAGGCTGCGGTCGCGGGAGGTGACATCCACGATGGCGAGATCCAGCTTCTCCTGATGCAGCAGCTCCATCAGATCTCTGGCAGAGCCTTCTGTGATGTGAAAGCGAAAGCGGTTGGAGTCGCGCACATAGCTTGCCATGATCTGGGAGATCACACCCTGCAGCGCGCCGGACACGAACCCCAGTCGGATGACGATGGGTGCGTTGTCACGGCTGGAAAGGAGCATTTCCGTGGCGGCAGACAGCTCCGACATGGCGGCATCGACTTTTTTCTGAAAATACTGTCCCTGCTCCGTCAGGCGGATGTTTCTTCCGACCTTCTCAAACAGCTTGACACCCAGCTCGTTTTCAAGGCTGCGGATGGCACTGCTCAGCGACGGCTGGGAAATTTCCAGCCGCGCGGCGGCAAGGGTATAATGCTCCAGCTCCGCCAAGACGGAAAAATAGCGCAGGTAATTGTAGTTCATTTGACAAACCTCGATCTATAGTTTATATCTATGAATATAATATCATAAACTTATTTATTTTGGCAAGTGAAATGAGTATAATTCTTTCTGGATCAAGCGGAAATATTTGGCTATCCGTTGACAATACCGCTATTTCCGTGTAAAATTATGTATATCATGCGCATAGCGCTGAAAATTAGGAGGAAATAAAATGGCAATCGTTTATGACGAGAATGGCAAGTACGTAGACGAAAAGGGTTTTGTAAAACTCGATCCCACCAAGTTCGCTGACTGGCAGATCGCTGAGGAAGCAGAGAAGACTCTGCCCTCTGTTGACTACTTCCGCGAAAAGCTCGGTCTGCTGCCCGAGGAAATCATCCCCTACGGCAAGACCCCCAAGATCGACTTCATCAAGGTTATGAACCGTCTGAAGGACAAGCCCGATGGCAAGTTCATCGAGGTTACCGCTGTTACCCCCACCCCCTTCGGCGAGGGTAAGTCCACCGTTTCTCTGGGCCTGATCGAAGGTCTGGGCTACATCGGCAAGAACGCAGGCGGTGCTCTGCGTCAGCCCTCCGGCGGCCCCACCATGAACGTCAAGGGTACTGCTGCAGGCGGCGGCAACGCTCTGCTGATGCCCATGACTGAGTTCTCCCTCGGTCTGACCGGCGACATCAACGACATCATGAACGCTCACAACCTGGCCATGGTCGCTCTGACTGCCCGTATGCAGCACGAGCGCAACAACACCGACGAGTGGCTGGCAAAGAAGGGTCTGAAGCGTCTGAATATCGACCCCACCCGCGTTGAGATGGGCTGGATCATCGACTTCTGCGCACAGAGCCTGCGTAACATCGTTATCGGTCTGGGCGGCCGTCTGGACGGCTTCACCATGCAGTCCAAGTTCGGCATCGCTGTCGGCTCCGAGCTGATGGCTATCCTGGCTGTTGCCAAGGATTTGAAGGACCTGCGCGAGCGCATCGGCAAGATCGTTGTTGCTTACTCCGTCACCGGCGAGCCTGTTACCTGTGAGGATCTGGACGTTGCCGGCGCTATGGCAGCTTGGATGCGTAACGCTATCAACCCCACCATGTGCTACTCCGTCGAGCATCAGCCTGTTCTGATCCACGCCGGTCCCTTCGCAAACATCGCGATCGGTCAGTCCTCTGTTATCGCTGACCGTCTGGCACTGAAGCTGTTCGACTACCATGTCACCGAGTCCGGCTTTGCAGCTGACATCGGCTTCGAGAAGTTCTGGAACGTCAAGACCCGCCTGTCCGGACTGACTCCCAACGTTTCCGTTCTGGTTGCTACCGTCCGTTCCCTGAAGATGCACGGCGGCGGCCCCAAGGTCACCCCCGGCGCACCCCTGCCCAAGGAGTACAAGGAAGAGAATCTTGAACTGCTGGAGAAGGGTACCTGCAACCTGTTCCACCATGTCAACACCATCCTGAAGTCCGGCATCACTCCCGTCGTCTGCATCAACCGCTTCTACACCGATACCGACGCAGAAGTCGCTCTGCTGAAGAAGCTGTGTGCTGAGCGCGGCATCCGTTGCGCTGAGTCCAACCACTGGCGTTACGGCGGCGAAGGCGCTGCTGAGCTGGCTCAGGTCGTTGTCGAAGCTTGTGAGAGCAAGAACGAAGTCAAGTTCCTGTACGATCTGGAGATGCCTCTGCGTCAGCGCGTTGAGCTGATCGCGAAGGAAGTCTACGGTGCTGACGGCGTTGTCTGGCAGCCTCTGGCAATCGAGAAGGCACAGCGCTTCGAGTCCGATCCCAAGTACGCTGACTACTGCACCATGATGGTTAAGACCCACCTGTCCCTGTCCGACGATCCCACCAAGAAGGGCGTTCCCACCGGCTGGAAGCTGACCATCCGCGACATTCTGGAATACGGCGGCGCCAAGTTCCTTTGCCCGATGGCAGGCACCATCTCCATGATGCCCGGTACTGCTGCTGACCCCGCTTATCGCCGCGTCGATATCGACACCGAAACCGGCAAGGTCTCCGGCTTGTTCTGATTTTTGTGAGAGCACAGGCGGTTTTCCGCCTGTGCTTTCTTCTAAGCACCCACAGGGCGGGCTGTTGCCCGCCTTCCGAATTTGTAGAGAAGGAAGATACATATGAAAAAGCTGAATGCACTGTCTGAAGACCGCTTCCTGAAGCTGTTCTTCGGCTTTATCACGCTGTCTTTTCTGGTTGCCGCGGTGTGTGTTCCGGATCGTGGCGATATGCTCAGCGGTCTGTGGCGGATCATCACCAGCCCCGCGAAGATCTCCACCAACTATTTCTATGTTGGCGGCTATGCGGGCACCTTTTTGAATACAGCACTGGTGTGTGCCGTTTTCCTTGGCATTTACTGCCTGCCCGGTGTCAAGCCCAATAACGTCTCGACGCTGGCATTCCTGCTGACCGCAGGCTTCTGCACATGGGGCATCAACGTTCTGAACATCTGGCCCACTGTTGCGGGCGTTGTTCTTTACGGTCTTGTGAAGAAAGAACCCCTGCCGGGTCTGGTGAACGCAATGCTGTTCTCCACCGGCATCGCACCGCTGATCTCTGAGCTGCTGCTGCGCTATCCGAACACCGAGACCATCGGCTTCAACTGGCCCGGTCTGGGTCTTGCGCTGCTGGTGGGTCTGATCATCGGCTTCTTCCTGCCGGCAGGTCTTGCCCACTCTCCCAAGGTGCATAAGGGCTTTGATCTGTATTCCGCTGCGCTGCCGATCGGCATGACGGCTTTCCTGCTCAATGCGATCCTCTACAACACCATGGGTCTGAAGGTGGACGATGTACCCGCCATCGGCGGCATGGACGTTGCATCCCAGATGACCGCCAACATCTTCTGCGGTGCGGTGTTTGTGATCTGCATCGTTGTTGCCTTCCTGATGGGCTGCAAGCCGAAGGATTACTGGAAGCTGCTTGTTGATCCCGAAACGGTGACCAACTTCTCCTCCACCTACGGCAATGCTACCTTCCTGATGAACGTGGGCGTGTACGGTCTGTTCATTCTGGGTTACTACAACCTGATCGGCGCGACCTTCAACGGCGTGACCTTCGGCATCATTTTCTGCATGCTGGCGTGCTGTAATTCCGGCTCTCATCCGTTCAATGTCTGGCCCATTATGCTGGGCTATTTCGTGGCATCCACGGTCTGTGGCTGGCTGGCACCGCTGGTCGGCGGCAATTTTGCCGGTGCGATCAATGCGCAGGCGATCGTTGTCGGTCTGTGCTATGCCAACGGTCTGAGTCCGATCTCCGATAAGTATGGCTGGCGTTATGGCTTTGCGGCGGCAATTTTGCACTATCTGCTGGTCACCTCCGTACCCAAGCTGCATGGCGGCTTCTGCCTGTACAACGGCGGTTTTACCGCTGCGCTGATCTGCATGGTACTTGTGCCGGAGCTGGAGCGTTTCTTCAGAACCAAGGAAGAAAGAAAAGCCCTCAAAGCACAAAAGACAAAATAATCAGATGCCCGGGGCAAGGCTCCGGGCATTTTTCCGCGCAGGGATATGGGAAAGAAAACGGAAGAAACTGTCAGAATGTCACAATCCGCTATTGAAAATTTTCCAATGAGGTTGTATAATGATTTCGAAGAGAGCGGTGTGCCCGGCATGCCGTCAAAAACACGAACCAAAGGAGAATTACTATGTACTACGCAAAAAGCATTGAAGGCAAAGAGTATCAGGCCAGAGTAGACGCCCTGCGCGCTAAGATGGCAGAGCAGGGAATCGACTTCGTGGTCGGCTACTCCAACCTGCTGGAAATTGCAATCGTTCGCTACTACTGCGGCTTTGCGCCTACCAATGAAAACTCCGCAATCATCATCCCCGCTGACGGTGAAGTCATCGTTTGCTCCGGTCAGGCCTCCTACGATGACTGCCAGCTGAAGAACAAGCTGCCGAACAGCCGCATCGCCATTCTGCCCGAGATCGGTGAGGTTTCCGGCTTCGAGTACGACACCGAGGGTCAGCTGGAGTTCGAGGAGCTGTTCCGTCAGGTCAAGGCTACCCGTCCCAACGCAAAGAAGGTCGGCTTCATCGGTCGTCTGATCTTCCCCGCCATCATCATGGATAAGCTGAGAAAGGTCTTCCCCGATGCCGAGATCATCGACATGGACGACATCCACTACGAGCAGAGAATCCGCAAGAGCGCTGCTGAAATCGAGCTGCTGAAGACCAACTGGGAGATCGTCTCCGAGATGTTCACCAACGTCGTTCCCAAGATCGAAGTCGGCATGACCGAGCGCGAGATCGAGGGCATGTTCGAGTACGAGATGATGCGTCTGGGTGCTGAGAGCTATGTTCAGGCATTTGCTCCCATGATCGCTTCCGGTCAGCAGAACTCCTTCGTCAGCATGCGCAGAAATGAGATGCGCAAGATTCAGGCAAGCGAAATGATCAGCATCGGCGCCGGTGTCTCCTACGAAGGCTACAACGGCATCATCTGCACGCCTCTGGTTCTGGGCGAGATTCCCCAGTACATGCGTGATGCTGTCTGGTGTGCATACGACGCACTGAACGAGGCTTCTGCCAAGATGATCCCCGGCACTCCCTGTGACATCGTTCTGAATACTTACACCGATTACCTGACCAAGTACGGCTACATCGATTACTGCCCCTACGGCAGCCTGCACAGCACCGGCATGCTGGAGTGCGAAGCACCTGTCTTCTCCGTCGCCAACAAGCGCGTCATCGAAGAGGGTATGGCGATCTGCATCGATGCTTACTTCAAGGGTATGGAGTGGGGCTCCTTCCGTGTTGAGGACTGCTACCTCATCACCGATAAGGGCAGCAAGCGCATGACCACCTACAACGACAAGGCGATCCCTGCCCTGTACAAATAAGGAGGAAACACACTATGATCGGTAAGAATAACTGGGTATTTTGTGACGGTTACCTGCCCCCTCAGGGCGACAACCCCGATTTTGAGGGTCACGAGGCCCTAATGCTCACCAACCTCAACGACGCCAAGGCAAAGATCGAGCTGGTCTTCGTGTTCGAGGACAAGGATCCCATCGGCGGCATCTTCTATGAGCTGGACGGCATGAGAACCATGTGTGTCCGTCTGGACAAGCCCATTGGCGAAAAGGGTCTGATGCTGGGCGAAGCTGTTCAGTACACCCTGTGGGTCAAGAGCGATGTGCCTATCTGTGCCTGCTTCGGCAGACTGGATGTCCGTCAGACCAATATGGCTTACTACAGCGTAGAAGCATTCTCCTTCTAAGAATAAAAAAAGCAAGTGGCGCAGCCGACCGGCTGCGCCACTTTTGTATGTATTTCAGATCTTTTCCATGTGGTCCACGTCCAGCACGAAAATGGTCGCGCCACCTACGGTGACGACCTCCGGCATGTTCATGTGGTGCAGACCAAAACCGAGGGACGGCATGGCGTTGCGTACCTGCTTACGTGTGGTACAATGGGTTTTCAGAATGTCGATTGCCTGCTGCGTGCGGTCATCGTCTGTACCGATCAGGAAGGTAGTGTTGCCCACCTGCAGGAAGCCGCCGGAGGTGGCGAGCTTGGTGACAGAGAAGCCCTCTTCCGTCAAAGCAGAAGCCGCCAAGGCACTGTCGTCATTGTTTACGATTGCAAGGATCAGTTTCATAGTGTGCACCTCGTTTCGTGATTACTTCTACCCATAATATACTACGCGAAGGGGAAAAATGCAATATTTTTCTATGCATAACAAAGCCCCCTCTGCTGAGGGGGCTGGAAATGTTATTTGGTTTCGGTCTGGAAGGCATCGCAGGTGGCTTTGAAGCCCATGCAGAGCATACCAATGTCTGTGCCGGTCCAGTAGACGTTGCCGCCCAGATCCCGGTAGCGGGCAATCAACTCAGGACCGTCCACAAAGCTGCCGCAGGAAATGCCGTAGGCATTGCAGATGTCAAAGACCTTGCGGATGTAGTCGGTCATCACATCGCTGAGAATATCCAGCGGTGTGCCGATCATGATGGAGGTGTCGTAAGGTCCGATCAGGACACCTGCCAGCTCCTTGCCGTACTTTTCAAGAATTTCCGGCAGAATGGCAAGACCTTCATTGGACTCCATCTGGATGAAGATCAGACGGTTGTCGTTGTAAACTTCGACACTGCCCTGATCCTCGGCGCGGAGGTTGGAGAAGCCGCCGCAGCCCTTGCGGCCACGGGGATAGTAACGTGCGCAGCGGATGGCGGTTTCCACCTGCTCCAAGCGCTCCACTCTGGGGATCAGAACGCCATCGGCACCCATGTCGAGAGTCTTAGAGATCAGATGCGGCACACAATCAGGCACCCGCACGATGGACGGCAGGTCACACAGACGGCACATCCGCAGCATTTCCTCCACGGATTCGATGGAAAGGGTACCGTGTTCAAGATCGAACATCATCATGTCAAAGGGGAAGGCGGATGCCTTCTGGATGATGCCCGTCCAGGAGAGGTTGACAATGGTGCTCGACAGCACCGGCTGGCGTGCTGCCAGCTTTTCTTTTAATGCGATCAGTTTGCTCATGTTCATTCTCCTTACAGCGTGATGCCCACATACTGGGCAGCCAGCTCAAGCTTTTCCCATGTGGAGGGCAGCAGGTTTACGTTTTCGCCTACCTGCGCCGCACGGCGATGCTCCAGCTCACCGGGGTAGAAGATCTCCTGCACGCCTTCTGCCTTCTTGGCAGACTTGAACTGCTCGATCATGGTCTCGACAGACTTTTCGTAGTCAGCGACCGCCATCATCTTGGAGATGTCCATGGCGATGAAAATATGACCGGTGTTGCCGCAGTGACCGGGCGTCTTGTTCCAAGAGTTGATGTCGTGGGTCAGGGCAGCGCCGGACAGGATACCTGCCATGCACTCGACCATAACGGAAAGCCCGTAGCCCTTATGCGCGCCGAAGGGCAGCAGAACGCCGCCGCTGAGGTAATCGTCTGGCATGACGCTGGGCTTGCCGTCCTTGTCGAGAATACAGCCGGGATCAAGGAGCTTGCCGGTTGCCTTTGCCACCTGCACCTTGCCATCGGCAACGGCACTCATGGCAACGTCCATCATCAGCGTGTTGTACTTGCCGGCGGGAACAGCATAGGCAAAGGGATTGTTGCCGATGGTGGCTTCGCAGCTGCCGGTGATCGCCATGATGGGATTGCCGGTGCTCATGACCATGCCGATCATGCCAGCTTGTGCGATCTTGTTGGCATAGACACCTTCAGCACCATTGTGGTGGCTTTCCTTCAGGTTGACGACACCGATGCCATGCTCCTTGGCAAGGTCAATGACGAGATCCGTCGCCTTGCAGCTGGCGGGAATACCCAGACCGCCGTTTGCGCTGGCGCGCACCCAGCTGCCGCACTGCTGCTCTACGGTGAAAGCCGCTTCCGGCAGAATGCCGCCGGATTGCAGGCAGCGGACGTAATGCTCCACACGCAGCACGCCGTGGGATGTGACACCCCACTGCTCTGCCTGAATCAGTGTGTCAGCGATCAGTTTGCTGTCGTCACGGCTGACATGCAGTGGATCGAAAATGCGAAAGAGCTTGTCTTCCAGCTCTTTGCGCGTGATGGTGATCATATCTGCCATAGCTGACCCCTTATTTCAGCAGGTCTTCGATGCAGACGATCTCGCCGGATTTGATGGACTTGTTGGCAGCCACACCCACCAGAATGGAGTATGCGCCGTCAGCAGTGCCGGCTGCATGACCCAGCGGATCGGGAATGTTGTCTAGGAACAGCATGTTGCGCAGACGGACGTCGCCGCCGCCGTGACCGCCGCCGGCTCTGCCAATGGCAAAATCGGTGACGTTGTTGTTCAGGTCGTAAAGACGGATGTGGTTTTCAGGCTTCTTGTCGATGCCCTGCTCATAGTTGTGGATCTCCAGACGACCCTTGGAGCCGTTGATGACGCAGTGCCAGCCTTCGTACATAGCAGTTGCGTTCAGGGAGTAGGTCAGCATAGCACCCTTGTTGTACTGGACGTTGACAGCCATGGTGTCGTAGATGTCGATGTCGGCAGCGTAGACGCAGTTGTCCTTCATGTAGCCGTCATAGGATTCGTTGGCGATATAGAAACGCTCCTCAAATTCGTCGGGCTTGTAGAAGAACTGACACTCCTTGGCATGGGGGCAGTTGGCGCAGCGCAGACCGGGGGCGGGAACATCTGCGTAGGGAGAGTTCTTGGCACCGTAGAGGTTCAGCTTCGCAAAAGCGGAGACCTTCTCAGGACGCTGACCCAGCCACCAGTTGACCAGATCGAAGTGGTGGGTACTCTTATGTACCAGCAGACCGCTGGACTTTTCCATACGGGCATTCCAACGGCGGAAATAGCTGGCACCGTGACCTTCCAGAGCCATGTTGCGGGTCAGCAGCCACTCAAAGTGAACGCTGTAAACGTCGCCAATGGCGCCGGAGACGATCAGCTCCTTGACCTTGGTCATAAAGGGAGCGTAGCGATAGTTGAAGGTGACGATGACCTTGTGACCGGTGCGCTTCTCAGCCTCGAGAATGTTACGGCACAGATCGTCGCGGGTGGTCATGGGCTTTTCGGTGATGACATCGCAGCCGGCTTCCAGAGAACGGATGATGTACTCTGCGTGATAGACGTCAACGGTGGTGACGATGACGAAATCGGGCTTTTCGGTTGCCAGCATCACGTCGAAATCCTCGTAAGCAGCGAAGCTTGCTCCGGCTTCTGCTGCGAAGGTCTTTGCGCGGCCGTAGTTGATGTCGTAGACACCGCAGACCTTGAGAATATCGGGGTAGTCAGCAAGCATGGGCTTGCAGAACATCTTGAGGGCACGCTGGCTTGCACCAGCGAAAACATACTTTTTCATGGGTAATTCCGCCTTTCTTTCCTTCAGAAAATATACAAAAGATTGTCGTCTGCAACGCAGGGACAACTTCATTATACATTGAAAAACAAAAAAATCAAGAGGATTGTTGAACAATTCTACAAATGATTGGAGAAATTTGCGCGGCAAACACCGGGATAAATGAGGGAGAAACAAGAAAAAACGATTTTATAGTAGCAATTTTGTAAAAATATGGTATAATTGGAAAGGATTTGGCGAATAAACGGTCAGCTTTTGTGCTGACCGCAAGAAGGGAACAGCAACATGTTTCGAAAAATATTGTGCATCCTGCTTGCAGCAGCGGCGCTTTGCGCCCTTCTGCCGCTGACGGCATCAGCCACGCAGGGAACAACAGACAGCACCAATCCTCCGTATGCCCAGATCGCGTACGACTATACCTCTGACGTTCACAGCGGCACGATCCGCTATATCAGTCAAATTACAAGCGGCTCGCTGTATTGCTATGAGTATTGGGGGGATTGGGAGTGGAAACGCATCCCCGGTCTCTATTACGGACCGGGTTCGGAATGCGGCACCGCTTGCATCTCTATGGCACTCTCTTACGTGGGTGTTGACAAAACGCCGGAGGATATTTTGGATTACGGTGGAGGTCACACCTTTTTTCAGGATTGGGGCGACGCAACCATCAGCAAGCTGCCGGTTACCGATTTTACAACCGCGATGGAAAATTACATCAACGGAAACGGTCGCTACAGTCCGCCGGTCATTCATCTGCCCAACTACTCAGCGAGAGGGCATTACGTATTGGTGATCGGAAAAATCGATGCGGAAACCTATGAAATTCTTGACCCCAACAACTGTGCGGTCACTACCATGAAAATCGCGGAAGCCTCCGCCCAGTACGATGTGCGCGGCTCTCATAAAAATGATCGCATCGACTCTCTTTGCCAGTGGTTCAATCCCAACGCGGCACCGGCACTGATCAAAGAGATTTATCCCTCTGCCTGTGCGGTCAAGACCACAGAGCAGATCTATGGGATGACGCTTCCCTGCGGCTCTGAGAAAAACGCAGAGTCTCAAATGATGCGGATCGTTGAAAAAGGTACGGAGTTGACAACAGCAGAACTGATCCTCAATGACTGGGGCGAATACTGGTATAAGCTCCAGAGCCTTGGCAAGGCAGCTTGCTATGTTCCTGCAAGCAAGGTGGCATATCTGCGGGATGAACCTGCAAAGATCACCATCGCAGATGCCTCCAGTCCCGATTATTTGACACAGGGAGAGTATTTTTCCGTCAAGGGAAAAATTACATCTGCCGGTCATCGCCTGACTGCGGTTGCGGTGCATGTCCGCGCCGGACATGATGTCAACGGTGACATTGTCCTTTCCCAATCGGTTGAAACCAATGGGCAGGTTTATCATCTGGCTTATAGCCCCATTGACAGCAAGCTTCGGTTCGGAAAGCTGACAGAGGGTAAATATACCTACATCATCGAAACAAAATACGTCAACTACCACATAAATGGCGATGGTCAGCTTGAGAGTGCGATTGAAACCGCCGCACTGCTTGAAAAGTATTTCGCTGTAGAAGCTGCCCGGGATCAGAATCCGCCGGAGCAACCGGTTTTGCAGATCGACATCAAGAAGGAAAATGCGCATTTTACATGGGAAAGTGTTGCCCATACAACGCATTATCACCTGCAAATTCAAAAAGAGAATGGACAGGGCGAGTGGGAAGATGTGGAAATGCTCCACTACACTTCCAGCGGCGTGAGCAGGACGCTGCCCATTGGCAGCTATCGGGCGCAGCTGATCGCCGTCAATGAAAACGCATGGGACAGCGAAAAGGATGATTGGAAGCAAACGGCTTCGGAGGAAGTGCTTTTTGAGATTGTCTGCGAGCATCAGTATGCAGACGGTGTGCCGATCAGGGAAGCGACCTGCAAGGAAGAGGGCGTGATCAGCTACACCTGCAGCCTTTGTGAGGCAGTCATAGAAGAAGCGATTCCAAAGCTGGAGAACCATACCCCCGGTACTCCTGCCACGGCGACCACGGATCAGGTTTGCACAGTGTGCGGTCTGGTGTTGGAGAAAGCCACGGGCGAGACCGAACCTACAGAAACCGAAGCAACAGAGCCTGCGACGCAGCCGCCCGAAACCCCGGAGGCGGAAGCCGGGAAGGATACGGATACGATCCTTTGGATCATTCCTGCGATCATCCTGCTTGGGATCAGCGTGGTGGCGGGCGTGACCCTCTGGAAGGAAAAGCACCTGACCCTGGAAGTTAAAGAAATGCAAGAAACGCAGAGCTGAAAGCTCTGCGTTTCTGTTTTTTATTGTTCGCCGCCTAAGATCAGCTCGCCGTAGCAGTCGGGACGGTGGAAGGTAAAGGGCTCGCCTGTGATCGGATTCCAGGAGAAGAAATGGGGATTGGGAGTGAGATCGCCGCACTTGAAGCAGTTGCCACGGAAGTGCAGACCTTCGTATGCCTTGAAACCGGGGAAGAACTGCTGAACAAAGGAGAAGGGAACATGATAGAAGATCTCCCAGCCGTCGGCTGTGCGGTTTGCGTGAGGCTGCAGCAGCTTCTGCTGATCCCGAGGGATCAGGCGCACCAGATCGTCCACGTTCTCACCATAGCCCAAAAACAGTGCGCAATTTGGGTTAAACTCAATATTGAAGTAGGTAGGCGCTTCGGTGGGGCTGAAGAAAAATTCCAGACAGCTGTCATGACAAACAGAGTCAAGCAGACCGGTAAGCTCGCAGCGAATGTCGCTTTCCACAGCGGAAAGATGGACGTGGATGCCCTCATCATCCCAGCATAGCTGTGCCTGTGCGGTGACGGGGACGCGTTCAGAACCCTTGTAAGGTGTGTCGATGGGCATGACGGGGAGCTTGCTCCAGTCGGGAGCACCGTTGACTTTATAAAGTGTGTAGCTTTTCATTATGTTTACCTCCATCAAAGTTTTGCGATTTCCAGCATGGCGTCGTACAGCTTGCAGAATTTGCGGTAGGTTTGTTCTGTTTTTTCTGAAGCGCGGGGCGTATAGCGGCGCACGATGGTGACGGTGCCGGCGGCAGCGGCACTCAGGTCAGCATAGCGACCGTCATTTTGTGCCGCGATCATGGCAGCACCGAGGCAGGCGGCTTCCGATACCTTGGGGACGACCACCGGCAGCCCGGTGATGTCGGACTGCATCTGACACCAGATGGCACTTTTCGCGCCGCCGCCGGTGGCGATGATGCAATCGATGTCCGTTCCCTTGGAAATGATGTCGTCGCAGTTCTTGCGAAGCACAAAGCTGACACCCTCCATCACAGCCTTTGCCATATGGAATGCGGTGTGTTCCTGACGAAGACCGAAGAAGACACCGCAGGCTTCGCTGTCAAATTCCGGCGCATTGGTGCCGACCAAGTAAGGCAGGAACAGCAGCTCGGGTGCATCAGGAGCGTTTTCAACTTCGTGATTGAGCATATCATAATCGATGTTATTCAGGCAGGTGCGGCGGAACCACTCCAGACAGTTGCCGCCGCTTTCCATCACGGGCAGCATGACGTGGGTGTCAGGGGTGAAGCCGTAATGCATGGCGATGCCGCAGTCGGGAGAGGTATCCTCAGCTGCCATGGTGGCAAGCACCATCGCCGTGCCGGTGGAGAGGGTCATGGTGCCGGGGGCGGTGTTGCCCGTGCCGATCATACCGGCAAAGTGATCCAGCGTACCGACGTTCACGAGAACGTCAGCATTCAGACCCGTGGCATTGGCTGCTTCCCCGGTCAGATTGCCAGCAACGGTGCAGGGCTCGACCAAGGGCGGCAGCTGATCGGTGGTAATGCCGATGGCATCCAGCATTTCCTGCCAGTAACATTTGCGATAAATGTCGAAGTAAAAGCTGAAGGTCGCAATGGACATATCAGCACATTTTTTGCCGGTCAGGCGATAGACGATGTAGTCCTTCAGGAGCATAAAGCAGTCGATGCGTTCGAAATCCGCAGGACGGTTGCGGCGCAGCCACAGAATTTTAGTGGCAGGCCATGTGGGAAGGACAGCCTGCTGACCGGTGATACGGCGGCATACGGTGTCGGAAAACTGGGAAGCGAGGATGGCGCACTCCTGCGTGGAGCGCTCGTCCATCCAGGAAATGGCGTTTCCCACGGGATCGCCGTTTTTATCAAGGCAGACAAGAGATTCCGCCTGACCGGTGAAGGCGATCTGCCGTACCGTTACCTCGGGGTGTGCCTGCAGCAGCGCCCTTAGCTGCTCAAGCAGGTTTTCGTAATACGCAAGAATATCAAATTCGACAAAGCCGTCCTCCCGGAAATACTCCACGGGACAGCCCTTCTGATCCAAAAGGGTCAGGTTTTCGCTGTAAAGAGCAGCCTTTGTGTTGGTGCTGCCAAGATCGATGCCGATATACATTCTGTGCGTCCTCCGTTTTCGAGATGGGGTGAACCCCCAATCCCCATGAGGGATTGGGGGTATAGCTTGTGGGGGATTAGTAACCAACCTTCTCCCAGCATGCGAAGGGAGCAGCCAGCTCGTCGCTGATGTAGACCTGAGTCTTCTTGGTCTGCAGCATGGTGCTGGGCAGGTAGGGAGTGATGGGACCGTGGGTGCAGAGACGGGAGATCATTCTCTGCCAGGAGGAGAAGGTACCGCAGGTAGCCAGTGCGTGAACCTCGATACGCTCCTTGGCGCGCATCACGTCCAGAGGTCCGATGGTAGCGGCGCAGGGAGGAACGTTTGCGATGTCGCCGGACTGACCGAAGGTGCCGTTCAGGGAGTTCTGCATGATGGTCATGGGGTGCAGCTTGACGATCTGAGCGGGCTGGTTCAGCCACTCTTCAATGTCGCCGGAGCCGATGAACTCGGGGATGGGATCGACAAATGCCATGTGACCCGCCCAACCGGGAGAGGTGGAAGCGATGTCAGCACCGCCCTCGGAGATGTCGTTGATGATCTTGGAGTAATCCTTGATGTTCTCGTTGGTGGGGAAGTGGACATTCTCCATGGGCATACGCAGCTTGGGGTCGATCTGCTGCTGCAGATACTTGATCATGGAGTGGGCAAAGCCTGCCTCGTAGGTAATGGGGGCAATGTTGCCGTCCTGATCAGCCCACTCGTCCTCTGCGAACAGATGAACCTTGGAGCAGTCGATCTGGAAGTAGTTGATCAGCTGTGCCAGAGGGATGTAGGTGTCGGGCTCGGGGTTGCCGAGAATCATGGTGAAGGTCTTGCCGGCCTCGGAAGCAGCTCTCAGACGCTCAAACAGAGTGGCAATCAGAACGGGATGGGGGTTCATCATAACCTTGACCTGAAATTCAGGATGCCACCACTCCTCGCGCTGCTCCAGCTCCTTGCCGCTCATGTTGCGCACGCGCTCCAGAACGGCCTTGTCCTTGAAGGGGACAAACTCAGCAGGCTGGAAGTCAAACTTGGTTGCGGGATCGACGATAAAGTCTTTCATTTTACGAGTTCTCCTTTTATAAATACTTTTTGAATGTTCATTTTGTGATCCACGACGATCAGGTCAGCACGCTTGCCGACGGCGATCTCGCCGCGATCGGTCATGCCGTAGCACTTGGCGGGGTTGTAGGACGCGAAACGGAACACATCCACAAGGGACGCGCCGGTGTGCTTCATCATGTTGCGGCAGGCAACATCCAGCGTCAGCTTCGAGCCGGCGATCTCGCCTTCAAAGTCGAAGTTGATGTCAGTCACGCCGTCATAGCCGTCGGGGATCGGTCCGTCAAAGACGCAGGAATCGGACACCAGCATGATCCGATCGTCGCCCTTGATGCGGCGCACAAGACGGAGCATGTAGGGGTCGACATGGATGCCGCGGCTGTCACAGATCAGCTCGGCGTAGATCTCCCGGTTGTAGTTGACGGTTTCGTCCACGCAGACACCCCGCACCTCCGGGTAGAACACACGGTCGCCGGTGGCGTTGGTGTGGTGCGTACCCACCTTCAGACCGTAGGGCATCAGTGCTTCGATCTGCTGAGGGGACGCTTCCGAGTGGGCAACGGTGAAGATGACCTTGGGATTGGCTGCCTTGCAGTCTTTGACAAATTCCTCAATGCCCTCCCGCTCGGGGGCAACGCACCATGCGTAAGCGCAGGTGCCGACGGCATCGATAAGTGCCTGATAGTCTGCCTTGTTGATGGGTGCTTTCCACGGATTATTCTCCCGGTCTGCACCGAACTTGGGGTTTAAGTAAGGTGCTTCCATGTAAAGACCGACGAAGTTTGCACATTCGGGGGTCTGTATGGCGTTTTTCATGATCTCGATCTGCGCCAGCAGATTTTCACGGTTCTGGTTGAAGTACAGGGTCGGGAGCATGGTGGTGGTGCCGTGCCGGAGATTGAACTGTGCGGCATGGGCGGGATCTTCGTAGACCCATTTTCCTCCGCCGGCGTGGTTGTGGGTATCGATCAGACCGGGGCCGACGTAAGCGCCCTGCACATCGATGATCTCACAGCCCTCCGGGATGGGGGTGTTGCGCATCTCACCAAAGCCCTTGATGATACCATTCTCCACAAACAGCACCGCTTCGGGGATAAAATGGTCACGCATGACCAGCTCAGCATTTACAAGTGCTTGCAAAAGGATTTCCCCCTTTTCCTGACAAGGAGAATTATCTCTGCTTCCACTCGTCGTACTGCGCCAGATAAGCCTTCTCCTCAGCGGGGAACTTGCGCAGGGTGTTGACGACCTGACCGCCGTTGTACTTGCGATCGCCCACATCTTCCTTGGTGCCGAACAGAGTCAGGTTGACCTGACGGGGACGGGCGCGGACATGATCCCAGTCGATGAAGTAGACATGAGCAAATTCGCCCAGATCCAGCTTGCCGTCCTTGATGGTCAGAGTCTCGCTTCTGCCGAAGAAGACAGAGCGCAGGTGACCGTCGGTGTTCATAGAAGTGAAGTTGCCGGGCTCATCAACATAACGGCCGTACTGTGCGTGAACGGGGCCGGGGTGACGGTAGTCGCCTTCGTTGACGAAGTCGGGGATCATCTTGCGCATGATGTCCAGCAGGTCGTGCTGCAGATACTCCAGATCGAAGGAATCGAAGTCGTGGGAGCATTCCTGAATCATAACGGAGCAGGTGGTGTGGTGGGAAACGATGGAGACGGTACCGTTCTGGATGCCGGACTCCTCCACGATCTTGTGGACATCAATGGTGATGTCGTGGAAGGTGGGGATCCAACCGCGGGACTGCAGCTGAATTTCTTTCTGAATCATTGTAAATTCCATTTTTGATTACCTCCAAAAAAATATTGATTCGTTTATGCGTTGCGCTCGTCCCAAGCCTTGCGGACGGCGGCAATCATTTCGTCAACCATGGCAGCGCGGTCGGCAGCCTTTGCAACGCCGGAGGAAGAGCCGGTGGCATCAGCACCTGCGATGATGGTGTTGTAGACATCCTGACCGTTGGAAATACCTGCAGCGGTGAGGACGAGAATGTTTGCGTCCACATCCTTGACGCACTTGGTGGCGGCTTCCACGTACTCGGGACCGACACTGACGCCGGTGCCGATCAGCTCGGAAGGCTCAGCGACGATGATGTCGGGATGCAGGGTGGCGATCTTGCTTGCATCTGCCATGGAGTCGGCGCAGACGATAGTGGTCAGACCCACTTCCTCGGCGCGCTTGATGGTGGCGGCGAGGGTGTCAAAGGTGACGGGCTTTTCCACGTGGTTCAGCATAACGCCTTCAGCACCGGCAGCCACCAGAGATTCGGGCAGGATGTCGGCAAGACCCCGACCGGGGACGATGGGATCCATGTGAGGCGCGAACACGTGAATGCGCTTGGTAGCGGCTTTGACACGGGCGATCTCAACGATGGGAGTGGTGAAGATGATGTCCACATCGTACTTTTCGGATGCCTTGTCAGCGGCGATCGCTAGATCAATGACATCCTGACCGTACAGGTAGGACTTGGGGCCGATCTCAAAGAACGGTGCTTTGATATTGGTACTCATGATGTGACCTCTTTTCTTAAGTAATCAGCGAAGCTGATCCAGCAGCTTGCAGCCCTCTGCAATGATTCTCTCAGCAACGCCGGCCTTAAAGCGGGAGGAGCGGGCTTCGTAGCCGCCCTCGTCGTAGGCTTCCTTCATGGGGAAGTAGCCGTCGGAGCCGTTGGTCAGGCACATGGGCAGAACCATAGTCCAGCCCTCTGCCAGCTTCAGACCGCGGCCAATGCCGGTGAAGGGTTCGCCGGGGATGGCGACGAAGGCAATGTTACCCAAAGCCAAAGCACCGATGCCCATGTCAAAGCTCTCAGGACCGTTCTGCAGCTTGACCATACGGGCAGCTTCTGCGACGACGGTGGTCAGCTCCATTGCCTCGAAGGGAATCAGGTCATCGCGACCTTCCTCATGCAGGCGGTTGTACTCGATTGCCAACGGCAGCTGCTCGGGGGTGGGCATGTTGGAGGGCATTTTTGCCATGGTCTGGATGTAACGCAGGGAGTCCACATCCACATAGTTGACCTTGTCGAAAACCTGCAGAACAGCACCGGCAACAACGTTACCAATGTGGCGGGCGTGACCGTAGCCGCGGGCTACATCGTCAAAGTCGTTGAACATGTCGTTGAAGTCGCCGTCGGTTGCCTTAACGTCAACGTGGTTGACGTCGCCCTGAGCGCCATTGAAGAAGAGGCACTTCACATTGTCAAGAGACTTCTCAACACGGCGGCGCAGGAAGCCGGGCCAGTCGCAGGAGATCAGGTTGCCGCCCACAACGTCGGGGTGGTTGCCGAAGTTGACGAGGACGACGGTGTCCTTTTCGCGGTCGAAGCGCAGAACGTTGACGCGCTCGTCCACATCGCCGATGGGATGCAGAATGTCCGGGTTGCCCACACCGGGATTGGTGCGGATCTTGCCGTCGACCATGCGGAAGCGGCGGACAAAAGCGACGTTCGGTGCAGAACCCACTTTCCAGCCCATCTTGGCAGGCTGCAGATCTGCCAACGCAAAGGTAGCTGCGTCTGCCAGACGGCACTTGAGAAGATTGAAGTACTCCGTCAGCAGCTCGACACTGCAGCCGATCACGTGGGGATCATCCACATCGCAGCGGACATGGGGCGAGGTGTGGCTGTGGGTGGAGTGAATGAAAATGGCATCATAGGGCAAACCGGTTGTTTCTGCAACAAACCGGCGCAGAACGCCGCACTCATTGGTGCCGATGCCGCAGGCATCGACAGACAGAAGAACGACCTTGGTCTCGTCGACCCGCAGGGCAAGAGCATTGACCTCCAGCGGATCAAGAACGCCTTCCATATTACGGATTTTGTAATAACCGGCGATGGAAATGCCGAGAGAAGGGGTCACATCTACACGGGCAAAACCGACCTGTAATTTGTTCATTGGAATTTCCTCCTTTTTCACAAAGGCGCACTTTGTGAGATTTTACTATATTATAAGAAATTCCGCCTTGGATGTCAATTCCGGCAGCGCACTTTTTGCGTTTTAGACAAATTTGAACCCCAATTATGGTCATTTTGCTGATGCCGATCTTGCAAAATTTTCTTGAAAGAAAATATTATTTGTGTTATGATAAATAAAAAACCCGGGAGGAAACAATCATGAAAAAAGAAAGTCTTCAGGCGATCTATGACGCCTACGAAATCGAGCAGGAATGCATCCGCCAGATGAAGGATTTTATTAGCGAGGATGCCTTCTCCAAGGCGGTGGAGCTGCTCGCCAGCGCGCCCCGCATCGGTACCTGCGGCTGCGGTCACTCCGGCATCATCTGCCAGCATATGGCACATCTGATGTGCTGCATCGAGCGACCCGCCCGCTTTGTCAGCCCCGCCGAGGCAGTCCACGGCGCAACCGGCTTTTTGCAGGCGGGGGATGTGATGATCTTTGCGTCCCGGGGCGGCAAGACCAAGGAGCTGCTGCCCATCGTTGACATCTGCAAGGCGAAAAATGTCTCCATCATCACCGTGACGGAAAATCTGGAATCTCCCTTGGCGCAGGCGGCGGATGTGGTGCTGAAGCAGCATGTCAACCGGGAAACCGACAAGTGGAACGCACAAGGCACGACCTCAACCACCTCACTTTGCATGATCTTCCATGCGCTGCAGGCGGCTCTCATTGAGGAAACCGGCTATCAGGCGGAGCAGTTTGCACTGATCCATCCCGGCGGAGCAGTGGGCGAGCGTCTGAACAAAAAACCGATGTGAGGGTAAGACGATGGCAACCGGAAAACTGAAAATCGATATCCGCCGGCAGACCATCATGGAGCAGCTGAACCGGGAAGGTATGGTGCTTGTATCCCAGCTGAGTGAAAAGCTGGGTGCTACGCCGGCGACGATCCGCAACGATCTTGATATGCTGGCTTCCGAAGGACAGCTGGAGCGCATTCAGGGCGGTGCTATCCGCAAAACACAGGTGGCGGAGGGGTGGAACGGCAGCGTCGTTCCGGCACAGCAGAGCAAGCGCGTCATCGCGGAGGCAGTGCTGTCCTATATCCACAACGGCGATACGCTGTTCATCAACTCCGGCATGACCACCATGGCGGTGGCGGAGGTGCTGTGCCTTCGGAAAAAGCTGAATATTGTCACCAATTCCCTGATGGTGGCGAATTACCTTGCTCATCAGGCGGATATCCGTTTGATCCTGCTGGGCGGCGAATTAAATGCCAACTACGGCTTCACCTACGGCGGCGATGCGCTGGAGCAGCTGGGGCGTTATCAGCCTCAGTGGAGCATTCTGTCTGTGGACGGTGTACACCCGGAGCATGGCATTACGACCTACCATGCCGACGAAGCCATGATCGACCGCACCATGATCGCCCGGGCGCAGAAAACGATCATCGTTGCTGACCATCGCAAGATCGGTCGCGTGGGCTTTTCCCACATCTGCGGTGTGGACAAAAATCAGCTTCTGATCACCGACAGCGGCTGTGATGATGTGGTCATCGAGCAGCTCCGGGAGCGTGGCTCAGAGGTCCACGTGGCGCAGCTTTGAGAAGCGCAAATCCCCGGCAGAAATGTCGGGGATTATTTTGTAAATTTTTCTGAAAAGGCTTGCACTTTCCGGCAGATGGACTATAATAATCATGCACGTCGAAAGGGGGAGATGCAGATGAAACGCAAATACAGTATGCTGCAGGGTCCCTTGCTGCCAAGCATCATTTCCTATACGATCCCGATCATTTTGACCAGTATTCTGCAGTTGCTTTTCAACGCGGCAGACCTGATCGTTGTGGGTCAGCATTGCGGCAGTATTTCCGTTGCTGCTGTGGGTGCTACCGGCTCGCTGACAAGCCTGCTGGTGAATTTTTTTGTGGGCTTCTCTGTAGGTGAAGGCGCGACCATGGCAAACGCCATTGGCAGCCGTGACGACAAAACTGCCCACCGCATCGTCCACACGGCGATCCCCACAGCACTGGTCTGCGGCGGGGTTCTGACGGTCGTCGGTGTCTGCTTTTCCGAAACCTTTTTGATATGGATGGGTACGCCGGAAAATGTTTTGCCGCTGTCCGCCGTTTATATGAAGATCTATTTTGGCGGCATTCTTTTTACCATGGTCTATAACTTCAGCGCCGCGATCCTGCGTGCGGCGGGCGATACAAAAAGTCCGCTGCTGTTTTTGAGTATTTCCGGCGTTGTGAACGTGCTTCTGAACCTGCTGTTTGTGAAGGTATTCCACATGGACGTTGCCGGTGTTGCTTTGGCAACGACGATTTCTCAGGCGATTTCCGCAGCACTGACGGTCTTGGCACTGACGCGCCGGATCGATGCCTGCAAGCTGCGTTTGCACAAAATGCGCTTTTACGGACCACAGCTGGCGAAGATCGTCAGTCAGGGTCTGCCGGCGGGTATTCAGTCGTCGCTGTTTTCCATTTCCAATACCATCATCCAGTCCTCGGTCAATTCCTTCGGCGATGTTTTAATGTCCGGCAACGCTGCGGCGCAGAACATTGAGGGCTTTGTCTATGTAAGCATGGATGCCTTTTCTCAAACTGCGATCAACTTTACCGGGCAGAACGCAGGTGCGGGTCAGTATCCCAGAATTAAGAAGATCCTTTGGATGTGTCTTGTCTGCGTGGCAGTAGTGGGCTTTGCGGTCGGTGGCGGTGCCTATCTGCTGGCACCCCAGTTGCTGTCGATCTACATTCCGGATTCCTCGGAATCCGTCGCATGGGGAATCATACGGATGCTCTATCTCTGTGTGCCGTATTTTATCTGCGGTATGATGAATGTCACCACCGGCGTGCTGCGCGGCATGGGCGCATCGGTTGCTCCGATGGTCATTTCCATTCTGGGTGCCTGCGGATTGCGTGTTGCATGGATCTACACCGTTTTTCAGATCCCTGCCTATCACACCCCCGAAAGTCTGTACGTTTCTTATCCGATCTCATGGATCGTTACCTTCTTGGCGCAGTTTGTGGTGTGCCTGATCGTATACCGCAGAAGAATGGCTGCCCACACACAAGCCCTTAAACTGGAGGATCAGCATTGAACAGAATTTTACTCATGGTCCTGCGAAACCTCGGCAAGCTGCCGGGGCTGTATGCAAAGCTCTGCCATCATGCCAAGCATGCCGACCAATATCCTGAGCAGGAGCGTTATGACAATATCCGACACATTGCACAGCTGGTCGTGGCAAAGGGAAATGTAGAGCTGAAGGTTACAGGCATGGAAAATGTTCCTGAGAAGGATGGCTTTATTTTCTATCCCAACCATCAGGGAATGTTCGATATCGTCGCGCTGCTGGATTCCTGCCCCAGACCCTTTGGCGTGGTATTTAAGATCGAGCTGCAGAACATCCCGGTTCTGAAGCAGTTTATCGCCTGCACCAAGTCCTTCGCCATGGATCGCGCAGATGTGCGCCAGTCCCTGACGGTGATCCAGAATGTAGCGAAAGAGGTGCAGTCGGGCAGAAACTACGTCATTTTCCCCGAAGGGACGCGAAGCAAAAAAGGCAACGAAATGGTGGAATTTCACGGCGGCAGCTTCCGTGCCGCGCTGAAAGCCAAGTGTCCGATCGTGCCGGTCGCTTTCCTTGACAGCTTCAAGGTTCTGGATCAGAAGGGTTCTGCGCCGGTGGTGGTGCAGATGCACTGCCTGAAACCGATCCCTTACGAGGAATACGGGCAGCTGAAATCCGTAGAGGTGGCGGAGCTTGTCAAATCGCGCATCGCCGCCGTCATTGAAGAAAATCTCAAATGATCAAAACACCCTGCTGCGGCAGGGTGTTTTTGCTGAATAAAACCTGCTTGGAATTGGCATCATAGAGGGTGAAACTTTTTGGTGGAGGCGCGTCAGATGCAGAAAAAATGGAAGCAGGTACTCATCGGCTCCGGCATTGCCGCAGCGGCTTTGGCTGCGGTAACGGAAACGGCACGGCAGGCGATGACGGTATACTTTGTCAACGTGGCACTTGACCGGCAAGCACCGTCTATGCAGCTTGTGCCGGATCGGAAGCTGACCGGCAGCCGTGTGGAGGAAGCCCTGCTTCAAAAGGTGGAACGGGCAGGTCAAGCCCTCGCCCGCAAGCCGTTGACCACGGTCGCCATCCATAGCCGAGACGGCGTGCGGCTTGTGGGTCATTGGATGCGTGTGCGCGATCCGAAACGGATCGTGATCGCCATGCACGGCTGGCGCTCCTCATGGTCTCATGATTTCGGTCTGATCGCGGATTTTCTGCAGGATAACGGGTGCAACGTTCTGTTTGCGGAGCAGCGGGGACAGGGGAGCAGCGGCGGCGAGCATATGGGCTTCGGCTTGACAGAACGCTATGACTGCCTTGACTGGATCGAATGGGCGAACGGGCGCAGCGGCGGCACACTGCCGATCTATTTGTGCGGTATTTCCATGGGCGCATCTACGGTGCTGATGGCGGGAGGGCTGACACTTCCTGAAAACGTGCGGGGCATCATCGCCGATTGCGGCTATACCGCGCCCACAGCCATCTGGAAGCACGTTGCCGAGCGGCATCTTCATATGTACTACCGCGCCTGCGGCGCGACGGCAAACCGTCTGGCGATGAAGAAGACCAGCGTGGATCCCAATGGGGCATCCTGCCCGGAAGCACTGCGAAATTGCCGCGTGCCGGTGCTGTTTGTCCACGGAACGGATGACCGCTTTGTGCCGGTGGAGATGACCTATGAAAATTTCAAGGCATGCGCTGCACCAAAAAGACTCTTCATCGTACCCGGTGCGGAGCATGGTATGAGCTATCTCACCGACCCACGGGGTTACGAAGCAGCGATCAAATCCTTCTGGCATGCGTTTGACAAGGGGGATAACTCGTGATATGATTACTCCAAAGGAGTGATCTGTATGGAACACGGACTGTTGGCTGCGGAGCTGTTTGTCAACGGCTACAACTGTGCGCAGGCGATTGCGGTGGCATTTTGCGATGTCACCGGCTTGAAGAAAGACGATGCCGCCAAAATGGCATCGTCCTTTGGCGGCGGTATGGGAAGAATGCGGGAGGTCTGCGGTGCAGTCAGCGGCATGCTGCTGGTGGCAGGCATTCTCTACGGCTACGACACACCGGGTGACGATGTGCAAAAGAAAGCCCACTATGAGCGGGTGCAGGAGCTGGCGGGGGCGTTTCGCCGGCAGGTCGGCAGCATCGTCTGCCGGGAGATCCTGAAAAATCCGCCCACCGACCCCAATCCCAGTCCCCGCACGCAGGAGTACTATCAAACCCGCCCCTGTGCGCGGATGGTGTACACAGCGGCTGAAATTCTGGATGCGTATATTTGCGCCCATCCGTTGAACTGAAAAAGGGAAGGGCAGTCAGTTGACTGCCCTTCCAACATAAAGAGGAAAAAAGGAAGAATTAGCTCAGTTCAAAAAATTCCGCAGGATCCATCGGCTCGTCATTGTGGGTGACGGAGAAGTGCAGATGGTCTCCGATGGCGTTCTCCAAAAGTGCGGTGTTTGCCACCTTGCCGATGGCGGTACCCATGCTGACGGTGTCACCGGCGGCGACGGGAATATCCGCGTCGAGGCTGGAGTACTTGGTCACATACCCATCCTGATGACGGATGACCACCGTATGCCCCATGGTGTCGTCCTTGTAGACGGTGTAGACCGTACCGGGGGCGGCGGCGCAGACAGTCGTGCCGGCTTCGGCTGCGATGTCGATGCCGTTATGCACCCGCCAGTCACGGGTGGTCTCATTGTAGCTCAGGCAGTCCATGGCATAGTCGTGGATGGTCTCGCCGGAGACGGGCTTGCCGATGGGCATGGGCTTTTTTGCGGGGTCTTTGTTGTCCTCGGGGTGGTTTTGTGTGCCTTCTCCACTGGGAAGAGTCCCGTCCACCTGCATATCACCGCCGGGGGTGAGGGTGGGCTGTGGGTCGCTCAGTTGCGGATTACTTGGGGTCGTTGCGGTTTTGTAATACAGATAGCCGGAAATCCCGATTGCAGCAGCGCACAGGATCAGGGCTATGTAGTAGCCCTTTCTGCCGAAGCTGCGCATGAATTTAAATTTCTTGCTCATATAAGCACCTCCGAAACTCAGTATTACCCAAATTGCGGAAATTAAACCATTATTTGAAAACTTTTTTGCCGAATGTAAAATCTATTGACTTTGTGAAAATTTGCGATATAGTTATAGTTGTCAAAGTTTGACGAAATACGTAAAGAAACGGGGGAGGATAATGTCCAAGGAACTCATCAGGCTCCAGAATCTTACCATGGAGTTCGACGGGGAGCGTATACTCGACGGCATCAATCTCTATATCAAAGACCATGAATTTTTAACCTTACTTGGTCCTTCCGGCTGCGGCAAAACCACAACACTGCGAATCGTGGGCGGTTTTCTGACACCGACGACCGGTGAAGTGATGTTTGATGGAAAATGTATCAACGATGTTCCGCCTTACGAGCGCCAGATCAATACTGTGTTTCAGCGCTATGCCCTGTTTCCGCATTTGAATGTGTTTGACAATATCGCATTCGGTCTGCGCGTGGCAAAAATGCCCAAGGACGAGATCACCAAGCGGGTCAACGATATGCTGGAGATCGTCAGCCTGAAGGGCTACGGTCATCGGAATATCAGTTCGCTTTCCGGCGGACAGCAGCAGCGCGTCGCCATCGCCCGCGCCCTTGTGAATGAACCCAAGGTTCTGCTGCTGGACGAGCCGCTGGGCGCACTTGACCTGCGCCTTCGCAAGGATATGCAGAACGAGCTGAAGCGGATCCAGCAGGCAACAGGCATCACCTTCATCTACGTCACCCACGATCAGGAAGAGGCACTTTCCATGTCCGATACTGTCGTTGTCATGGATAAGGGTCGCATCCAGCAGATCGGAAGACCTGAAGATATTTATAACGAGCCGACCAATGCCTTCGTGGCAGACTTCATCGGCGAGAGTAACATTTTGGACGGCGTGATGCTCGAAGACTACAAGGTGCGTTTCTTTGGCCGTACCTTCAAATGTCTCGACGCAGGCTTTGAACCCAACGAGCCGGTGGATGTGGTCATCCGTCCTGAGGACATTGACTTCGTCCCCCCCCAAGAGGGTCATCTTGTGGGTACGGTCACCTCCGTTACTTTCAAGGGCCTGAATTACGACATCATCGTGGACTTCAAGGGCTTCAAGTGGCTGATCCAGACCACGGATCACCAGCCTGAGGGCGCCACGGTGGGCATCCGTCTGAATCCCGAGGATATTCACATCATGCACAAGAGTGAGTATTCCGGTTTGTTTGGCGACTATAGCTCCTACTCTGCGGAGTACGACGAGCTGACGGAGGATGCCGCCGATGAAGAGGAATAAGTCTGTTCTTTTGAGCGTGCCGTATATCCTTTGGATGGTCGCCTTCACGCTCATCCCGCTGGGCGTGGTGTGCTACTACGCACTCACTGACCCCAATACGGGCGAATTTACATGGAGCAACATTGCCGAGCTGGGTACATTTCTGCCCGTTTTCGGCGAGTCCATCGGCTATTCCCTCGTCTCGGCACTGCTGTGCCTGGTGCTGGGCTATCCCGTTGCGTACTTTATCGCCCATAGAAAGCCTCTGACTCAGAAGCTGCTTTACATGCTGGTGATGCTTCCGATGTGCATGAGCTTTCTGCTTCGCACGCTGGCATGGGTGGCACTGCTGCAGGATACGGGTATCATCAACGACTTTTTGGAGATGCTCGGTCTTGCGAGACTCCCTCTGATCCGCCATCCTGTGGCGGTTGTTCTGGGCATGGTGTATAACTACCTGCCCTATATGATCCTGCCCCTTTATGCCATCATCGTCAAGATCGACAATCGTCTGATCGAGGCGGCAGAGGATCTGGGCTGTACCCCTGCGCAGACCTTCGTCAAGGTGGTGCTGCCCCTGTCGATGCCCGGCATCGTCTCCGGCATTACGATGGTATTTGTCCCCGCCGTGTCCACCTTCTATATTTCCCAGAAGCTGGGCGACACAGGAACGTTCCTGATCGGTGACGTGATCGAGCGGCTCTTTAAGCAGGGTGACAACGCCAATCTGGGTGCTGCCTTGAGCCTGCTGCTGATGATTCTGGTGTTCGTATGCACCGGTATCATGAACAAGCTCACCGACTCTGACGGAGAGGAGATGGTGGTCGTATGAAAAAAGCAAACCGCGTTATCACCATTTTGATCTTCGTGTTTCTGTACGCACCGATGCTGGTGCTGATCATCGGCTCGTTCAACGAGGGCAAGAGCCTTGCCCGTTTCGATGGCTTTACCTTTGAGCAGTATGCGGAGCTTTTCCGGGATCAGGACCTTCTGAAGCTGCTGGGCAACTCCATTCTGATCTCCGTGATTTCCAGCTTTGTGGCAACCGTGTTCGGCACGGTGGCGGCGGTGGGTATCTGTAACCTGAAGCCCAAGATGCGCCGTCTTGTGATGCAGCTGACGGACATTCCCATGACCAATCCTGACATCGTGACGGGCATTTCCCTGTCACTGCTGTTTGTGTTCGTGGGAACGAAAATGCTGGGTCAGCGGGACAGCCTGACCTTTTGGACGCTGCTGATCGCCCATGTGACGTTCAACCTGCCCTATGTCATTCTGAACGTCATGCCCAAGCTGAACCAGATGGATCATTCCCTGACGGACGCTGCCATGGATCTTGGCTGCACACCGCTGCAGTCCTTCTTCAAGGTGACGCTCCATGAGATCCTGCCCGGCGTGGTCGCCGGTGCGATCATGGCGTTTACCATGAGCCTTGACGATTTCGTCATCAGCTATTTCGTCTCCGGCATGGACTTCGTGACGCTGCCGGTGGAGATCTACAGCTACACGAAAAAGCCCATCCCGCCTAAGATCTATGCCATGTTCACGCTGCTGTTCCTGCTGATCCTTGTGCTGATGATCACGATGAACCTGCTCCAGCTGCGCTCGGACAAGAAGAAAGTGCAGGTGGGCAAATGAGAAAGCTTTTTGTTATTTTCCTCGTGTGCCTGCTGCTGTGCGGCTGTACCGTACAGCCTGACAATCAGCCGGATCAGAGCGGAACGATCACTCTGAACGTCTATAACTGGGGTCAGTATATCGCCGATGGCTCTGATGACTCGCTGGATGTCATCGCCGCCTTTGAGGAAAAGTATCCCAATATCCACGTCAACTACTCCACCTTCGACTCCAACGAGATCATGTACACCAAGCTCGCCTCCGGCGGCATCACGGTGGATGTGATCTTCCCGTCGGATTATATGGTCGCCCGTATGCGCAAGGAGGGAATGCTGCAGGAGCTGAATTTCGACAACATTCCCAACTACAAGTATATCGATGAGACCTTCAAGAATCTGCCCTGCGACCCGGAGAACAAGTATTCTGTTCCCTATACATGGGGTACGGTGGGCATCATCTACAACACGAAATACGTGGATGAAGAAGACCTTGTAGGCTGGGAGCTTCTGTGGAACGAAAAGTACGCGGACAAGATCCTGATGTTCGATAATTCCCGCGATGCCTTCGGCATTGCCCAGTACCTGCTGGGCTACAGCGTCAACACCACGGACGAAAAAGAACTGGAGCATTGTGCCCAGCTGCTGGCGGAGCAAAAACCGCTGGTGCAGCAGTATGTCATGGATCAGATCTATGACCTGATGGAAAATGAGGAGGCGTGGATCGCTCCCTACTACGCAGGTGACTACCTGACCATGGCGGATGTGAATGAGGATCTCGGCTTCTACCTGCCGGAGAATCAGGGCTTCAACCTCTTTACGGACTCTATGTGCATCCCCTTCTGCGCCAAGGAGAAGGAAGCAGCGGAGCTGTTCATCAACTTCCTTTGCGAGCCGGAGATCGCCGGTGCCAATATGGACTGGATCTGCTACGGCACGCCCATTTCCGCCGCCAAGGAATTTATGGATCCCGAGATGGTGGAAGATCCCGTGTCCTATCCTGCACAGGAGATTCTGGAGCATGGTACGTCCTATGACTATCTGCCCCCGTCCTTCTCCAGATTTGTTGAAAATCTGTTCCTGAAGGTCAGAATCAGCTAAATGAAAACAGCCACCCGATGGGTGGCTGTTTTTGCAACTTGTAGGGGTGACCCGGAACCGACTGGTCACGGAAAACACAATTACATATTCTCTTTTGCGGTTTTACAGGATGCGATGAGCAATCTGCGAATGTTTCCGCACAATTTTGAGACGTGCTGATATGCTGCTTCATCAATTCTATTGGTTTCGTACATCAGCTTAAGCCAATAGCTTGTTTCGTTGGCTTCTTTTAGTGCAATTTCCAGCTTAGCGATAAAATCTTTTTTGCTCTGTGCATACTGTGCTTCGTGAATGTTTGCTCCGATGGAAGTACCTGCTCTTGCGAGTTGATCTAACATATAGGAACTTTTGGGTGCTGTCACACCGTCAACGAGTTTGACAACAGAAACAGCGAATTCAAAGGATAAATCGAGCAACTTGTTTTCAGACATAAAAGCACCTTCCCTTTGTGAAAATGTATCATAATTAGATGCGTTTTCAATGATATATCTCTGAACGCGATATGATATAAGGCTAATGCCTCATGATATACTTGCTACGCAAGTATGATATAATATCCGTCCCTTTTATACGCGGAGCGTATATCATCTGCGGAGCATATATCATAGCGAAAGCTATATCATTCGTGACCGCAGGGAACGGATATCATTAAAAAGCCTGATTTGTCTAATAGACAAATCAGGCTTTTTATGGCGACCCGGAACGGACTCGCTTTTCTGCGGAAAAGCCACGCCGGTTGCAACATGCCCCCGGCATGTTGCCAAGAGCCGGCTTTCGAGTCCGTCCTCTTGACATCAAAAAACAACGCCATCCATTTGGATGGCGTTGTTTTTTGGCGACCCGGAACGGACTCGAACCGTCGACCTCCAGCGTGACAGGCTGGCGTGCTAACCGACTGCACCACCGGGCCAGAACAGTAGAGATTATAGCAGAAAAAACGGCGTTTGTAAAGAGGTTAAACGAAAAAAATTAAAAATAATCCGAAGGATCCGGGAAAAATATCCTTATTATGCTGCTTTTCCCGGAAAAACAATTATTGGTACTTGCCAAATGTGTAATTTTTTGGTATAATCAATTCTTGCGTGGAGGTCTGCGTCCGGCAGACCTTTTTTCTGTCCTGATGTGCCTGATTTGATGGCAAGTGTATCTCTTTCGACGAAAACGGGAAGAGAGGTTGCTTTTGACCATATCGGGTGCTAAGATTAGCTGAGCCTATTCCCGCCGGAGGGCGGCAGACTATACATATTGAGGAGTAGTCGTATGAACGAAAAAATCCTTAAGATTTTAGATCAGTTTGCGCTTGATGCAGCTGTTGTGTCCGCGGAACGTTACGGCGGCGGTCACATCAACGAGACTTATCTCGTGGTAACGGCGTCCGGCAGACGCTATATTCTGCAGCGCATCAACCAGTACGTTTTTAAGAACGTGGAAGGCTTGATGGGCAACATTGCCGCGGTGACAGAGTACCTGCGGGAGATCGTTACCGATCCCAGAGGCGTCATGACACTGGTCAAGACCACGGCAGGTAAGGATTACCTGACCCATGAGGACGGCAATTTCTGGCGTGTGTATGATTTTGTTGAGGATTCCATCTGCCTGCAGCTGCCGGAAACTCCTGAGGATTTCTATCAGAGTGCCGTTGCCTTCGGCAACTTCCAGCAGCAGCTGAAGGATTTTCCTGCACACACGCTGTGTGAGGTCATTCCCAATTTCCACAACACCGCGGATCGCTACCGCCTGTTCCGGGAAGCACTGGCAGCCGATGTGTGCGGTCGTGCCGCGCAGGTGCGTGATGAAGTGGAATTTGCGCTGGCAAGAGAAGAAGAAGCTGCGACTCTTGTGAACATGCTGGCGGCAGGTGAGCTTCCTTTGCGTGTTACCCACAATGATACCAAGCTCAATAACGTCATGCTGGATGCGCGCACCCGCAAACCCCTGTGCGTGGTGGATCTTGACACCGTCATGCCCGGACTGAGCCTTTACGATTTCGGCGATTCTATCCGCTTCGGTGCGGCAACTGCCGCCGAGGATGAGAAGGATCTTTCCAAGGTGTGGATGGATCTGAACCTCTACGAGACCTACACCAGAGGCTTCCTCTCTGCCTGCCCCGGTCTGACGCAGAACGAGCGGGATATGCTCCCCATGGGCGCGAAGCTGATGACGCTGGAGTGCGGTGTCCGTTTCCTGACCGACTACTTAAACGGTGATGTCTACTTCAGTACCCATTACGAAGGACAGAATCTGGATCGCTGCAGAACCCAGTTCAAGCTGGTGGCGGACATGGAGTCCAAGTGGGACGACATGAAGCGCATCGTCAAGGAATGTGAATGATTGTAGGGCGGGTGCTTGCTCCCGCCGCAGGATAAAACCCGACAGATCGGATGATCTGTCGGGTTTTTGTATTAGTCGTGGGGTTTGCCGAACTTGCGCTGGAAGAACTTGACGATCTCCACCAGCGGAATGATCAGAAATGCGAGACCAAGAGAGATCAGGTATTCTGTCATGTTCAGATGGGTGAAGCCAAAAAGGTTTGACAGGAAGTCGATCTCCACAACTGCGGTGGTCAGCAGGAAGGAGCCGATCATGGCAGCGTACAGCGTCTTGTTGTGGTGACCCTTGAAGACCATACCAACCGCGGAGTGGCGCTGAGAGCGCATATTGAAGGAGTGGAAGATCTCACACATTGCCATGGTGAAGAACGCCATGGTCATGCCGTCAGCACTGTTGGGAATATTCGACAGCAGCAGATGTCCTGTTTCCAGATATTCGCCGATATAGAAGGCGATGACCGTCAAAATCGTGACCAGCAGACCCTGATAAGCAACGTCTACACCCAGACCGCCGGCAAAGATGCCGTCGTTTTTGCCACGGGGCTTGCGGTGCATGATGTTGGGTTCGGGCTTTTCAAGACCCAGCGCCAGTGCGGGGATGGAGTCGGTGACCAGATTGATAAACAGCAGATGGGGTGCTTCCAGAATGGTAAAGCCCATGATCGTCGCGTAGAAGATGGACAGAACCTCCGAAAGGTTCGAGCCAAGCAGGAACTGGATGGCTTTGCGGATGTTGTCGTAGATACGGCGGCCTTCGCCCACAGCGGAGACGATGGTTGCAAAGTTATCGTCTGCCAGAACCATGTCCGCAACGTTCTTGGTAACGTCCGTGCCGGTGATGCCCATGCCCACGCCGATGTCGGCGGATTTGATGGACGGTGCGTCGTTGACACCGTCGCCGGTCATGGCGGTAACGTAGCCCTTGGCGCGCCATGTGTTGACGATGCGGGTCTTGTGTTCCGGCTGCACACGGGCGTAGACAGAGATGTTTTCCACGATGGCGGCGAACTCCTCGTCAGAGTAATCGCCGATGTCGCTGCCCATCATTGCTTGGCTGTCGTCCGTCAGAATGCCCAGCTCCCGGGCGATCGCCTTGGCGGTGTTGATATGGTCGCCGGTGATCATAATGGGCTTGATGCCTGCGTTGCGGCACTCGATGATGGCATCCTTGACCTCGGGACGGACGGGATCGATCATGCCGGTCAGACCGATGAAGATCATGTCCTTTTCCAGCGGGGCAGCCTCATAAACAGCCGGCTCTTCGTCATATTCCTTGTAGGCAACGGCAAAGACACGCAGTGCCTTGTTGCCCATGCGGGTGTTTTCCTCAGATGCCTTGTCAAGAAGCTCCCGGGTCAGAGGAACGACCTTGCCGTCAACATATGCGCTGCAGCACTTTTTCAGGATCTCGTCCGGCGCACCCTTGGTGTACTGGATAAATTTACCGCCTGCGGAATGGACGGTGGACATCATCTTTCTGCCGGAGTCGAAGGGAACTTCGCCCACACGGGGGGTCGCGGCAGCAAGCGCGTCCTTGGAAAGACCGAGGGTGGCGGCATAGTTGATCAGTGCCACTTCATCCGGCTCGCCGGATCCTTTGCCGTCCTCGTCTACTTCCGCGTTGGTGCAAAGTGCCATAGCGGTTGCCAAAAGGGTCTCGTCCGGGGCGTAGTGATCCACGACGGTCATGACGTTCTGGGTCAGCGTGCCGGTTTTGTCGGAGCAAATGATCTGGGTGCAGCCGAGGGTCTCGACGGCGGTCATTTTGCGGATGATCGCGTTTTTCTTGGACATATTGGTCACACCGATGGACAGCACGATGGTCATAACCGCCACCAGTCCTTCGGGGATCGCCGCAACCGCCAGCGCAATGGCGGTGATGAACGAGTGCAGGGCAATGTCGAAGAATCGCACACCCTCACCGCCCATGAAATACTGGGTGATAATATTGTAAGCGAAGATCACAACGCAAACGCCGATGACCAGCTTGGTCAGGATGTGCGAAAGCTGCTCCAGCTTGAGCTCGAGGGGCGTTTTGCCCTCCTCCGCAAGGGAGATGGCACTGGCGATCTTGCCCATTTCGGTGTCCATGCCGGTGGCAACGACCACGGCCTTGCCACGTCCGTAGACCAGCGTAGAACCCATGTATGCCATGTTCTTGCGGTCACCGAGGGAAATATCGTCGTTCTGATCCTTGCTCAGCATCAGCGCATTGACCAGCTTATTGACGGGAACGGACTCGCCTGTCAGTGCCGCTTCCTCGATCTTCATGCTGGCGCATTCAAAAATGCGGCAGTCAGCGGGGATCGCGTCGCCGGCATCGAGGATGATCACGTCACCAACCACCAGATCTTCGCTTTTGACATTGACGATCTTGCCGTCACGCAATGTCTTTGTGGTGGCGGCGGACATTTTTTGCAGTGCTTCCACTGCTTTTTCCGCCTTGCTTTCCTGAATCACACCCAAAATGGCATTGATCAGAACCACCGCCAGAATGATGATGGAGTCCGTGGGCGTGACAAAATGCCCTGCCTCGATGATCTCGGTGACGGCGGAGATGACGGCGGCAACCAGCAGAATAATGATCATCGGATCCTTCATCTGGTTGAAAAAGCGTGTCAGCATGGAGTCCTTCTTTGCTTCTGCCAGCTTATTTTTGCCGTTACGTTCCAGTCGGGCGGCGGCTTCCGCGGTGCTCAGACCGGACGGCGAGGATTGCACTTCCTGAAATACGGTATCTACCGATTCGAGATAATGCTTCATGAAATGATTCCTTCCTTTCGGATGTGAAATGTCGGGTCAGAGGAGCTTGACCGGAAAGTCTTTGCTGTCATAAACAAAAGGCATCCGGTCAACATTATAACTATATAAAAAAATATATGAATTGTAAATAACAAAAAATTGAAATCATTGTAAAAAATGTCTGTATAAAGTATACCCCCGCAGGGGACGAAACATGAGTATTTTCAAATGGATATTCCCTGCAAACATGGAAGAAATTTGTGGACAAGAGAAATATTTCATGGTAAGATAGCAGTATATAGTGTCCGTGGTGCTGCTGCGCACACCATATTGCGTACCGCCGGGGGTGTCCGATGGTGCGAAGCTTGCGAATGGAGGTTGAAAGCATGGATCTATCCTTGCCGTATTTCTGGGGACAGATGACCGGCAATCCGCTCCTGTTTCTTGCCGTTGCGCTGACGCTGGGCGTCATTCTGGTCAACGGCTGGACGGATGCGCCCAATGCCATTGCCACCTGCGTGGTCACCCGCTGTATGTCTGCCCGCGCCGCTATTATTATGGCTGCGGTGTTCAACTTCTTGGGCGTGTACGTGATGACGCTGCTCAGCCCCAAGGTCGCGGAAACCATTACGAAAATGGTCGACTTCGGCACGGATTCCAAAGCGGCGACCGTTGCGCTGAGCGCCGCGATGTTTGCCATCGTGACGTGGGCAACCGTTGCCTTCTTCTTCGGCATCCCCACCAGCGAAAGCCATGCGCTGATCGCCGGTCTGACCGGCAGTGCCATCGCCCTTCACGGCAGCTTCGGTGCTGTCAACGGCGCGGAGTGGATCAAGGTGCTTTACGGCATCGTCATTTCCGTGACGCTGGGCTTCGGCCTCGGCTGGGGTGTCTGCAAGCTGGTTACAAAGGTGTTTTACAATGTAGAGCGGCGCAAAACCGAGCCGGTCTTCAAATATGCCCAGATCGCCGGTGCGGCTTACTCCGCCTTTATGCACGGCGCGCAGGACGGTCAGAAGTTCATGGGCATCATCATTCTTTGCCTTTTCATGTCTCAGGGTCAGTCTATTCCCGCCGGTCTGCAGCCTGCGACATGGATCATGATCCTCTGCGCGGTTATTATGGCGGTTGGTACTGCCATCGGCGGCAAGAAGATCATCAAGTCCGTGGGTATGGATATGGTGAAGCTGGAAAAGTATCAGGGCTTCTCTGCTGACCTCTCCGCATCCACCGCGCTGCTGCTTTGCTCCCTTTTGAGTCTGCCGGTCTCCACGACCCATGCGAAGACCACCGCCATCATGGGCGTCGGTGCGGTCAAGAGCGTCAAGGCGATCAACCTTGGCGTTGTGAAGGAAATGTGCCTGACTTGGGTGCTGACCTTCCCGGGCTGCGGTCTGATCGGATTTTTAATGACCAAGCTGTTTATGTGGCTGTTCCTGTAAACAAACCGTTGTAACAGAAAGGAAAACTATTATGGCTAAAGCTGATCGTTTGTATTTTGAAAACCTCGTTGCTTCTGCAGACTATGCCTGCAAGGCAGCTGAATATCTGGTGCATTGCCTGAACAACTATAAGTATGAGGATCTTCGCCTCATGATGGTGACCATGCATGAGCATGAGAATGCCGGCGATACCAAGAAGCATGAGATGTCCGCCGCACTGGCAAGAGCCTTCGTCACCCCCGTTGACCGGGAGGATCTGGCACTGATCAGCCAAAACATCGACGATGTCACCGACAGCATCGAGGAGGTTTTGCAGGCATTCTATATGTACCGCATCCAGACTGTTGTTCCCGAAGCCATCGACTTTGCGCATCGCATCACGGAGTGCTGCACCCTGATGAAGGATATGCTGGTGGAATTTGTTAACTTCAAGAAGCCCCAGAAGCTCCATGAGCTGATCGTAGAGCTGAGCCACCGGGAAGAGGTCTGCGATAAGCTCTACATCGATGCTACCATGCTGCTGGCTGACCGCTGCGACAATGCGCTGGACATCATCTCATGGCGCGAGATCTACAACCGCCTTGAAAACTGCGCGGATGCCTGTGAGCATGTTGGTGACTGCGTGGATATGGTGGTCATGAAGAACAGCTGATCAGCTGAATTTTAACAGAAAAGACGGTAATCCGTTATGAACTTTTTGTTGACTTTTCTAAAGGGTATCGTCGTCGGTGTCGGCGGTGTTGCGCCCGGTCTGAGCGGCAGCGTTTTGCTGGTCATTCTGGGTCTTTACGAAAAGATGATCCATGCGATCGGTACGCTTTTCAAAAATTTCAAAAAAAATATGCTGCTTTTGCTCCCGGTGATCGGGGGCATGGTGGTGGGCGTGCTGGCATTCAGCAAGCTGGTGGACTTTTTACTGGAGCAGTTTGAATTCTACACCCGCTTCGCCTTTTTGGGTCTGGTGATCGGAACAGTGCCGCTTTTCTACCGCGAGGTAAGAAAGAACGGCTTCCGCCGCCGCTACTATTTCGTGATCGTTGCCGCGGCAGCTGCGGGGACTGCACTGTTTCTCTTTAACAAGAACCTGTTCCCTGTGATCACTGATCCGAATCTGTGGCAATCCATGGTTTTGGGCGTGGCGGTTGCCGGCTCGTCGATCATTCCGGGTGTGGACAGCGCGGCGATCCTTTCGACGTTGGGTCTTTACGAGCTGTGGGTCAGCTCGCTGGCAAATTTTGATCTGCAGGTGCTGATCCCCGCCGCGGTCGGCGTTGCAGTAGGCGCGCTGGCACTTTCGGCACTGATGAATCTGCTGATCAAGAAGGCATATACCGCTACATTTTCGGTGATTTTCGGTCTGTTTCTGTCGATCATCCCGGGAATGCTCAATGAAAATTGCGCCATCAACACGGTAGGGCAGGGAGTCGTGGCAGCCACGCTGATCATTGTGGGCTTCTGCATCTCTTTCTACCTCGGCGATATCAAAAAGAACAACGAAAGACTCAAAAAGCTCTTCGCAAAACGAACCTAATATTGTAGGGCGGGTGCTTCCTCCCGCCGTGAAATTGAACCCCCGACAGGTTGTCTGTCGGGGGTTCAAACGTTATTTCGCCGTATCGACCTTGATAAAGCCCTTGCGGGTGGGGATGGTCATCTGCACCCGTCCGGCAGAGGCGGGTATATGATGCTGACCGACGCTGCCGTCGAGAGAAATGCCCAGCAGGTCCTCAATCAGCACGACGATGGGGGCACTTGCCCACGGATGGCAAAGACTGGCGTTGCTCTTTTGGTCCTTGCCCCATGCCTCAAAGCAGGTGGTGCCGCCCTCACGTACCATGTTGTACCAAGAGTTCTCGGCCTGAGAGGTGATAATATTGTACACATCCTCGTACCGACCCAGCTTACACAGACCGCGCAGCAGGAAGTAGGACATGTACACACCGCAGATGATGCCGTTTTCCACCTTTTTCACAAGGAAGTCACCGATCGTCTTTTCAAAACCTGCCGGTGCAAAGCCGTAGAAGGGTGCCAGCATGTTGCTGTGGAGCGATGCATGGTCGCTGCCTTCCCGATCCACATACACGCCCAGATCTTTGCGGAAAAATGCCCTGTTGAAGGCTTCGATCAGCTTGTGGCTCTTCTTTTCGTAGGGGATGCCCAGCAGATCCTTCAGCTCCTCTGTACCCTTGACCGCGCCGATGTAGAAGGCATTGAGTACGTTGTGTGTGCCGGGTCCGATGGGCTTGGTCATGGGAAAGTCATAGCCGTCCCGCAGATTGTGGGGCCAGTCCACCAAATTCCACTTGTCGTCAACCCCGTCCAGCAAGCCGTCCTCCCGGGCAAAGGCTTCAAAATGGGCGAGCATGCCGTCGTTGATGGGCAGCATTTCCTCAAGGAAAGCGCGGTTGCCGGTGTAGGCGAAGTGGCGCTGCAGCAGCAGGGGGAACTGCAGACTGTAGTCTGCGATCTCCTGCATCAGACCGCCGGACATCACCGCCATCAGACCGTCATCGATCCTAGCAGAGTGCGCCTGCGCGCGGATGCCCTTTTCCAGCATATACACGTCGCCGGTCAGCCACAGCTGGGAGCCGGAGGTGACGGTCATATCGCCGGCATATTGACCCTTTTCCCGCTGCGGACAGTCCACATAGACCTCCTGCGTACCCCACTTGACGCCGTTTTTGCAGAGTTCAAAGACCGATTGCAGGATCTTATCGTCGGCTTTGAGGGTACATGCGGCATCGTTGAAGGGGGCGTGACGGACGGTGACGGATACACCGCCGATCTTGGCGTCGCCGGAGTCCACAAGGATCGCGACATAGCGGAATGCCTTGTAGTCGTACTGCTCCAGCTCCTCACTGCCGCCCTTAAGCGTCCAGATCTCGTCGTAGTTGCAGTAGCAGCGCATGTCGTGGCGCACCTTGACAGGGGTATCCTCCAACTCCTCGCCGCAGAGGATGCGGATGCGCGCGCCGGCTTCGCCGGTGGCACGGAGCTTCAGCGTTCCCACGATCTCCGTGCCGAAATCGTAGAAAAAGCCCTTTTCGATAGGCTCGATGGCTTCGGGCAGTTTGGTATAAATTTCCAACGGG
Organism: Oscillospiraceae bacterium; assembly: GCA_015067495.1. Classification (GTDB taxonomy): domain Bacteria; phylum Bacillota; class Clostridia; order Oscillospirales; family Oscillospiraceae; genus Faecousia. The sequence goes on along the minus strand of SVMI01000007.1, from coordinate 7,881 downwards.
GGAGTGGGTTCGGGATAGAAGATGATATCGTCATACTTACGGATGCCCACAGGGGAGAAGGGGGGCATTTCGATGCGGCTGTCGTAATTTTCCAGATACTGGGTCTCGTAGCCGACAGTGCGGTCGTCCACGTAGTTGAGAATAGGGGCGTACTCCCAGCTTTCGTCCGTGCAGAGGATCACAGAGCCGTCCGGCGCGATCAGGTCTGCGATCATGCCCATGCGCAGGTCGGCGCTGAACCAGACGCGGTTGACAAGACCCTGATAGTAGACGTGGTTTTCGATCACGTTCACGCCGTCATGGAGCTTGTCGGTGATGTCAAAAACGTTGTAGTGGGCGGCATCCAGATAGCCGGCGGTGGGTCCCTGACCCACAAAAGTGCCGTTCAGGTGGATCTTGCCGTAGTCATCAGACGCGATGCGCAGCAGGTAGCGACCCGGCTTTTTGTCGAGGGTAAATTCCTTGCGGAAGAGAATATGTAAATTCTGAAGCTCCTTGGGATGGTCGAATCCGTGCAGAGGTTTGTCCGCTTCCCGGTGATACATATTGCGGGGCTGCAGCTGCGCAAACCGGGGATCGCAGATCCACTTGCCGGTAAAAATGTTGCTCATAGCTGATACTCCTTTTAGCCGATTTTCAATGCCTTATTGAAAAATTCCGGGGTCTTCAGGTGCTTGTCTGCAAAGTCCATATACATATGCCAGTCGGCAGTGTTCATGTCATGACCGCCGGGGGCAACATGGTAAGCGATCATGCCGTCGTGATAGGGCTTGTTAAGCTCCGGCTTTTCGTCTGCGATCAGACCGGGCAGACCGTAAAGCTCATAAGCGACGGAAGCCAGCTTGGCACTTAAAAATTCGGCATCGGGATCGATCCAAGTGTCCTCGATGTTATCTTTGATGTACATGGGGCGGGGGGCGATGGTTGCAAGGAGCATGTGCTGATCGACCGGCAGCATGTCCTCACAGCTGTTGTAGCGGTAATAGTTTTCGCAGAACCAGTCGGAAATGCTGATATCCACAAGATGCTCGCCCTGCTTACCCCGGGTATAGGCAGCACCGCCGACGCCGGAATCGTTTGCGATAGGCAGCTTGAAGCGAATATCGGTAGCGGCAGTCCAGAGGGCGGTCTTGCCGTCCCGGGAATGACCGATGACTGCAACATTTCTGCTGTCGATCTGGGGATCAGTTTCAAGATAGTCCATAACACGGCTGGCACCGAATGCCCATGCGGAGATGGTTGCCCAAGAATGGCTGGTACGTTGTGCGGCATTGGGCTGCATGGCGCGGAAGACACCGTGCTTGAATTCGCCGTTCAGCCACCAGTCGGGAGAAACTGCATTGGTCGGCATGACGGCAACCGCGTAGCCGCGCCCCACAATGTCACGGATCGGAAGATGCGGATAGTCAAGGGACTGGTAGAAATCATACTTCAGACTGCGCAGCTCACCCATGATGACGGTAAAGGCAGGCGCAGGACCCTCCACCTGTTCGGGAACGAAGATGTAAACAGGGAAGTGGTGATTGTTGACACCAATGTCGATCTCTTTGAAGGTGGCGTTGGAGTCCATCCAGTTTGCAGCGCGGAATTTCTGCGTAAATGTCAGATTTTCAGGGGTCTCATAGGGGCGGATGCCGTAGACGAACATTTCAAACAAGGAAATGATCTCCGGGCGGCGGAAATACGCCCACTGCTCCACGGCAGTGATGGGTTCGCCGGAAAGGGAAGTCATAATATCAATGGGTTTGGACATGGACAATTCCTCCAAATTTATAGTTTTTTGTCATATGCCAGCCGCGGCTCGCCGTTTTGAAGGACAGTGCCGCAGTAAGAAAAGCCGTTTTTGTTAAGCACATGCTGCATGCGCTTGTTATCCTCGTGGGTGTCAATGCGAAGACAGCCAAAGCCATGCTGCTTTACCAGTTCGCCTGCCAAAGAAAACAGCACGTCAGACAATCCCATGCCGCGGAATTTTTCAGAAATCGCCACCCGGTGCAGCACGCCGTATGGCGCATCAAAATGCCACGCACCGTCAATGGCGGGGTAGGCGGGATCGCCGTCAAGACCAATGAACACATAGGCGGCAGGGGAGTCATCCACGGTCAAAAGATATGCACCGCCGGCACGGATGTCTTTTTCTACATCGCAGGCGGCAGGATAGCCGTCCTTCCATTGGGTAAAACCCTGCGCCCGCTGAAAATCCCGCCCGGCATCGAGGATCGCCATACAGATGGGCAGATCTGCCTGCGTAGCTGGTACAAGCCTGAAATTCTTCATTGCAGCGCGTCCAGACGGTCCTGAATGTCGTCGAGAATATCTTCCAGCATCTCGTGGGCATCGCCCCAGATTTCATAAGCCTCGCTTTCCATATCCGCAGGCTCTTGTGCGTCAAGTGCGGCGAGCTGCTGCTGTGTTTCTTCGCGGCATGCCTGAAGCTGTTCCAAGGTCATGGCATCAAGGTCGGGGTATTCAATCGGATCGAAGTAAATCATAATCGGTCTCCTTTTTGTTTTCTGAAAATCATTGTAGCACCCTTTTCTGCGCAAGTCAAAACAATTCGGCGCGCTCTTTTGAAAAGACAGTTGTTTTTCGGAGAAGCCCGTGATATAATGTACGAAAACGTTAAATGAAATCACAATCGGAGGGTATCGACATGGCAGGAAATCAGAATTTCCGCAGCGCGTTCAATGGCTTCAACCGGGAAGACGTGGTGCATTACATCGAGTATCTCAATACGAAGCATACAAATACGGTCAATCAGCTGAAGTCGGAAAACCGCACGCTGACCGAGGAGCTGGAGCAGCTGCGGGCAACGCCCGTGCGCGATCCGGAGCTGGAAGAGCGCTGCGCAGCCTTGGAAGAGGAGAACGGTGTTCTGACCGAAAAGGCAGCTTCCATGGAAGCAGAGATCGCCCGCCTGCAGGCAGCTTTGAGCGAGGCAGAGGAGAAGGCATCCAGCCGTGTGGCGGCTGAGGAGCTGGAGGCATACCGCCGTGCGGAGCGTGTGGAGCGCGCCGCGCAGGAGCGTACCCAGCAGATCTACCGTCAGGTGATGGGTACTTTGGCAGAGACCGCAACGCAGGTAGACGATGCAGCGGATCAGTTCAAGCGTCTGTCTCAGGAGTTCAGCGCCCATATGACCGAAATGCAGGATATGATCGACCGCAGCAGAAATGCGCTCATGGGCGCGTCGGCGACGATGTACAGCATCCGTCCCACGTCGGAAGAGGAATAAGCCACAAGGCGCATACGAAAGTATGCGCCTTGTATGAATTTGGAGGAAGCAATGCTTACGTTTGAGCCTTCTTATTACCGGGATTTTCACTGCATCGCAGCCCGGTGTCCCGATAGCTGCTGTAAGGAGTGGGAGGTGCAGGTAGATCCTGAAAGTGCCGCTCTTTACCGATCCCTTGACGGTGCGCTGGGAGAACGCCTGCGTGCGGTCATGCGGGACGATCCCCAATGGGGAACTGTCATGATCAACGAGCAGGGAAGATGTCCTATGTGGCGCGCTGACGGCTTGTGCCGCATCCACGCGGAGCTGGGTCACGATGCGCTGTGCAAAACCTGCCGGGACTTTCCCCGGCTGTGCCATGACTACGGCACCTTTCGGGAGCTTGGTCTGGAGCTGTCCTGCCCGGAGGCGGCACGGCTGATCCTTGAATCAAACAATGCAGCGATGCTTGCATACGAAACAGATGGGGGAGAAGAAGCGGATTATGATGAGGAGCTGATGCTGCAGCTGCTGGAAAGCAGAAAAGCGGCAATCGAACTGCTGTACGATCCCCGTTTCTCTGTTTCGGAAGCATTGACCTTGCTGCTGTTCTACGGCTATCAGGTGCAGTCACAGATCGACGGCGCAGAAGTGCCGGAGTTTTGCCCGGAAGAAGCTCTTGTGACAGCGGCGCAAATGGCGACCGATGAGAGTACGCCGCTGGCAGAATATTTTCTGACCTTGGAAATCTTGACCCGGGAATGGAAAGAACGGCTGCAGAGCGAGTCCGAGCCGGCGGAGTGGTCGGATTTTTTCCGCAATCTCGCCCGTTACGGCGTGGAGCGCTACTGGCTGCAGGCGGTGTCGGATTACGATCTGGTATCGAGAGTGAAAATGATCGTTGTTTCCTGCCTGCTGGTGCGTACATTGGGCGGTGACGTGATCAAAACCGCGCAACTATACTCGAAAGAAATCGAGAATAACGCGGACAATGTAGACGCGATCCTCGACGCCACCTATACCCATCCCGCGCTGACAGATGCAGCATTGTTAGGGCTGCTGCAATAAATACGAAAAACAGGGCGTGCTGCGCTTGCAGCACGCCCGCTGTTCTTTTTATCAGCCGTAGGGGGTCTGATTTTCAGATGTTGCCGGGGGGACGAATTCGTCTGAAGATGTGGTGATCACATCCGCAACATCAAAGATGGAGACCTTCACTTCAGGTGCTTCAAAGGGTTTCATCTTTTGCACTCCTTTCAGTTATCGTTTCGGTGCAGATAAGTGTAAGCGGAATCGGAGAATGCCAGCATCTTTTCTGCCAGCGGATAGGTCTGCGCGTTGCGAGCGGTGTAACTCTCCATGCTGTCTTGCACGGTCAGAACCTTGGTGCCGTCTGCCTTATAGAACTCGATGGTCAGCAGGCAACGTCCGTCCGCAACGACGATTTCATTCAACTCGAACTCGTAAACACTGTAATTCCTTTTGCCTTCCACACGGATGTTGCTCTTTTGGGCGCCAGTATGGTCGGTGTAGGATACCAGAGCATAGCAGTCTTCACTGATTCGGTCGCTACGGACGGCCATCATCATGGAGATTTTTGTTTCCAAGATATATGCCGTACCGTAATAACTGGTAGCATCTCCGATGATGACCTGCTTGTCGGTATAGACATCTACGGTCTTGGTTCCTTCGGTCAATTCCCAAATAGTTAGATCCTTATTGGCAAGGTCACCAGTGTTGTAGCCGAAGGTGGTTTGCGCTGCTGCGCCGTAGTTCAGAAGATCAACGCAAAGGGTGCGGAACGCTTGATCGTAGTCCTTTTCGCGAAGCTGGCGGAGGATGTAAGAGCGGATGCTGTCGGAGTGCTGACCGACAAGTTCGCCGTCACCGTTATACACATAAACGTGGATGGTGTCGCACATTTCTTTGGCGGCAAGACCGGTGTAGGTAATATCATAGACGGAGTTGTTTTTGTTGAAGGAGGTGATGGGTGCTTCGGTAGTTTCAGTCGAGCCATCAGCAAACTCACGAACGAATTTGACCATGCCGTTCTCATCTACCAAGCCGGTGTAGAAACCAAAGTACATATCTAAAGTGTTGCCAAGGTTAATGGAGGTGCCGTAGAACTTGGCGGGGATGGTTTCGACCTTTTCTTCACCGCAGGAAGTACAAGTGTATGTGCTGGTGCCCATTGTTGTATAGGTAGGCGCTATTTGCGTGATACTCCAGTCGTGGTCACATCTCATAGCATTGGTTAATATGGTGTTACCCGCTTCAATCTTGATTGCATTCCACTGCTGCTGCGTGCCACTATAAGTCGCACTAGTCAGATTGGAACAGCCCTCGAACGCCTCATAGCCAATGCTGGTCACACTGTTGCCGATAGTAACACTGGTCAGGCTGCGGCAGTATTCGAACGCATAAGAGCCAATGCTGGTCACGCTGTCAGGGATGGTCACACTGGTCAGGCTGCTGCAGCCAGAGAACGCACTATCGCCAATGCTGGTCACGCTGTCAGGGATGGTCACACTAGTCAGGCTGGTACAGCCACTGAACGCATCCGGATGAATCAATTTTGTATATGGGTGAATTTCACAAGTCGTAATTGTAGTAGAAGTCGTATCCACCAGCACCATATAAGGATTGGATGCATTTCCGAGATACAACGCATTATCATACGTATTATAAGTCAGGCTGCTGCAGCCAGAGAACGCATCATCGCCAATGCTGGTCACGCTGTCAGGGATGGTCACACTGGTCAGGTTGGAGCAGTTATAGAACGCATTATCCTTAACTGCTGTAACTCCATCAGGAATCACAAGCTCAGTAACTAATTCTTCACCTACATACAATTTCTTTGCATAATACAACGGATTTGAATACATGCTTTCAAAGCTAATATCACACCAGGCTGCGATATCCGTAATGTGCACTTCCTTCAGACTGCTGCAGCCAAAGAACGCCCAACTGCCAATGCTGGTCACGCTGTCAGGGATGGTCACACTGGTCAGGCTGCTGCAGTCATAGAACGCAAAAGAGCCAATGCTGGTCACGCTGTCAGGGATGGTCACACTGGTCAGGCTGCTGCAGCCAGAGAACGCATCATCGCCAATGCTGGTCACGCTGTCAGGGATAGTGATACTCCTCAGGCTGCTGCAGTAAAAGAATGCATCTGAATGAATAAATTTTGTATTCGGGTGAATTTCACAAGTCGTAATTGTAGTAGAAGTCGTATCCACCAGCACCATATAAGGATTGGATGCATTTCCTAGATACAATGCGTTATCATACGCATTGTAGGTCAGGCTGCTGCAGTCATAGAACGCAAAAGAGCCAATGCTGGTCACGCTGTCAGGGATGGTCACACTGGTCAGGCTGCAGTTACGGAATGCATAAGAGCCAATGCTGGTCACGCCGTCAGCAATGCTTACTGTTTTGATCGAACTAATATAAGAATACCACGGGAAATCATCATCATAAAAATAACTATACATATCTCCCGTGCCGGAGATTGTCAATACTCCGTCAGCTGTCAGTTCCCATGTTAAATCGGCGCCGCAGGTGCCGCTATCGACAATTTCTGCAGCCTGTGCTTCCGTCGGAATCAAAACAACGCACAGCACAACCAATGCCAGTGCCGTGAGAATCGTACAAAGTTTTCGCATCCTTTTCGCTCCTTTATGATTTATGCAATCTTTTTTTGTTTGCACCTATATAGGTGCAAAATAAGCATAACACCAACATATAATAAAGTCAAGCATTTTTGTTCTTAAATAGGTGCAAAGGAGTGATGTGACAGTGAATGCGGAAATCGAAAAACGTGTGGGAATGAACATTCGCATCCTGCGTGAGCGCAGGGGCATGACGCAGGAAACCCTTGCCGCAAAGCTGCAGCTAAACGGCTGCGACATCACCCGCAGCGCCGTCGCAAAAATTGAGGTTGGGCAGCGTCACCTTTACCCGGACGAGGTCATTTTGATCAGGGATATCCTGCAGGTATGTTATAAAGAGATTTTTGATATCAGCCCACTGTGCAATCATGTTCCGCAGGACACCGTTTCCATATAAGGAAAGACCGGGAGATATCCCGGTCTTTTGTATTGCATTTCGAATGTGAAAATCCTATAATAGGGGAGAAGGGGTGATTCCATGAAACGATTTGACAAACTGGTGCGCGACAAGATCCCGCAGATCATCGAAGCGAGCGGCAAGACACCGATCATACGGATACTGGATAGGGAAGAGTACCTTGTCTGTTTGGAGAAAAAACTTGACGAAGAGGTACGGGAATTTCACGAAAGCAAAGCGTCCGAAGAACTGGCGGACATTTTGGAAGTGGTTTACGCACTTGCCGATGCCTATGGTTGCAGCAGAGAGACGCTTGAGGAAATTTATATGCGCAAGCACGAGGACCGGGGAGGTTTTGCGGAACGGATCTTCCTGATCGGAAACGCCGAAAATGATTAAAAAACACGAAAAGACTCTTGACAAATGCCCCTTTTAACTGCTATAATACGAAAGCTGTGTGACAGCGCAGTGTATATGGGGGTATAGCTCAGCTGGGAGAGCGCTTGAATGGCATTCAAGAGGTCAGCGGTTCGATCCCGCTTATCTCCACCAAAATCGGATGTTCGGTATCTGATGAAAAAGTCCTGAAATCGTATGAT
>SVMI01000006.1 GCA_015067495.1 Oscillospiraceae bacterium | reverse complement strand
TGCTCAAACCAATTGCGTTTGTTGCCTTGTTGTTATCCATGAACGCCACAGTTGCCTTAACAGTGATAACACCATCAAGAATCAGTGCCTTCATACGGTTCACACCACGGATATCCTTGCGTCCGCAAACACACTCTCCGTTAGTGTAGGTGTGGGCTGCAGGAATCTCAATCGTCTCTCTGCTCATTTCTTCGTTACAGCCGGTGCAGTAGACAACCAGATCGTAGGAGCCTGCTTCGGTGCAAGTCGCGTCAACTACGTTCTCCTTCACTGTTTCCGTGAATGTATGGCTGCAGGCGCTGCCTGTGATATAGTAGGTCGTGCCGGTGCCGAGGACATAGAATCCAAGTGTCTGGTTGGCAGTATTGCCGGTTGTGTTGGTATAGCAACGCCAGTCAGGATTGGTAGTATAAACGCCAAGATAGCGGTTCGTTCCGTTATGCTTCAAATATCCGCTGGCCGCGTCGATTGTAAAGACCTTACTGCTATTCGTGCCAACACGGACACCATTATTGGTGCTTGTGCAGTACAACCAAGTTGCGGTCGTGCCATTGGGGTAGATCGTTAGGCTGCCATTATCATTGGAAATGTTCCACAGAACATTATCTTCGATATTGCCGGTCAGGGCATCACCATTGGTACTAACAACGACGGCAGTTGGAGTGCCTCCAGTTCCCTTGTCATTGCTCATTGCCCACGTTGTTGTCTCCTTAGTCATTGTAATGACAACAACATCCGTGGACTTAATATCAGCAATATCCGTCTTGGTATAGCCGGATGTGCCGCCTTCAACAAAGGAGTAAACCGCATAGAGCTTGATATCCTCTGTTGCAGGGTAAACTGTTCCGGCTTCAAAAATCTCAGGCTTGTCTGTGGTTTTGGTCGGGATCGGATCCTTCACCCAGCCAAGGAAACTGTAGCCGTCAGGAGCAGCTGCATAAGGCAATGCAACCTTGGAATCCTGAGCAGCAGGCGCGGTCAGACCGTCGTAAACGGAGAAGGAAATCGTGTAAGCGGGAGTGGGTTCAGTCGTATCACCGGGTGTCGTTTCTGTAGGTTCTGTTTCACCCGGGGTCGATTCGGACTGGTCACCAGTTTCGTAGACAACTTCGATTGCAGTGATCCTAGCCTGACCATTTGTCGCAGAGCCGGTATTGCCAACAACAAACTCGGCGGAAGATGCATTAACATGAGCGATTGTGCCAGATGTGACATTAACACCATTATAAGTCAGCACGCCGGACTTTTCAGAGTTATAAGTAATCTTCACAGATTTGATCGTCGTGCCATTGGCAGCAGTTACGGTCAGGTAACCCGATTCAGATTGATAAATTCTCCATTCACTGTCATTATAATACTTGCCGGTATTGCCACCGCCATTCGCAGTGACAACAATGTTCTCATCCAGCTCAACTGTAGAGTATTTTGTTGTCTCTGCCCAGTTGTTAGCCGTTCCATAGTCCGAGATCATAACAGAAACCGTCGTGGTGGTGCCGGTGGAGGGGGTGTCGGGCGTCGTGCCTTCCGTGGGAGTCGTTCCTTCGGAAGGAGTAGTGCTGCCGGAGGAGCCGGAGCCGCCGGAGGGAGTGGTCATGTTTTCGGGGATATCTTCTCCAAAGAGCAGGAACGCAAATTCGGGATAATCGACGAAGACATTACGGGTGCCGGTGATGGACTCAACAGAGTCGTTACGACCCAGTTCCCATGTATCAACGGGATCTACCTCCATCCACTTCAACAGAACATCAAGACTCTCAATGACACCATTGGTACCCCAAACAGTGCCATATTCGCTGTTACCTTCTGTATTACCCCAACGCACATAGACATAGAGGAAAATACGGGCAACGTCGCCACGCACATCCAAATTACCACTCGATGCGCCGTTGGGATCATAATAGGCAGAGCCTTCGCCGTAGGCTTTATTGCCGCGGGAGGAATTGGTTCTGGAATCGGTGGGACGAAGCATCATGATGTCATCTTCATCGTCACCATTTAAGCCTTTGCTGTTGGGCCATGTATGCTCACGATTCCATGTAGCGCCAGCATCCCAAGTAGGACCAATCGCTTTGCCGGTATAGAAGCAGGAGATTGCCTTGCTGTCTTTGCCGCTGTTTTCACAATCGGTGTACTGGTACAAGTCTCTGGTCGCATCATAGCTGGTCTTATAGGAGTGATTACTCTCCATCAGATCATACAATGCATCATAAAGTTTGCTGTCAGGCGCATTTGAGGTGCTTGTACCACCGGCGTAGGTAGACAATACATCATAAGTATTGTTGCCGGAGTAGAACGCCTTCGCATTCTGGGACAAAAAGGTTGCCTTCTCGCCCCGAATACCCCAGTTGTAGATATAACCATTGGAGCCGGTAACATAATCAACAGTTTCGTTGGCTGCGGCGATCTGCATTACGGGCAGCACTCCGATGCACATCACCAGCGCAAGGAACATCGCCAAATAGCGTCTTGCTGTTTGCTTCATAGAACAACTCTCCTTTTGGAATTTATTTTATCTTCCACTTTTAAGACTATCACACTTCCCCGCCGATTGCAACCGAATTTTACAAATTTATGCCGATTTTGTGCTTATATCCTTACTTTCATAGTTCTTTTTTTGATAAAAAACAGGAACAAGGACACCGCACTTGCGGTGTCCTTGAAAGAAATACGATTGATTATTCAGCCTTGCGCTTCTTCTTGAGAACCAGAGTGACTGCCACAGCAACACCCGCAACGACAATCACACCAACAACGATCAAAATGATCACAGTGCTGTTATTGGGGTCCTTGTCAGGATCAATAGCAGGGACCTTAACGGGAGGATCGCAGGGAGACTCAACGGTAGGCTCGGAAGGCGTTTCTGTAGGAGTTTCAGTAGGTGTCTCGGTAGGAGTTTCTGTGGGTGTCTCGGTAGGCGTTTCAGTGGGAGTTTCGGTAGGAGCTTCACTCGGATCGGTGGGATTGGTGGGATTGGTGGGTTCTGTCTGCTCAACGCCGGGCTGAGCAGCACCACAGACGGTACACTTTGCATTTACATAATTGTGACCTGTCGCATTGATCACACTGCCGGCATTCACAGTAACGCCGCAGGCAGTGCAAACTGTCCTTCCGGTGTGACCGTGACCGGTGCAGGTTGCAGCGGATGCACCCTCAATGCGGGTGTTGGTGTGGCTGCACACCTGATTGTTGCTCTTGACAACGTGGAAGCTGATCTCAAACAGATCGCTCAGATCAGAGGTCACATAGGTGCTCCAGTTATTCTTGGATGCGTACCACTCAAGGTAATTGCCGCGGGCGACATTCTTAATGTAGAAAATGCCGTCAGCACCGCTCTTCGGGGTGATAGTCCAGTCATCGTTCGCACCAGTATCATTCAGAGAGTTATAGTCACCCGCAAGTGCCAGCTTCTTGCCGCTTTCGGAAACAAAGCTGTAAGAACCGTCGGCGTTGACGGTGACCACCCAGATCTCATTGGCAGTCACAGAGCCAAAACCGCCGGAAACATCAACACCCTTGTTGTAGTACTCAGAGATCTTGGTCGCGGACAGTGCCATATCGTGTGCAGGCGCATAGATCACGACCTTATCACCGTTGCCGGGAAGTGCAGCCTTCTTAGCATTGCAGCGGGTGCAGGTATCATTGACGTAATTGTGACCCAGCTGGTTGGTGATGTTGCCCTGATAGCTGTCGCCACACAAAGAACAGGTATAAGGTGTGTAACCGCCTGCGGTGCAGGTAGCGCCAACGACATTGCCGGCAACATAGTTATGGCTGCAGGAAACAGCGTTCTTCGCCTCGCCGGAGGGAGTCGTCATGTTGGCAGGGATATCCTTGCCGAACAGCAGGAACGCAAATTCGGGATAGTCGACGAAAACATTACGAGTGCCGGTAATGGATTGGACGGAGTCATTACGTCCCAGCTCCCATGTGTCAACGGGATCTTCCTTCATCCACTTCAGCAGGATGTCAAGGCTCTGGATAACGCCGCTGGAACCCCATGCGGTATACTGACCGTTGCCGTTGACATTGCCCCAGCGGACGTAGACATACAGGAAGATACGGGCAACGTCACCGCGCAGATCCAGAGTGCCATTGGATGCGCTGTTGGGATCGTAAAAGCCGGAGCCTTCGCCGTAAGCTTTATTGCCACGGGAAGAATTGGTTCTGGAATCGGTGGGACGAAGCATCATGATGTCATTTTCATCATTGCCGCCCAAGCCCTTGCTGTTAGGCCATGTATGCTCACGATTCCAGGTTTTACCGCCGTCCCAAGAAGGGCCGATTTCCTTGCCGGTATAGAAGCAGGAGATCTTCTTGCTGGTCTTGCCGCTGTTCTCACAGTCGGTGTACTGATACATGCTTCTGGTTGCATCATAGGTCGTCTGATACTTATGATTGCTGACCATCAGATTCTTCAGCTGTTTGTACAGCTGGCTGTTGGGAGCATCAGACGTGCCGGTGCCGCCGGTGTATGAAGACAACTTGTCATATGTATTATTGCCGCTGTAAAATGCCTTCGCGTTGGGAGACAGGAAGGTTGCATCTTCCTCACGCGTACCCCAGTTGTAGATATAACCATTGGAGCCTGTAACATAATCAACAGTTTCGTTGGCTGCGGCAATCTGAACAGTGGGCAGAAGTCCGATGCAGATGAACAGAGCCATCAGCAGTGCCAGACTGCGCTTGATTGTTTTCTTCATAAAACGATACTCCTTATTTCTGTATTTTGGCATATTGTTTACAAACACTCTAACTAATCTATCATACATCTTTGTTGATTGCAACACATATTTGAAAATTCGACACATAATGGCAAAACAGCCTGACGGTTCACCCATCAGGCTGTTGATGCAATGTTTAAGGGTTTACTTTTTGCCGGACTTTCTGCCGATCAGAACACCTGCTCCAATTCCTGCGGCAAGGCAAGCAATGCCGACGGCCAGTACGACCCAAGTCTGGATTCCGCCGTTACCACTTCCCTGCTCATCAGGCTGTTGGGGTTCGGTCGGAGCAACAGAAGGCTCTGTTGCAGGCTCGGAGGTAGGCTCTTTCGAGGGATCAGTCGGTTCTGTTGCTTCTGTGGGAGGCTCGGTCGGCTCGGTGCTGCCGTCGTGGGCAGGGGCGCGCTTTGCGATAACGGTATAGACCTTCTCCGTGCCATCTTCCGCGATGCAGATGACCTTGATCTCGTTGTCTGCGCCGGCGATCAGGTTGTCGCCGCCTTCGACTCTGACGCTGCCCTTGCTGTCAGCAGCGACGCCGCTCACCTGCACACGCTCCGTTTCATAAGGCAGCCAGATCACGTATTCGGTCTGGTTTGCACTAAACACGGGAGAAAGCAGGAAGCCGTCAACGGAAATACCGGCGAGATCATTGTTGCTGCTTGCAACATAGTTGGGATCCTGCGCACGCTTGACAGCAATGGTGTAGGTCTTCTTGCTGCCGTTCTCCGCTGTAACGGTGACCGTCACATTGGTCGTGCCGTTGGGAGTCAGGTTGGGAGAATCAATGCTGACCTTTGCCTTGCTGTCGTTGGCAGCTGCCTTCACATCCAGCTTGCTCACCTCAAAGGGCACTTCCGCGGTATAGCTGGTCGTGCCTGCGCTGAAGGCAGGAGAAATGGTTGCATTGCTGACCGTCAGGCTCTTGAGGGTGTTATCCGAGGACATAGGCGGTGCGATGGTCGCAGAGTATGTAACCGTACCCACATTGATGTCCGCGCTGCCGTCCGATGCAGTGACCTCATTGCAGGAGACCTTAACAGCCGCGCCGGTGGCAACGGAAGCTTTGACCTTGAAGATCACAGTAAACAGTGCGGTATTTTTGTTGATCGGATTGGCAAGATTGTTGTCGTAGACGGCAAAATTATTGCCGTTAAATTCAACTGCCCAACCGTTTCCGATCTTCTGGGAGGTACTCTTCAGCTCCAGCTGAGATGCGTCGTAGGACAGCACGCCGGATACGCCGAAAATACCGCTGCCGTTCAGGTTGAAGGTCAGGGTGATGGTATCCCCTGCCCGGACTGTGCCGGGACCTGTCAGCGTACCGCCGGCAGATGCCGCAAAGGCAGTTACCGCGAATGCGCTGACGCAGAGCATCAATGCTAAAAACACGCAAACAATTCTTTTCATCTTTCTTCCTCCTTAGTCATGGATGATGACAGGTAACACAGCTGTATGCAAATCCGCTTACAGCTTTATAAAAGCAGACCACAGAAAATTATACTGTACATTATACCACCCAAAAAGGATAACGCAAGATAAATTTCTATAATCGGCACCTATACCCAAAGGAAAAGAGACGATCTTTCGATCGTCTCTTTGGTGGGCGAGGCGGGACTTGAAGGCTTCTCACGTCCCCTGTCCTATCGAACATATCGATCAAAAGCCGCGCCTTCCCTGCCCTCAAAACGGGCTTCCTGTCGTCTTGTGACATAAGCGGCTTGTCCGCATCAGACAATTCGCTATGCTTATTTATCAAAAAATGCATCTTCAACTGTTGCGCAAAGATAATGATAAACCGGAAGATGCAGCTCCTGGGCTTTATAGGTTTCCGTTTCCGGTACACGGATGCAGATATCCGCGACACCGGCAAGCGTTCCGCCGTCATTGCCAGTCAGGCCGATGACCGTAAGGCCCAGTCCTTTTGCTACTTTGGCTGCTGCAATCACATTTTTCGCATTTCCGGAGGTGCTGATCGTGAACAAAACATCCCCTTTATTCCCCATCGCCATCACGGATTGTGCATAGACCAGTTCCGGATCAACATCATTGCAGAAGGCACTGTTAAGTCCCGCTATGGAAGGCAACGCAATCGCAGGCAAGCCATTTTGCAGTTTGTTTAGAAGAGTTTTCTCCAAAAGCGGAGAGTTCTTCATCATTTCCGCTTTTTGCTCACCACTCAAAGGGCGCTTTTTCAAAAAGCCCTTCATCAGCTCGCCCACAATGTGATCGCAATCGGCACAACTGCCACCGTTTCCGCAAAGCAGGAGCTTGCCGCCTTTTTGGTAACAATCAATCAGCGCAGTCAAAGCTGCAGACAGCGTATCGGCGCATTCCGTCAGCTGCGGATATCGTTCCAGCAATAAATTCAGCATACAACCACCTCACGAAAGTGCAACCGCAATGGCAGCATAGTCTCCGATTTCTTCTCCTAAAGCCGCAGAAACGATCTCACAACAGCAGGACGACTGAGGTAAGGCTTCTTTTTGGATCACTGCCGCAGTAGATTCCCACAGCAAATCCCGACTTCTGGCAAAAATGCTGCCGATGACGATCTTTTCAGGGTTCAGAAGATCGATAATCACAGCCAAACCCTTTCCCAAATATGCGCCGCAGGTTCTGTAAACATCAATGGCAGTTTCATCCCCCAACCGGGCTGCACCTGCAATGGATTTTGCAGTGATAGTTGAAATTGTGTCCCCTTTTTTGCAATACAGAGGATACTCGCCCTGCTGCATTTTTTCCAATGCCTTGAAATAGCCCAGCTGTGCAATTCCATTTCCGCTGCAGAACCCCTCAAAAGAACCGGCTTTTCCAAAGCCAACAGGTCCGAGGTCAGATAGACGGATGTGCCCCAACTCTCCTGCGTTGTCACTTGTGCCGCTGTACAGGGCGCCGTTGAGAATCAGTCCTGCCCCAAGACCGGTACCAAAGGTCATAAAAACCATATTTCGACAGCCCTGCCCCGCTCCGAATTTCCATTCTGCAACTGCGCAGGCATTGGCATCATTTTGCAGCTTGACCGGCACATGGTAATGCGCCTGCAGGATGCTGACGATTTGCACATGATTCCATCCGGGAAGATTCGGCGGACCCAAGAGGATGCCACGGGCAGAATCCAACGGACCGCCGCAGGATATGCCAATAGCATCGGGACTTTTTTCCAAAATTCCGTCTGCCATTGCTATCAACTTTTCGATCATCCGTTCCGGGGATACTGTAAGATCTGTGGCACATTTTTCTTTTTTGAGAATCGAAATATTCTCGCCATCCCACATGGCTGTCACAACGGCGCATTTTGTGCCGCCAATGTCAAAACCCAACAAATACATATCAAAGACCAAACTCCTCTGCCATTTTTTGATACCATGAAAGGTCAAAGGGCGGATAGCCGCAAAGATAGTGGTTAAAACCGCTCTGCCCATCCGCGACCCATTGGATCAACAGCATTTTATGCTCAGAATAGAACACGGGGATTTGACCGATACAGGCAGAGCTGTTGGCCGAAGCAGTAAAATCACTTTCAAAGACGACCTCTTTTGTCTGCCCATCCATCACCGTAACCCGGCCGGACTTCAGCTGCAGGGTGTCATTGCAGGCAAAGAGCTTGGTATTCCAGTCGGCAATCTCATCGACAATAATGCTGAAGGGTGCCTGAGAGCGTTTGATGTAGCCATACGCCAGTTTTTTCGTGTAGTAGTAATCCACCACCGCATCGGACATCTGCGGCCAGCCGTCCAGCAGATTCCACCAGATGATACCGGTTTTGTTGGGCCGACCCACGCGCATCCGCTCAATGAAATACTTATTTGCCTCCGCTTGGGAAACTTGTGAAGCAAAAATATAGCTTTCCGGGTCTGTGGGCACCGCACCAAATAACTGCTTTACCTGATTATGCATCAGCATCACACGGGCATCATTGCCCAGCTGATCACTGGAATGGAGAATCCATTGGTGATTGTCCTGATAGGGCCATACACGATCAGGTGTCAGGAATTTTTTCAGGGATTCCATACTCGGACAGCCGTGGTAGCCTGTCTCACTGATGAAATGAGCGCAGTTATTTTTATAAAAATCACTCTTGAAATAATCCCGTGCGCCCCAGTTGTGGTCTTCCGGAAGATTTTTCAAACTACCGGTGCGATAAACCGCCTCCGAAACATAGGGAGAGCTGGGCAGGTACGGGCGGTATTTGTCATTGCAGTGAATCGTTTGCGGAATAAATTCCCGCGTAACGCGGTTGCCGGCAGGGTTAAAGCCGTGAGCCACTGCGATCATGTCCACCTCGTTATCTCCTGCCCACAGAATGATGGACGGATGCTGGCGCAATTTTCGCACCACAGACTGCACTTCTTGCCGTATCAGCTTTTCGAACCGCTCATCCTGTGGATATAACGCACAGGCCATGGCAAAGTCCTGCCAGACCATAATACCGTTACGGTCACAAAAGTCAAAAAAAGCATGATCCTCATAGACATTTCCACCCCAGCAACGCAAAATATTGCATCCGATGTCCTTCACCAGAGTCAAGGCTGCGTCATAACGCTCTGCATCCCGACAGTGGAATGCATCCATGGGCACCCAGTTGGAACCCTTGCACATGATCTCAACTCCGTTGATGAGAAAACGGAATTTGCCATTCTCTCCGTCGGTGATATCTGTGTGTTCCAATTTTACATCCCGGATGCCAAAATGAGTTGTTGCTTCATGCACCGGCACACCTTTGGAGTAAATGCGGACAGTCGCATCATAGATATTCGGCTCTCCATAACCATAAGGCCACCAAAGCTGAGGATTATCGATGGTAACAGGAATCCAGTCCGCTTTTCCACGGGCAGGCTTACCTGAGGCGTGAAAACGACTTTCACCGCAGCTGCCCTCTACCACAATTTCCAGATCCTTTAAATCCTGATACTTACAGGACAATTCATAGAGAAATTCACACTTTGTTCCCTTCGTGCAAAAATACATCTGTGAAAAACTGATCGGATCACGGATTTCCAGCCTTACTTCACGCCACAGACCGGAGGTAACAGCCCGGGGCATGATGTCCCAACCATAGCTGTGAGGCGGCTTGCGAATGCCATTGTTGGCGGTGTGCCATGCCATAAATCCGTCAATGGTCTGATCCAAGGCATGAGCTGCCAGCACAGGCGATTCCAAATGTACAGTCAGGTTGTTCTCTCCCTCCTGCAAATATTTGCCCACCTCAAATTCGTGGGAGATGAACATGTTCTCACTGTCGCCCAGCTTTTGTCCGTTGAGATAATAATGGGCGATACAGTCCACACCCTCGAATACTAAATAGACATTTTCTTTGGTTTCAGGCGCAGAAAAGGTGCGTGTATACCACCACTGCCAAGTCTCATATTTTTCTGTTTCAAGAATATTTTCGCCCATGTACAAATCTTCCGGCAAATACCCTGCACGGGAAAGATCCAGTTGAACACAACCGGGTACCGTTGCTTCCATGCACAGCTCTTCCCCGAAATCGCCCTCTTGGGATCTACCGCGCAGCTGCCATGTGCCGTTCAGTGAAACAGTTTTCATAGAAATCATCTCCTTTGAAGAAATTATATGGGATGACAAGGACCACGCACAACCGAAATCACCGACATAATCAACGGTTTTTTCTGTTTTTCTTGTAATTTCCGAGAATCTCGTTTATAATATCACCGAGGTGACCGCAATGCGCAACAAAACAGATCTGCTGCGTCTGAAAGCAGCTTCCAATATTCGCACTGGACATATTCAGGTTGAAAGACATCGATTCTCCGCTTACCCTCTTCACTGGCATGATTATTTTGAGATAGAAATTATTACCGATGGGTCAGGAGCGTGCCGTTTCAACGGCGAACGCTATCCCCTCAGTAAGGGAGATGCCTATCTTCTGACACCGTTGGATTTTCACGAAATTGAAGCGGGTTCGCCTGTGGAATTGATCAACATTTCCTTCGACGAAACCCTGCTTTCTGAAAACATGCGTGCCGCATTATATCGTGCAAATTTTTCCAAGCTGTGTAAATTCGAGGACGAGCGTTACGATCACTTCATCAAAGCCTCACAATTACTTTCTCATGAATACGAGTCGCAGGGGCCTTGCGTCGTCCAGCTGCTGGAATATATGCTGAGCCGTTTTCTGTCGCAAAACCCCAACGCCTCCCCCTGCACTGGAAATCAGGATCAGCTGGCCGGGATCAAAAACGCGCTTGAATATATCGAATTGCATTTCCGGGAGCGGATCACTCTGGAAAAACTCGCATCGATCTCCGGTTATAGTCCCACCTACTTCAGTGAGCGCTTTCGCAAAATGACGGGAGAAAACTACCTTGATCGGTTGACGGCGCTGCGCATCGACTATGCAAAAGGACTGTTGGCAAACGGTCTTTCCGTCACCGAGGCTTGCTACGCCTCAGGCTTTGGTTCCCTTTCCAACTTTCTTGCGGTATTTAAGAAAAAATGCGGCCTAACACCCAGCGAATATCGCATAAAATATAAAGAAGCCACATAGTTTCCAAAGTCATTGGAATCCAAGGGGTTTTCTCGGTTTTAGGCAGGATGGACTGACAAAAAAAGAGACGATCTTTCGATCGTCTCTTTGGTGGGCGAGGCGGGACTTGAACCTGAGTTATGTCACCTGTCTTGTCGAACATATCGATCGAAAGCCGGGTCTTCCCTGCCCTCAAAACCGACCTCTCATCGACCTCACCGCCCAAAAACGCATGTGCACGTTTTATCGATCGAGTGGCCATTACGCAGCAACCGCATTAGCGTTAATGCGATCGATCACGCGCTTAATGCCAAGCCACACGGTCAAGTCGGTAAAGACTTCCACAACGCTACCGTTGTCTGTAAACGGTGCGCCTTGCAGCACAGACAAGTCCTTCATAAGGCCATTGTGGACAATGTACTCCACGATTTGGTTCACGAAGTAAATCTGATTGCTGTCCAGAGATGTGTCGTTCAGAAACTCCGCAAAAGCCTCCTTGGGAGCATTCATATCCAGGCCCACGATCTCGCGGACAAACTCGCCTAAAGGCTTGCTGCCATACTCGTTTTCGTAGTCCTGCTTGGTGCCCAGTTCGCTCCAAAGGATTTCTTCCAATGTCTTCACATCTGCGCTTGTCAGCGGCTTATTGGTCTTCAGCTTGGCAATAACCGCATTATCCTGATGCTGGCGAACATAGAACTCCGCCTTCATCTTGTAGTTCTTCAGATCGTCATTATCCAGCTCGGATTCATTCCAATCCATAGAAATCAGCTCATCTGCAAAGTTCGTAGTATAGGACACCTTATTAATAGGAATGTACTTGATGAGATCACGCAGGTTCTCACGGATATGCTCAAACTCATTGATGCCCGCATTCTCCAGATAATCCGTGTGCAGGATCTTGTTGATCAATTCGCTCTGCACCATAATCTCCGGGATGTTAGCCACAGAAGCAATGCCGCTAACCTTCTTAAAAAGGTCAGTTCTTGCCTTGGCATACTTCTTGCCCATGAGATAGGCCAGTTCGATGCCATACATCAGCGCATCGAAACGCACTGCCTTGGCATCATCTGCATCGGGCGTGATCAGCGGAGCCAGTTCATCCCGCATCTGCAGCGTATTCTCATAGGTAAGCGTGGTATAGTTATCCGGGTTGGAATACAGTTCCACAAACTTGAGGTGCTGTCGAACCGCAAAATTCTCCTTGTTCAGTTCCTGCACCTTGCGAACCATATCGTCCACCAAAGTCTTCCGGAATGCAATCAGCTCCGGTGTCTGATAGGCAATGTCCTGCAGCTTATAAGCAATCTGTGCCTTCAAGCTAAAGATAGCGCCTTGCAGTGCGATTTGCAGAGCCGTAGGCTTGCCGTTGTTCATACGGAAAAACTCAAAGTTTCCGCAGAAGTCGAAGATGTAGAACTTATCCTTATCCGCGCCATCCCGCAAGCCGGGGCATAGACGAGTGCCACGACCGATCATCTGCCAGAACTTTGCCTTACTCATGACCTTCTTGAAGAAGACCAGATTCAAGCACTCCGGCACATCAATACCGGTATCCAGCATATCTACGGAGATAGCGATCTGCGGCAGTTTCTTGGGATCAGAGAACTCATCAATCAAGCTCTGTGCGTAGTTGATCTTGTTGTCAATCACCTTGGCAAAGCCGGGCAGATGGGGATATTCCTTATTGAATACCTCGTAGATCTTCTCCGCATGGCTGTGGTTCTTGGCAAAGATAATGCTCTTGCCCAACTTCTGACCGTAATCGATCTTGATGCCTTCTGTCATCAGCACATGCAGCACCTGCCGAATGGTGTCCTCGTTAAAGACCCACTCATTCAGCGCAGAGGAAACGATCCGCTCCGGAAGCTCCCCGTTTTCATCCTCAAAGGTATTTTCGTAGGCTTCCCGGTCGGCTTCGCTCAGCTCATCGTAGGCAATACCCTGCTCGATGAATTTCAGCTTGGTCTCCACGGACATAAAGTCCACCAAATAGCCATCCTTAACCGCCTGGGCCAGTTCGTAACCATAGGTCGGCACACCGTTTTCCAGTTCAAAGACCTCATAGGTGTTCTTGTCGATCTCGTCCTTGGGGGTGGCTGTTAAGCCAACCAGCGGCGCATCGAAATAGTTGAAGATATCCCGGTACTTGTTGTAGATGGACCGGTGGGCCTCGTCGCAGATCACCAAATCAAAATGGCCGCAGGTGAAGAGCTTGCCCTGCTCGTCCTTCACATTGTCGATGCAGTTCATCATGGTCTGGTAGGTGGAGAAGACGCAGTGGGCAGTATAGTTGTCCTTCTCCTCGCAAAGATTGGTGCAGGAAAGATCCGGAAGGAGATTCACAAAGCTGCGCTTTGCCTGGGTGACCAGGGAATTGCGGTCAGCCAAGAACAGAATATTCTTCACCCAGCCTTGCTGCAGCAGCACATCGCACAGAGCAATGACGGTTTCGTCTTACCGGAGCCGGTGGCCATGACCAACAGCGCCTTGCGGCGGTTCTTCTTGTCGAAGGCATCGCAGACCGCCTTGATGGCGCCTTTCTGGTAGTAGCGACCGGCGATGTTCTTCTTCACCATCACGTTCTTGAGGGAGATCCGCATGGTGCGCAGATTGAACATCTTCTCCAAGTCCCGCTTGGAGTAGATCGTGGCACATTTGCGCTCCGGGTACTGTCCGTCGATGATGTGGGTCTCAAAACCGTTGGTCAGGAAGATGGCCGGCCGGCGCTTATACTCCTTTTCCAGAATGTCTGCGTACAGTTCTGCCTGCTGGCGGCCCTTGGAAACATCCACGCAGGTGCGCTTGGCCTCGATGATAGCAAGAGGCTTGTGTGCATCGTCATAAAGCACATAGTCCGCAAAGCCGACCTCGCTCTTGTTGGGCATACCGGGCAGCTCCACCTCGTTGATCCAGTCCTTGCCTTCTGTCCATCCGGCATCTTCCAGCATAGCATCAATGTAGAACTTCCGGGTCTCGTACTCGGAGATATCCAAAGGCTTGGGTACATAGGTCTGCTGCTGCTCTTCACGACGGGCGGTCAGCTGTTCTTTCAGCTTCTTGTTCTCTTCGATCAGCGCAGCCAAATCAACCTCGTCATTGCGAGGCTCCGCAGGAGCCGTGGCAATCCGTTCCCCTGTGGGAACCAAAGCGGAGTCGAACTTCGTTTCCTCATAGGTATCCGCATAGCAATAGGCCACGAAGTCCAGGAAGATATGCAGATTCTCCAGGCAGAGCATGGCCACCGCTTCTGTGATCTTGCCGGTATTATGCGCAGCAGTGTTGCCCTTCTTGCGGATGAAGTCCATCCGCTGCCAAAGATCATTTCCTACGATGGCACGGAACTCCTCTCGGGACATCAGGCTCTGGAGATTGTCCTGGTAAGGCATTTCCAGCTCCGTGTCCACGCTGTACATCCACTTCACGGCAAATTCCATTGACCGCCGGCAATTGAGAATACATGCCGCCGGATCAATATGTAGGATCTTCTCCGCCGCGATAGCCACTTCCGCAAAGGACGCAAACCCCGGCTCAGAGAGTAGAAATCTGAAGTTGGACATAAATGTCACCTCATTTACACATTTACAGGTATGTTTCGATCCTTAATTGAAATGTTGAGTCGCTTTGTATTTCTGATAACGAATACCCTTTTTCTTACCGCATCATAATGCTCCGAACCAGGTGCAATTCCAAGTTTTTTGAGGAACGCATCTTTTTTATCATTCACATAATCCAAAATATCCTCGGGAATAATTGTTTGAATAACGTCATCAGGAGATCGTGTAAAAATAACAACTTGCATATTGCCATCTTTAATCAAACGGTCTTTGATTAAGTCCCACCATGTTTTGTCCGTAATTCCAAAGGATAATCCATAGAAAAAAAGGTATCGACAATCATATAACATCGCTATTGCATTTTCATGTTCGTCTCTTCCTAATTCATCATTTACAATGGGCTTGATCAGCGTTCGGCTTACTTTAGAAAAATCAGAAATATTGGATCCGTTAAGTTGCTCATGATTATCTACACCCATAATCAGAGAGGAGTTAAGTGATCCATGTACATGATAGATATTTCCTACTTTTGTTGAAAGCGCCACAGATGAATTTGTTGTAATCGTCTCTAGCGTTTTACTTCTTTCTTTCACTTTCCTTACAATTCTATCCAGCGCATCTGTGTAATTAAATGTGACGAAGTGGATAAGTGTGTTATTTCTTTTCCGCAACTCATTTAAGTGAAGTAGGGTTGGTCGTAGCATAATATCGTCTGAGGATTTCAGTAAAAAATCTATAAAAGCGTCAATTACTTCCGAGTTTTTTTCTAAATCATACTTTTCATTTTCTTGCATGAGATATTCTGATAGCCGCAGTTTGAAATCTCGGATATTCTTGAAAAAAACAGCAATGTTATCATCTGAAAAATTGCCCAGGTACTGCCCCATCGCGATTTCAGCATCGGACCACCATTCGCTATTTTGATCCTTTAAGTACGTACGGAACTGTGCAATATCAGAATCATTTGTTGGTTGCTCCACATACCACTTCAGAAAAGACTTATATCCGGTTTCCATACCCAGCTGCAGATCAAAACCATTACCTAGCAAAAACGCAACGTTCATATTTCTCTCTTCACCTCAATTTATCTTTACCCATAGTATTCCTGCATTAGGGATTTTTTTAGCAATTCCAGTTTATCGAGGCTCTGCTGGATTGCCAATTTTGATTTGTCGGTCTGTTCGACGAACGCGACAAATTGCTTTTGAATTTCCATAGGTGGGACAAGAACCTCAAGTTTTCTAATATCACCCAATGAAATAAACTTTTGTGTTCCTCCCCTTACCTTACTTAAAACAGCATCTTCGAAATAATCAGACTGCAGTAAGGCACGAATGTAAATATTCAGCACTTTCGAATCGGTTTTGAATTTAATTAGTGCAACATTCTTGATAGCAAAATTAGGTTCTATATCAACAACTACAGGCTTTCCAACTGTGCCAATCATAGGCATTATAATATCGCCAATATCCACCTTTGACCTTTCGTTTATTTTATCGAAATCTGCTTTGCAAATTAAAGAGCAATCCGTTAGGTCAATCTTTCCGCCAGTTACATTTTTCGATGTAACCAACGGATAGCCAGTTTCGTAATACTGTGGCGAATCATGTGTGCCATCACGAACATCGCAAACTGACCCGAGCATATTTTTGTCCCATCCAAACGGATTGAGAATAGTGTCACCAAACAGTTCGATAAATCGGGATTTGACAAGCCTGTCCAGCTTTGCAAGCTGCTCTTTCCGCAGAGCAATCAGCTCACTGACCTTCTCAAATTTCTCTGCAATAGCGATTTGCTGCCCCATAGCCAGAAGTGGAATTTCGATATTTGCAACAATTTCTTTAGAAATTTCCTTAAAGGTTGCACCTCTTCCTAATGAGTTCAAATATTCCGTGTTACAAGTCAAAAACCAATACAAATAACGAGGATTGATTTTATCAGAGCAAATCAAATTCTTAAAGCCCTGGTTGCAATACATTTCACATCCAGCAATTGCGGTTTTGCCTATCGGCGCTCTAGAAGAAAGAATAACTGTGCCTTGGGGAAATGGTTTAAGTCCAGTCTTTTCAACTCCGAGTTTCGTTATATGCCGCACTGAATCGTTAATAATATAGGTTCCTTCATTCAACTCCGCAGGAGTAATCCATTTTATATCTCCATCCCAGTATTCAGGGATACCACTCTTAGGTGTACTACCTGACACAATAGTACAGATATCACCAAGTCTCGCCACTTAACCACCTCCAAAGTTTTCCTAATAATACGCCAACGCCAACCATGGCAACAACAATAATAAGTACCCACCACCATCCAAAAGAGAAGATTCCCATTAATGCCAAAATGCCAGTGATTGCTGCGTATGCTACTAAATATAAGAAACTACCAAGTGCAGGAAATTCTCCTTTGCGGTATATTAGCCCCACCAGTGCCAGGGCAACCACATGGATTATTGGCTCTGCAATTAGATTATACAGCCATGCCGTATCGCCAAAACATTCAAACGGATTTGGCAGATAGAATTGGCGAACAATTATGCTAATTACCGCCATAATTGCATATAGCATTTTCAATTTCTCACCTCATTCAACAATGGACGCCAACGGATATGTTGCTTCATAGTGATCCTTCAGGGCACTATGAAATCGCAACAGATTCCATACGCTTATATGCATTACTTTATCTTTTTCATGCAGATATCTCCACTCCGCAAACGCATCGCTCGATTCCTTCAAAAATGCGTCCCAATCAGATATTTGTGACTTAATTCTCACAGCATTTCTCGTTTCGGAATCCATCATATCAAAAAGTTTCGAAAGATTATGCTCACAAATCACTTTCTCTCTTTTCTCTTCCGCAATAATTACAGCTTTCAAAAGAAGTTCGCAGCTGAATGCAGCATTTACAATTTGAGGAATCATCACATGTGAGTCGGACTCTTCCAAAATTTCTGCAACTTTTGCGAATTCCACACCACGTGCATACGCAAGGTATGACTTGGTTTTATAATTATATGCCATTACAACATCTCCTCCAGTTCGGCGAGGCCTGCGGTGATCTGCATTTCCAGTTCGTGCAGGTCGGCGAGGATTTCGGTGGTGGAGGGGTACTCCACGGCCACATACTCGGTCTTCTTATATTTGTTGATAGACAGGTCATAGCCGTTTTCCACGATCTCATCTTTGGGGACGAAGAAGGATTTTGCTGTCCGGGGATTGTTTTCTTCGTCATAGGGGGACGGATTGCCACAGCCAGTGTGCGCACTGGCTTCGCAATGACAGTTGATGGATTGGAAACGGGCGATGATGTCGGGGATATCATTCTCCTTGACTTCGGTGCGCTTATCGTCCAAAGAGAAGCCGTCGGCGGTCATATCGTAGAACCAGACCTTGTCCGTGCCGCCGTGGCCGGTCTTGGTGAAGATCAGAATACCGGTGGACACACCTGCGTAGGGCTTGAACACGCCGCTGGGCATGGAGATCACCGCCTCCAGCCGATTGCCCTCCACCAGCTCCTTGCGGATGGCCTTGTGGGCAGTACTCGATCCAAACAGCACACCGTCGGGAACGATGCAGGCGCACCGACCGCCGGTCTTCAGCATCCGCAGGAACAGCGCCAGGAACAACAGCTCCGTCTTCTTGGTTTTGCAGACCTTCAGCAGATCAGCGGACACAGTATCCGCATCCAGGCTGCCCTTGAAGGGCGGGTTTGCAAGGATCAGATCAAACTTTTCCTTATCCGGATTCTGATCGGACAGGCTATCCCTGTACTCAATAAAGGGGCTGTCCACCCCGTGGGTCATCATATTCATAGCACCGATACGGAGCATGGTGCGGTCCATATCGTAGCCGAAGAACATATGGTTCAGGAAGTGATCCTTCTTGCGGCGGTCGAAGAAAATCTCCTTCTTATGATTGGCCATCAGATATTCTTCCGATGCTACCAGGAATCCGGCAGTGCCGCAAGCGGGGTCGCAGATGGTAAACTGGGGCTTGGGTTGCATCAGTTCCACCATCATCTTGATGATATGGCGGGGGGGCGGAACTGTCCGTTGATACCGGACTGGCTCAACTTGTTCAAGAGGTATTCGTAGAGGTCACCCTTGTTGTCATCAGGGTTCTTCTCCATCAGTTCGTACATCTTGTCCATACTGTCCACAATACGGGAGAGCATCAAGGGTGTGGGGATCTTGAAGATGGCATCGCTCATGTACTTGGAGTAGGCACTATCCTTGCCGCTACCCAAATTCTTGATAAAGGGAAATACCCACTCCTGCATGACGGTATACATTCTGCCTGCGTCAAAATCGTGAAACACAGACCACTTCAGCTGCTGACCATCGATTTCACGGTCGCCGATCTGCACATTGCCTGCAAATCGGCTCTCAAAGGGAAGGCCAAGCATTGCACTTTCTTTGGCGCGGAGTTTGTCAGTGGTGTCCAGGTCATGAACGAACATCAGATAGGTCATCTGTTCGATCACATCCAAAGGGTTGGTCAAGCCGCCTGTCCAAAAAATTTCCCACAAGCTGTCTACTTTGTTTTTCAGTTCTCCAGTAAGCATATTGATCACTCTCTCCTATTTCATTCGAGAAATTTGATTATACTTTTACTCATACATCATACAATATTCAACACCAAACTGCAAGGATAGTTTTATTTTTAGTCGCAGATTTGCGACAGAAAACGACGGATCGCCGACAGCGCCGACGAAAATAGGCAGAAACAGTTACAAACAGGCGAAAACGACAGTAAGAATAACAAAAAGACCCCTAGGGATCCAAAGTCATTGGATTCCAAGGGGTTTTCTCGGTTTTAGCCAGGCTCGGCTGGCAAAAAAAGAGACAGTCTTTCGACTGTCTCTTTGGTGGGCGAGGCGGGACTTGAACCCGCACGTCCGTAATGGACACTAGAACCTGAATCTAGCGAGTCTACCAATTCCACCACTCGCCCAAATGTATTCAATTCAAAGAAAATGGTGGGCGAGGCGGGACTTGAACCCGCACGTCCGTAATGGACACTAGAACCTGAATCTAGCGAGTCTACCAATTCCACCACTCGCCCATTTCCTTTTCAAAAGGCAGTTTTTTCAAACCGCTTGAGTATGATACCACAGCGGGCGAAATTTGTCAACATCTTTTTCGCCCGTTTTGATCTTTTTTAATCCTTATAGTAGAGCATGCAATGGCAGTATCCCTTAAAATCAGGATCAGCGATCTGTGCCTTAAACTCTTCACAAATGCACTTGTTTTCCTCCGTGTGCTGGAGTCTGCAAGGACAGTAACCGCCTGTGCGCTTCAAACCCTCCCGAATTGCCTGCACCAATTCCTTATCCTCGTTGAGTCTGACTGCCATAAACAGCACCTCTTTTTTTATTTTTATTGTACCATGCTTGTCAATTACTGAAATTTTACTTCTCATTGCGCACTTTTTCTGCTATAATAGGTGCAATCATGATTTGGAGGACACAAAATGAGCTTCCTGCCCATCAACAAAAGAGAAATGCTGGAGCGCGGCTGGGAAAGCTGCGACTTCGTCTATGTGATCGGTGATGCCTATGTGGATCACCCTTCCTTCGGACACGCGATCATCAGCCGTGTGCTGGAGCGTCACGGGTATTCCGTTGGTATCATCTCTCAGCCCGACTGGAAAAATCCGAAATCCATTGACATCTTTGGTCGTCCGCGTCTGGGATTTTTGGTTTCCGGCGGCAACATGGATTCGATGGTAAATCACTACTCCGTCACCAAGCACAAGCGCAAGACGGATGCCTTTACCCCCGGGGGTATCATGGGCAAGCGCCCTGATTACGCTACCATCGTCTATTGCAACCTAATCCGTCAGGTTTACAGGGATGTTCCGATCCTCATCGGCGGAATCGAGGCAAGTCTTCGCAGACTGGCGCATTACGATTACTGGTCCGAGACCATGAAACGCTCGATCCTGCTTGATTCGCAGGCAGATCTTCTGATGTACGGCATGGGCGAGAAGACCATTATTGAAGTGGCAGATGCACTCAATTCCGGTCTTGATGTTAAGGATATCACCTACATTGACGGTACGGTCTTCAAAAGTGCCGCTCTTGATGACAGTCTTCCCACGATCATTCTGCCATCTTACGAAGAAATCAAAAGCAACAAGCGCAGCTATGCAGAATCCTTCCGCGTGCAGTATGGCAACTGCGATCCCTTCACTGCCAAGCGTCTTGCTGAGCCTTACGGCAAGGAGTTCATCGTACAGAATCCCCCACAGAAGCCGCTGACCACCCCTGAAATGGATGCGGTCTACGATCTTCCCTATGAGCGGACTTGGCATCCCAGCTATGCAAAGGCAGGCGGCGTTCCTGCAATCGAGGAAGTGAAGTTCAGCCTGACTCACTGCCGCGGCTGCTTCGGTGCATGCTCCTTCTGCGCCCTGACCTTCCATCAGGGGCGGATCATTCAGGTAAGATCCCACGATTCCGTGCTGAGAGAAGCAAATCTGATCGTCAAGGATAAGGCTTTCAAGGGCTACATTCATGATGTGGGCGGCCCGACAGCGAATTTCTCCGCCCCTGCTTGTGAGAAACAACTGACCAAGGGTGCTTGCGGCGGCAGACAGTGCCTCTACCCTACTCCCTGCAAAAATATGAAAGCCGATCACTCCGAATATGTTGCGCTGCTTCGAAAGCTGCGCAAGATCGAGGGTGTGAAAAAGGTCTTTGTACGCAGCGGCATCCGCTTTGATTACCTGCTTGCCGACAAGAAAGATACCTTCTTTAAGGAGCTGGTGCAGTTCCACATTTCCGGGCAGCTGAAGGTTGCCCCGGAGCATGTGTCTGATGCGGTTCTCGCGCGGATGGGCAAGCCGAGAAATGCAGTATACAATCAGTTTGTCAGCAAATACTACGATCTGAACAAGCGCTACGGCATGAATCAGTTTCTTGTACCTTACCTGATGTCCAGCCACCCCGGCTCGACCATGAAGGAAGCCGTTGAGCTGGCAGAATATATCCGGGATATGGGCTATAACCCGGAGCAGGTACAGGATTTCTATCCTACCCCCTCCACCCTCTCGACGGTCATGTACTACACCGGTCTTGACCCCCGGACAATGGAACGTGTCTATGTTCCCACCGATCCTCACGAAAAGGCGATGCAGCGTGCGCTGATCCAGTACCGTAACCCCAAGAACTATTATCTTGTCAGAGAGGCACTGATCAAAGCCCACCGGGAGGATCTGATCGGAAGCGGTCCGAAATGTTTGATCCGCGCTGTGCCTCCCAGAGTTCAAAACTCGGGCAAACCGGCACCGAAGGCACCGCCGAAAAAGCCCGTTTCAACCAAGAAAGCACCTCCTGCAAGAGGGAAAGCACCGAAAAAGCACGCCAAAAAATAAACGATCCGGGTATGGCAGAGCCGTACCCGGTTTCTTTTTGTTCTGTTTATGCATCTGACGCATAGGATGTTCCATACAACTGATTCAGAGGTGCTGCTATGGAACATATCGTAAATCAAATCACTGTACGGGGCGAGCTGGTGGCATTGCCGGAATTCTCCCACGAAAATCACGGCAGGCGATTTTATCGCTTCTATCTGGACGTTCCCCGCTTGTCGGGCAACAACGACCGTTTGCCGGTCATCATATCAGAGCAATTATTAAACACGCTCGACCCCTCTGCAGGGGAATACATCAAAGTTATCGGTCAGGTGCGATCCCACAACATCCGTTCTGCAAATGCCAGACATTTGCTCATCTTCATATTCGCGATCTCCGCCGCCGTTGAAAACGGTGACGCCTGCAATGATGTGATTCTTGAGGGTCCCCTTTGCAAAGACCCCATATACAGACGCACACCCTTGGGACGTGAGATCTGCGATGTGATGCTGGCTGTTCCCCGAACCTTCCGGCGGGCAGACTATCTGCCATGCATCTTTTGGGGACGGACAGCGCAGGATATTTCCGCATGTCGCACAGGAGATCGGATTCGCATGACCGGCAGGCTTCAGAGCCGTACCTACACGAAACGAACCGAAACCGGCAGTGAAGAACGTATCGCCTATGAGATCTCTGCGCTGAGTGCTGAGATTCTCGACGAACCGAATGAGGATGCTCTGTATTAAATAAATCTTCCCATTTTGTCGCATTTATGATAAAATGCAGACAAAGGAGTGATACAGATGAAAGAGAAAGTCCTCTCCATCATTGAAATTCTGAAGCAGCGATACCCAGATCCTATTTGTGCGCTGCACTACAAAAAGGATTATGAGCTGATGATCTCCGTGCGGCTTGCTGCCCAGTGTACCGACGCGCGGGTGAATCAGATCACCCCGGCACTATTTGCAGCTTATCCGTCGCTGGAGGCGATGGCGGAAGCCAATATCGCAGATGTTGAGCAATACGTTCGATCCTGCGGTTTTTACAAGCACAAGGCGCGTGATATCGTACTGGCATGTCAGATGCTTCTGCAGGAGTACGGCGGGAAAGTGCCTGCCACGATGGAGCAGCTTCTGCGCATCCCCGGCGTGGGCAGAAAGACCGCAAATCTCCTGCTTGGAGATCTGTACGCTGTTCCGGGAAGTGTTGTCTGCGACACCCACTGCATTCGTATCTGCGGCAGGCTGGGCATGACGGACGGCACAAAAGATCCCGAAAAGTGTGAAAAGCAGCTTCGGAATATCCTTCCCGCCGAAGAAAGCTCTGACTTCTGCCACCGCATCGTTCTGTTCGGACGGGAGATCTGCACCGCCCGCAGCCCCAAATGCGCGGATTGTCCTCTTGCGGCGCTGTGCAAGACCTTTTCCGGCTTCTAAATTTCATAGTCTTTACAGCCCCTTGTCCGCATAGAGTGTGGACAAGGGGTGATCTTATTGTCACGCAAACGTTCCATGTTTTACAGCGCGATCCTGCTGACCTGTGTCAATCTGCTGCTGCGGATGGTGGCAACTTCCTTTCAGGTATATCTGTCCGGCACGATCGGTGCTGAGGGTGTGGGTCTTCTTCAGCTCGTGTTAAGTGTCGGTTCTATGGCGATGGTGGCGGGCATGGCAGGCATTCGCACCGCAACCATGTACCTCACCGCCGAAGAGGTGGGCAGAAAACGTCCCGGCAGCATCATTTGGGTACTGTCCGGCTGCACGTTATACAGCATGATCACAAGCTGTTTTGTCGGTTTGACCGTGTATTTCGGCGCGCCGTTTATTGCCCAAAGGTGGATCGGCGATCCGCAGATCGTGGATGCAATACGGTTGTTTTCCGCATTTTTACCCGTTAACTGTCTTTGCGGTGTGATGGTCGGATATTTCACCGGGAGTAACCGCATCACGACGCTTGCCGCCATTGAGATCGCAGAACAATTCTGCACCATGCTCTGCACCGTACTGCTGCTGAAATGCTGGGCGCATGGCGACGCGGCGCGCTCCTGTCTGGCTGTGGTATTGGGCAGCGGTTTGGGTGCTTGTCTGACCCTGATCTCGCTGCTGATACTGCGCCTGAAAGAGCCACGGGTATCATCCCCGCGGATCAAGGTCGGCAGACGTCTTTGCCGCACCGCGATCCCCTTGGCAATGGCGGATAACCTCCGAACGGGCATCTCGACTGTAGAAAACCTGATGGTTCCCAAGCGGCTGGCACTTTATCACGGCGCTCAGTCACCTCTTGCCGCTTTTGGAACGGTTTGCGGCATGGTCTTTCCGATCCTCACCTTTCCCATGGCACTGCTGTTCGGTCTGACAGAGCTGCTCATCCCGGAACTGGCACGATGCAATGCCGCCGGAAGTCAAATGCGGATCAAGTATCTGGTCAAGCGATGCCTGCGGATCGCATTGCTATTCGGAACGTTGTGCGGGATGATTCTGTATTTGTGTGCAGAGCCTCTTTGCATGACCTTCTACAAGAGTACAGAGGCAGGCAAATATCTCAAGTGGTTCTCCCCTCTTGCTGTACTGCTTTACTGTGACGCAGTGACAGATGCCATGATCAAGGGACTCGGGCAGCAGCGGGCTTCGGTGCAATATAACATTTTCACCAACACCATGGACGTGGCTTTTCTGTATCTGCTGCTGCCGCGTTACGGGATCTTCGGCTACTTTGTCAGCTTTACAGTAACTCATGTGATCAATTTCCTGCTGAGCATCCGCCGTCTCTTAAAGATCACGGGCGTTGGAATCCATGTGGGTGAGGTCGTGCTGACCCTCCTTGCGGCTGTGTTGTCTGTGTTTCTGTGCCGCAGCATCCATTCCCCTCTTTGGGAAACGGTTATCGCTGTGATCGTGCTTTTGTGCCTTTTGATCGTATTCGGTATTTTCAGCGGTCGGGATCTGCGGTGGATCATGAAGCTGATCCGAAATAAAAAATAGACCTGCCGAAGCAGGTCTATTTTCATCACAGTGCCTTCAGCACCTCGAGAATGTATTCCCATGTGCGCTTTGTAGAGGCGATATCCAGCTTTTCACGGCTGGTATGAATGTCGTGCATGTCAGGGCCGATGGAAACGCAGTCCAGTCCCGGAAGCTTCTCGCTGAGCAGACCGCATTCCAGTCCGGCATGGATTGCAACTACATTCGGCTTCTTGCCATACATCCGCTCAAAGGTTGCCACCATCACATCACGAAGGTGAGAATCCTTTTTGTACTCCCATGCGGAGTAGTCGCCCATCTCGGAATAGCTGCCCTCATAGAAGGCTGCAAGATCAGAAAGCCGCTTCAAAAGCTCCCGCTTTTCCTGATTGACAGAGCTTCGCACCGCGAAGGTAAGGCTCAGCTCCTCGTCAAGGCGGACAACACCAAGGTTCAGGCTGGTCTGCACCAAGCCTTCGATATCCTCACTCATGGACTGAACACCGTTGGGTGCTGCGTTGAGCAATGCGATGATCTTTGCGGTACACTCCGTTGTGACCGCATTACCGCCGAGAGCATCCACATTTTCACCATACACAACTGCGTCAGGCTCATCAAAATCAGTGCGGATCTCGCTTTGCAATTCAGCTGCAATATCATTGATCCGCTCCACATTGATGCCGAGAGGGATCAATGTCACCTCGCAGGAGCGAGGGATCGCATTATCCTTGTTTCCGCCCTGAAGCTTCGTAATGCACAAGGGCATCAGCTTTTGGATACGACCGAGAAATTCCGCCATGACCTTGTTCGCGTTTGCCAACGGCTTGTGGATCTCCACGCCGGAATGACCGCCCCGCAGACCGTCCACAATCAGCTTAACACAAGGACCGTAGGTGATGCGGCGCGCCACCGGAAGGGTGATCGTCCCCCGTGCGCCGCCGGCGCAGGCAACTGTAAATGTACCTTCATCCTCGGAGTCGAGGTTGAGCATGGTACGGCTCTTGAAGCGGGACAGATCCACGCCCGCAGCACCCTCCATGCCGATCTCCTCATCCACTGTGATGATGACCTCCAGCGGAGGATGGGGGATGGTCTTGTCCGCCAGCAGCGCAAGAATAAAGGCAACTGCAATGCCGTTGTCACCGCCGAGGGTCGTGCCGTGGGCAAAGACGCAAGTGCCGTCATGATCCACGTCAAGACCATCGGTATCCATATTGATCGGGCAGTCTGCATCCTTCTCGCAGACCATATCCATATGACCCTGCAGGATCACGGGCGCATGGTCTTCATAGCCGCAGGTACCCTCCTGATACATCAGCACATTGTTTAATTCATCCTGCTCATAACAAATGCCATGCTCCCGGGCGAAGGAAACCAGATAATCGCTGATCGCCTTGGTATTGCGGGAACCATGGGGAATGGAACAGATCTTTTCAAAATAACCGAATACGGACGCAGGCTCCAGACCTGCAAGCTTTACAGCCTTCATAGCACTCACTCCCAGTATGATAATAGAAACCACCTCAGCCATGGACTGAGGTGGCAGCAAATTAAAACAGGCTCAGGGACAGCGTCAGCAAGATCCATACCAGGGCGATCCACTTGGTAGCAGATGCAAGAATCTTGTCCAGATTGCCGCTCTTGTTCTTGTTCATATAAGTATCCTGATTGCCACCGGCAATCGCACCGGACAGACCTGCTTCCTTGCCGGACTGCAGCAGAACAACAACGATCAGAGCAACGCTTGCGATGACCTCAAGGACCGTCACAATAATCTCCAAAACATCCATTTCAAAACCTCCCTCCAACGGGTGTGTTACAAAATCCTAACTATAGTAGCACAAAGCTTCAAAAAAAGCAAGTGCCATTCGATATTTTTTTATTTTATTTCTGCACCCAGTTTCCGGTTGCCAGACAATTCAGGTAACTTTCGATAAAGGGATCCAGCGCGCCGTCCATCACAGCATTGACATTAGAGGTCTCACAGCCGGTACGGGTATCCTTAACAAGGGTATAGGGCATGAAAACATAGTTTCTGATCTGACTGCCCCACTCGATCTTCTGCTGCACACCCTTGATGTCAGCGATGTTGGCAAGATGCTCGCGCTCACGGATCTCTACCAGCTTACTGCGCAGCATGCGAAGACAGGTTTCCTTGTTCTGGAACTGGCTGCGTTCGGTCTGGCAGGAAACAACAATGCCGGACTTGTGGATCAGACGAACAGCAGAGGAGGTCTTGTTGACCTTCTGACCGCCTGCGCCGGAGGAACGGTAGACCTGCATTTCGTAGTCCTCAGGACGGATCTCAAAGTCCTCAGATTCGTCATCGATCTCGGGAATGACTTCCACCGCGGAGAAAGAGGTCTGGCGACGGGCGTTGGCGTCAAAGGGAGAAACACGGACAAGACGGTGAACACCGTTCTCACCCTTGAGGAAGCCGTAGGCGTTCTCGCCGGTAACAAGGATCGTCGCGGACTTGAGCCCCGCTTCATCTGCTTCCTGATAGTCCATGATCTGATAGGTAAAGCCGCTGCGCTCTGCCCAACGGGTGTACATGCGGTACAGCATCTGGCACCAGTCCTGTGCTTCCGTGCCGCCTGCGCCCGCCTGAAAGCTCATCAGGGCGTTGTTCTTATCATATTTGCCGGTCAGCAGAGTCTGCAGACGGCAGGACTCCATATCCCGAGACAGCGTTTCAAAGCCTTCCTTCAGCTCGGGCAGCATGGAATCGTCATCCTCTTCCTCTGCCATCTCGCAGATGGTCATCAGATCATCCCAAAGGGCTTCCATTTTCTTGTAGCGCTCGATCTTGGTTTCTGCCTGACGGGTCTGCATCACGATCTTCTGGCTCTTCTCAGGATCATCCCAGAAGCCGGGGGCTTCCTGCATGGCATGAAGACGCTCCAGTTCATTTTTCAGTCCTTCCAGGTTCAGCGACTCCGCAAGACCCAGCAGTGCCGGACGGATGTCGTTGAGTTTTTGTTTATAAGAATCAAATTCGATATTCATAGATGATCTCTCACTTTTGCAGATTTTTGCATACCTTTTGGTATTATATCCGAAAAGTTCCAATCTGTAAAGTGGGAAATGAAATTTTGTCTTCCTTGACAGATTTCAATTCTTCAGTTACAATATTGCCGACATGCCCCCGTAGCTCACCTGGATAGAGCGTGCGCCTCCTAAGCGCAAGGTAGTGAGTTCGAGTCTCGCCGGGGGTGCCAAAAGCCGTGATTGTCATGATCACGGCACTATTTTCGTCTGTGAAAGGTTGATCCCATGAAGAAACTCCTCTCCATCCTTCTGAGTGTCCTTATATGCCTGTCGCTGCTTGTCGGCTGCACACGTGAAAACGCAGAACCACCTAAAACAAGCCTTGATCCCAATACAATCTACTATGCGGATATTGAAATTGCAGACCACGGCACGATCACCGTACAGTTGGATCAGGAAGCTGCACCTCTGACGGTTGAGAACTTTGTCAAGCTGTCCCAAAGTGGGTTCTATAACGGGCTGACCTTTCATCGGATCATCGAGGGTTTCATGATGCAGGGCGGTGATCCCAAAGCCAACGGCACCGGCGACGCCGAAACGACCATTCCCGGTGAGTTTTTGGTAAACAACCACCCGAACAACCTTTCCCACACCCGTGGTACGATCTCCATGGCGCGGGGAAAGACCTACGACAGCGCAAGCTGCCAATTCTTCATCGTTCACAAGGACTATCCCTCGCTGGATGGTCTTTATGCCGCGTTCGGTCGTGTGATCAATGGCATTGAGATCGTGGATGCGATCTGCGAGGCAGCCGAACCGATCAACAACAACGGTCTGATCGCCCGAGAAGATCAGCCGGTCATCACCTCGATCACCATCCGCACTCAACCTAAATAATGTGCAAAGCCGTGATTTCTCCCGAAATCACGGCTTTTCTTTTACTTTTTGCCCAATTCCTTGTTTCGTTCAAAGGATGCTTTGACGCAGTCCATCAAAATACCGCGGAAGCCGTTCTGCTCCAGCACATTGATACCGGCGATGGTGCTGCCGCCGGGAGAGCAGACATTGTCCTTCAAAACGCCGGGATGGAGTCCTGTTTCCAACAGCATTTTGCCCGCACCGATCAGGGTCGCAGCCGCATACTGCAATGCCTTTTCCCGTGGTACGCCGCAGGCAACCGCGCCGTCTGCCAAGGCTTCGGCAAAAACATACATATACGCAGGACCGCAGCCGGAAACCACGCCCGCGGCATCGATCAGTGCTTCCGCAACGCAATCCTTTCTGCCTGTTTTCGACATGGCATAGAGAAAACCTGCATGCTGCGTGCCGTCCACAAGGTCATTATAGCAGTAGAGGGTCATGCCCTCGCCAACAGCAACGGGGGTGTTGGGCATGATGCGAATGACGGGCAGCCGGACGCCGACCATCTCCTCGATGGTCTGCATTGTCAGACCTGCAGCCATAGTGATGAGCAAAGGCTTTTTCATCTGCA
This sequence comes from Oscillospiraceae bacterium, assembly GCA_015067495.1. Lineage (GTDB taxonomy): Bacteria > Bacillota > Clostridia > Oscillospirales > Oscillospiraceae > Faecousia. Next base: position 94,749 of record SVMI01000006.1, on the reverse strand, counting down.
GGATCTCCTTGATCGGTTCGATCGCCTGCGCCATCATCTGAGGCTTGACAGCAAGAAAAACCACGCTGCAGTCCGCAACATCCTGGGCATCGCCATAGGTGATCCCCAACTCCTGCGCAAGGATCTTAGCCTTGCCGGAGCGATCCGTAATAACGATCTCCTTTGTAATTTGCGAAACAGCCCGGGCGATTGCTCCACCCATATTGCCGCAGCCTAAAAAGCCGTATTTCATAACATTTCTCCTTTTATGAAATCACATAGTCGTACTCGTCAATGCTGATCTTCACCGGCAGACCCAAGCGGGCAGATTCCCTCGCCTTCAGGCACATGAGGGTGGCTCTTGCGCCGGCAAGCTCGTCGCAGGGAGAGGGCTTGTCCGTCAGGATGCACTCTGCGAACGCATCGAGCATATTGTAGTGACCCTTGTTCACGCCTACGCTGCCGAGAACCGTCGAATCGGTGGTCTGGCGATTTCTGGCGCGCATCTTGTTGATATAGAGGTTCGTTCCCTCCCCTTCGGTGACCTCAGGATAGGGATCGTATTCCAAAGGATAGTCGATCTTTTCAACGTCCACACGTCCGCCCACACGCAGCTGCATGTAGTGATCCAGCTGCATACTCATACCGCCGCGGTACAGCTCGATCAGCTCCTTGGGATGGTCAAAGCTGCCATTGGACGCATCGAAGATGGTGCAGATAGACTGATCCTCAAAGGTGATGGTAACGGATGCGTTGCACCTTGCCCAACCCTCCGCATAGATCTTGACCGGCTCTTTATCCATGAAGAAGCAGGCAAGATCGAAGAAGTGGCAAAATTCACCGATGATCGTACCCTGACCTGCAAATTCGTCGAAAGCATACATCTTGAAGGATGCACTGTCATCGTTGATGCGCATCAGCATCATGGTGACCTGCTCCTCCTTCAGCTTCGTAACGTTGCCGTAGCGCTTGTAGCGCCAAGGAGCTTCTACTGCATCCGACTGGGAATCGAGAATGCGTTTTGCATCCTGCACGATGGGCGCGCAGCGACGGTTAAAGCCGACCACCAGCTTGACATTGTTCCTGCGAACGATCTTCATGATCTCATAGGACTCCCGGGGCGTGGTACTCATGGGCTTTTCCACGTAGATGTGCTTGCCCCGCTCCGCCGCATCCCGGATGATCTGCTCACGGACATTGTGAACCGTCAGGATCATCACGCCCTGAACTTCGGGGTCGTTTAGAACATCCATATAATCCGTTGTCAAATTTTCGCAGTCATAGTTTTCTTTTACATAATTGAGGTTTTCCTGCATCAGGTCTGCACACCATTTGACATGGATGCGGGGGTTGGAAAATGCGTTTTTCAGATGCACATCCTTTGCAATATTGCCGCAGCCAATGATGCCGATTACAGCCTTTTTCATTCTGTTTCTCCTTTGTCAGTTATACGCCGTAGCGTCAGCTTCCTTATACTAATTTCAAGCAAGAATGTCAACAAACCGACATGAAAAAACCACAAATCTGCAAACAAAATCAAAAAATGCAAATCAGCGGATGTGACCGTCGCCGCGGATGATGTATTTGTAGCTGGTCAGCTCTTCCAGACCCATCGGCCCTCGGGCATGAAGCTTCTGGGTGGAGATGCCCATCTCGCAGCCGAGACCAAATTCACCGCCATCCGTAAAGCGGGTGGATGCGTTGACATAGACCGCCGCACTGTCGACACAGGCTGTGAACGCAGCGATTGCGCCATCGTCCGTGGCGATGATCGCTTCGCTGTGACCGGTGGAGTGCTGCGCAATGTGGGCGATCGCCTCATCGACACCATCCACGCAGCGCACTGCCATGATGTAATCCAAAAACTCCGTATCAAAATCACGCTCCCCCGCTGTCTCGCCGGGGATGATGGTTGAAGCAAAGCTGTCGAGCTTCATAGCAACAGGCTGTGTGCGCTCGCACACCAGCTTTTTATGAAGCATCGGAAGAAAGTCTACAGCGATCTTTTTATCGACCAGAAGGACTTCCATGGCATTACAGACACTAGGGCGGCTGGTTTTCGCGTTTTCTACAATGCGGCACGCCATCTGCAGATCGGCACTCTCATGCACATACACATGACAAATACCCGTACCCGTTGCAATGCAGGGTACTGTCGCATTCTGCACGCAGGCGTTAATGAGACCCGCACCGCCCCGGGGAATCAGCAGATCAACAAATCCGTTTGCCTTCATCAGCTTGGTCGCGCTGTCACGGGAGGTGTCCTGCACCAGATTGACAGCAAAAGGCGTAATCCCCGCCTTTTCCAGTCCTGTCCGCAGCGCGTTGACGATGGCATTGGCAGATCGGAACGCTTCCTTACCGCCACGCAGAATGCAGACATTGCCGCTTTTCAGTGCCAGCGCAGCTGCATCGGAGGTCACATTCGGGCGGCTTTCATAGATAATGGCGATCACGCCCACGGGAACGGAAACCTTTTCGATTTCCAAGCCGTCCGCGCGAACGGTTTTTCCAAGCTGTCTTCCCACAGGGTCGGGCAGCTTCGCTACGGCACGGATGCCATCTGCCATACCCTTGATACGCTCAGGTGTCAGGCGCAGGCGGTCAAGCATAACAGCAGAGATCGTCTCCCTCGCTTTTTCAATATCCGCAGCGTTGGCAGCAAGAATTGCGTCCTGCGCGTCCATCAGCGCATCAGCCATCCCTTCGAGGGCTGCATTTTTCTGCGCAGTTGTCAGCTGAGAAACCGACAGCTTCGCGTTTTTGGCATTTGCAAGCATCTTTTCCATATCATTTCTCCGCAAAGGTCGTACCGACCGATTTTCCCTCCATGATCAGATAGAGGTTTTCAGGCTGATCGCCGTTGGTGATGATCATCTCGCAGCCGCAGCTCATGCAAATTTCAGCTGCCTGAATCTTCGTTGCCATACCGCCTGTTCCCTGATTGCCCGCACTGCCGCCGGCAAGGGCGCGCACAGAATCATCGATTGCCGTGATCAGCTGGATCAGCTTCGCATCCGGGTCTTTATGGGGATCCGCGGTGTAAAGACCGTCGATGTCGGAAAGCAGCACCAGCTTGTCCGCCTTGACACACTCGGCAACGATCGCCGCAAGGGTATCGTTGTCACCGATGACGATCTCATTTGTGGCAACGGTATCGTTCTCGTTAATGATCGGAATGGCACCCAGCTCCAGCAAACGAGTGATCGTATTGCTGAAATTCTGATGGCGGATCTCATTTTTCACGTCATCACCCGTGATCAGCAGCTGACCGACGGTATGATTGTATTCATTAAAGAGCTTATCATAGGTATACATCAGCTCGCACTGACCGACCGCGGCAGCTGCCTGCTTTGTGGGAATATCGGCAGGACGTGTACGCAGACCCAGCTTGCCCACACCCATGCCGATGGCGCCGGAAGAAACGAGGATCACTTCGTTTCCCGCATTTTTGATATCGCTGAGAATCTTGCAGATATTCTCAACCCGGCGGATGTTCAGGTGTCCTGTGGGATGGGCAAGGGTGCTTGTACCGATCTTGATAACTATACGCATAACGATCACTCCGTTCTTTCTCTGAAAGGTATAGTGCTATTATATATGTTTTTGAGCGATATGCAAGTGTCCGCGGAGAAAAAATAAAAAGTTATTTTCATCTATTGACTTTATCGCATTAAAGTGTTAAAATGCACAAAACGAAAGGAGTGTGCCACATGCTCAGAAGCAACGATCTTGACTATCTGTTTGAAGCGATCCTGACAATGAAATCTGTCGACGAGTGCTACCGCTTCTTCGAAGACATCTGTACCATCAAGGAGCTGCAATCCATGGCGCAGCGGATGCAGGTCGCAAAGCAGCTCAATGACAACAAGAATTACGTGCAGGTAATTGAAGATACCGGCGTCAGCTCCGCCACCATCTCCCGGGTCAATAAGTGCCTGCAGTATGGCAATGGCGGATATAAGCTGGCACTTGATCGTCTGGCAGGAGGTAACGGAAATGAATGAGATCATGAAAAGTGAAGAGCGCGTTATTTTTGCCCTGCGCAAGCTCTACAAGCAGTATGGCTACCAGCCCTTCAAGATGAGCCGCTTTGAGGAATACGATCTGTACGTTCGCAACAAGGATTTCCTGATCGCCGATCAGGTCATCACCTTCCCCGACCGCAGCGGCAAATTGCTGGCATTAAAGCCGGATGTCACCCTATCCATCATTAAGAATGTACAGGATGCACCCGGGCTTGTACAAAAGCTCTATTACAATGAAAATGTCTACCGAACAGATAAGAACTCCCACGATTTCAAGGAGATCATGCAGGCAGGTCTGGAATGTGTCGGTGATCTTACAATGCTTGACACCGCCGAGGTCGTGCTGCTGGCTGCAAAGAGCCTTGCTGTGACAGGGCTTCCCTTCGTTCTGGATATTTCCCATATGGGTCTGCTGAATGCCATTTTCCACAGCAGCGGCATGAACGACAATGGAAAACAGAAGGCTCTCGCCTGCCTGAACCAGAAAAATGCGCACGAGCTGAACAAGGTTTGCACCGATTACGGATGCTCTACCGAGGCATCAAAGCTGCTTGAAATTCTTGCAACACTTTGTGGAACGTCGGATGCAGTTATTCCGGTGCTTGAGAAATGCCTGTACACAGACGAGCAGAAGCTCCTGCTCGGAGAACTCAGAATGGTCTGTTCACTGATCGAGTCGGAAGGCTTCGCGGGCTGCGTGAACATTGACTTTTCCGCAGGCAGTCACATGAAGTATTACTCCGGCGTTGTCTTTTCAGGTTATCTTGAAGGCATCCCGGCAGCGGTACTTTCAGGCGGACAGTACGATTCTCTGCTGCGCAAGATGAACAAGACAAGCAAGGCTGTAGGCTTTGCGATCTATTTGGATCTGCTGCAGCGGGTGCTGTCCCAGCCTGAGAATTATGATGTGGACATCGTGCTGCTGTATGATGATTCGGCAATGCCGACCGATGTAATGCAGATCGCGTCTGCACTTCGAAAAAATGCATCGGTCCTTCTTGCGAAGGAACAGCCGAAAAACACAACGTACCAAACGCTTATGAAGATCGAAAACGGGGAGGCTGTGATCATCCATGAAAACTGTTAATATCGCGCTTCCCAAGGGACGCCTTGGCGAGAAGGTCTACGAGCTGATGAAAACTGCCGGCTACCCCTGCCCTGAGCTGGAAGCGGGCGGCAGAAAGCTGATCTTTGAAAATGCTGAAAAGTGTGTACGCTATTTCTGGGTCAAGCCCTCGGACGTTGCCATCTATGTGGAGCGGGGTGCTGCAGACATCGGCGTGGTGGGCAAGGATATCCTTTTGGAATACGAGCCGGAGGTATACGAGCTTTTGGATCTGAACATCGGCAAATGCCGCATGGCGGTGGCGGGAAAGGCGTCTTTCCGTGACAGCGCAGTCCACACACTCCGGGTCGCAACAAAATTCCCGAACATTGCCAAAACCTACTATGCAGGCAAATGCCGTGACATCGACATCATCCATCTCAACGGCTCCATTGAGCTGGCACCGATCCTCGAAATGTCAGACGTGATCGTCGATATCGTGGAAACGGGAACGACTCTGAGGGAAAACAATCTTGAGGTACTGGAGACCATTGTCCCCATCAGCGCACGGCTGATCTGCAACATCTCGTCCATGAAATTCAAGGCGGAAACGGTCAATACCATCCGCCGCAGTCTTGAAGAACAAGTGAGGCAAGGATCATGATTCCTATCTTAAAATACGGGCAGGTCGCCAATGACCAGATCTTCGCCCGTGTCAATCCGACTGCGAACGTAGCAGCTGCCGTTTCCGGGATCATTGCAGATGTGCGGCAACGTAAGGATGCGGCTCTTTATGAGTATACCAAACGATTTGACGGTGCTGACCTCGACACCTTGGAGGTTACGCAGGAAGAACTGGATGCCGCATTTGCGGCAGTCGAGCCTCGTTTTCTGCAGATCCTCGAGAACGCAGCTGCCAACATTCGTCAGTTCCACAGCCGTCAGGTACGCAGCTCTTTTCAGTACGAGCGGGAGGGTGTCATCCTCGGTCAGAAGATCACCCCCATCGAAAATGTAGGTATTTATGTTCCCGGCGGTACAGCTGCCTATCCTTCCACCGTTCTGATGGACTCCATTCCTGCAAAGCTTGCAGGATGCCGTCAGATCGTCATGGTCACACCCCCGGGCAAGGACGGTAAGATACCCGCCGCCATTCTCGCAGCGGCGAAGATCGCCGGTGTGGATCGAATCTTCAAGCTGGGCGGTGCGCAGGCAGTTGCCGCCCTCGCCTACGGCACGGAATCCGTCCCCAAGGTCGACAAGATCGTGGGACCCGGAAATGCCTATGTGGCAGAAGCCAAGCGGCAGGTATTCGGTATCGTCGCCATCGATATGATCGCAGGACCAAGCGAGATCCTTGTGATCGCAGACGGGAAGTCGAATGCTTCCCATGTGGCAGCGGATCTTCTCAGTCAGGCAGAGCATGACAAGAATGCAAGTGCCGTTTTGGTCACCGACAGCGAAGCCCTCGCCCTTGCGGTGCAGCAGGAGATCGAAGTCCAGCTTGCGGTTCTGCCCCGTCAGGAGATCGCCCGGGCATCCATTGACAACAATGGTAAGATCATTATTGCGAGTGATCTCGACAAAGTCATTGAGATCGCAAATGAGATCGCGCCGGAGCATCTGGAGCTGATGGTGGATGATCCCTTCGCTTATCTGGATCAGATCCGCAACGCAGGCTCGATTTTCATGGGGCGTAACTGCCCGGAAGCACTGGGCGATTACTATGCCGGGCCGAACCACACCCTGCCCACCAGCGGCACAGCCCGGTTCTCCAGCCCCCTTTCCGTTGACGATTTCATCAAAAAGAGTCAATTTTCCTACTATACTGCTGACGCGCTTGCCGCCTGCGCTGCAGACGTTGCCTATTTTGCGGGCAAAGAAGGTCTGGATGCCCACGGCCGCAGTGCAATGATACGAATTGAGGATACCAAATGAGTCAATATTTCGATCCACGCTACGCTTCCCTTGAAGCGTATGTCCCCGGGGAACAGCCTCGTGACAGAGCGTACATCAAGCTCAATACAAATGAATCTCCCTACCCCCCTGCCCCCAGTGTCTGCAAGGCACTGGAGGGCGGTGTGATCGAAGACCTGCGTCTTTATTCCGACCCCGCCTGCCGCAGACTGAAGGAAAAGCTTGCAGCACATTACCACGTGGACACAGATCAGGTTTTTCTGACCAACGGCTCTGACGATATTCTGAACTTTGCGTTCATGGCATACGGTCACTTGGGTGCCGCCTTTGCGGACATCACCTATGGCTTTTATTCTGTATTTGCTGCGCTGCACGGTGTGGACGCAACGATCATCCCGCTGAAAGAGGATTTCACGCTGGATTATCTGGATTACCTCGGACTGAACAAGCTGATCGTCATTGCCAACCCCAACGCACCGACGGGAATCCCCATTTCCTTTAACCGCATTGAGCAGATCGTCAAGGCAAATCCCGAGGGTGTTGTGGTGGTTGACGAAGCATATGTTGATTTTGGCGCATTTTCGTGTTATTCTTTGATAGACAAATACGACAATCTGCTTGTCACCAGAACATACTCCAAGTCCCGCTCCATGGCGGGAGCGCGGTTGGGCTATGCATTCGGCTCTAAGAAGATCATCGAGGATCTTGAAAAGCTGCGCTATTCCACAAATCCCTACAACGTCAATTCCATGACCCTGAAGCTGGGGGAAGCCACCATTGACGAGGATGACTATTACATGGAAAACTGCCGTCAAATCATGCTGACCCGGTATGACACGATGCAGGCACTGCGGGAGCTGGGCTTTGACGTACTTCCCAGCAACGCAAACTTCCTTTTTGCCAAATCGCCCACCATTGGCGGTGGTGCGCTTTACGCAAAGCTGCGCGAAAACGGGATTCTGGTTCGCCACTTTAACAAGCCCCGAATTTCCGATTATTTGCGCATCACCATCGGCACAAAGGAGCAAATGGAAACCTTTATCTCTGCAATCAAGCAGATCCATCAGGAGGTAGACACATGAGAAAAGCAAACATTCAAAGAAAAACTGCGGAAACCGATATTTCACTCGCCCTCAACCTTGACGGCTGCGGCATCACCGATATCGAAACCGGCTGCGGTTTTCTGGATCACATGCTGACGCTGTTTGCTTCCCACGGAAAATTTGACCTTGCGGTCAAATGCGTTGGTGACACCAAAGTGGACGATCACCACACCGTTGAGGACATTGGTATCTGTCTTGGTCAGGCATTTTCCGAAGCCCTTGCTGACAAACGGGGTATCGTGCGGTACGGCAATTTCATTCTTCCCATGGATGAAGCACTGATCATGACCGCGGTTGACATCAGCGGCAGAAGCTATCTCGGCTACGGCTTGACCATCCCCAGTCAGAAAATCGGAAGCTTCGATACTGAGCTGGTCGAGGAATTTTTCCTTGCATTCACCCGCCAATGCCCCATGAGCCTGCACATCCAGCAGCTGGCAGGCAAGAATTCTCATCATATTGTTGAGGGCTGCTTCAAGTCTGTGGCACGCAGTCTCAAGGCGGCTGCTGCCATTGATGCGGCATACGCAGACCAAATCCCCTCAACAAAAGGAGTACTCTGATGATAGCGATCATTGATTACGGTGTGGGAAATCTCTTTTCCCTCTGCTGTTCCTTTCGTGCCATCGGTCAGGATGTGATCGTCTCAGGCGATCCCGCGGTGCTTGAAAAAGCAGAAAAGCTGATCCTGCCCGGCGTGGGCGCTTTTGAAGATGCGATCGCGAAGCTGAGAAATTCCGGGCTTGATAAGCTCGTTCTGAAGAAGGCAGCGGATGGTGTCCCTCTTATGGGCATCTGCCTTGGCATGCAGCTGCTCTTTGAAAAAAGCTATGAATACGGTGAACATGAAGGTCTCGGTCTTTTGAAGGGTCAGGTCGTTCCCATGCCCGGGCTGCTGCCTGCAGGTCTGAAAGTCCCCCACATGGGCTGGAATCAGATCAAAAAGACGAAAGACAGCAAACTCCTGCAGCACGTAGAGTCTGGCGATTTTGTCTACTTTGTCCATTCCTATTTCGCGATCAACTGTACGGAAAGTGTCGCTGCTGTGACCGATTACGGCATCCCGATGACTGCCGCCGTGGAATACGGCAATGTCTTTGGCTGCCAGTTCCACCCGGAAAAGAGCGGCGAGGTGGGTCTTCGCATCCTCAAAACATTCTGTGAGCTTTAAGGAGTCAACATATGTATCTATACCCTGCAATCGACCTTTATGAAGGAAAAGCCGTCAGGCTTTACAAGGGCGATTATGATCAGATGACAATTTACAGCGAAGATCCTGCTGAGGTCGCCAAGTCCTTTGCGCTTTGCGGCGCAACCCATCTGCACCTGGTGGATCTGGAAGGCGCACGGAACGGAACGACATCCAATCTGAACGTCATTCAGAAGATCCTCGAACGGACAAATCTTTTTACCGAGGTCGGCGGCGGTATCCGAAACATGGAGACTGCGGAGCGTTACCTTTCTTTGGGTGTTGACCGGGTGATCCTCGGAACGGCTGCCGTTCAGGACGAAGCATTTTTGAAGCAGGCGCTGGCGCTCTACGGCGAACGGATCGCCGTTGGTGTTGACATCAAAGACGGCTTCGTTGCCATTCGTGGCTGGACGGAAAAGTCCGACCTCACCCCGGAAGCCTTCTTTGAAAAAATGCAAAACCTCGGTGTAAAGACCATCATTTGCACCGACATTTCCAAGGACGGTGCCATGCAGGGTACAAACCGCGAACTTTATCAGCAGCTTTCGCGGAAATTTACGATCGACTTGATCGCATCCGGCGGCGTATCATCTGTGGATGATATCCTCGCCCTGAAAGAAATGGATCTGCACGGCGCGATCATCGGCAAGGCATATTACACCGGCGCGATTGATCTCACAGCAGCACTGGAGGCAGTAAAATAATGATCACAAAGAGAATTATCCCTTGTCTGGATGTCAGAAACGGCAGAGTGGTCAAGGGAACCAACTTTGAAGGGCTGCAGGACATCTCCTCTCCCGTAGAGTTGGCAAAATATTACAGTGAAAACGGCGCAGACGAGCTGGTGTTTTACGATATCACCGCCTCCAGCGAGGGTCGTCAGCTCTTTTCCGATGTTCTGAAGGATGTTGCAAGCAACATTTTCATCCCCCTGACTGTCGGCGGCGGCATCAACTCGGTTGAGGATTTCGATCGGGTGCTGAAATGCGGTGCGGATAAGGTCAGCGTAAACTCCGGCGCGATCCGGAATCCCGATCTGATCACACAGGCAGCCAGAAAATACGGCGACCAATGCGTGGTGCTCTCTGCCGATGTCAAGCGCGTGGACGGACAGTTCCGTGTCTTCGCCAAGGGCGGTCGGGAGGATACGGGCATTGAAGCGATCAGCTGGATCATTTCCTGCGTCAAGCGAGGTGCAGGTGAAGTCGTCCTCAATTCCATTGATACCGACGGTGTCAAAAAGGGCTTTGACCTTGAGATGCTGGAAGCAGTCACCAATGTTGTGGATGTTCCTGTGATCGCATCCGGCGGTGCAGGCTGTGCGGAGGATTTTGTGACGCTCTTCCATACACTTCCGAAAGTCGATGCCGGACTCGCCGCATCTATTTTTCACTTCGGTCAGGTTCGGATACCTGAACTGAAACAGCTCCTGTACAAGGAAAATATTTCTGTGAGGTTATAAATTATGATCGATATTACTTCCCTGAAATTTGACGAAAAGGGTCTGATCCCTGCGATCGTCGTGGACGACGAAACCGACAAGGTACTGACCCTTGCCTATATGAATGCCGAAAGCCTTGCCATTTCCATGGAAAAGAAGCTGACCTGTTTTTACTCCCGTTCCCGTCAGGAGCTGTGGCTCAAGGGCGAGACCAGCGGCAATTATCAGCACATCGTATCCATCACCGCAGACTGTGACGGTGATGCGCTGGTGGTGCGGGTGAATAAGGACGGTCCTGCCTGCCACCTTGGCACAGATTCCTGCTTCCACAACCTACTGTTCGGCGAAGAAACCGACGAATTCAAGCTGGAATCCCTCTATCAGCTGCTTTTGGGTCGCAAAAAGGAGCTGCCGGAAGGCTCTTATACCACCTATCTTTTCCAAAAGGGTCTGGATAAGATCCTCAAGAAGGTCGGCGAGGAGACCACCGAGGTCATCATCGCCGCCAAAGCGGAAGACAAGGCGGAAACCGTCTATGAGATCGCGGATCTTACTTACCACGTCCTTGTCCTGATGGCGCAGGCAGGTATTACCGTTGAGGATATCCGCAACGAGCTTGCAAGCCGTCATGTCATCGATCACAAGGTCAAACAGGAAAAGATGACCTGATTCAAAAAGCGACATGATCTTTATCATGTCGCTTTTTCATTATTGATTTTTCATTTGCGCAAGAAAGCACAAAATTGCGGCTATCGTCGTGCCGACGCAATACAAAAGAATCGGCAGAATATGCGAAGCTGCCAGCTGGAGATTTCCGATAAACAAAGCTTTTTCCAGTTCCGCAGCGTGAACAAACGGCAGCACATTGGCTAATTTCTCAAAGAAGCCTCCCACAAGGTTCAAATCAAACCACACGCCGGAAAGCCATGCAGACAAATTGGTAAGCAGTGCACCGCAAACGCCTCCAACCTGCTTGACGCGCAAAATACTGCCGCACACCAGTCCCAATGCAATGTTGAAGACAGCCATCGGAATGATTCCAACCACTGCGTATAGGATATTGACACTGATTTTCAGTCCCAACGGGATCGCAAACAGATAGCAGATCACAGTCTGTCCGAGGGCGATGGGCAGGATTGAAAGCATATACCCCATGATAAAGTCAAATCCCTTGAGCGGTGTTGTGTACAGTCGTTGCAGAAACGCACTTTCCCGGTCTTTGGCAACCAATGTTGCCGAAAACAGTGTCATAAACGACAGTCCAAACACGGTAATGCCCGGTGCCAGTCTGTCGATTTCAAACAGTTCTACCGGTATATTGGTCTGTATTGCGCTCAGAAGAAGCAGCAGGATCAACGGAAAACCCAGACCAAAAGAAAGATTGATTGGATCGCGCAGAATCTCTTTGGCACATCTTCTTGCAAATGTCATCATTCTCATCAGTCTCCCTCCTTTATGATCGAAACAAACGCAGCCTCAAAATTCTCTGTTCCCGCGCGGCGGTTCAGCTCTTCCACCGTACCTGCAGCAAGTAATCTGCCAGCTCTCATAATGCCGATGCGGTCAGAAAGTGCCTGTGCTTCTTCCATATAATGGGTCGTCAGTACAATGGTCACCTTACCCTTCAGCGCACGGATCGCCTTCCACAGATCATGTCTTGCAATCACATCCAACCCAAGGGTCGGTTCGTCGAGAAACAGAATTTGCGGCTCGCTGATCAATGCCATTGCAATGCTGACCCGACGCTGCCAACCGCCGGATAATTTACCGGCTTTTCTTTGCAGAACTTCACCCAGTGCGAATTGCCCGGAAAGCTCTTGAATTTTGTGCTTTGTTTTTTCCTTTGAAAAACCGTGAATACCGCAAATCAGCTCCAAATTCTCCTTTACGGAGAGATTAGGCGCAACTGCCGTTTCCTGCGGGGACACGCCAATCAATCGCTTCACCTGAGCCGGCTGTGCCGTAATGCTGTAGCCGCCAACAAATGCATCCCCGTCCGTTGGCTTTGTCAGGCAGGTCAGCATCTTGATCGTTGTGGTTTTACCCGCGCCGTTGACACCCAACAGTGAAAACAATTCCCCCTGTCGTATTTCCAAATCAAGCTTGTCTACAGCAGTCAGTTTTTTGTACCACTTCACAAGCGCGACTGTTTTGATTTCCTGCATTTTGTTATCCTCCTTTTCATTTGCAATAGCATCATAGCAAAAACTGTGCAGGAAATGTTGTTTTTCACCTGATCGGTTATTATTTACTCGTCATCGGTATAGATGTAATTGTCTTATTTCCTTTTCGTTTTTGCTCAAAGCAACTGCATCTATTGATTTTTTCGCTTTTTTGTGATATGAATACGTTATAAATCACGAAGGAGCAAAATTATGGAGAGAGATTTGGTTTTGTTCGGTATCCACATCGGTGAGCATTCCTTTGAGCCCGATCAGATCATTGCTGAGATCAAGGAGCGCTGCATCGATTGCGGGCATAATTTTGTCACCATCCGCACCCCCATGGGCAAAGCGGTTCCGCAGCAATATTTCATCCAATGGGCGCAGTATCTTGCGGACAATAAGATCTATTTTCTCTTCCTTTACACGCTTCAGTTCCCGCCGTCAGGAATGGAGAGCCATCTGACCGCGGAAACCGTCGCAAAAATGCGCGAGATCGCCGGTGAATATTACATCGGCGACCTACTGGGTGAAGTGGGCAGCAATTATGCCTGTAAGTGGAAGCACTACTACGACGACAACAAGGAGGGCTTTATCCCCGTCACCGACCTGCCCGACATGAAGGCTTGCTATGACAATTATCTCACTGTCATGAGCAGGTGGATCGACATTGAAAAACGGTACGATGTTCCCTCCATCCTCTGCGTCGAAGCAACAGCACTGCATAAGTACAACGCAGCCAGCGGTGTGCAGATCCCGGTACTGGAGCTGATGTGCGGTCACCCGGAGATCCTGACCTCTGTGACCCGTGGTGTTGCCCGCGCCACCGCTGCGCCTATGTGGGGAACATATCTTGCCCATGAATGGTACGGCGGCTTCCGGCATGAAGACATGCTCAAGCGCAAGCGTATGAAGGTGGCGATGCGCTATGCCTACCTTGCCGGCTCACAGCTGTTCTGCCTTGAAAGCGGCGACGAATCCATCGCTTCCTTCGGATATTCCTTCGACAAGGATCACGAGATCTGCCGTGAGTATCGGGATGAATGGGCTGCTTTCAGCAAATTCACCCGTGAGGATGTTCGCCCTGCCGGCGGTCCGAAAACAAAGGTCGCCATCGTTCAGGGCAACTACGACGCTTGGGGCAGCTGGGGCGGCAGCTCAGTCTGGAATCAGTTTGACCGCCCGGAATGGGGTCATGGGGAAGCGGAACACAGCTGGCGCTTGCTGGAAGATGTGTACACAAAGCGTCCGTGGTGTGATATCTCCAACTACGGAACTCAAGACCTGAGCAACTCCCCTGCTTACGGCATCTATGATGTCATTCCTGCCGAATCTTCCGCGGAAACCTATCAAAAATACGACTATGTCATTTTCCTCGGTTGGAACACCATGACAGACGAGATCTATGACAATCTGGTCGCCTATGTGGAAAACGGCGGCAAGCTGCTGATGACCGCCGCGCATTTGAATTACTCCCCCCGCCGCGACGCAGAGAAATGCTATCCCACGAACGAAAAGCTGGAACGACTCTTTGGCTGCCGTTTTACGGGCGAAGCCAACTTCACCAATGCGGGTGTCAAGTTCCGTGCCGACAGCCTTTCCGGGCTGCTCTATCCCGGCACGAAGAATATGCACACCGACCCCATCTACGCGTCCGGCTATCTGACATGGCTCGGAACAGAGCTGACCGGCGGCTGCGATGTAGGCGTGACTGCTGAGGATTTTGAAAACGATGCTGTGGGCATGACAGCCGTCATCGAAAACAAGCTGGGCAAGGGCGTTGCGATCCTTGTGGCAACAGCGAATTACCCCGGTCATCCGGCACTCAGCCCGCTTTACCGTGCCATCATGGGCGAGATGCTGACCCACAGTGCAAGATGCTGCGATATCAAGGTTCTCTCCTCCGATGCGCTGCGCTATGCGGTCTACGAGAACGGAAAGATGTATCTGTTAAATACAGACTTTGATATGCCGATCTTCGTTCGCATTCTCCACGGCGGCGCGACGCACGAGCTGACGCTGCAGCCGATGGAGCTGAAAACCTTTCAACTTTGAGGTAAACTATGAATTTTGAATCACTGCTTCCCATTTGGAGTAAGCTGACCCCCTCCCAGCAGGAGCGGATCAAAACATCCGTCGTTCCCCGTACCCTTGGAAAGGGCGCGGTGCTGCACAACGGGTCTGTGGATTGTGCCGGTCTGGTACTGATCCGATCCGGTCAGCTGCGTGCCTATATTCTTTCTGAGGATGGTCGCGAGATCACGCTCTACCGCCTCTTTGAGCAGGATATTTGTCTGTTTTCCGCCTCCTGCGTCATGAAAAGCGTCCAGTTCGAGATCATGATCGCTGCAGAACGGGAGTCTGAGGTGCTGATCATCCCGCCCTACATTTTCAAGCAGATCATGGAAGAATCCGCCGCCCTCGCCAACTACACAAACGAGCTGATGGCTACCCGTTTTTCCGAGGTCATGTGGCTGATCGAGCAGATTATGTGGAAGAGTCTGGACAAGCGCCTTGCAGATTTTCTGCTGAACGAAGCAACGCTGGAAAATTCCAACACCCTTAAAATCACCCACGAAATGATCGCCAACCATCTTGGCTCAGCCCGCGAGGTGGTCACCCGGATGCTCCGCTATTTCCAGACGGAGGGCTACGTCAAGCTGACACGCGGATCGGTTGAGATCATTGATCTTGCCGGATTGGAAGCCCTTTCTGACACCTAAGGAAACGATCCTGCTGCAGCGGGAGCGTTATGTTCCATTTGACTTGAAGTTATTGGCATTCGGTGGTATAATATAGCAAGAAATTATATTTTGGAGAATATCTATGGTTATCAATCCTTTGATCCTAGCAGATACCGTAATGATGCCGGAGCTGCGGATGACCTTTCAACGTTCGCTTACCGCTTTGTTGATCCTTTTGTTTGTCCTGATCGCAGGCTTCATTGCGCTGACGGTGATCGGCAATCGGGCGAAATCCAGACAAAGACGCAGACTTATCCGTAGAATCAAGACCCCTGTACTGGTGCTTGCGGTCGTCGTGTTTGCCTTCGTTCTGTACTGCGCCAATCGGCTGAATTCGCTGGACACCCAGCAGCCCGATCCCTCTGAGAGTACAGAGCCTTCCGTTACGGAAACATCCCAGCCGCCTACGACTGCTCCCACAACCGAACCCACGACTGAACCGACTACAGAACCGACCCAGCCTTCCCTGCCCGGTGATGCTGCGTATACCGATAAGTCAAATCCTGCCAACTGGGGGGTTGACTGGGAGATCATCTACAATGACTCTATAGTGGATGCCTATCGGCGTGAGGAGACGATTCATTTCAGTTCAAGCGGTTCTTACTTTGATTTTGCCGGTGTGGCGGCGTTCCGGGGCGGCAACTACCGTCAGGGTGCGACCTACGGTACAGCAACTGTTACAGAAGAAAAGCTGCAAAGAATTTGGGAGCGTGAGATCTCTGCCCTGCCCAAATCCCCCTCCGCCGGTGAAGGCTTTTGGACAGGTGCCGGCTGGACGGGTCAGCCGCTGGTTGTCGAATGGGATGAGGAAGTCAAGCAGATCATGAATCTGTATCCCGAGAAAAAGGCAAAGGCTGATCTCGTAGAGGTCATCTATCCCACTCTGGACGGTCACATCTACTTCTACGATCTGGAAACCGGCGAATACACCCGCGATCCTCTGTTCATGAACATGGCATTCAAGGGTTCCGGCATGCTGGATCCCCGTGGCTGGCCCATCCTCTATGTTGGCTCCGGCGATATGAACCCCGACTGGGAATATCCCAGAATGTTCGTCATCAGCCTGATCGATTTTACAATCCTCTACCAATACGGATACGAAACCGGCTTTAACTTCCGCACGTGGAGAGCCTTTGACTCCTCCCCGTTGGTTCACGCAGAGTCCGACACATTGATCTGGCCCGGCGAAAACGGCTTGATCTACACCATCAAAATGAACACCAGCTTCGACAAGGCTGCCGGCACGATCTCCGTTCACCCGGACAAGCCGGTCATGACCCGCTATCAGACCGATTTTGAGCGTACCCTCGGCTACGAAGCAAGTGCAGTGATCGTTGAGAATTATCTCTATCTGGGCGACAACGGCGGCATGTTCTACTGCGTCGACCTGAACACCATGGAGCTGAAATGGGCGCAGTTCATCCACGACGACCTCAACGCCTCCCCCGTTTTTGAATGGGGCGATGACGGCAACGGCTATCTCTACGTCGGTACGTCTATGGAATATTCTGAGGGAACGGTTTACCTTTACAAGCTCAACGCGTTGACCGGTGAGATCGTCTGGGAAAAGACGATCACAGATGTAGTTTACAACAAATCGGTCTCCGGCGGCGTACTGTCCTCTCCCCTTCTCGGCAAGGAAGGCACAGACCTTGAGGGCATGATCGTCTTCCACGTTTCCAGAACCCCTGACTCTTGGAGCGGTCTGCTGATGGCACTGGACTGCGAAACCGGGGAGGAAATCTGGATCAAGGAAATGACCTATACTTGGAGTTCTCCCGTGGCGATCTACACCGAGGACGGCACTGCCTACATTGTCATCTGTGACGCCGGCGGAAATGTTCAACTGCTCTCGGCAGAGGACGGAAAGACCCTTCACAGCATCTCCTTTGAGTCCAATACAGAAGCCTCGCCCGTCGTTTATCAGGATACGCTTGTTGTCGGCACCCGTGGACAATGGGTCTACGGCATCAAAATCACCTAATATCGAACAACCGGCTGATCTTTCAGCCGGTTGTTTCCTTGCACAGCGGAAATTCATATGCTATAATAGTCAAAATAACTTCTTGGAGGTAGTTTCATGGAAATGGTATTACTAACAGCACTGGGTGTCGGCGGCGCGACCGTCATCGGTGCGGTCATCGGATTTCTGTTCAAAAATATTTCCCACAAGTTCAGCGACATCGTCCTTGCCTTTGCCGCCGGCGTTATGCTCGCCGCGGCAGTGCTGGGATTGATTTTGCCCTCTGTGGAATACGGTGGAAATTTCGGACTGCTGATCACCGTTGCCGGCATTTTTGTGGGTGCGATCTGCCTGAACCTCATTGATAAGGTCGTTCCCCACATGCACAAAATGGTCGGTGCGGACATTGAAAAGCACGACAGTAATGCAAATTTAAGCAAGGTTTTGCTGTTCGTCACCGCAATCGCCATCCACAATCTGCCGGAAGGCATTGCTGCCGGCGTCAGCTTCGGCTCGGATAACGTATCGGAAGCGCTGATCATTGCCGGCGGCATCGCTCTGCAGAACATCCCCGAGGGTATGGTCATCATCGGACCCATGCTGGCTGCCGGAATCTCCCCAAAACGCACTTTCCTTTGCGCACTCGCCACAGGACTTGTGGAGGTGGTCGGCACGCTCCTCGGTTATTTTGCCGTCACCATCGCATCTGCCATTCTTCCCTTTGCGCTTGCCTTTGCCGGCGGCACGATGCTCTATGTCATCAGCGATGAGATGATCCCCGAGACCCATGCCCACGGCTCAGAGCGGGGCGCAACCTATGCACTTTTGGTCGGATTTTGCGTGATGCTCGTCTCCGATGTCCTGCTCGGATAAAAATTTTATAAAAAAATTTTCATTCATGCAATAAAACGGCATTCTAACAGATTATACGGTTGAAAGGAGTGAGGCAGATGGCACTGTTACAGCGAAATACCCTGCCCCCATCCGGGACGCTGGATGGTTATATCGACCGAATGGCCAAAGGCGATACGCAGGCTCTGGAACAACTGTACCGGGCGGCTGCCCCCGGTGTCTATGCCTACGCCCTTTCGATTTTGAAAAACAGTCATGATGCTCAGGACGTTTTGCAGGATACCTTCCTGACCGTCCACAGCAGCGCGGCTTCCTACCGTTCTCAGGAAAAGCCCATGGCTTGGATCCTGACGATTGCGAAGAATCTGTGCTACAAGCGGCTCAAGGAGCTTCAACGCTCCGGCACGGCATCTCTTGACGGGTTCGCATTGGTTGACAACAGGGTCTCGACCGATGACAAGCTTGTCATTGAAGCATGTATGAACGTGCTTTCCGACGAGGAACGCCAGATCGTCGTACTCCACGCGGTATCCGGCTTCAAACACCGGGAGATCGCAAGGATGCTGTCTCTGCCGCTGTCGACTGTGATTTCAAAGTATCACCGGGCTCTCAAGAAGATGAAAGCCAGCCTGTAAAGGAGTGGAATGTCATGAACAACCGAAAACTGCAAAAGAAAATACGGCAGGCCTTTACAAACGCAACCCCCGACCTCGCCGAAAGCATTGCGGTGGAGTCTCTTTTTTCGGATAAAAAAGATGCAAAAACAGAGCTTCCGCCCTCAAAACCCGTCCGTACCCCCATTCAATTCCGTGCAACCGCAGCACTGGTTGCCAGTATCCTTGTGGTCGCGCTGCTGATTGGGCTGATCCCGTCGATCAATCCTTTTATCGGTCCCAATGCGCCTGATAACGTGACGCTCTCTACCGAGCCGACGGACCCTGATGTGCAGCCTACATCACCGACCGACGAGACCACCGGCCCTCCCCTGAAGCCGACTCCTGAATACGCCATCACGGAGGAAAATGCCTTCAACATTGCGCTGGAGTACGCAGGTCTTGCCAAGGATGATCTGAACGACTATCTGATCAGCGGTAATTTCCAGCTTGTCTTCCCCTATTATGAGATCGTACTCTACACGGATGCGTATAAGTATTACTACTGGATCGATGCAAATTACGGCACGGTTGCACAGCTTGAACGCTCCTATGCCGGGGAATTGATACCCGATGATGTCATTTATTCGCCGACGCCGGATGTGACTGCTGTGGAGCTTGCCAAGGAAGATCAGATGATCAAATACAGAGATCCGGCATTCAAATCCGTGACCGCAACGCCGCCTTACTACACCGTAAGAATGAGCGCAAGAGAATATCACTGCAAGATTGAGGTCTCCGTTGCCCACGGTGTCGTGACGAACCTGCACATGATCAATGAGAATTTCTTTATCGTGATCGATGACGGTGTCAACTTCCAGCTCACCCCCATCATGCCCCACCGGGAACCGATGATCGACTTCACATCGGAGCAGATAAAAATCTGGTTGACCGAGGGTATGACCTACGGCGAAGTCAAGCTTCTGATTGGTGAGCAAACCTCGAACGTTTCCCCAACTCCCATTGATGAGCCTTGGTATGTATGGTACTTCAACGAGGGCATTTATAACGGCATGCGTCTGGAGATCAGGTTCAAGTATCCCGGCTATGATCATATCGACGACTGGTATGCCGCTATGAACGTCCCCACACAGCCTTCCCCTGACGATCCCGATGCTCCCAATTATGAGGACGACGGCAGCTATCTCAGTACATGGCTGCATGGAATGAAAGCCGTTGCCGCCATTATCCGCAATGGCGATGAAACCGTCGAGGTACTCTTTGGCAAGGACTGGTACGTTGGTCAGGCAGACCCGATCACACCGCCGGATGTATACTCAGAAGAACTCACCAACGAAACGGAAGCATTCAACATTGCGCTTGATCACGCCGGGCTGAATCTCAACGATGTAATTACGATACGCCGCAGTCTGAGAGCCGATAGCACTCTCCCCTGCTATGAGATCGTACTGGGCACCAAGAGCCACGAATACGTCTATCAGGTGTCCGTACGCCACGGCATCATCGTTTCCGCTCAACGCCAAACCACAGAGCTGACAGATGATGGTCTGTTGGAAATCACTAAAGACGATGCGATCAGAATTGCAGAAGCCGATCCCATGTACGGCAACAATTTCCGCCTGATTTCCGTGCAGGAGCCTGATGACAAGAACACTGATTTCAGGATTGTTTACCAAAGTGCCTCCGACGCAAAGGATGCAGAGTATATCTGCACTGTCACAGTATCCCGGCTGTATGGCATGGTAATAAATGTGGATTACCAGTACAAATACCAAATTCCCCTTCGGGAAGAAACTGCATCGCCGGACAACATCTCCCCATGGCCGATGCCTGCGGACGGAAGCATTGGAATGTACAAGGCAATCGACATTGCCCGTAAAGCCGTAGGTGTAGGCTATAATCAAATAATCCATGTTGTATGTGAGGAGCGGGACGGCATTTTCACCGTTACCTTCACCAGCGGTCTGCAGAGTTATAAGTACTATATCCACGTCAGCAACGGCAAGCTTCTCAGCGAGCAGGACGTCCTACCTGTGCCCCCCACCAGTGAAATCGGTGAAGAGATGGCAATTGATGTTGCAATGAGCCACTTAGGTATCAGCGCAGATGTTGTGGAAAATCTTCAATGTACAGCAATACGCTCTGATGACAGTGCGCATTACTACGAAATTTCCTTCAACTTCGACGGCTACAATTGGTATTTCCGCATTGGAATGTACAGCCCGGAAATTCTCGAATATGGTCCTCCCGTTTGACTAAGCACAACACCAGAATTTCTTACAATGACAAGTGAAGCAAGGACTTTGCAATTGCTGTTGCCTTCGTATCCTGCGAGGAAGTAACCAACGATCCCGAAATGGCAAATCACTATGACGTTACTTTCTACTACGAAAACTTCAAGTGGCATTATAAGATTGGAATGTATAGTCCGACGATCCTTGAAATCGAACAGATCCCCCTCGATGAATAATAGCAAAACCGCCCACATTCGTGGGCGGTTTTCGTTATTTCTTACGATCGGTCAGGCTTTTTGCAAGAGCGATCAGGTATTCATTATCCTCAAATACAGAAAGCATCTCGATGGCAACGTTGGTGTATTTCTGCACCAGTTCCTCGCACTTCTCCAGACCGTAAAGGCGGACAAAAGTATTCTTTGCGGCATCGGTGCCAACACCCTTGCCCAGCTCCTCCTGTGTGCCGATGACATCCAACATATCGTCCCGGATCTGGAACGCAAGACCCAGCGCGCCCGCAAAGCTGCACGCCGCTTGAAGCTGCTCCTCCGTGCCGCCGCCGGCGATGACACCAAGGGCGCAGGCTGCATTGATCAGAGCGCCGGTTTTGCGGGTCTGGATGTCCAGAACCTCCTGCTCGTTCAACACGCGCTCCTCACTCAAAATGTCCAGCACCTGACCGCCGACCATGCCGAGAGAGCCGGCATTTTCAGCCAGCACAGAGATCGCAAAGGCAACATCCTTCGCTGGCAGGTCTGCAGAAGCAGCGCACACAAAGGCATCCGTCAGCAGCGCGTCACCTGCCAAGATCGCCATGGCTTCGCCGTAGACCTTGTGATTGGTCAGCTTGCCGCGCCGGTAATCGTCGTTGTCCATGGCGGGCAGGTCATCATGGATCAGGCTGTAGGTCTGGATCATCTCAATGGCAGCGGCAAAGGGTGCTGCCTTTTTCCAATCACCGCAGCAAAGACGGCAAAATTCCAGCGTCATGATGGGGCGCAGCCGCTTGCCGCCCCCGAGCATGCTGTAGGACATGGCATCATAGAGGATTTTTTGCGGTTCTTCGTCAAATTTCTGCATCCATGCTGCAAGATATTCATCGATAAACGAGCGATACTGCTCGGTGATCACATCAACCTTCATCGGCAAAATCCTCATAAGTGGGGTTTCCGTCAGCACCCTTGACTACCTTCTGCACCTGAAGCTCCGCGTCATCTAGGAGCTTACCGCAGGAGCGAACCAGCTCCGTTCCCTCGGTAAACAGCTTTAAGGATTCATCCAGCGGTACATCGCCCCGCTCCATGGCACGGACGATCTGCTCCAATCGCTCCATAGACTTTTCAAAGGTCATATTTTTCTCATTCATGTCCATTCTCCTTTTTTTCTGTGACAGTGGCGCAAAGTGCGCCGTCCGAGAGAGATACGTTGATGGTTTCGCCGGAATCCACCTGCGAAACACTTTTCAAAACCTTGCCGTCGGCAGTCTGCGCCATGGCATAGCCGCGGGTCAAAACCTTCAAGGGACTCATTGCATCCAGCTTCGCGGTCTGCTCGACGAAGCGACGCTTCTTCCGCTCGATGGTCTGAGTTTGGGCAGACACCAAACGGTTTTGCAGCAGCTGCAGCGTCTGACGGCGTTGATGCAAATATGCCGTGGGACTTTTCAGGGCAGGACTCTGTGAGAGGGTGCGCAGATGCAGCCGTCCTGCCTTGATCTGACGGCTCAGGGCAAGGCTCATGCTTTGGGTGTGCGCGTCAAGCACCTGCCGCAGCGCATCCTGATCCGGCACACCCAGCTCCGCCGCATTGGACGGGGTTGCCGCCCGCAGGTCGGCAACAAAATCGGAAATAGTCACATCCGGCTCATGTCCGACAGCGGAGATCACCGGGATCTGGGAATCATAGATGGCACGGGCGACCCGTTCGTCATTAAATGCCCACAAGTCCTCTATCGAGCCGCCGCCGCGACCCACGATCAGCAGGTCAGCCAGCTTGTGGCGGTTGGCATAGCGGATCGCACCGACAATCTCAGGGGGTGCTTCCACGCCCTGAACACGCACCGGGAACAACCGCACCTGCGTCAAGGGATACCGCTTGCGCAGGATCCGCAGCATATCATGCACTGCAGCACCTGCAGAACTGGTGATGATGCCGATCACGCCGGGATACTTGGGAAGCGGCTTCTTATGCGCAGGGTCGAAAAGACCTTCTTCGCCGAGCTTTGCTTTCAGCTGTTCAAAGGCAACATGCAGATCGCCGATGCCGTCAACCGTCAGGTTGGAGCAATACAGCTGATACGCACCGTCCCGGGGGAAGACCGAGATCTTGCCCATAGCAATGACCTTCATGCCGTTATCGGGACGAAAACGCAGGCGCATGGCATTGCCCTTGAACATCACGCATTTCAGTGCACCGCCCTCGTCCTTCAGGGTGAAATAGTGGTGACCCGAAGGATAGAGCTTGTAGTTGCTGATCTCGCCGCGCACCGCAACGCCGGACAGAAGCGGATCGGCGTCCATTTTCGTGCGGATATATTCATTGATTTGTGTGATGGAAAAAATTTTCTGTTCCATGTCAATCCTCCGCCATTCTGTGCGTCAGCACGGCAACACCCATGGCATTGTCTATAGAATACTTCGGCTCAGAGAAAACCGGCGCAAAGGGCTGCATACGGCTTCTGAGCATGGAATTGGAGGCAACGCCGCCGGAGAAAACCACTTCAAGACCGGGGTAGTTCTTACGTGCCTGCTCCGTTGCGGCATAAACCGCCTGCGCCACGCAGCGCAGCGCATAGCCGGCAGTTTCAGCAGCATCCTGATGCTTTGCATAGAACTGCTCGACCTTATTTTGCACGCCCGAAAGAGAAAATTCCATATCTGTGCAGCGAACCTTGAACACCTCTGTGGAAATTGCTGTTGCGCTCAGTGCATCCAAATGCTTACCCGCGGGAAATGGCAGCTCCAGCATCACGCCGGTTCGGTCGATGAGCTGACCGGCAGAAATGTCGCTTGTGCCGCCGATGCGGGTACAGCGCACGTTCTTCCCTTCCGGCTCAACCAGCAACAGCTCTGTCGTGCCGCCGGAAAGATGCCAAGCAAGGTGAGGCTTGTCCATCAAATCCAGCCGTCCTGCACTCCAAAGAGATGCCGCGACGTGTCCCTGCTGATGGGAAACCTCGATCAAAGGCACACGCAGCACGTCAGACAGCAGCTTTGCGTGGCTGTAGCCAACCATGAAGCAGGGCATATAGCTGCCCTCCACCGCGCGGGGGCGAGTCGAAACACCGATTGCCTTGATCGCATCCGCCTGAACATGGGAAAACAGCCTGCCGGATAGCTCCGGCAGGCTTTTCGTGTGTGCAAAGACCGCGTCCGATTGACGCAGACCCAGCTGCCCCTGCTTGACGGGCAGCAGCTGCGAAATATTCAGCCCACCCTCGCCATCAAAGCAAGCGATAGAGGTGGTATAGTTGCTGGTATCAATACCGACAGTGTGCATCATGCTTTTTCAGAGTGCAGGCTGCGGGCGAACGAACCGAGAATGCCGTTGACAAATGCGCCGGTATCATCGCCGTCGTACTTCTTGACGATGCGCACCGCCTCAGAAATCGCAACTCCGGCAGGAACATCGTCCACATAAAGTGTCTCGAAGATCGCCAGCTGCATGACGGTGCGGGCAAGGCGGGAAATACGGGAAACATCCCAGCCGATGGAGAACTTCTGAATTTCCGCGTTCAGATCGTCACGGCGATTGGCAACACCGCTGACGACGCTGTCGATATAGGCACGCTGTGTGGGATCGGGATGATCCTCATACACATCATTCTCCGCAGAAAGATTCTTGTAATACTCCCGTTCCAGACGGGTCGCAACAACAAGATCAGGCTCTTCCTCTGTAAAAGACTGGGAGTAGATCAGATGTACTGCCAGTTCTCTGGCATTTCCTCTTGTCATATTGCCCCCTTACTGGCGCATGATACCGCAAACGTTGACATTGACGGCAACGGACGGAACACCTGCAGTGGACTCCACGGCGCTGATCACAGCCTGCTGGACAGCTTCAGCGACGGCAACGACACTCTGACCGTAGACGATGACGATGTCACAATCGATGACGACGGAATTATCCTCGTTAACGGTGATCTTCATGCCCTTGCCCCAGTTCTTCTTGCCGATCAGATCCGCCAGTTCCGCAACCGCCTTGGTGCTCAGACCCACGACACCTTCTACATCCTTGATCGCATGGGCAACGATGGTGGCGATCACGTCCTCAGATACCATGATCGTTCCGTTATCCTGAATATGCGTAATATACTGCTTGTTCTCAGCCATAATTTTATCCTCCTGTTGATATACGCCCACTACGGCATAATACTTTCTATTAGTATACCAAAAAATGCGCCTGTAGTCAACAAAACTTTACGAGAGTTTTTGGGTACAAACGCAAAGGGCTGCTGCAAAATGCAACAGCCCCCTTATTTTTACACCTGTACCACCCGGATCTGCTCCATGGAATAGCCGGACTGGGTGATCACAATATCCGCGATCACGGCAATATCGGAGGTCTGCATGCCCCCCTCCGGCGAAGCAACCGCCACAGAGATCCCCTCGTCAGACATATACGCAACACAATCTGCATAGCCCTTGGCAATGATCAGGCTCTCGATCTGAGCTTCACAAAGTGCTGTCTGAACGATCTGCTCCAGCTGCTTTTTCGATTGCTCCTGATCGCTTTCGCTGCCGTAAGCCATTGCCTCCTGCAGGAGATTCACAGCACTGTCCCGCGCTTCCTGACGGGAAAGACGCACCGCTGCGAAATAGTTGACCAGCGTATTGTCCTCATTCGCGTCCGTGTTGGTATCGAGAATCAATCCATCCTCCGACATGACCGTGTCAGAATTGAGCGTGTCCGTAAAGTCGCCGACCTGCTGCGCATTTGTGTATGTCCAGTTCATGTAAATTCCGGCGCACACCACTAGAAGCACGCTGGCCGCCAATAAGTTCTTCTTCCAGTTTTTCATGAAAAATGCCTCCCATTCATTTCATTTTCAATATTGAAATCCGACTGCTGTCCAATCCCGTTACCTTTCCGATCGCTTCGATGATCGCAAGGCGCACCGCGGGACTGTCAGCACCCTGACAGACGATCAACGCCCCCTGATAGGTTGGCGGATTGATTTGCCGGATCAACCCTTGCTGCGCGCGGTCGGCATCGGTGATGATCACTGTATCCTGCCGCCCGGAATCAGATGTACCGCCTGATTGATCTGTCTGATAGATTATTTCCTCTCCCTGACCAACGGTCAGCATCACAGATACCTTTCCTGCCCCTTTTACCTGTGACAATATGGTTTCAAGCTGCTGCGCCAGCGTCACGGTTGTTTCCGTTTTCGTTTGGACGTCTTGATTTGCATTTTTTCTCGAGCTGAGATCCGGCAGCAGCATCAATGTTACTCCAATCAGAAGTATCAGCAGCACGTATCGGTATCTTCCAAACAGCACCCCCAGTTTTGTCCTTAAAGCTATCCGATCCATTTCTGCTCCTCCTCAACGATTCCGAACTCCTGTACGAGCATCCGCGACACAGCCTGCTTCGCATAAGGCGATACCGCACCTGAGATGGTGACCGATGCCGGAGTCGGGGGTACGGCATCCGTCAGGTCAACCGTTACTTCAATGCTGACGCCGTATTCACTGGCCTTCGAAAGAATGTATGCTTCACAATTCTCTTTTATGCGTTCCCGTATTTCCTGATTCGCTGCATTTTCAGCATCCGATACAATGGCTTGTGCATCAAAAGAAAGATCCTCCGTCCAATCGCGAATGTTGTCAAAGGAGGTCGATACGAAAGGTCTTGCAACCGACAAGAGCATCAGCACACCTGTCAGCACCTTGATCACAGACGCAACAGTTCCCTTCCCCGGCAGCATCACTCTGACAAGCCCGCAGAGCATCGCCGCCCCGGTCACACCAACAAGGTATTCGCGCACCGACAATTTTATCCCATCCCCTTCAAAAAACAGATCATGCTGATCATCAGCATAATACAGACCGTACCTGTCATACCAAGCAGCAGCCCCATTGCGCCGGAAAAATCCTCGATCAGCTCCGATGCCGCTTTGACGTCAAATGCACCGCAAACAGCCGCGGTGACCTTCAAAATCAAATAATGTACACTGATCTGTAAAAACGGCGAAATAAAAATAGCAATAATCGCTGTCAAACCGTAAACTCCCGCTGCACTTTTCATAACGCCCGCCCCCAGCACTACACTTTCCGCAGCATCTGAAAGGATTCCTCCGACCACCGGCACCATGCCGGAGATCGACAGCTTCAGAGCCTTCACTGCAGCAGCATCCGCCGCACCGCTGATGACTCCCGTGATGCTCATATAGCCGGTAAATACATAAAGAATGATTTTCAGCGTCCATGTCATCAGCCATTTTGAGAAATCCCGCAGCTTCTTCAAAAGCTGCTCCCCAAGGGCACAGTTGCCGATCGATAAGGCAAGAAATATGTAGATCATCGGAACAAGCAAATTCCCGATCAGTGTGACAAGAACGGTGTTAAAGAGCATCGTGCCGCCATACAGAGCGGCTGCGCCCGTCGTACCGCCTTGTGTCGCCAGCGCGCCGGTCATCACGGGCAGCAGCAGCTTCGCGTACTCGCTCAACTGCTGAACGGTTTCCACACCAAGCTCCACCAAGGAGCTTGTTTGTCCAAGCAATACGGCGGAGATCGCCAGTGGGCACACAAAATCGGTAACCGTCTTCATGTTACCTGAAAAGCTGTTAAGGATGGACGTCAGAAGGACAACGGCAACGACAGAAAGACAGGTTCGCGCGGCTGCGGTAAGGTCAGGACGCAGAAGCGCAACAGCAGATTTGATCACCGTCCACAAGCCCTGACCGAAGGACTCGGTCTGAGCAGGCATGAGCGGCCGCGCATCCGGCGGCACGGTAGGTGCCGTATATTCCGCTGCACATATGGGAACTGCAAGCGCAGCGACTAATAGGATCAGTAAAATCAGCCTTCTCATACTTCCCCCAGCACCCGTTCCAGCAGATCCAAAAGCTGCGCCATCAGCGGGACAGCCAGCCAAAGGATCACTACTGTTCCGATGATCTGCAATGTTTTTCCCAGCGCAGCATTTCCTGCATCCACGCAGATAAGCGAACCGATCTCCACCAGCAGTCCGATGCCGATCGCCTTCAGAATGACCGAGATCCATTCCTGCTGCATAAAACCGATCCGCTCCAATCTTGCGATCAGATCCAGAATCGGATCCAGATACCAAGACAAAACAGCCAGTGCCATGCAGCATGCTCCGATGCTGAGCAGCAGTGAGATATCCTTGCTCTGCTTCGAAACGATGATCCCTAAAATAACTGCCACGAAAATTCCGGCAGCAACCTGCAAAAACCGCCCCATCAGAGTTCAAAAAGGGTCTTGACCAAATCGAACAGATCCGAGATTTTCTGTGCGATCATCATCAAGACAACAACCAAGCCCGCTATCGTGGTCATCGTCGCCTGCTCCTCCCGCCCCGAGCGGGAAAGCACCTGATTGAGGATGGAAACAATGATACCGATGGCGGCAATCTTAAAAATCAAATCAATATCCATAGGTTAAAACAGTAAAATTGCCAGCGCCGCGCCTGCGCAAAAGCCAAGTGTCTGAAGTGTGCGGAGGCGTTGATGCTGATTGTGTTCAAGCTCTTCCAATTCGTGTCGACAGGATTCCGTGCAATGACGCAAGCCACGCAGCTGCCCATTGAGGTCAAATCTTCCAAGGGTCTGTCCAAGCAAATGAAGCGAAAGGGAAACCGCTGCGGGCAAATGCTTGTCCCTGCGCAGAATTTGCTCCATTGCTGCCCCAGCATCCGTTACAGTTTGCAGTTCAAGCTGCTGCGCAACATCTTCAAACACACCGCATAAGGGTTGCGAAAGCTCCTGCGCACATAAGCGACACAGCTCCGGGACCGGCGTCAGACGGTATTCCAGCTCCGATGACATCACGTCAAATACGTGCAGTAGCTCATACAGAAGCTTCACTTCCCGTCTGTGATTGTGTGCCAGTAAGATACCAAACCCGCCGCAGCAGCCTATGATCAGCAATGCTCCAATGATCTTTATTGGCATGGGCCGATCCTTTCCAGCCGCCATGATCTATCCTGCCGCAGAACCAGTATCTGTTCAAACAGCCCACTTTTGACAAGCGGCAAATAGATGCTGCGACGGTATAGATCATGATGATCCTTTGCGTGTGCGGTTGCCAGCAGTTCAACACCACACCAGCCTGCATTCAAGAGTGCCTCAGCGTCCTCCTGCGAGGTGATTTCATCCACCGCGACACACTGGGGTCGCATCGTTTTCACCGCCATATCGATGCCTTGCCCCTTGCTGCAGCCGGTCAAAATATCCGTTCGCAGACCACATGGAAAATTCGCGCCAATGGGAAACAGTTCGCCGCGCTCATCCACAACCGACACCGCTTGACCGGCTTCTGAGCGATAGCGGATAAGATCACGTAAAAGTGTCGTTTTGCCGCAGCCCGGCGGTCCAAGGATGAGAAGCGAGCCGACCGTCGGTGCAAATTTCCCGATTCCTTCAAAGGCTCTTGCCACACGGATGCACAGAGACTGCACCGACCTGATCCCTGTGACCTCACCGTTTTGAACAACGCACTCGCCGCACAGACCAATTCGATGTCCGCCCTTGGCTGTCAGGTACCCCCGGGCGATTGTCGAAGCCGCCCACGGAGAATAACGGCTCGCCACGTTGACAACAAATTTCAGATCTTCCTGCTCTGCAATATGGGCTATGACCATTGATCTGCCGCCGAGGATCAATTCGACAGGCTTTCCGGCACGGAGCCTGATTTCCTCCAATGCCGTGCGCCCCAGTTTGTCCACTTCCTGCCGCATCCTTTGCGGCAGAAGCATCAGGAACGCTTCCCATGCACACTTCATTTGCATCACTCCTGCAAAAGCCTATGCACGGTTTGTCCCGGTCATG
Organism: Oscillospiraceae bacterium; assembly: GCA_015067495.1. GTDB lineage: Bacteria > Bacillota > Clostridia > Oscillospirales > Oscillospiraceae > Faecousia. Next base: position 64,459 of record SVMI01000006.1, on the reverse strand, counting down.
ACAAAAATAGAACCGGCAGCCAAAATGGCTGCCGGTAAAGGCTACTTCGATTTCCATTTATGTTTATGTCCGTGTATTGCGCCAAAAACCACGCCAAACAGCATCACGGCTGTGATCAGCGTCATAAAGAAGGTGCCGGTAAAATCGTCATTCGCGATCCACTTTTGAACAGTCAACACGACTATAAACAGCGTGATCACGCCCCCTAGGACGCAAAAGATCCCAGTTTTCACGCCGGTTTTGAGCTTTTTGCTCTCCATTGCCGCTTCTATGGGAACCTCAAAGAGAAGCTCTATGATCAATTCAACAAGAAAATCCAAAAGTGATCACATCCTACGTTATTTTTTCGTGACGACCTTCTCGATTCTTGCGGAAGCGGGGCTGAACACAACGTTGACGATCAACTCAGGCACGAAATTCGCAAGCACCAGAACCGTCAGCACATAGCCAACCACGTCACCGCCTTCAGCCCATGCATTCAGCACATCGATGAAGAAGGCAAACATACATGCAACAAACACGCCGGTGTTCACAACCGGGCAGACGATCGCTGCGCACAGCATGGCAAGGTAAGTATTCTTGTCCTTCAAAAGCTTAAAAACAGCACCCGATGCAAGACCGGCAAGTGCGCCCTTGGCGATGACCACGATAAAGCACAGCACAGGATTTGCCTGAAATACCATCGCGCCGCCCATGTCAGCGCCGGTCACGCAGTTGATGAACACGACCACGCCAAAGGTCGTGCCCAAAATCGCACCGGCATAAGGTCCATACAGTGCCGCGCCCAACACAACGGGAATGAGTACCAGCGAGATGGAAAAGCCGCTGACCGAAGGTATCAAGCCACTGACGAACTGCATTACGACCACCAACGCCATCAGCAAACCGATGGCTGCCATACGTTTGACTTTTGCATTATTCATAAAAATTCCTCCTACTGTCCCTCCGGCTTGCCCGGATGGGATGTAAAAATATCAAACAGAACAAATCTGTTTCATTACATATCCTCATCGTCGTCCTCAAGATCATCGAAGCCCATCTGGGCGGACTGCCCGGACTTCATCGCCTCCCACTGCTCCTTCGTGATCAGAATGGTGCGCGGTTTGCTGCCCTGATAGGGACCGACAATGCCCTTCTCTTCCATTTCGTCCACGATGCGGGCTGCCCTTGCGTAGCCCAGCTTCAGGCGACGCTGGAGCATGGATACGGATGCCTGACCCGTTTCGAAGATGACGTCAACCGCCGCCGGCAGCATTTCGTCGCCGTCCAGTTCGTCCGGCGAGGGATCGGGATCGGAAACAGTTGCTTTGCCATTGCCCGTCTGAAGTGCCTTGCGTTCAATATCATCCATAACCGTCTGGTCATAGTCAGTAATACAATGCTCCTTGACGTAGGTGGCAATGGATTCCACCTCCGGGTCGCTGACGAAGCAACCCTGCACACGGATGGGCTTGCCTGCACCGATAGGAGCAAAGAGCATATCGCCCTTGCCCACCAGCTTTTCCGCACCCTGTGTATCCAGAATGATGCGGGATTCCATCGCAGATGCGACGGCAAACGCAATTCGCGAGGGAATATTTGCCTTCATCAAGCCCGTGATGACATCCGCAGAGGGACGCTGGGTGGCGATGATCAGGTGGATGCCGGATGCACGACCCATCTGGGCAATGCGGCAGATAGACTCTTCCACTTCCTTGGCAGCCACCAGCATCAGGTCAGCCAGCTCGTCGATGATGACCACGATCTGGGGAAGCTTTGTACCTTCACCCTCAGCCTCTACAATGCTGTTGTAGGACTCAAGATCACGAACGCCGGCATCGGACATTGCCTTATAGCGGCGCATCATTTCGGTAACCGCCCACTGCAGCGAGCCTGCCGCCTTTTTCGGATCGGTGACCACCGGGATCAGCAGATGGGGAATGCCGTTGTAAATGCCCAATTCGACCATCTTCGGGTCGACCATGATCAGCTTGACATCATCAGGACTTGCCTTATAAAGCAGGCTGATGATGATCGAGTTCATGCAAACGGATTTGCCGGAGCCGGTGGTGCCGGCGATCAGCATATGGGGCAGCTTCGCGATGTTGCCGACGATGCAGGCACCGCCGATGTCCTTGCCCACCGCAAAGGTTGACTTGGACTTTGCGCGGGAAAATTCCGGGGAGTCGATGACATCACGAAGGGAAACCGTCGTCACCGCACGGTTTGGCACTTCGATGCCAACGATAGAAATTTTACCGGGAACAGCGGCGATACGAACGCCGGATGCGCCAAGACTCAGTGCGATATCATCCGCACAGCCGGTGAGCTTGCTCAGGCGCACACCCTTATCAAGCTCCACCTCATAGCGGGTAACGCTGGGACCTCGGGTAACATTGATAATGCGCGCTTCGATCTTGAAGCTTGCAAGGGTCTCATTTAAGCGGCGGGTATTTTCCCGCATTTCAGCAGTCGCATCTGTTGCGTTTCGGTCGCTGGGACGGAGCAGATCGATGGGCGGGAAACAGTATTCCGGCTTACGGATCTGCTGCGCCTGCTCGATCTCAGCGGCAACCTCAGCAGCAGAATCCCTGGCTTCCTTCGCGGTGACCTTGGTTTTCTTTTCCTCCAGAACCTCCTGAACTGTATCCTGCACCGTTTCTTCGACCGCCTCTTCTTTTTCAAAAGGTGTCATTTCTGCAGGTACTTCAGGAATATCGAAGGTATTTGCCGGTGCAGGCTGCTTTTTCTGCTCAAGGATCAGATCCACATCCGCGTCGCCTTCCATACCCTCATCCGAAACGGGGGTTTCCACATCCGCTTCCACTTCGCTCATAAAGTCGTCTGCGGCTTTCGTCGTCTTGCGTCTGCGCGCAGGAGGCGCAACAGGCTCATCATCAACGGGGACGTCAATATCTGTCTGTTCACTCTCCGCCTGCTGCTGCGCACGCTTATTCTCAACATGTGCTATATGCTTATTGGCAATGTGATTGACCACAACAGCTGCAGGGTCTTCAATTTCTTCCTCCTCGTCCTCCCAGTCGCCTCTGGGGCGGTTCTGGATGGCGCGGATCAGGCTGAATACCGTGATTCGGAACGAGGCAAGCAGCGTCAGCAGTGCCGCGACGATCAAGATGATATACGACGGCACGACCGAGAAACAGCGCTTCAGCAGCAAACCGATGCTGCCGCAGATCAAACCGGCAGTCTCGCCAATGTAGCTGCCGTCGATCAGTGCTTTCAACAGCGCGCCGAAGCCTGTGGGCAGATGGTCATCACGCATACCGATCTGGGAGATGCAACCGCAAATCAAAACAAATGCGATCAGGCAAATACTGCGCTGGATCACCGGCTGCTTGCGGCTGAATGCCTGGATGATAAATAAGTACAGCAGGGCAGGAATCGCCACATAAAATGCCACCTGACCAAACAGCGGCAGAATGATGTACTTCTGCCAGAACCCGAAGAACAACGCATCAGGATAAAGTGCCGCAAAAAGGAAGATCAAAAAGGCACACAGTGCGACAGCAGCCGTAATAAGGCGAACCGGGATGTTGGTCTTCTTCTCTGCTTCGACCTTCTCTGCTTTCTTGCTGCGCTTGGATTCTGTATCCTTTGTATCCTTCCGTGCAGCAACGGACTTCCTGGCAGACGCAGCCTTCTGCGCTTGTGTCTTTTTCTTTTCCGCCATAAAGTACCTCCTCAATTAACCGATAAGATATAGAATAAAGGTGAACATGCTCAGTCCTACGCTGTAATAAGCAAAACCGCTGAAGCCGATCTTCACCGATAGAAAACGCATAAATGTAATACCGCCAAAGGCAGCTGCCGCCGCACTGACCATGGTAAGCAGACCATGCAAAAATGCCCAACCGTCAAGTCCGCTCCCTCCGGCGAGAACAAGCAGAACAACATCTGCAACGCACATCGCAAGCATTGTCGGAATGAACAGCAGGTAGACAAAATCCAGTGAATATTGCTGATCAGTTCCTCTTATTTTTGCAACGGAAAGCGCACCGGCAATGCTCGAAACACCGGGAATTGCGCCTACAATGCCGCCCAGACCGATCAGAACGGAGTCCAAGGGCGATAAGCTGCGGGCATCTTTGTTCGAACCGGAGAAATACTGCGGTGCGATTATGATGGCAGCATTAAGTAACAGCAAGATCGTCCGCACCCATTCCCTGCCGAAATAGGGTGCGATCAGCGGTGCGACCACCGCAGTAAGGGCAAAGGGAACGATTCCGAAACGCAGAAGCTTGCTCTCCATCAGGCTCACCGGGTCGGGCTGACGCTTCCGCTTGCGCATCGGGATGGATGCGATTTTATTTTCCCTGCGCAGCTTTGCAATTCTGCTGTAACAGGAAAAATAGAGCGCGAACAAACATCCCAAATGTGCGCAAAGTGTACAGATCCCATACGGCTCTGCTATACCGCTCATGCGCATTACCAGATATTGCTGTGCATCGGTCGGGACGGGCAAAAACTCGAAAAAACCGCCGATCAAACCAAAAATAAGGCTGTGCAGCCAGTTCCAATCCACGCCCATCCCTCCTTCACATAACATTTCAATTTATAATAACATATCTTTTCGCAAATTTCCACCCCGGAATGAAAAAAATCATCCTTTCTTTGGTGGCTGCTTCTCTTTTTGATTACGTTCGATCATCTTATGAAGTGCCGCAAGCGCATCACTCAAGCCGCCCAGCTTGTCGATCAAGCCCGATGCCACCGCTTCCTTCCCATAAAGAATCGTACCAACATCCGTCGCCATCTCTCCAGTCGCCATCATATAATGTTCAAAGTCCTGTTTCGTGATCTTCGAGTTTGCGGTGACAAAGTCTGCGATCTGCTCCTGAATGCGATGGAAATATCGATAGGTCTGGGGCGCGCCTACGACCAAGCCGGTCATACGCACCGGGTGAACGGTCATGCTCGCTGTGGGTGTGATAAAGGACTTTTTCGTACAGACCGCCAGCGGAATGCCGATGGAATGACCGCCGCCCAGCACAAGGGAAACTGTCGGCTTCTTCATGCCGGAGATCATTTCCGCAATGGCAAGACCCGCCTCGATGTCACCGCCAACGGTGTTGAGCAACAGCAGAAGACCGTCAATGTCGTCACTTTCCTCAATACCTGCCAGCAGCGGCAAAATATGCTCGTATTTTGTGGTTTTGCAGGTTTCCGGCAGCACCTGATGTCCCTCGATCTGACCGATGATCGTCAGGGTGTAGATGTTGCCTTGTTTGGTGTCGGACATTTGCGCGCCAAGGTCTTCAATTCTGGTGGTTTCCTTTTCGTTTTTCATGTTTATCCCTCCTGATTTAATAGGATAACCCTTTTACCCAAAATCAAACAAAAAGGATTGACAGACATTGTATAATGATAGTACAAGGATTTCAAAACAGAAAGGAAAACAGCAATGCAGTATACATACACCACCAAGGGAACCTGCTCCCGGGAAATTCTCTTCGAGATCGAAGACGGCAAGCTGACCAATGTCCAGTTCATCGGCGGCTGCAACGGCAACCTCAAAGGCATCTGCTCGCTGGTTGAAGGCATGAGCGTCGAGGATGTCATCGCCCGGCTGGAAGGCACTACCTGCGGTCCGAAGAACACCTCCTGCCCCGATCAGCTGGCAACCGCCCTGAAGGAAGCTCTTGCAAAGTAAAAATTGAAGATCCGCATCCGACAGCCGGATGCGGATCATTTTTTATTTGCTGACTGCTGCAAGAATGCACTTGACCAGCTCATCCCGTCCGTTGCCCTTTTCGGCAGAGAACGGAATGACAATGCAATCCTCCGGCAGCTCCAGATCTTGACGGATGGTCTCCAGATTTGGCTCCAGCTCGCTCTTTTTGAGCTTGTCCATCTTGTTCGCAACGACCACAAAGGTGCATCCGCTGTCGATAAACCAACGTGCCATGGTGATGTCGTTGTTCGTGGGCGGATGGCGGTAGTCAACGATCAGGACTCCAAGATCAATGCGGTTTGCGGCGAAATAGTCCTCCATCAGTCTGCTCCAGCGATCCTTTTCGGACTGGGCGACCTTGGCAAAGCCATAGCCCGGAAGATCAACCAGATAGCACTGCTGATCCACCGTAAAATAGTTGACATGGACTGTCTTGCCCGGCTTCTCACCGACCCTGGCAAAATTTTTGCGCTGCAAAACACGGTTGATCACCGAGGACTTTCCAACATTGGATTTGCCCGCAAAGGCGATCTCGGGCAGACGGGTTTTGGGAAAATCCTTCGGAGAAGCCGCAGAGATAAGAAATTCGACTTTCTGAAAGTTCATAAGCACTCACTGCCGGATGCCCGGCTTGTTCCCCTTCCCCTTTACTTCATTCGGAATGGTCGCCAGCAACGCGGGTGCGATCTCACTGTTTCTGCGGTTGAGTGCCGTTTCAAGCACCGCATCAATGGTCTTTGCCGACACAAAATTCAGTGCTTTGCGAACTGTCGGATCAATATCCGCAAGGTCACGCTCGTTGTCCTTGGGGATGATGACGGTACGAATGCCGTGGCGCAGAGCCGCCATGGTCTTTTCCTTCAAACCGCCAATAGGCAGTACACGACCGCGGATGGATATCTCGCCGGTCATGGCAACATCTCTGCGAACCGTTACGCCGGTCAGAGCAGATACCATTGCCGTACACACGGTAACACCGGCAGAAGGACCGTCCTTCGGCACAGCGCCCTCGGGGAAATGAACATGAATGTCCTTGGTCTTGTAGAAATCGGAAGCAATACCGAGAACCGCCGCATTTGCGCGGATATAGCTCATGGCAGCATGGGCAGATTCCTTCATCACATCGCCCAGATTGCCGGTCAGCTCCAGCTTGCCGGTTCCGTCCATCACGTTGACCTCGACCTCCAGAACCTCGCCGCCGACGCTTGTCCACGCAAGTCCCGTGACAAGACCCACCTGATCGCTCATGGGGATTCTGTCAGGCAGGAACTTTCTCGTACCGAGATACTTCTCCAGTGCGCCTGCGGTAACAGTGATGCGTTTTGCGTTTTCGATGCTCAAAAGCTCCATATCCACCTTCCGGCAGATCTCCGCGATGCAGCGCTCCAGCCTGCGAACGCCGGATTCCCGGGTATAGCAGACGATGATCTCGCGGATGGCATCATCTGTCACACGCAGCTGGGTCTTTTTCAGACCATGCTTGGAAAGCTGCTTTGGAAGCAGATGATTTTTTGCGATCATCAGCTTTTCCTCATCGGTGTAAGAACCGAGCTCGATCACCTCCATGCGATCCAGAAGCGGACGCGGGATGGTATCGAGGGTGTTAGCGGTTGCAATGAACATCACATCCGAAAGGTCGTACGGAACTTCCAGATAGTTATCCCGGTAAGAGCCGTTTTGCTCGCTGTCCAGCACCTCAAGAAGTGCCGCGCTGGGGTCGCCGCGATAATCGGAACCCATCTTATCCACTTCATCAAGAAGCAGAAGCGTATTGCTGCTGCCCGCCTGAATGAGAGCAGTCATGATACGACCGGGCATTGCGCCCACATAGGTCTTGCGGTGACCGCGAATATCCGCTTCATCATGGACACCGCCAAGGGACAGCCGTGCCATTCTGCGGTTCAGTGCCCGGGCGATGGAGTAAGCGACAGAGGTCTTACCAACGCCGGGAGGGCCAACAAGGCAGATGATCTGCGGCGGCATGTTGGGTGCCATTTGACGGACTGCGATGGTTTCAAGAATGCGCTGCTTGACCTTATCAAGCCCGAAATGGTCCTTTTCCAGTACCTTTTTCGCGGCTGCAACATCGATACGCTCCTTGGTTCTGATGTTCCACGGCAGCTCCAGAATGGTATCGAGGTAATTGCGCAGCACCGCACCTTCAGACGAACCAAAGGGCTGCTTCTGCAGGCGCTCCAGATCCTTCAGCAGCTTGCTCTCCACCTCGTCACCCAGCTTCAGGGCGCGGATCTTCTTATGATACTCCGCAAATTCGTTGTCCTCCTGATCGCCCAGCTCCTCACGGATGACTCGCATTTGCTCACGCAAATAATAGTCCCGCTGCTGCTGATCGATGTTGGAGCGGGTACGCTCCTGAATATCGCTCTCCAGCTGCAGCATCTCCAGCTCCTGCCGCAGCAAACTGACCGCGATCTCCAGACGGCGGACGGGATTCATCTGCAGCAGCAGCTTCATCTTATCCTTAAACTCCATGCCGGAATTCTGGGCGATAGAGTCTGCAAGGAAGCCGCAATTATCGGAAGCGAGCATCTTCAGCTGCACGGGCTGTGCCTGATGCTCAGAAAGATCCACGTAATTGGCATACAGAGAGTTCGCCTCACGGCGAAGGGCGCGGGCGCGGAGATTCTCCGTCACTTCCGTTTCAGGGATGGACGCCACAACACCGTAAAGATAGGGCTCCGTCTGCGTCATTTCCTGAATCCGGGCGCGGCAAATGCCGCCAACGAGAACACGGATGGTCTCGCCCTGACCACGCAGGATCTGCTTGATTTTGGCAACCGTACCGATTTGGTAGAGATCCGCCAAAGCGGGGTCATCCTTGGAAATGTCCCGCTGCGGGATCAGCAGCAGGGTCTGATCCTTCTTCATTGCCTCTTCAAGGGCAAGGACAGACTTCATGCGACCGACTTCAAAATGAACGGTCTGATCGGGGAACACAGCAAGTCCGCGCAGGGCTAAGATCGGCATATTGCCGACTGTATAATTTGTAGTCATGGGTATCTCCTTCCTGCCGGAATAGCGCAAGAAGGGGGTATGCCCCCCTTCTGCTATCGTTATTTACTTCCTGCGCTCAGACGCGGGTTTGCCGCATCCCGCAGGATGATCGGATCAGCACCCTCCACACATTCGGGGGTGATGACCACCTTCTTAATGGTGAGATCCGAAGGTATCTCAAACATGATCTTCATCATGATCGATTCCATGATCGCACGAAGACCGCGGGCGCCGATCTGACGGTCCAGTGCCTTCTTGGCGATCTGCTGCAGTGCTTCGGGGCGGATCTCCAACTCCACATTGTCCATCGCCAACAGCTTTTCGTACTGGCGGGTCAGGGCATTCTTCGGCTCATCGAGAATACGGACAAGATCCTCCTGCGTCAGGCTCTGCAGGCAGGTGATCACGGGCATACGACCAACCAGCTCGGGAATGATGCCGAACTTCAAAAGGTCGTGAGGCTCTACCTGCGCAAACAGCTTACCCACATCCCGCTGCTTCTTACTCTGAACGGGTGCGTCAAAGCCGATGGCAGACTTGTCGGTACGGCTCTCGATGATCTTGTCAAGACCGTCGAACGCACCGCCGCAAATAAAGAGGATATTTGAGGTATTGACCTGAATGGTCTCCTGCTGCGGGTGCTTTCTGCCGCCCTGAGGAGGCACATTGGCAACCGTACCCTCGAGGATCTTCAGCAGTGCCTGCTGGACACCTTCGCCGGAGACATCACGGGTGATGGAGGTATTCTCGCTCTTGCGGGCGATCTTATCCATTTCGTCGATGTAGATGATGCCGCGCTCTGCCAGGTCAACGTCAAAATCCGCTGCCTGCAGGAGTCGAACGAGGATATTCTCCACGTCGTCACCAACATAGCCCGCTTCTGTAAGCGTGGTTGCGTCAGCGATGGCAAAAGGAACATCGAGGATCTTCGCAAGGGTCTGTGCAAAGAGGGTCTTGCCACAGCCGGTGGGACCGATCAGCAGGATATTGCTCTTTTGCAGCTCCACATCGGAATCGATATTATGGTAGATGCGCTTGTAATGATTGTACACCGCGACAGAAAGGGCGATCTTCGCCTCCTCCTGACCGACGATGTAGCTGTCCATGAAGGCTTTCATCTCCATGGGTGTGGGCAGCTTTTCAGGTGCGCGCAGCTTGCCGCGATGATCGATCTTCATGTCATCATGCAGCAGCTCACTGCATGCCTGCACGCACTCGCTGCAAATGTAGACCCCGGGACCGGCGATCAGTCGATCCACTTGGGTCTCCCGCTTGCCGCAAAAGCTGCAGCGGATGGACTTTTCTTCTTGTCTTGCCATGACCGGGCTCTACCTTTCTGTGAAAATCAATGGCGGTCAAGAACGCGGTCCACAAGACCGAATTCCAGTGCTTCCTGCGCGGTCATGAAGTTATCACGCTCGCAAGCGGCGGTGACTTCCTCCACAGACTTGCCGGTATTCTCGGCAAGGATGCGGTTCATGCGCTCCTTGATCGTCTGCAGACGCTTCATATGGATCGCCATATCAGTGATCTGACCCTGGGTACCGGCACTGGGCTGGTGGATCATGATCTCCGCGTTGGGCAGTGCCATGCGCTTGCCCTTGGTGCCGGCAGAAAGCAGGAATGCGCCCATGGATGCTGCCATGCCGACACAGATGGTCGCCACATCGCACTTGATGTACTGCATGGTATCATAGATCGCCATACCTGCGGTCACGCTGCCGCCGGGGCTGTTGATATAAAACTGGATGTCCTTGTCAGGATCCTGTGCTTCCAGATACAGAAGCTGGGCAACGATCAGCGATGCAGTGACATCGTTGACCTCCTCGGACAGAAAAACGATGCGGTCGTTCAGCAGACGGGAGAAAATATCATAGCTGCGCTCACCGCGGCTGGTCTGCTCTACAACATAAGGGATAAAACTCATGGTCATTGTCTCCTTTCATGGGTCTGAAACATTCTAACCACGAAATCGGCTCCTTATTCCTCTGCGGGAGCCTCTTCCTTGGCAGCGGGTGCAACTGCGACTGCGCTGTCAACGATGACCTTAACGGCCTTGCGGACCTTCAGGCTTGCCTTGATCTCCTCAACGGGGACCATGCCCTTGACCTTCTCAACCTCGAGGGAGTACTGGGATGCGACAGAAGCGTACTCAGCTTCCACATCCTCATCGGTGATCTCGATCGCCTCGACCTCAGCGATCTTCTCAAGGGTAACGTTGACTCTTGCCTGCTTCTCAGCTGCGGGACGGAAGGCACTGCGCATGGTGTTCAGGTCACCGCCCATCATCTTGGCGTACTGCTCCATGGAGTAGCCGCTCATCTGCAGCTGGTAGCCGAAGCGCTCCATCTGGTTGTCCAGCTCGGCTTCGATCAGAGCAGCGGGCATATCAACAGTGGTGTTCTCAGCAGCCTTGTCAACAGCAGCCTGCTCGAAAGCGTTGTCGATCTGCTTCTGTGCATTCTCCAGTGCCTTTGCACGGATGTCTGCCTTCAGCTCTTCCAGAGTATCAAACTCGGAAACATCCTTGGCAAACTCGTCGTCCTGAGCAGGAACGATGGTGGTGGTGACCTTGTTGCACTTGACATGGAAGACAACAGCCTTTCCAGCCAGCTCAGCATGGTAATCCTCGGGGAAGGTGATGTCGATGTCCTTCTCCTCGCCTGCGCTCATGCCGACGACCTGCTCCTCAAAGCCGGGAACGAATGCGCCGGAGCCCAGCTTCAGATCATGGTTCTCGCCCTTGCCGCCTGCGAAGGGAACGCCGTTTTCAAAGCCTTCGAAATCGATATTGGCAGTGTCGCCCATCTCAGCGGCGCGCTCAACAGTCTCGGTGGAAGCGACGTTCTGAGCCATGCGATCCAGCTCAGCCTGAACCTGCTCATCGGTAACGACAGCTTCAGCCTTCTCAACTTCCAGACCCTTGTACTGACCCAGAGTGACCTCGGGGTAGACATCGGTGGTCAGGGTCAGAGTAACGATGCCCTCATCGGAGATCTGCATATCGGTCAGGCTGGGACGGCCGATGGCCTTGAAGTCCTGATCCGCGATGGCGAACTTGTAGATCTCGGGGAAAATTTCTTCCAGACCGTCTTCATAGAAGACGTGTGCGCCGTACATAGCCTCGATCATCTTGCGGGGTGCCTTGCCCTTGCGGAAGCCGGGCAGCATGATGTTCTTGCGAGCCTTCAGGTAAGCCTTCTGAACGCCGGACTCCATCAGCTCCTTGTCGATCTCGACAACGACGGTAGCCTGATTGCCGTTTCTTTCAATGTTCTTAACAGTCATAATGATTGTCCTCCAAATCTTGATGACATAGTGTCACCATTCTATTTATAAATTCAGCCGTAGTATTTTATCAAAGAATACCGCAAATGTCCACCCCTTTTCTTGAAAATTTTATGAAATTTTAGAAAAACTAAGAAAAAAGACCGGGCAATCCCGGTCTTTTCATGGCATCACCTGATAAGGTGCAAAATCCAGGTAGTCCGCAGCCAGCAGACGGAACTCCACACCGTCCCACTGCCCTTGGATGGCTAAGCCGTGGCTTGCGCCGTGGAGGTGACCGTAGAAGCAGCGGCGGACATCGTACTTCTTCAGCAGATCAAGGATCTCCCTGCACTCATAGCCCTTGTAGCGGGGCGGGTAATGGAGAAATACCAGCTTCGGCAGCTCCCCCGCCGATTGCAGCGATGCTTCCAATCGGAGCAGCTCGCGCTTGAAGACCTTTTCGTCATGCTCACCGCTGCGCTCCTCCTCATAAAACCAGCCACGGGTGCCGCAGATCGCAACACCGTCGTACTCAAAGTGATTATTATTCAGAATGTGCATATCGGAAAAGCCATGCTCTTCACAAAATTTGTTGAATTTTGTGACCGTGTTCCACCAGTAATCATGGTTTCCCTTGAGGATGATCTTCCTGCCGGGGATCTCATTGATCCACGCAAAATCTTCTTTGGCATCATATAGATCCAGCGCCCATGAGAGGTCACCCATCAGCACCAACGTATCCTCCGGCGTGATAACGGAGAACTTCTCCTTCAGTTTATCCATGTAACCGACCCATGCGCCGCCGAAAATATCCATTGGCTTCGGCGCACCAAGGCACAGATGCAGATCTCCGATGGCGTAAAGCGCCATGCTTTCACTCTCCCAGTCGACGAAGCAGCTCCTGCTCCGAAATTTCCATTGCCGCAGCAACCTGACCGCTGCTGTGGACGGGGCTGCATTCAGAAAGGATCAGCGCAGCTCTTGTCTCGCCGGTCTTGGCGCGGTAGTCCTGCAGTCCCGCATATGCCATCGCAGTCATGGGATCAAAGACATGACCGCTGGTGTTAAACACATTGGGAATGACTGCCTTCAGCCGCTGTGCGCTGACAACAGACGCATACATCCCCTGCCGCAGGGTCTCCAGCATCCCCGGACGGGTGGCATAGAGACGACCCTGTCTGCAAACATCACAGTATCTCAGATTTTCCTCAATACCAAGGGTCGCGCAGACCAGTCTTTCAAGGTTTTCCGGCATACCTCCGTCTGTACGCACCTCACCGTGGTGGATCAGATCCCATACAGAGGAGCTACTATGACTGCAAATGATGTTGGCAATGGGCATACCCATCTCACGGGCGTGCCACGCAGCCATCGGCGCAACAAAGTCGCCGGATGCAACAGAAACATCAACAGACTGATGCACAGAGCAGACCCCGTTTGCAAGCAGTTCCCCGTAAACGGCAAAAAGCACCGCAATGCGTACCGCAATACGCATCCAAGAGGTGGGCTTGCGATCCCCAAGGTCTTCACAAATGCGTGCGGAGAGGCTGCGCTCCAGATAGGCAAAGTCCTGATCGTGGTTGTGCCACATCTCCATCAAAACCACACGGTTATGCATGGAAAGAAGCTTGACCGGTGCTTTGCCGGCGCACAGCTCCACATCCCAACCGGTCAGCTGAACAGCAAAGAACAGGTTGAGGATCTGCGCGACGCGCTGACCGAAGGTCTGTTCCTGCAAGGCAAGCAGGTCTCCCTGCTCCAGCTTCGGCATACGGAACGGAAGGTACAGTCCCCCATCCGGGCCGCGATCGCTTTGGTTCGCAAAATGTTCCGTGTAGGTATCGTGCTTGCCGCGGGTGGTTACATACAACATTTTTCAATCACTCCCAACGCATTATTCCAGAAAATATCCAACACTTCCTGCTCAGATAACCCCCTTGCCAGCAACGCATCCGCCAAAACAGGATAATCCTGCACGCCGGTAAAGCCTGCGGGCAAGACCTCGCAGCCATCCAGATCGCCGCCGAGGGCAATATGCTTTGCGCCGCCCAGCTCCATAAAGTGGAGTATATGGTCACAGGCGGTGTCAATCGTCGGATTTTCTCCGAGGAAATGGGCATACAGATTCAAGCCTGCCACGCCGCCCGTCTTGCAGATCGCTTTGAACATATCGTCCGTCAGATTGCGGCTGACATTATAAACCGCACGGGAATTGGAATGGCTTGCGATGATGGGCGCATTGGTGATCTCCATGATATCCCAGAAGCCCTCGTCGCTCAAATGGCTGACATCGATCAGCATGCCCAGCCGCTGGGCTTCAAACACATATTCCCTGCCCTTTTCCGTCAGACCGCCGCCGGTCTTATGAGAGCCGCAGAGGGGATTTTTCTCATTCCAGCCAAGGGTAGTAATTCGGAAGCCCACCTTATAGAGATCCTCCAAAAGCGCGGGATCAAAGTCAAAGCCCGCAGGGCCTTCAATGGTCAGAATGGCTGCCATCTTGCCTTTTTCCTGCAGGCGGCGCACATCCGCTGCCGTATAGGCAAGCTCGATCAGATCCCGGTTCGTTTCCACTTCCCGCAAGACCGTCACCATTTCATTGTCAAACAGCTGCGTGACCGTCATGCCATCGGGCAGATGCTCCCATGGCGTTGTAAAACAGGCAAAGCACTGGGCATAGCCGGGAAGCGTTGCAGCACGTTCAAGATCAATATGACCTTCATTTTTACGCATGGAACCCATAGAATGAAGATTCTCGCCCAAAAGCACAAGGGCAGTGTCACAATGCAGGTCAAAAACGGGAAAATTCATTGAAATGCATCCTCCAAATGGTTGATTTCAGGGCTTTGTGTTTTTGTTCCCTCAGGTGCGTAGATCTCGATGATGTCAAAGCGGGGCTGCAGCTGCGTTGGATTCTGGGACAGATACATGGCTGCGGTTGCGCGCAGCCGATCCTGCTTATAGCGACCTACATAGTCCCGACCTTCCGCAAAATTCGCGTTTTTACGCAGCTTGACCTCGACGAAAACAAGGTATTTTTTGTTGGATACGATCAGATCGATCTCACCGAAACGGCTGTGATAGCCGGCAGCCACCAGCTTATAATGCTTTTTTCGCAGGTATTCGGCAGCGATCGCCTCGCCCCATGCACCGCTCAGCTTACTTGTCGCCATAGAATTTCTTCAAAAAGCTCAAACGGTGCGCCGGGCAGTGTCCGTGCGTCCGAAGGGCTTCGTAGTGGGCTTTTGTTCCGTAGCCTTTATGTACCTCAAAGCCGTATTCCGGGTACTGCTTTGCAAGCTCGTCCATGTAATCATCACGGCTGACCTTCGCAAGGATCGATGCGGCAGCAATATTTGCGCTGCGGCTGTCACCTTTGACAACGGTCATTACAGGAAGTCCGAAGTCCTTCTCCCGGTTTCCGTCGATCAGAGCAAAATCAGCCTTGCCCTTCAGCTGTGCCAGCGCGCGCTCCATAGCGAGAAATGTCGCCTGCAGAATGTTGATCTCGTCGATCTCCTGCTCCGTTGCCGAGCCGATGCCGTAGGCGATCGCCTGCTCCATAATGAGGGGCATCAGCTCACGGCGACGCTTGTCCGTCAGCTTTTTGCTGTCGTTGAGACCCGGGATCTCAATATGGGGCGGCAAGATCACCGCCGCTGCATAGACAGGTCCCGCGAGAGGACCTCTGCCCGCTTCATCAACGCCGCAGATCACACCGACGCCCTTTTCCGTGAGGGTATCTTCAATTTCCCACAGGTTTGTTTCAGACATTTTTACTCCTCCAAAGGCTCTTCAAGGGTGAATCTGCCCAGCTTGCCGCTGCGGTATTCGTCGATCAGCACCTTTGCCATGCGCTCGGTGTTGATCTCACCACGGGCGACCAAAAAGCCGCGCTTGCGACCTGCCATTTCCAGCAGCTCATAGCCGGGTGCTCCCTCTTCCGCTTCGATGCCATAGCGCTCCTTGAGGGCATGGGGATAGCGTTTGTGAAGCACCTCCATCAGACGGCAGGCAAGCTCCTCAATATCCAAAATACCATCCTTGACAGCGCCTGTGTACGCAAGGGTCATGCCGACCTCGGGATCTTCAAACTTCGGCCACAGAATACCGGGCGTATCGAGAAGCAGCAAACCGCTGTCGACCGTCACCCACTGCTTACCGCGGGTAACACCGGGGCGATTCTCCGCCTTCGCTCCCTTTCTGCCGGAAACCTGATTGATCAGCGTGGATTTGCCCACATTGGGAATACCGACGATCATCACCCGCAGGGGTCTGTTCATGCCGCGGGCGGCATCCCGGGCGATTTTTTCCTTCAAAACAGATCGGACAGCAGGCTGGAAATCATTGATTCCCTTGCGGCTTTTGCAATCGGTGGGAACGGCAGCCATGCCCTTGCCTTTGAAATAGGCGACCCAGCGCTTTGTTGCTTCGGGATCTGCCAGATCCATTCTGTTGAGGATCACGATCCGTGGCTTTCCGGCACAGATGGAATCGATATCGGGATTGCGGCTGGCGATAGGAATACGGGCATCCACGATTTCACACACCGCATCCACCTGCTTCAGATCTGCTTCGATCTGCCGGCGGGTTTTGGTCATATGACCGGGATACCACTGAATATTCATCTTATCAGAGGTCATCACTCAACAACTCCAATTCGTCCAAAATCACGTTCGTATTCATTGTGATTTGTTCCGGGGAAAAACAGGAAGAACACTCTGCCCAATACTTCCCGCTCATCGATCAAACCGATTTCCGGGTGACGGCTGTCCTTGGAGCCGTCGCGGTTGTCACCCATAACAAAGAGGCAGCCTTCCTCAACCACCAGCGGGAACTTGATGCCCTCTTGCGTGGTGGTAAGGGTAAGGGTATAGGATTCCTCGAGGGCAACATCGTCAACATACACGATCCCGGCATCGAAATCAATATCGACCTTCTGACCTTCCGTAGCAATGACACGCTTGACGATGGGTGCGCCATCGTCAAAGCTCTTCTTGCTGGCAACGATCACATCGCCGTATTCAGGGTTCTGATAGAAGGTATTGCTCAGCACCAGCAGGTAATCGCCGTCAAGCAGCGTATTGTTCATGGAAGTGCCGGACACAATGACAACGCGGAACAGCAGCAAAAACACCAACACCAGTCCTGCAAGCAGGTAAGCAATATCGTGGACGTATGTCAGCAAGGTGCTGCCACCCTGATCCTCCTTCTTTGCGGGCTTCCTCTCCCGCATCGGACGGGGCTGCACATCCGGGGTCGTTTCCACAGGCTGATTTTCTGCGCTTACTTCAGCAGTATCGGTAGCTTCAGGTTCAGACAAATCAGGCAGATCGGCAAGAATGTCGTCAATACCGGTATCCAGCAGCTCCTCCAAGGTCCACTCCTTGGGCGCCTGTTCCTTGCGATTGTTGTTCTCCAAAAAGAATCACTCCTATATCACTGCCAAAACAGTTAAAGCATGGCATTTTAGTTTCTCCTACCATTATATACCATAAATGAACAAAAAAAAAGAGGGCAAGCCCTCTTTTTTTCTGTTTTCTGTTAGACCTTTTCCTTGACCTTAGCAGCCTTGCCCATACGGTCACGCAGGTAGTACAGCTTTGCGCGGCGAACCTTACCATGACGGACAACGTCGATTGCTGCTACGTTGGGAGCGTGCAGGGGGAAAACCTTCTCGCAGCCAACACCGTAGCTGATACGGCGAACAGTGATGGTCTCACCGATACCACCGTGCTTACGGGCGATAACGGTACCTTCGAACATCTGGATACGCTCACGGGAGCCTTCCTTGATGCGTACGTGCACACGAACGGTGTCGCCGACCTGAACCTCAGGCAGCTGCTCCTTCATGTACTGGCTAGACAGAGCCTTTACCAAATCCATAATCTTGTCCTCCTTAAATATTAGGCGTTCTTACGGCGCATTTTAGCCCGCAGAGGACTCACCTTGATTTCAGACCAAGGTATTATAACATGCATATTGAGGAAAATCAAGTACTTTTTTCAAGAAAATACGGAAATTTCAGATGATTTTCTCCCTTAATTGCTTTCCTTAAATTCGTCCGCGCGATAGTAGGTATCTTCGTAAAACTTCAAAACCGTTTTTCCGTCATCTTCCGCAACCTCCAACACCGCGACACCCGCACCTGCGACCGCAAGATGAATTGTGTCCTCTTTGTATTCCCATGTGGCAGCTTTTTCTCTATACGTTGCTGTACCATCAGCATTCAAAGTGATAACGGAAACCTTATAAGTGTACTGCTCATCCGCAAAAGAGGAAACTACATTTGCTTTCCACTCTCCAACATACGCTTGCGCAGAATTGTCCTGCTTATTGCCGAAACCACCGGGATCTTCATGGGAATTACTGCAAGCAGCCAAAGCGAAGCACATGACCAGCATCAGCAATGCAAAAATAAACTTCTTCATACTCGTATTCCCTCTTCTATGTTTCTTCGTCAGGAAAACTATTATAATTCGTTTTTGGACGTTTGTAAACACAAAATGCAATATTCACTTTATAATCCGCGTGTCGAGATTCGAACTCGAAGCAACACATGCTTCGCATGGTTGCTGAGGCGGATTGAACTACAAGAGACCTCGAGTTCGATTATCAAGCACCAAAAAGAATAAAACCGAAAGAGCAAATGCTCCTTCGGTTTTATTGGTCCGAGTGTCGAGATTCGAACTCGAGGCCTCTTGAACCCCATTCAAGCGCGATACCAAACTTCGCCACACCCGGATATTTACTTCACGCACTTCAGCGCTTGAGTATATTAGCACACCTTGCCGAAAAATGCAAGTACTATTTTCATTTTTTACGAAAAATTTTTCAAAAAAGCACGTGCCGGAATATGCGATCGCGTATTCCGGCACGAAGGTTTTACTCACCCGGATTGATCTTGACGACCTTACCCAGATTCCACAGACGGGCAGCCATGCGCTCCGCTTCCTGCATCTGCATTTCCGTTTCGTATTCAATATAGACGGTATGTGCGCCGCAGTCGATGCACTCGATCTGCACATTCCAGCCGCCCTCATGCACAACCGTTCCCACGCCGCGGCAGCAGGGGCATTCTTCCAGTTCGATCAAATTCTCCATATTAACTCCTTATCGAAAAACAGTATCATTACAGTCGTATACTTCAAGGCGTCGGCAGGTGACAAAATCTGCCGCCAGCTCCGGCAAATATCGTTCGATCGCAGCGACGATCAGATTGGGGTTCAGTGACGGATTCTGACAGCAGATCCGCGCTCTCAGGCAAAGCATGTTATCATCGACCCGGGAAATCGTCACATTTCGCATCATGGGGATGATGTCCACCTCTGACGTTCCGTTCTTGCCTGACTTTTCAACCGTCAGGCTGGACGCAGCAAAGAGCTTGGTGATCTCCCCCTCCGCATCTGCAGGCACACCGCGATCGTATTCAAGCGTCAGCTCGCAGTCAAGATAGGCAAGATGCTTGATCTTGCTGACCTCGGGATAGATCTCGAGAATACGCACGCCGTCAACGAGAACCGCATTCAGCTTCTCCACCATTTCAGGATACGATACCCCATACTCCGTCAGGTCAAAATCCAGCAGCTCACACTGGCTGCTGACGCCCACAGAAAGCGGCAGCGCGATGGAAACCGAAGGTCTGGGGCTGTACCCTTGGGTGTGGGTCAGGGGCAAGCCTGCCCGCTTGAACGCCCGCTGAAACAGCCGCATCAGGTCGAGGTGAGAGATAAAGACCGCGTTGCCGGTCTTTTCAAACAACGCTCTAGGCATCGCACTGCACCTCCTTCAGCAGACAATTTGCACCGCAGCCGGCACAGCCGTGGCGGCAATCCGGCGTAACACACGCTTCATAGGCGCGCTTGCGTTCCCGGAGCAGGAACTTTTTAGTAACGCCAACGTCGATAGTATCCCACGGCAGAAGCTCGTCCTCGCTATAGCCACGTGTGGTGTAAAACTCTGGGTCAATGCCGCACGCTTTCAACGCATCGAGCCACAGGTCATAACGGAAATATTCGTCCCAGCCGTCCAGCATGGCACCCTGTTCACTTGCATACTCAATAACGGGCGCAAGCCGCCGGTCACCACGGGCAAAGACCGCCTCCAAACGGCTCAGATCCGGCTCGTGATAATTATACTCAATGGACTTCGAGTAGAAATGGCTCTTCAGCAGCTTGCAGCGGCGGAGATATTCCTCCGGCTCGATCTGCTTTTCCCACTGGAAGGGCGTGTGCGGCTTCGGTACAAAAAACGCTGTGGCTACATGCACACGCAGACCCCGCTTTTTGTTGCTTGCACATTCTTTCCAAGTCTTGATAACCTTGTAGACAAGGTCTGCAATACCAAGTACATCCTCATCCGTTTCGGTGGGAAGACCCAACATGAAGTACAGCTTGACGTTATTCCAGCCGCCGGAGAAGGCGTTTGCACAGGTGGAGAGGATCTCATCCTCCGTCAGGTTCTTGTTGATCACATCACGCAGACGCTGTGTGCCGGCTTCCGGCGCAAAGGTCAGACCGCTTTTGCGTACTGTCTGGAGCTTTTCCATCAGTTCCCTGGAGAAATTATCCGCACGCAGAGATGGGACGGATAAATTGACGCGGTTTTGCTCGCAATACGGGATCATCTGATCCGTCAGCTCCCGCAAACCGCGATAGTCGGAGGTGGAAAGGCTCGACAGTGTGATCTCATTGATGCCGGAATTTTCCAGCGTTTCCACTGCCTGCCGATACAGCACTTCAGGACTCTTTTTCCGCACGGGTCGGTAGGTAAAGCCAGCCTGACAGAAGCGGCAGCCACGGATGCAGCCTCGGAAGACCTCCAGATTGGCGCGGTCATGGACGATCTCAGTGGAAGGAATGATCGTGTCCGTTGGCCAGTAGGCATTGTCCAGATCTTCCACGATGCGCTTGGTTACCTTAGTGGGTGCGCCATGGAGCGGTACGATGGCAGATAACGTGCCATCATCATGATACTCATGGCGGTAGAAGGACGGCACATAGATGCCGGGGATCTTGGAAACCTCAAGCAGGAATTGCTCCTTTTCCCAATTCTCCGCCTTAGCGCGGTCGTAGAGGGAGATGATCTCAGGGGTGATCTCCTCGCCCTCACCGAGGGAGAAAAAGTCAAAGAACTCCGCCAACGGCTCAGGATTATACATGCACACACCGCCGGCAAAGACAATGTTCTTCAAGCCCCTGCGTTCCGATGCCCGCAGAGGGATGCCCGAAAGCCGAAGCATATTAAGGATGTTGGAATAGGACATCTCATAGCCGACCGTGAAGGCGAGCATGTCAAAATCCTTCACAGGATCCTGACTTTCCAACGCCCAAAGCGGAAGGTCATGCTCCCGCATCTGCTGCTGCATATCCCCCCACGGGGTGAACACCCGCTCACACCAGACACCATCCATTTGGTTCATGACGCCGTAGAGAATGCGCATGCCCAGATTGGACATGCCGATCTCGTAGGTATCCGGAAAGCAGAACGCAACACGCACACGAACATCGTCCAAATTTTTCTTTATCTCACGAAATTCTCCGCCGGTGTAGCGCGCGGGCTTTTGCACCTTGTGGAGAACTCTGCGTTTCAATTCGGTCATATGTCTACCCCTTTGCCGATAGTGCCTCTATTGTACCGCCAAAAGGCTCTGTTGGCAAGTGATTTTTCTTCAAGCGGGCTTCCCAACAGCAAAACTGCAAGGATCAGGACGACCGATCCGACGCGAAGAGACAGCCATACGATCAGCACGATCAATGCTGTTCGTATAAAAATCTGACTGTAATTCCAGATACTGTCCGCCCGTTCCGGCGAGATAAGTGCATAAATCAAGCCGCGAAGCACCCTGCCCCCGTCAAGCGGAAAAAGCGGCAGCAAATTATAAAGACAATGCACCAAGCCGCAGATCGCCAATCGTGGAAACCACACGGCTGTCAGCAAAAGTGCCGCAGACCCGATCGGACCCGCCAACGCACAGATCAGCTCTTTCCAAGGCAGCATATCGCCCACTCGAATCACAGCACCGCGGGCACCGATGCGGATGCTCAGAACCTCGCCGCCCAGCAACGTCACCGCAAGCAGATGGGAGCATTCATGGAAAGCAGCGGCAAGGATCATGGCGCAGACCCATTGGTAAGGCAGTGCAAGCAGAAGCAACGCCGCCATCAAAAAAGCTCCTGCCGTAATTTGAATATGCGTTTTCACGAGACGCTCCCGCGCAGCATTTCATAAAATGCCGCGATGGCATCCGAGGCACTCGATCCCTGCTTGAATTGGATCGCCATCTCTTCCATGGCGGCGGATATACGAAGAACGTTCTCCCTGTCGTACCAAACAAGAGCGGCAAACAAGGTCAATGCCAGTGCCGGCAAAAGGATCGACAAAATACGCATTTTTCGGATCGAGAACCGCCTTTCCCCGTGTGGCGATGTGTATTCAATTCTGTACTCCAAAGTGATCACCTCGTAAAAGGATACGCGCCAAGGGCGAAAGTATTTCATTGGCATCAAATTTCCCCCAAAGACTTGACAATGGATGGAATTTTCATTATAATACACTTCGCATCGGGGTGTGGCGAAGTTTGGTATCGCGCTTGGTTCGGGTCCAAGAGGCCTCGGGTTCGAATCCCGACACTCCGACCAAAAAAGACAAGGTAGCATTTGCTACCTTGTCTTTTTTATGTTTTGTGAAAGGGATTCGAAAAATCAAATGCAACAGTCCGGGGGACTGTTGCTTGCCGTCAGCTGGATGACGGCAACACATTAGTCGCCGTCCATTCCCGGACGGCGATGCAAACGAATCCCGACACTCCGACTGCAGCTGTTTTTAGCCCGTGGGAGAATCCATTGCTCCATAGACGCACCCCTCTGCGGGTGTGGATATGGAGCAATCTTGTTCTGAGTCTCTTACACTCTCACAGGCTTTTACGCGCAACACAAAAGCTCTTCAAACCACCACTCACCCGTCAAAATCGACCGAACAGCGTAATTTGCAACATTTTTGATTTTTCTGTGCTACAATACTGTCGAAGGAGGTGAAGCGATGAAATTCAGACTCATCATCGATGAAACCCGCGACGAGGAGATCGTCGCAACCGTACATGAGCGCACCGCTCTGACCGACCAGCTGGAAGCGATGGTGCTGGCATATCAGGGCGCGGACAGCGTCCTTGCCTTCAACGAGGACGAATGGCTGGCGCTCCCCTTTTCACGCATCGAGTGCATCACCGTACTGGACGGAAAGGTCTATGCCATTGACACCCGCAACCGGCAGTATCGTCTGAAGCAGCGCCTTTACGAGCTGGAGAGCAAGCTCCCCGGCAATTTCATCCGCATCAATAAAAGTACCATCGCGAACGAAAATCGTCTGGAGCGTTTCGCTGTGACCTACAGCGGTGCTGTAGATGCCGTGTTCAAGTGCGGCTACCGGGACTATGTTTCGCGACGCTGCCTTGCCCAAATCAAAAGGAGGTTTGAAACAAAATGAAAAAATTTGCAAAAGAATTCTTATTCCGCGGTCTGATCGCCTGCGCCGGCGGACCTGTAGTACTCGCTATTATCTATGGCATTCTCGGCGCGACCAACACTGTAACCAGTCTGACCCCCCACGAGGTCTGCATGGGGACATTGACCATTACCCTGCTTGCTTTCATCGTTGCGGGCATGACGGCGATCTATCAGATGGAGCAGCTGCCACTGGCATCCGCAATTTTGATCCATGGCGCGGCACTTTACGCAACCTATATTCTGATCTATCTGCTCAACGGCTGGCTTGTTAATCAGCTTGTTCCCATTTTGGTCTTTACGGGCGTTTTCATCATTTCCTATGCTGTGATCTGGCTGATCATTTATGCTGGGGAAAAAAGAAAAACGCAGAAGATCAACGACCTTCTGCATTCTGATTCGTAACTATTCAATTACTTCAATGTAAAAGCTGACGGGACGGAAGCCGTCGTTGCAGGAGATCATGGCGGAATGGGGATCTTTCATCCAGCCGTCATAGAAATTTCCACCGCCGCGTGCCAGCTCTTTTACAAAATACTCCATGCTGTCCCACGCGCTCTGACACAGTGCGTGGGGCTTTTCTCCGTTCATGGAGATCCACGAAGCTCCTTCGGAGATGTCGCAGGTATGCTCGATCGGATTTTCATATTTCGCCATCAGGTCAGGATAGGATGCCTTGCGGATCGCTGTGATCTTCACATTCTTCATAAAAACACTCCCGAACTTATTTACCAAATATAGGGAAATAGTCTGTATTTTACTTTCTGCATGTAATCCGTGTAGCCCTCCAGCTCCTTCGCCAGCAGTGCTTCTTCGTCCTTCAGGCGCACGATGATGATCGCCGGATAAAAGGCAAAGACGATCAGCGCATACCACGAGCCGAGCACGATGGGGATCATGAGGAAAAGAAGGATCGTTGCCATATACATCGGATGACGGACAATGCCGTACAGCCCGGTATCCACGACCTTTTGCCCTTCTTCGACGCGGATGGTGCGGCTGAGATAGGCGTTTTCCCGCATGACCTCGGCATAGAGTGCGTATGCGGCAAGAAACAGTACCGACGCAATGATCGTTACTGCAGTTGGCATCTGCGACCAGCCGAAGCGGAAATCCAGTCCTGCCACCACAAACCCACCGATAAACATCAGCGCAGAGCCGGCAAGTACGCCCTTTTGCGCAGATTGCTTTTCCTTGGCATCAAGGCGCTTTTCCAAAAATGCGGGAGATTTGAAAAGCATTACAAAGCCGGCGATCAGCATCGGTACAAACAGCAGACCGATCAAAAGCCAGCCTTTTGTAAAATAAATCGTTCCTGCAGGCAGGAAAATAAGCGATCCAACCAGAAACAGACCGCAGAAGAACTTGGTCAATGCATTGCATAACAACTTCATTCGACCGCCTCCTTTTCTCAAATTATATCACGCAGGTTCACCATATGCAACCGCGTTTTTTTGTGCAAACAGCCATCTTGACTTCCCAGTCCGACATGCTACAATAGCCGTAAAAAAGCAGGAGGTGGCTTATGTACGATCGCTTTTATCCCGGCAGGGTCTGGCTGGATACTGACGGCAAGCGCATTCAGGCGCATGGCGGCTCGATCATCACCGTAAATGGAAAATACTACTGGTACGGCGAGAACAAGGAGTTCACCACCGGCGATGGCACGCGCTGGCACAACGGCGTGCGGATGTACGAGTCAACGGATCTCTACAACTGGAAGGATCTGGGCATCATCATTCCCGTCAGCACCGATCCCGAATCTCCCTTCTACCCCACTGCCTGTATGGACAGACCCCACATCATTTACAATAAGACGACCCAAAAATACGTCTGTTGGGTCAAGGTCATGCGGGGCGAAAGAGGGCAGCTGTCCACAGTTCTGACGGCAGACTGCATCACCGGCCCTTATACCGTCGTGCATCAGGATTTCAAGCCCCTTGGCATGAGTGCAGGCGATTTTGATCTGGCGGTTGCCCCCGACGGAAAGGCATACTATTATTTCGAACGGGTACACAGCGAGACCATCTGTGCCGACCTGACGGAGGATTACACCGATGTAACGGGCTGTTACTCCACTCATTTCCCCCATCACGAGGGTCCTCCCTATGTCCGGGAGGCGACCGCCCACTTCCTGCGTGGGAACAAGCACTATCTCATCACCAGCGGCACGACCGGCTACTGGCCCAATCCCTCGGAGGTGGCAGTTGCCGATACATGGCACGGACCTTACACGGTGCTGGGCAATCCCCATCCGGGCGATGACAGCAACACATCCTATCACTCACAGATCACATCCGTTTTCAACGTTCCCGGCAAAAAGGATCTGTATATCGCTCTTGCTGACCGCTGGAGACCCGAAAGCATGGACGTCCCCTACAGCGAAATCGAAAAGCTGTATGCCACCATCTGCACGCCTGCCTTGCCCCAAGAAGAACGGTCGGCGGCGTCCGCACGGCTGAGAGAGCTTGGGTCAGACAGAAGCAACAACACCTCTATCGCCGATTATGTCTGGCTGCCCTTCACCTTTGAGAATGGGATGCCCACGCTGCATTGGTGCGGCGAATGGAAAGTTGAGGATTTTGAGTAACATAAAAGAGGCAGGACACCAGTCCTGCCTCTTTGTTTTCAGTTACAGCAGGCGGATGCCGGCTTTCTGGCAGGCTTCCACGGTCTGTGCGTCCCAGATGCTGGACTGCACCTCACCAATGTGGCAGCAGCCCATCATCAGCATACTGAGTCTGGATTGACCGATACCTCCGCCGATGGTCAGGGGCAGCTCGTCATTCAGGAGCATTTTGTGGAAGGGCAGCTTTGCACGCTCTTCACAGCCCCGTTCCTTCAGCTGGTAGCGAAGTGCTTCCGCATCCACGCGGATACCCATAGAGGAGATCTCCAGCGCGCGACCCAGCACCTCATCCCAGAAAAAGATGTCACAGTTGAGCTTCCAGTCATCATAGTCCGGGGCGCGTCCGTCATGGGGTTTGCCGGACTTCAGCTTGCCGCCGATCTGCATGATGCAGGCGGTATGGTGATCCTTGACGTAAGCGGTCTCCCGTTCAGAGCCGGTCAGGTCGGGATACAGATCCTCCAGCTCTTGGGTGGTAATGAAGGATACTTCTCTGTCAAGGTCAACACGCAGCTGCGGAAAACGCACATGCAGTCTGTCGTTGGTGTCGCAGATGGCACGGACGATGGCACGCACGATCAGCTTCAGGTAGTCAAGATTGCGGTTTTCACGGGTGATGACCTTCTCCCAGTCCCACTGGTCAACGTAGATGGAGTGGATGTTATCAAGGCTTTCATCCCGGCGAATAGCATTCATATCGGTGTAAAGACCATTGCCGACGCTGAACTCATAGCGCTTCAGCGCAAGGCGCTTCCACTTTGCAAGGGAATGTACAACTTGGGCATCCTCACCCACAGCCGGCACGTCAAAGGAAACAGGACGCTCGTAGCCATTAAGGTTATCGTTCAGACCGGATTCCTCCGTGACAAACAGCGGAGCGGACACGCGCTTGAGGTTCAACGCATTGGCAAATTCCTGCTGAAATGTCTCCTTGATGTAGGCGATCGCCCGCTGGGTGTCGTAGGCATCCAGATTGGCGCGGTAACCTTCGGGAATGTAGATTTTGTTCACAGAGCATCCGTCCTCTCCATAGGAAGAAATTGATAAAAAACATGGCAGTCTCACGACCGCCCAACAAATTTATTTTATCATGCCATATAGTGCTCTGTCAATGCTTATTTCGATCTGTTTACCATTTTCTCCCTTTTGTATGATTGAAAGGTCTTATTTTTATGAAACCTTCCATCTTGAAAAAGGGCTTGCGGTGAGGTATCATATAGACACAGGGAGGTGGTTCCAATCATTTAATATAGATAGGAATCAACAAAATGCTCTTTCGTTCCCCTTCCCGATATTCTCAATTTCTCGAAAACGATAATAAAGGAATTGATTTGGAAGCCACTTAGAAAAGGAAAGAGCAGCAAAATCTGCAGAAAGCGAGGTTAACCAATGATTGAACCTGCACACTTAGGGAAATAACCCTCAGATGTTACGAAGGAAGTAGTAACAGATCTGAGGGTTATTTCTTTTTTATGGAGATGTGCAGAATCGCAGACGGTAATCCTTGAGCAGTCGAACAAGCTCCGGGGTGAGGGCAAGAAGGGCGATCAGATTGGGAATTGCCATGATCCCGTTCACAATTTCCGAGAGCAGCCACACCGTGCCGGTTTTCAAAACTGCCGCGATCACAATGACAATGCCCTGCAAATAAACAAACCGCCTCCACACGTTTGTACCAAATAAAAACTGTGCGCAGCGGGCGCCATACAGCCCCCATCCCAGAACCGTTGCAATGGCAAAACAGCATAGTGCTGCTGCCAGCACCACCGCCACCCAGTCGCCGTAGATTGCGGCAAAGGCTTGGGTGGTCAGCGTCACGCCTACATCCGTTCCATATGGGATCGGCACGCCGCTGACAAGGATCACCAGTGCCGTCATCGTGCAGATCACAATGGTATCCAGAAACACCTCCACGATCCCCATCAATCCCTGCTGCACCGGATGCTCCACGTCAGCCGCCGCATGGGCGATCCCTGCCGTACCCATTCCCGCTTCATTGGTGAAGACGCCCCGTGACACGCCGATCCGCAGGACTGTAAACACCGATCCGATTGCCCCGCCGGTTACCGCGCGGGGCGTAAATGCGCCCGTTATGATGGCGGACAGTGCCTCAGGGAGCATCTGCGACCGTGCGATCAAGACACCAACACCCAACAGAAGATAACCGGCAGATGCAAAAGGAACAAGGCTTTCTGCTGCCCGTCCGATCTTTTTCATTCCTCCAAGCAAAATAGCGCACATAGTTAGGCTCAACATGATCCCCATTATCAAATTCCCCTGCAGTGTTTCCCGGCCGCCCCATGCGCAGATCACCTGATTGACTCCGCCGATCACCGCATTGACCTGCGTCGCGCTCCCCACGCCAAATGCCGCAACCACACCGAAAAAGCAATACAGCCCCGCAAGAAAATGCCAACGCTTGTGAAGACCCTTTTTGATCATGTACATCGGTCCGCCAACGATCTCTCCCTTTTCATCCCGTGTGCGATAACGCACCGCAAGAGTCGCCTCCGCCAGCTTCAGGATCATGCCGAGAATGGCGCAGATCCACATCCAGAAGATCGCTCCCGGACCACCGATTGCCATCGCGCCGGCAACACCCGCCAGATTTCCTGTTCCAACTGTTGCCGCCAACGCGGTACACAACGCCTGATAGGGTCGAACCGTGCCGGATTTCTCCCCCTTGGCGGTGAACGCGCTCAGGAATGTTCGGATCGCTTTTGGAAGCAAGCGAAGCTGCGAAAAGCCCGTCCGAATCGTGAGGTAAATTCCGACGCCCAATATCCCCAGCAGAGCAGGCGCGCCCCAAACAAAGGCATTGATCTTCTCCAGAATCTGTTCCATAACATCCTCCTTGCAAAAAAGCAGCCTCCCCATCGGGGAAGCTGCTTTCGTATTATTCCCATGTTGCCCAGATCTCCGGGCAGTAGCCGACTGTTGCCTGCTTGCCGTTTCGGACGATCGGCGTCTTCATCAGGGAAGGATCGTCAAAGACCTTATCCTCCTTTGCACCCTTGTCGTCCATGTATTTCATCAACGCGATCTGATCGCTCTTGGAATCCCAATCGATCAGGTTGTCGATGCCGCCGACAGCGCGCAGGACACTGTCAAACTCCTTGCCTGACATTCCGAATCGGATCAGGTCGATGGATTGGAATTTGATGCGGCGCTCCTTAAAATAGCGTTCTGCTTTTTTCGTATCAAAGCATTTGCTTTTGCCGAATATCTGAATGTTCAATACTCTACCTCCATCAGGCACAAGCCCTGTGCGGGAACAAGCGGTCCTGCCTGCTCACGTTTTGCGCCGAACAGCGCAGTGATCGAATCAGGTTCTCTTTTCCCGAGGCCTACTTCCAGAAGTGTGCCGACCACGATGCGCACCATGTTGTACAGAAATCCGTTTCCCGTAAAGAAGAATACAAGCTCCTCGCCGTCGCGGAAGATCTGAATGTCATCGATACGCCGGATCGTTGATTTTTTCATCTTTTTATTGGCACAGAAGGCGGAAAAGTCATGCTCGCCCAGTAATTTCGCAGCCGCAGCGTTCATCTTCTGAACATCCAGCTTCTCAGGAAGAATATAAACAAATCTTCTTTCGAAGACGCAGGGTCGTTCGCTGTTCCAGATGCGGTAGCGATAGGTCTTGCGTGTGCAGTTGAGCCGGGCATGAAAGCGGGGTGCTGCTTCCTGACACGAGTCTATGCCGATGTCCTCCGGTAAATACCGCCGCAGTGCGGACAAAATATCCGCGCAGGGCATTTCGCTTTCACAATGAAAATTGGCAACCTGACACACAGCATGCGCCCCGGCGTCGGTGCGACCGCTGCCGGAAAGCTCGATCTTCTCCCCCAAAATGCGGGATAGTGTATGCTCCAGCTTTCCCTGCACGGTATTGTCAGTGCCGGTCAGTCGCTGCCACCCCTTGTAGCGGGTGCCATCGTAGCAGATATGAAGTCTGATGTTTCGCATCAGCCGACCACTTCATAGCCGGCATCCGTGATTGCCTTTACAAGGGCATCACGATCCGCGTTGCCGGATACGGTAACATTCTTTGCCTGCAGGTCAACCAGGGCATCCGTTGCACCGGGTACTGCCTTGCAGACCTTTTCTACCATCGCCTTGCAATGAGGACACATCATACCTTCTACTTTCAGAACCGTTGTCATTTCGATCTTCTCCTTTTCAATTTGGGGTGCTGTACCTGAACCCTTGAAGCGGCGCAGGCGCAGGGCATTGGTCACAACGAAAACAGAACTCATACTCATAGCGGCAGCACCGATCATGGGGCTGAGCTGGATGCCAAAGGGCAAAAACAGCACGCCTGCCGCCACTGGGATTCCAAGGCAGTTATAGAAAAATGCCCAGAACAGATTCTGCCGGATATTGCGCAATACCGCCTTGCTCAGGCGGATGGCATTGGCGATGGCGTTCAGGGAGTCGCCCATCAGCACCACGTCCGCCGATTCCATGGCGATGTCCGTACCCGCGCCGATCGCCATACCCACATGGGCAGTTACCAGAGCCGGCGCATCATTGATGCCGTCGCCGACCATCAGAACACGTCTTTCTTTTTCCTGCAGGGCTTTTACCGCACCTGCCTTGTCAGCAGGCAGGACATTTGCGATCACTTCCGTAATTCCCGCCTTTTTGGCAATGGCAGAGGCTGTCTTTTCATTGTCACCTGTCAGCATTACGACCTGCAGTTTCAGCTCATGCAACGCCTTGACTGCGGAGACCGCGTCATCCTTCAGCACATCCGCCGCGGCGATCGCGCCGAGATAGGTGCCATCTTTAGCGGCAAAATACAGCGGTGTTTTCCCCTGCTCAGAAAGCTCCGAATGATCGGGAACGCAGATACCATGGGCTTCCATCAGTGCCTTGTTGCCGCCCAGATAACAGACACCGTCCACATAGGCACTGACACCTCTGCCGGGGAGCGTCTCAAAAGCCGTTGCCTGCTTGATTTGCATTCCCTCTGCCTTTTTAAGAATTGCCTTTGCAAAGGGATGCTCCGAGGGCTGCTCCAAAGCAGCAGCCAATCCCAGCAGCCCGTCAGCGGAGATTGCTTCGGGAAGAATATCCGTCACAACAGGCTTGCCGGTGGTAAGCGTGCCGGTCTTGTCCAGCACGATGGTATTGACGCGGTGCAGCTGCTCCAGCGCGTCGCCATTCTTGAACAGCACGCCCATGGAAGCACCCTTGCCCGTACCGACCATGATCGCCACCGGGGTCGCAAGCCCCAGAGCGCAGGGACACGAGATCACCAGCACGGAAATAGCGCAGGTCAGGGAGAACTCCAATCCATGTCCCAAAAGCATCCAAACGACAAAGGTCACAACTGCGATCGTCATGACCACCGGCACAAAAATGCCCGAGACCTTGTCCGCCAGTCTTGCGATGGGTGCTTTGGAATTGCCCGCCTCCTCCACAAGGTCAATGACCTGCTGCAAAAGGGTATCCTTGCCGACCTTTTGGGCGCGAAGCTTCAGGAATCCCTCTGTATTGATGGTCGCCGCCGAAACGCTGTCGCCGGCTTTGATATCCACAGGTACGCTTTCGCCGGTCAGGGCACTCTGATCCACCGCGGCATGACCTTCCAAAACGATCCCGTCAACGGGGATACGTCCGCCGGAACGGACGAGGATCACATCTCCGACCACCACTTGATCTGCGGGGATCGTCTGCTCTTCGCCGTCACGCAGTACCGTAGCGGTAGCGGGACGAAGATCCATCAACGCGCGGATGGCATCGCCGGTCTTGCCCTTTGCCCGGTGTTCCAGATACTTTCCGAGGGATACGAGGGTCAAGATCATCGCCGCAGACTCGAAATAGAGGTTTTTCCCATAAAAACCAACGGTTTCCCAATCCCCGTGACCTATAGCATACGCCATACGCAGCACCGCCATGATGCCGTAAAGCAGCGCAGCGCCGGAACCGACGGCGATCAAGGTGTCCATATTGGGGCTGCGATGCCATAAAGCCTTCAGACCCCGGATATAATAAGAGCGGTTCAGCACGATCACAGGCATGGTCAGAAGCAGCTGCACAAGCGCGGCAACCATTGCATTCTTCTCACCGTGATACCAAGCAGGCAACGGAAGACCGAACATGTGTCCCATGGTAAAATACATCAAAACTACCAGAAGGCAACCGCTGCTGATGAGCCGCGCAAGGCGGTGGTCGGTCTCTTCCGTTTGCGCCAGCTTCGGTTTTTCACCGGCAGGTCGTGCGCCATAGCCGGCGGCGGTGACACAGCTGATCACTTCTGCGGATACAGCAGCATCGGATGCTTCCAGCGTCATAGAGTTGCTCAGCAGATTCACCTGCACATCCGATACGCCCGGAATACCTTTTGTCGCCTTTTCCACCCGGGCAGCACATGCGGCACAGGTCATGCCGGTTATTTCAAATTTCAGCTTCATACAACTTTCTCCAAAAATGACAATACTTGACGGAAATATAATTCTGTGATACTATTTTACCATATCCGCTTAAAACTTCAAGCAAAAAATTTATTCTGACAATCGACTCAAGTCAAAGGAGTTTGTATTATGAACATTAAAATTCTCTCCGACAGCACCTGCGATCTTTCCCCTGAATTGCTGGAAAAGCACAACATATCTCTTGCTCATCTGACGATCGTCAAAGCCGGTGAGCAGTTTACCGATGGCATTGACATCACTCCCGCCGATATTTTTGCCCACGTGGCAGCCGGCGGCGATCTGTGCAGCACCGCCGCCTTCAGCATCGGTCAGTATCAGGAGCTGTTCGCTGAATATGCAAGCGATTATGATGCCGTGATCCACATCAACATCAGCTCCGGCTTCTCCGGCAGCCATCAAAATGCCTGCATTGCCGCAGAGGAATTCAACAATGTCTATGTCATTGACTCCCGCAATCTGTCCACAGGTCAGGGTCTTGTGGTGCTGGAGGCATGCCGCCTTGCAAAATCCTGCGACTCCATCGACGAGATCGTGGAAAAGCTCAACGCCTTCACTCCCCGGGTAGAAGCCAGCTTCGTTCTGGATCGTCTGGACTATATGGTCAAGGGCGGTCGCTGCTCCGCTGCTGCGGCACTGGGCGCAAACCTTTTGAATCTGAAGCCCTGCATTGAGGTCAGAGACGGCAAAATGTCTGTGGTGAAGAAGTACCGCGGTGCTTACGCAAAATGCCTTGCAAGCTACGTCAAGGACCGTCTGACTGACCGCGACGACCTCGACCGCAGTGAGATGTTCCTGACCTACACCCCCGTGACTGATCAGTGTCTGGCTGCCGTCAAGGAAGCGATCGACGCATACGGCAACTTTGATACTGTCTACGAGACCACCGCCGGCTGCACCGTTTCCTGCCACTGCGGCCCCGGTACTTTGGGCGTCCTGTTCGTCCGCAAATAATTTTTACCCGCCGAAGCAATTCGGCGGGTTTTCTCTCTTGTATTTTGTCGATTGTGTGCTATACTGATTGCATAAACCCAATTTGGGAGGTACGAAATGGAGTACTCCAAGCTTTTGGATCTTGCAACGGATCTTGGCTATCACCTTGCCATGAACGGTGCCGAAACCTTCCGCGTGGAAGAGAGCATTTTGCGTCTGCTGGCTGCCTACGGAGTCACGGGCGATGCTTTTGTCATCCCCAACTGCATGCACATCAGCATTCTGACGGAGGACGATACCCCCATTGCCCGTATGCGCCGCATCGGCGGTCACGGCAGCAATCTGGATGCTGTTGAGCGTTACTCCAATCTCAGCCGCAAGCTGTGCATGGAACGCCCGGATCTTGATACTGCCATCCATTGGCTGAAGGAAACCAAACGCAACATCCGTTCCTTTAATCTGCCATGGCTGCTGTTTGGCAATGCTTTCGGCGCATTCGGCTTTTCCCTACTGTTTGGCGGTTCTGTTTGGGATGCCCTACTGTCGGCTGTCTGCGGTCTGGTGGTCGGTCTTGTGAACTATGGGCTTGATCATCTGGATGCCAATCCCTTTTTCAAGACCATTGCAGCGGCCTTCCCTATGGCTCTGCTTGCATATATCAGTGCCGCGCTGATCCCCGGCATCCGCGCGGATATGGTGGCAATCGGTGCGTTGATGCTGCTTGTTCCGGGTCTGCTCTTTACAAACGCCATGCGTGACATCATCTATGGCGACACCAACTCGGGCATTAACCGCATGGTGCAAGTGCTGCTGATCGCTGTTGCCATCGCCCTCGGTGTTGCGGCAGCATGGAATGTTGCTGACCTGATCCATGAAATTCCGGTCAGCCAGCCCCCCATTCCCTATAACATTGCCTTCCAATGTCTTGCAAGCTTCTTTGCCTGCATCGGCTTTGCGATCATATATAACATTCACGGTCCCGGCATCTTCCTATGTGCACTGGGCGGTGTGTTTGCGTGGGCAGGCTATGCTGTCAGCCTGAAGCTGGGTGTCGGTGAGATCGCCGCTTACTTTATAAGTGCTGTGGTTGCGTCGCTGTACTCCGAGATCCTCGCCAGAATCCGCAAATATCCCGCGACCTCCTACCTCGTGGTATCGATCTTCCCCCTCATCCCCGGCTCGGGTGTTTACTACACCATTCTTCGCGCGATGGAGGGCGACATGGAGCGCTTCGCTAGTCAGGGCATTTTCACCTTGTCGATCGCAGGTGCCATGGCACTGGGCATTTTGCTGGTGGTTACCATCTTCCGCATGACAACAGCGCGGCGAAAGAGAAAATAACAGCTATACTTAAGCGGCAGAGAGTTTTTACTCCCTGCCGCTGGTTTTTAATTCTGACCTTTTTTCAGACGTTCCTTTGCTTCTTCAACGGTTTCACCGTCTTTCGTCAGGTACGCCGCCACAAACTTATCCTCGAGCTTGGTATAGCCCGCTGTAACGCCCTTTTCGATTCTCTTATAGCCGTCTGTCACAGCCCCTGCAATTTGTTCTGTTGCTGTTACGATCTTTGATTTTGCCATGTCGATCCTTTTTCCTCCAATCAGGTTGATGCCGAGAAACAGCACGATAAGCCACACCGCTGTTCCCGTCAGAATATTGAACAGTTGAATTTCCCCCGTCGTCAGACCCGGAAAGGATTGAAGCATTGACCTTTGCATCGTATAGATGGAAACGCAGGCATCCGCCAAGGAGATATTCCGAAGCGTCTTTAATGCCGGCGAACCGGCATGCCTTGCTTTGACCATCCCAACGATCGCGATGGTTATTTTTGTGAATGTATAGGTCGCAATGGTAATCATAACGATTGTGTGGAATGCTGTCCCCCGCTCTTTTACGGCGGCTAAAATATTCACACCTACGATGCAGACAGAAAGCACTACCAACAAAATGCCCGTGATCCGCCTTGCAAAAAGCTCGGTATCATAGTTTCCCTTTGCTTTTCGTTTGATCTGTACAACAGAAAACCGGGTCGTCGTAAGCACCGCATAATAAGCACCCACCGCAATAAACCACCAAGAGCCGGACAGAAATCCAACAGCACAATTTCCCACCGCGTAGACGAAATTCAGTGCAAGACCTGTGTACGGATTCTTTACGATTTTTACCAGCTTCATTTGATGCCCTTGATCATCGGGATCAGTGCGATCAGCATCACGATACCCAGCAGACCAACAAGTGTGCCCCATACGATCTGCTCCCATACAAGACACATACACATGCCAACACCCAGAATCAAAACAGCTGCAATGGCATAAAGAACGCGCAGAGCATTTTTCCCGTTGATTCGGGGCAGCTTTTTGTTCTCCATCTTGAACCAGACCAGCGCAGTGACCGCACCGAACACAATACCGACACCGCCCAGAATAACGCCCTCTGTAAAGGCATTCCACTCCGGCAGCAGTGCCATACACATGCCCAACGCAAACAGCACGCCGCTGACCGTTCCCATCACCAATGCAATAAAGCTACTTTTTTTCATACATAACCTCCATTAAACCAACACTTGTTTTTTTACTGCATGTGTAGTATACTATTTCCGGCATAAAAAACAATCATCAGTTTCACAACAAGTGTTGGAATATTGGGGAAATAACATGAATGTAAAGAATAATAAACGACGCAAGGAATCACAGGAGAAAATAGAAAGGGCCTTTATCGAGCTGCTGCAAAGCCGTGAAATCAAGGAAATCACCGTCTCCGATTTGATTAAAATGACAGGTCTGAACCGCAGTACTTTCTACGCAAATTATGTGGACATATTTGACCTTGCCGATAAAACAAGGCATAAGCTGGAACAGGATTTCAGTAATCTTTTTGCTGATTATGACTACTTTAACCAGCGAAGCGGTGCACTCATGATGTTTACCCACATCAAGGAAAACCAGCTTTTTTACAAAACCTACTTCAAGCTGTGCTATGACGAAAAGCATCTGATTTCCGTCTGCGACCCAAGACGCGCAGAAATGGAACATGTTTCCGAAAACCTCAGATATCATATTGAGTTTTTTCGGAATGGTCTGAACGCCATTATCAAGCTGTGGCTTGCCGGCGGCTGCAAGGAATCCCCGGAGGAAATGGCAGAGGTATTACGTCAGGAGTATCGCGGTCGGTAAAATATAAGCAAAAACCGGAAGGCTATCCTTCCGGTTTTTACATGCTATCATCCTCGGCTTCCAGCTCCTTCAGGAGCTTTATGTCCTGCTTGGAGGTGAGGTCGAGCTTTTCATACATATCAGGTCGACGCTCCCGAGTGCGTCGGATGGACTGCTTTCTGCGCCACTGGCGCACCTTTTCATGGTTGCCGGAAACAAGGATCTGGGGGATCTCCCTTCCGTGCCACACCGCCGGGCGGGTATACTGGGGATATTCCAGCATGCCATTGAAATGGCTCTCATCCTCAAAGCATTCCGGGTCTGCAAGGACGCCGGGTACCATACGGCAAACCGCATCCGTCACCGCCATGGCAGCGATCTCGCCGCCGGTGAGTACAAAGTCACCAAGGGAGATCTCCTCATCCACGCATTCGTCGATAAAGCGCTGATCGATGCCCTCATAATGACCGCAGACCAAAATCAAATTATCCATTTTGCTCAAACGGATGGCATCTGCCTGCTTGAAGGTATGCCCGCAGGGGGACAGATAGATGGTATGCACCGGGCCGCCCGCTTCATCGCAGACCGCTTCCCAACAACGATACAGCGGGTCAGCTGCCATCACAGCACCCCGTCCGCCGCCATAAGGATAATCGTCCACCTGATTCTGCTTGTTGGCAGTATAGTCACGGATCTGGTGGGTCTCGATGCGGATAAAGCCCCGCTCCTGCGCACGTCCGAGAATGCTCTCAGACAGCACATCGCCCAACGTTTCCGGGAACAGCGTCAGAATATCAATTCTCATCGATCCGCATCCCCTCAATGAGTTTTACCTGCATTTCATTTTTCTCAAGATCCGTCGAAAGGATAAACGCCTTCACCGCAGGGATCATATACTCTGCCTTATCAGGTGTCTTGCCGACGACATAGACCGAATTTCCGGGATAGTCATCCACGCCGATGATCTGACCGATGCATTCGCCCTCGCAGAATACCTGCACACCCAGCAGCTCCACAGCGAAGATGACCTCATCGTCAATATCCTCTCTGTAAAGCTGGACAGTCTTTCCCCGCATTGCCTGCGCAGCTTCCATGGTATCGATGCCGGAAAGCTTCACAAGATTGCAGCTTTTCTGCACACGGCAGGATTCGATCTCATATTCCTTGCCATCAATGCGGCAACGTTCAAATTCGCAAAGCATTTCGGGGCAGTCCAGCCACGGCAGAACCTTCATCTCACCACGGACACCATGGGTGGTGACGATCTCCCCCGCATCGATATACATCTGCTTCATAATCTTCCTCCCAAAAACGAGAAATGCGTGACGCAGCCGCCACGCATACCCGTTAATCCACAATTTCGACAGAAACTCTTTCGCCCGTGCGCAGAGCAACCGTCTTGATGATGGTACGGATCTCCTTGGCGATCCGACCCTGGCGACCGATCACCTTACCCATATCGGCTTCTGCAACGCGCAGCTCCAATACTTTTCCGTCCTCGCCATCGATCTCGGTGACGGAGACAGCTTCGGGATCATCCACCAGATTCTTTGCCATATACAGCAAAAGTTCTTTCATTGGGTTTACTCCTTCCGGGGGCTATTACAGCACGCCGGCTTTCTTCAGCAGACCACGAACAGTGTCAGTGGGCTGAGCGCCGTTCTTGATCCAATTCTGTGCCTTCTCAGCGTCGACAGTGATGTTGTCGGATGCGAGCATAGGATTGTAGGTACCGATCTCTTCGATGCAGCGGCCATCACGGGGGCTGCGAGCGTCAGCAACAACAATACGGTAGAAAGGAGCCTTCTTAGCGCCCATTCTTCTCAGTCTGATTTTAACCATGGGTTTCACCTCCAAAAAATAATCAAAAAATATATCGCAAAGCGAGTTGCTTAGAGCGAACAGATCAGAAGCCGGGGAATCCGCCAAAACCGCCAAAGCTCTTCATGCGCTTCATTTTCTTGCCCATACCGGGGCCGGAAAATTGCTTGATGAGCTTTTGCATCTGCTCAAAGGACTTGAGCAGGCGGTTGACATCCTCGACCTTTACGCCGGAGCCGGCTGCGATGCGCTTTTTGCGGGAAGCGGCGATGATATTGGGATTTTCCCGTTCCTTGGGGGTCATGGACAGGATGATGGCTTCGGTTCTTGCCATCGTCTTCTCGTCGATCTTGACGCCCTTGAGACCGGCACCGCCGGGGATCTGCGCAAGGATCTCTTCCATCGAGCCCATGCTCTTCATCTGCACAAGCTGATCGTAGTAATCCTGCAGGGTAAACTTATTGGATCGGAGATGTTCCTCCAGCTCCGCAGCTTTCTTGGCATCAAATGCTTTTTCCGCCTTCTCGATCAGCGTAAGCACGTCGCCCATGCCGAGGATGCGGCTTGCCATACGGTCGGGGTGGAACTGCTCGATATCCTCCAGCTTTTCTCCGATGCCGGCAAACTTGATGGGCTTTCCTGTCACCGCGCGGACAGACAGCGCAGCACCGCCGCGGGCATCGCCGTCCAGCTTGGTCAGCATCACGGCATCGATATCCAGCCATTCATTAAAGCTCTGCGCCGCATTGACAGCATCCTGACCGGTCATTGCGTCGACCACCAGCATGATCTCATCCGGCTTGACAGCCGCCTTGATGCTCTTCAGCTCATCCATCAGGACTTCGTCCACATGCAGACGGCCGGCAGTATCCAGAAATACCATATCATGACCGCGCTGGCGGGCATAGAGGACAGCTTCCTTCGCCGTGTCAATAGGACTTTGTGTGCCGCGCTCGAAAACGGGAATACCCAATTTTTCGCCGCAGACCTTCAGCTGGGTAATTGCAGCAGGACGGTAGATATCGCAGGCGACCAGCAGCGGGTTCTTGCCCTGCCGCTTCATCAGACCTGCCAGCTTACTGCCGTTTGTAGTCTTACCGGCACCCTGCAGGCCAACCAGCATCACAACGGTAGGTCCGTTGGGATTGATGGTGATGTGCTTTGCATCGCTGCCCATGAGCTTTGTCAGCTCCTCGTTGACGATCTTGATGATCATCTGGGCAGGTGTCAGCGATTCCAGAACATCCACACCGACGCAGCGCTCTGTGACTGACTTTGTAAAATCCTTGACAACCTTATAGCTGACATCCGCTTCCAGAAGTGCCATGCGGATCTCACGCATGGCTTCCTTGACATCAGACTCTTTCAGGCGACCCTTGCCGCGCAGTCTTCTGAAGGTTGCGGAAATTTTTTCAGTTAAGCCTTCAAATGCCATAGTTTACTCCTCGAAAGCGTTGACACAGGAGAGAATTTCCGATGCAAGCTGCGCCACAGCGGCATCCGGGTGCTTTGCAAGCACAGCTGCTTTTTCACCGATGGTGCTCATCGCCTTGCGGAACAGCCTGTCACGGCTGACAAGACCTGTCTTCTCTTCCATGTTTCTCAGCAGCGCTTCGGTGCGGCTGAGGTTATCGTACACAGCCTGACGGCTGATGGACAATTCCTGCGCGATCTCCCCAAGGGAGAGATCCTGATTGTAGTGCATATCAAAGCAAAGCTTTTGACGCTCGGTCAGAAGGTCGCCGTAATAATCGAAAAGCAGTATCATTTCCAGCGAATCCATGCTTGACCTCCTCTGACAAGGTTTTTCCCTTGACGCCTGACACAGTATACATGATAATTTACCACTTGTCAAGTATTTTTACTTGTCAAGAGGAAATATTTTGTACCAGCGGCGAATCTCCTCCATACGAATCATTCCGAACCGTTCGTAAAGACGGATCGCCCGCACATTGGTAGACGCCACTTCAAGCTGCACCGGCTGTTCCTTCTGAATAGACAGCAAGGTATGCAGCACGCGCTCTCCTTCTCCGGGTATCGCCGCGATCAGCAGAAGCTCCCCATCCTTCAGCCAACCTGCTCCCAAAAGCGTTCCGCCGTGATGGACAAAATACGCCCCGCCTGACTGCAAAATCTCCGCTTCACCCTGCGATGCCAGCGTCCCAGCGTTGTCAACATTTCTCAGCCGCTCATTCAAAAACTGCCGCCACGATGCGATCGTATCCTCCGTTACAGGGAAAAGGCACGCGACCTTGTTTTCATCGATTTGGGCGATACCTCGCATCTTCACAATAGCGGTGTGCAGCGGATATTCTTCTGCTATTTTATGTCCGCGAGCATAGATCTTTTCAGCGCCACAGGAACGGCAAAACGCCACACATTCATCAAGCAACTCCTTCGGCTGACAGCTGGAATGGATGCAGATATACGCCTCCTGCCGGTATGGGATCTCTCGCAGCACCAGACTCGCAACACCGTATTCAGTTGTAAAGATCGGTATATCCCGCATCGTCACACCTCTTTTCGTTTCTATATGATACCATAAAACGGAAAAATGTGCAAGAAACTTGCGCAAACGGCAAAGCTGTGCTATCATAAAGCAAACGAGGTGATAGAAATGTCTGATATTGTCTTGGAAGAAGAGATGCTCGAACCGATTATTGAACAGCAGCTTCCTAAGAAGAAGCGCAGATTTGTTCCCTACCTGATCCTTACGATTCTCTTTGTCATCGGACTTACTGTTTTCTTCCTGATCCCCTATGAAGCACCCTCTTTGACCGACCCGGATATGCCGTGGTTTTCTATTAAGGACGGCGTGCTGCAATATGACGCAGCCCTCTACACCGGCACAGAAGAGCTGAATGTTCCGAAAACAGTTGCCGGTCAGACCGTTACGTCCATCGGCGGCGGCTGTTTTGCAGGAGATAACTACATTACCACTGTGAAGCTTCCCGAAACGGTCAGAGTGATCGGGCAGAGTGCCTTTGCAGATTGCACCCGCTTGCGCGGCATCTTTATCCCCGAAAGTGTCACCGAAATCAGTGCAGCAGCCTTTCGCGGCTGCGCTGCATTGGAATCCATATGTATTCCCTACTCTGTCACGACCATCGGCAGCGATGCCTTTGATGGCTGCGTGAAGCTAGCGCACATTTTCTACACTGGCCCTCACGCATCGTGGGCAGCCCTTTACAACGAGCCCATCAGCGACGTGACCAGCATCTACACCGCCAACGGCACTGTCAAGCAAAAAGACATCGCCGCTGCAGCAAACAGCTGATCCTGTAAAATTTACAGTTTCGACATACTATTTCCCGAAAAACCGCTATAATGTCAGCATTGCTGATAGGAAAGGAGCATTACGATGAAAAAGATCATCTGCAAGAGAGAATACGACACCGAAACCGCCACCCTGATCAAGAAATACACCTATGGCTATTACGGTGATCCCGCAGGTTACGAAGAAATCCTCTTCCAGACCCCGGACGGACTGTATTTTCTGTACGTCAACGGCGGCGAAGCATCCGCTTACCCCTCCGAAGACATCCTGCGTCTTGCAAAGACCAAGGTCAACGATTGGCTGGAAACCCACTGATCCATACACAGGGAGACTGCACTGCAGTCTCCTTCTTTCTTGACAGTTGTGGTATAATACCATTGGATATTTCCGTCAAGGTGAGCATTATGAAAAAGATTTCCCTGCTTTTAATATTGGTATTACTGTTGGCTGTCATGGGCTGTGCTGCACCGCAGCAGCATACTGATCTTGTCGCAACCACCGCTCCGGTGTACTGTTTCACTTCGTTTCTGTGTCAGGGTACACCCCTTCAGGTAGCGCAGCTGATCTCAGACAGTATTTCCTGTCTGCACGACTACTCCCTGAGCGTCTCACAGGTACGCGCGTTGGAGGGCGCTGATACAGTTATCATCTCCGGCGGCGGACTGGAAGGTTTTATGGACAAGCTCCTTTCCAAGTGCCGCAATGTAATTGACAGCTCTGCGAGCATTCCCCTTTTGGAATGCCATGAACATCATGAGCATCACCACGAAGCCGATGCCCACCTCTGGCTCGACCCGGAAAACGCCAAAATCATGGCAAAAAACATTTGCGATGGACTCTGTGCTTCCTATCCGCAGTTTGATGCTGTATTTCAAACCAATCTGGTCAATCTGCATGAGAAACTCGACGCGCTTCAACAATATGCCGATCACAATTTGGCT
The DNA here is from genome assembly GCA_015067495.1 of Oscillospiraceae bacterium. Classification (GTDB taxonomy): domain Bacteria; phylum Bacillota; class Clostridia; order Oscillospirales; family Oscillospiraceae; genus Faecousia. The sequence continues at coordinate 21,809 of SVMI01000006.1, read as the reverse complement.
GATTTGAATACAAGAGAGCTGATCACCTTCCACGACGGTTTTTCCTACATGGCATCCGCCTTTGATCTGACGATCGTCGCCGCGATTGAGGAGGAATCCGGCAGTGAAGCATCCGCAAAAGAGTTGATTGACCTGATCGATCTGATCGAACAGAAGCATATCCCCGCCATTTTCACCGAAGTCAACGGCAGCGCATCCGCATCAGACATCATTTCCCGCGAAACAGGTGTGGCGGTCTTCTCCCTTGATATGGGAATGAACGGCGACTATTTTGAGATCATGTATCGCAACATCGATGCATTAAAGGAGGCATTGGGATGAAACCAACAGTACACGGCGGTAAGTGCGGCGATTCCTGCTGCCTGCGCGTGCAAAATTTGTCGGTCAAAATCGGCAGCAGCGAAATTCTCGCTGATGTCAGCATGCATATCCACTGCGGTCAGTTGGTAGCACTGATCGGCCCGAACGGTGCCGGTAAAAGTACATTTTTGAAGGCTATTCTTGGTCAGCAGGACTACGATGGCGTGATCTCCTTCTCTACCCCCGGCAGCCGGGGAAGATCGATGAAGCTCGGTTACGTACCCCAAAGTCCCGCTTTTGATCCCGGCGATCCCATGAGCGTAGCGGATCTTTTTGTGTGCTGCATGAGCCGCCGTCCCGCCTTTCTCGGTGTGAGCAAGACCATGCGTGAGCAGATCCTTGATTGTCTTGACCGGGTTCATGCAACGGAGCTGATCGACAAGCGTGTCGGCACTCTTTCCGGCGGTGAGCTGCAGCGTGTGCTGCTTGCGTTGGCACTGGAGCCGATCCCCAATATTCTGATCCTCGATGAGCCACTCTCCGGTGTTGACGTAGAGGGCAAATCTGATCTGATGGACATGCTGGACGAGATCCGCGCCACCTATGACCTCTCCATCCTGATGACCACCCACGACTTTGCCATGCTCCCCCGCTACGCTGATCAGGTAGCCTTGATCGACCATCAGCTCCTGCAGATCGGCTCGCCGGAAGAAGTCCTTTCCGGCAATGCGTTCCGGGAAGTATTTCACATTTCAGGAGGTGAGCAGAATTGAGTATCTGGTACGCGATCTGTGAAGCCCTCCCCTTTGAGATGCTGCAGTGGGATTTCATGAAGAATGCACTGCTTGCGATTCTCCTGATGGCACCGCTGTTCGGTCTGATGTCGACGATGATCGTCACCGGCAAAATGAGCTTTTTCTCTGATGCTCTGGGTCATTCTGCTTTCACCGGCATTGCCATCGGCAGCATATTCGGACTGGCATTTCCCATCTGGGGTGCGGTAATCTTCAGCATTGTTTTCGCGCTTCTGTTTTCCTATGTGCGCAGCCGAAGCAATCAGGCTGCGGACACCCTGATCGGTGTATTTTCCAGTGCCGCGGTTGCCCTTGGTATTTTTGTTGCGACCCTCGACGGCAACAGCTTCACCAAATATAATAAGTATCTGATCGGTGACATTCTATCCGTAACCCCCGCTGAGATCGGCGCATTGGCACTGACCTTTGTGGGTGTGGCGGTATTTTGGATCCTCTGCTCCAATCGGCTGACCCTTGCTTCCATGTACCCCCAGCTTGCCTCATCACGTGGCATTCCCGTGGGGCTGTCGCAGGCGTTGTTTACAACCGCCATCGCTGTTGTGGTGACCCTGACGATCCCCAGTGTAGGTCTGCTGATCCTCAACTCCCTGCTGGTGCTGCCTGCGGCAGCGGCACGGAATGTGTCACGCAATCTCAAGCAATATCATCTGTTTTCCGTATTATTTGCACTGCTTGCCGGCATCAGCGGATTGATTGCTTCTTACTATCTCGGCAGCTCCGCCGGCGCTGCGATCTCACTGGTACTGGCTTTGATCTTCGCAATTTCCTTCTGTTTTCGGAAAGTGAGGCGCTGACATGTGTTCCATCGAAATTCATCCCATCGCCCATATGAGAAGCGACTTCCCCACCAAATTCGGCATCCCGCGGCAAAGTGGATTGGTCAGCGAGCTGCGCTCCACCATCGTCTTTGAGCCGGAATACCGAAACAGCGATGCGCTTCGCGGATTGGAAGGCTTTTCCCATCTGTGGCTGATCTGGCAGTTTTCCGAGGCAGTTCGCAGCGAATGGTCACCTACTGTCCGTCCGCCCCGTCTGGGCGGCAACACCCGCATGGGTGTCTTCGCTACCCGCTCTCCCTTCCGCCCCAATCATTTGGGATTATCCTGCGTTGAATTGTTAGGCATTGAACAGACAGTGGAATATGGCACTGTGATCCACGTCGGCGGTGCTGATCTGATGGATGGTACACCCATTTTCGACATCAAGCCCTACATCCCTTACAGCGACGCCCATCCTGATGCCTTGGGCGGCTTTACCGACACAGCAGGTGACTTTTTATTGGAGGTCAACTTCCCTGCTGCGCTTCTGCAAAAGCTCCCTGAAGCCAAGCAATCAGCTGCCATCAGCGTTCTGTCCCATGACCCCCGTCCCTCCTATCAACGTCAGGAGGACAGAGTCTACGGGCTGAGCTTTGCCGGCTTCGACATTCGTTTTCGGGTGGAAGATAACCTTTTGACGGTCATTGATGTGCAACAAATATAATGAACGGCGGACATTCAGTCCGCCGTTTTCCAATCTTCCAAATCCAGATCCCGGAAATCGTAGACACGCTGCCACTTTCCATCGATCTTTTGATAGCTGGCGCGGTGACTGCTGAGCAGCCGAACGATGTGATAGACATTGATCCAGATCTCTGAATTGCACTCTTTTTGGCTTTCGTCAAACACCAGCTGCATTCCAAAATGCAGGTGAACCGTTTCAATGTTGTTTACATTTTCCTTATCTGAATAGCCGGTGCGACCCATAAAACCAAGCAGATCCCCTGCCTGCACAATATCGCCCTCCTGCAAGCCTTCGGCGAAGGGATGGTCTTTTTGCAGGTGGGCATAGTAATAGTATCGCTTGGAATCGAAGGAGCGAATGCCGATACGCCAACCGCCGTAGCGATTCCAGCCCATCGCTTCCACAATGCCGCCCTCAACAGCAACGATTGGCGTGCCAAGACCGCCCATCAGATCATTGCCCAGATGCTTGCGATGAAAGCCAAAGGATCGGCTGACGCCGAAATCATCACAATGACTGTAACCATAGCCGGCTGCAACGGGTGAAAATGCCTTCAGCCCATAATGGGAAACCCATTGTCCATCCTTTTCAATGGCAAAGCTTCCGACAAGACCGCCCAGCACCGCAGAAAAGGCTTCCTGATAATAGTCATACGATTTTTTCATTGACTCTGAAAGGGATGCCGGATCAAATCCGTTTTTCCAATCCTTGGTTGCCTTTTTGACAGACTCCAGACCGCATTTTCCGCCGGTTCTTGTTCCTGCAAGTGCCAATATATCGATCCAACTGATGTGCTGCTCCTGCTCGAAGGTGGAAATGTCCTGCTCAAGAGCATACTTCAGGGATTCGTAAGGCACACCGAAGTCCACCCACTTGATGGGTGCTGCCGACACCGGGATCGCCATCAACACGACCAGCAAATATAAAAAGATCCGCCGTCTCATCCTCTCACCTCTTTGGGTTAGGGTATGAAACGGCGGACAAACTATACTGGCAAGTTATTGCAGATCCCGCACAACTTCCTTTGCGATGCGGTAAATGTCGTCCATTGTGCAGACGGAAGAAATTTGATTCTTATAAAAGCTGCTGTGGGAAACACCCCGCAGATACCAAGCAAAATGCTTTCTTGCTTCAAGGCACGCAATATGCTCGCCGTGATCCTGCTGTGAAAGCTCAAATTGCTTGGCTGCCATTGCGATCCGATCCGCAAGAATGGGGCGGTGATAGTCCATGTTACCTGCAAGAGCTTCCTTTACTTCTGTAAAAATCCATGGATCACCAAAGGTTGCACGTCCGATCATGATGCCGTCCGCGCCGGTGCGCTTCAGGCATTTGACAGCTGTTGTACCGTCCACAATGTCGCCGTTTGCGATCACAGGAATGGACAGCTGCTGCTTGACCTTGGTGATCATATCCCAGTCCGCTACGCCGCTGTAGAGCATGGAACGGGTACGACCGTGTACAGTCAGCATCGCCGCGCCGGCATCCTGCATCCGCTCGGAAAAGTCAAGGACATTGATACTGCCCTTGTCCCAGCCGAGGCGGCATTTGACCGTTACCGGCACGTCAACCGCTTTGATGACTGCCGCAACGATCTTTTCAGCCAGTTCCGGCGTCCGCATCAAGCCGCAGCCGTCGCCGGAATTGGCGATCTTCGGCATCGGGCAGCCCATGTTGATGTCAATAAAGTCGCAGCCGGAGATCTCAAGGGCAAGGCGAGCGCCTTCCGCCATCACGTCAGGATCATTACCGAAGATTTGTGCGCCGCAGATACTGCCATCGTTTTTGCGCAGAAGTCCGGCACTTTTTTTATCCTTATAGCACAGTGCCCGGGACGAAACCATTTCCGTCACGGTCATATTCGCGCCCAGCTCCGCACAGACCGTACGGAATGCCCAATCTGTCACACCTGCCATAGGAGCAAGTATGATCGGCTGATCGATCTCAAACTTACCCAGCTGCAAAACCTTCGCCCCCTTTTTCCGGGAGCATTATAGCATATTCCGCTCTTTTTCGCAAGTCACAACAGCAAACTAAGTGTCCAAAGCACACCCATTGCAACTGCGCCAACCAGCGCATACAAGGCAGGATGCTGTTTTCGTCCCCACCACTCCTCTTGACGGAGTACACGCTTTGCTTCCTGAAGTAGCGTTTCCTGCGTAACGCCATCCCGGACGACATCATCTTTGAGAATAAAAATCGCCTGCTCGAACAGTTCCGGGTCAGGTGAATGAACAACAATGACCTGCCGTGAAACTCCTTTTACCATTATTTACCGCCTCCTTGTGAGCATTATGTCCAAGGAAGACATAAAAAATGCGTTCAGGATTACTCCTGAACGCATTTTTATTGAAATCAGATGGGCTTTGCGTGGGACAGCAGATACTTCTCAGCCTCGGGATTCCACAGACCGTTGTTTGCCTTGCACATACGATCCAGTTCAGCGAACATGGGATCGGTCTTGCCCAGCTCCTCGAAATCTGCGATTGCAGTCAGAGGCAGGTCGATGTGGTTGTAGATCAGCTTCTTGCCACCGGGAATCTTGGGCAGATTCAGAGTGGTGTCAATGACTGCGTTCAGACCGCCGATGTGGGTAACCAGAGCAGAGGGATTCAGCTTACCGGCGTTCATCATCTCAATGGCTTCCTGCATATCGTTGGTGTTGCCGCCGGAAGTACCGACAACGTGAGTGTACAGGTAGTGGACGTTGTACCAGTTGAAGGGTGCCTTGAACTGGGAGTCGGTGGGGCCTGCGAAGAAGTTCAGGCAGCCGTCGAAGCCCAGAATATCGTCAGCCTGCTCGATAACGGGCTTGACGGGAGCGAAGCAGACAACATCATCGTAGCCGGTGCCGCCGGTCAGGCTGCGCAGGTACTCAGTTGCGTTCTCCATGCGGGTGTTGACGTAGTGCAGCTCAATACCGTACTTTGCAGCTTCTTCCACGGTGTAGATGGAAGCAGCACGAGTCAGTCTTGCCTCGTCGATATCGGTGATGACCAGCAGGCTGGGACGGCGGTCGCAGTGGATGGCGTAGTCGATGGCAGCCAGACCCATGGGGCCGACAGATGCCAGCAGACACATCTTGCCGCCTTCCTTAATGCCCATCTCATGGACGTAGGAACCGGCCTTGGTGTGGTACATGGCGTGGAAAGTACCGATAACGCAGCTCAGAGGCTCAGCCAGAGAGCCGTAGTAGTAGGTATCGGAGTTGTAGGGCAGCAGGCAGTTCTCCAGCAGAGTCTCGATGGGAACGTTGCCGTACTGTGCGTTACCACCGCAGTAGTTGTAGGAGTAGCCGGGGGCTTCCTGAGAACCGTTGTGGTAGTGAGCAGGCTGGATAACGAATTTGTCGCCAACCTTGTACTTATGTCTCCAGTTTTCGCCAACCTCGACGATATCGCCGCAGAACTCGTGACCGAGAACGGTGGGGTTTTCGTGGCAGTTGCTGGGAACACGCTTGTGGTCGCCGCCTTCGAGGGCAGCCTTATAGCTGGACATGCAGAGGCTGTCAGAGACAACGCGGATGCGGACGCCGTCAGGACCGATCTCGGGCAGGGTCACATCATCCAGACGCAGGTCGTTCTTACCGTAAATGCGAACGGCTTTTGTAATCATGTAGTTTTCCTCCAATTCAGATTAAATCAGATTGCGATGCCGGCCTTGTCGAGAATGGTCGGAACGTTCTTTTCAGCGCCGATTGCCATAATATGCACACCGTCGCAGAGCTTCTCGTCCTTGATCTTGGCGATCATTTCCGCTGCCATCTCGATGCCCAGCTGCATGGGCAGACCCTTGACACCCTTCTCCTTGCCCTCAGCAGCTGCTGCGGCAAGACGATCGATCATGTGCTGCGGCACATCGATGCCGGGGACGTTTTCGTTCATGTACTTTGCCATACCGGCAGCCTTCAGGGGGATAATACCCGCCATGATGTGGGTCTTGATGCCCGCCTTGTCGACGGCTTCCAAGAAACGCTTGAAGGTATCCAGATCGAAGATGCCCTGAGTCTGGACATACATCGCACCGGCTTCCACCTTCTGGCGCAGCTTATTGATCTGCAGGAACAGAGGCTCATAAACGGGAGTGACGGAAGCGCCCTTGTAGAACTTGGGTGCGCCGCCTGCCAGCTCGTTGCCGCCGCAGTCGCAGCCGGTCTGCTCCATCATGCTCAGCATTCTCAGAATGCCGACAGAGTCGAGGTCGTAAACGGGCTTTGCGTTGCGGCAGTCACCGACCACGGGGTGGTCACCGGTCAGTGCCAGCATGGTGTCGATGCCAAAGCTGGCAGCTGCCAGCGCATCGCCCATGAGAGCCATACGGTTACGGTCACGACCGGTCATCTGCAGGATCGGCTCAACGCCTGCCTGCTTCAGCTTGATGCAAAGACCCAGACCGGTAGCCTTCAGGCTTGCAGACTGCATATCTGTGACGTTGACACCGTGAACCTTGCCGCGAAGCAGCTCGGCTGCTTCCATCTGCTCAGTAAAATCATAACCCTTAGGGGGTGCCATTTCAGCGGTAACACCAAACTTACCGGCTTCCAGTGCATCTTTTAACAAACTCATTATTTCTTCCCCCTCAAGCTGATGGTTCTGGGATAAGCGAAGTCGCCATATCCCTTGTCTTCACGACGGGCGGAAAGCTTTTCAAGCTGACCGGTCGCCTCAAGACGATGGTAGATCTTGATCCATGCGCAGTCATTTTCGGGGTTGACCTCGCACTTGCCGTTCTTTGCGCCGCCGCAAGGACCGTTCACAAGGCTCTTTGCACACTGGGTGATGGGGCAGATCGCGCCGGTCTGACCCAAAACACACTCGCCGCAGAAGCGGCATGCCTCTTCCCAAACACCGAACTTGACAGCTTCGCCAAGGTACATGGTGTTGTTGGAGGGGTATACAGGCTTGTCATTTGCGTTCTTTGCAACACACTGAACGCCGTCACCGCAGGACATGCAGATCACGCAGTCGGGGTTGGCTGCGTTGATTGCCTTCATCTTGGTCTTGACGCCCAAGTTCATGCAGCAGTAGTCGCAGACAGTCGTTGCAACGACCTTCTTACCTGCCTGCTCAAGAGCAGCAGTCAGTTCTGCGATCTGGGGTTCGCCGCCGGTCTGGCAAGCTGTTGCACAGCTGCCGCAGCCGACAATTGCCACAGTCTTGGCATCTGCCACCATGGCCATAACCTCATCGAGGGGCTTTTTCTGAGTAATAATCATGTAATTTTATCTCCTTTTATGTCAAAGGGTCAGATTTTCGCCGATTTCGGGACAGAAAATATTCTGTCCAAAGATTTCGATTGCCGGGGTAACCATGTCCCAAATTCCGTCCGGGTCGTGATCCCGCGCCGGCATATGCACCAGTACGATCTTGCAGGGCAGATAATTCTGCAGCTGACGGATCGACGCTTCTGTTGCCACATACGGGAACGGAACGATCAAAACATCCGGCTTGGGACAGTCGCAGAGCAGCTTCAGCTGCTGGGGCGACGCATCACCCGGAAACCAGACACATTTGCTTCCCTGCAGCACATAGCTGACATGATGAAGGGCAGGGTCTGCTTTTCCCATGTGACGGGTGGTCACCGCATCGATCCGAACGTTGCCGACATACGCGCTGCCGGAGGTGATAACGCTCTTCCCTGCCGCGGCTTCATACGCCTTGGCAAAATTGGGATCAAAATGATCCGGGTGATCGTGGGTAAACGCAACTGCATCAGGCAGATCCTCCATCAGCCGGTCGATCTCTTCCTGAGGTGTGGGCAGGTAGGCAAGCACCCGCCTGCTCACACCGTCCAGTAGAATTGATACATCATCCAGCTTCAGCAGAACGCCTGCATTGGCAGTTCTTCTGATTTCCAATTATACGCCTTCCTTAGCGCGGCGGATATGCTCAGCCTCAGTGCAGCCGGTGGTGGAAACGTGACCGTTCAGAGGAACCAGCTTATCGTTGATGGCATCGAGAATCCAGCTTGCCTGCGGGAAGAAGTACTCGTCGAACTCGAAGGGAGGAGTGATCCAGTTCTTTGCACCGATGACAACAGGAGGTGCATCCAGATCGTCAAAGCACAGCTCGGTGATGTTGCGGGCGACATCGTTCATGAAGCTGCCGCGGGCGCAGGCATCGGAAACCAGAACGACGCGGCCAGTCTTGCGGACGGACTCGACGATCTTGGTGTAATCCAGAGGTGCCAGAGAGTGCAGGTTGATGACATCAGCCTCCATGCCGTACTTCTCGGACAGAGTCTTGACTGCATCCATTGCCCGGTACAGAACTGCACCGATGGTCAGGATGGTGACATCCTTACCGTCGCGAACCTTGTTCACATCACCGATGGTGATCTCATAGCGCTCTTCGGGAACGCCGCCCTCGTGGAACTGCTCGCCCACGTCGTAAATTCTCTGAGACTCGAAGAAGACCACGGGGTCAGTGCCCTTCAGAGCAGTCTCCATCAGACCCTTGGCTTCCCAAGGAGTTGCGGGGAAGCAGACCTTCAGACCGGGGATATGCGCACACAGTGCGGTCCAGTCCTGGCTGTGCTGTGCGCCGTACTTGGAGCCGACGGAAACACGCAGCACCAGAGGCATCTTCAGAATGCCGGCAGACATAGACTGCCACTTTGCCATCTGATTGAAGATCTCGTCACCGGCGCAGCCGATGAAGTCAGCGTACATCAGCTCGACCAGAGCGCGACCGCCGGACAGCGCGTAACCGACAGCAGTACCGACGATGGCACCTTCTGCCAGAGGAGAGTTAAACAGTCTGCAGTGAGGCAGAGCATCCATCATGCCACGGTAGACAGCAAATGCGCCACCCCAGTCACGGCAGTCTTCGCCGTAAGCGATCAGCGTGGGATCCTCGTAGAAGCGATCCCAGATAACTTCACTGAGTGCGTCACGGAGGTTGTAGAGCTTCATCTTGGAAACAGGCTTGCCGTCAGGGCCGATGGGGCTGCGGCTCTTGGACTTGATCTTCTTGTAGCCCTCAGCCTCCTCCTTGGGAACGGTGAACTCGGGAGCGCGGTCGTCAAATGCGAAGACCTGCTCGTTGGAGTACATCAGACGCTCCACAACAGCGGGATCCTTCTTGAAATCGCAGTAGGGGCTGATCTCGGGATCGGCAGCTGCCTTGCAGATGATGGTCATGCGCTCCTTGGTCTCAGCCAGGATGGCATCCACATCCGCCTGGGTCATAACGCCGGCTTCGATCAGAGCAGCGGGATAGGTGGTCAGCGGATCAACTTCCTTCCATGCGTCCATCTCTTCCTTGGTGCGGTATGCGTTCTGGTCGGAGACGGAGTGACCGGAGAAGCGGTAAGTAAGGGTTTCCAGCATGACGGGGCCCTGACCGTTGCGCAGCAGCTCCAGCTTGCGCTCCATGGCATCGATGACAGCCAGAGGATTGAAGCCGTCAACAGTCTCAGCATGGAACTGGGTGGGGCTGACGCCGGAAGCAATACGGCTCATGCAGCCCTGACCCATGGTCTCGCCGCGGGTCTGGTCGCCCATGCCGTAGGAGTTGTTGAAGATGTTGTAGAGGATCGGCATGCCATCAGTGTGGGATTCCCACAGAGTCTTGTACTGATCCATTGCGGCGAAGTTCAGTGCTTCCCAAACAGGACCACGAGCCATGGAAGCGTCACCGATGTTGCAGACGACGATGCCCTTCTTCTCGTTGACCTTCTTGTAAAGAGCCGCGCCGGTGGAGATGGTGCCGCTGCCGCCAACGATTGCGTTGTTGGGGTAGATGCCGAAGGGCAGGAAGAATGCGTGCATGGAGCCGCCCATACCCAGATGGAAGCCGGTCTCACGGGCAAAGATCTCGGACAGCGTGCCGTACAGAATGAAGCGGATCGCCAGATCCTTGACATCCTTGGTTTCGCCCAGCTTCTGGGTTGCGCGCAGGCACTTGCCTTCCAGGAAGTTTTCCATGACGTTCATCAGCTGCTCGTCGCTCATCTTATTGATGGTGGACAGCGCCTTTGCGAGGATCTCGGAGTGGGAGCGGTGAGAACCGAAGGCGAAATCGTTCTCATCCAGCAGGTATGCCTGACCGACGCAGGCTGCTTCCTGACCGATGGACAGGTGGGCAGGACCGGGATAGGTGTGGTCGATGCCGTTGTAACCGCCCTGGGTCTTGATGTTGTTCAGCATGGTCTCGAACTCACGCAGAACGGTCATGTCGCGGAAAATGCGGATCAGGTCTTCCTTGGTGTACTTGCCGGAAGCCAGCTCTTCTGCGACAGTCTTGTTGTACTGGTTGACGGGAATGTCCTTGAAGGTGACCGCGCCGGGAGCGCGCACCGCTTTGGGATCAACGAACAAACTCTTGGGCATAATATGTTTCCTCCTTAAATATGGAAAATTGCTTCACGAATCATTTCTGCAACCGTCGGGTGCGGGAAGACCAATTTTTTCAGTCTTTCCGGGTTGAGTTCTGTGTCGATCATCATGGTTGCAGTCATGATGATTTCAGAAGCGTAAGAGCCTACCATGTGACAGCCGACCAGGCGGTTACGGTCTGTGTCAACCACCAGTTTGATAAAGCCCTTGCCGCCGTTGGTCTCTGCGAGGTAACGTCCCGCATAAGACATGGGCAGCTTGATTTCTTTGACGTGCATGCCGAGCTTTTCTGCCCCTTCCCTGCTGTGACCGACAGTAGCCACCTCGGGATCGGTATAGATCACGGCGGGGATCACATCGTAGCGCATTTCATCCTGCTTTCCCAGCATGTGGTTAACAGCAACCTCTGCTTCCCGATAGGCAGTATGCGCAAGCATGGACTTGCCGTTACAGTCGCCGATGGCATAGACATTCTGCACTGTGGTGCAAAGATGACGGTCGGTTACGATAGCGGCACGATCCATCTGCAAGCCTAGACTTTCAATGCCGATGCCTGCAGTAGCAGGACGGCGACCGGCAGACAGCAGGATCTTGTCGCAGGCAAGCTCCTTTTTCTCTCCGTTTTCTTCGTAGACAACGGAGGAAGCCTTGACCTCCAGCACCTTGCTGGAGAGCTTGAAGGTCATATTGCGCTTTCCAAAGGCATCGGTCAGCACCTTACAGATCTCAGGATCGGTTGCGCCTGCGATCTTGGGCATCATTTCGATAACCGTGACCGGGATGCCGATGCTTGCGAAATAATAAGCCATTTCAAGACCGATGACACCGCCGCCGATGACAACAAGGTCTTTCGGCAGGGTCGTCAGGTCGAGGATTTCCCGGTTGGTCAGGACGAAGCCGGAGGCAAGTCCTTCCTTCAGACCGGGTACGGGAGGTACAACGGTCTCGGAGCCGCTGGCGATCGCCAGCCGGCGTCCGATATAAGTCTCTCCCTTTGCGGTCACCATAAAGCCTTCATCGGCACGACCGGCAATGATCGCTTCCCCGGTGATGACAGTGACCTTATTCGCGCTCATGGTAGCTCCCACACCGGCGACAAGGGTCTTGACGACCTTGTCCTTGCGCTCGATCACCTTCGCGTGATCGTAGGCCGCGCCGGTTACGGTAACACCGTAAGCTTCACTTTCTGTTGCATGCCGATACATCTTGGAAGAGTTCAGCAGGGTCTTGGTGGGGATGCAGCCCTCATTCAAACAAGTTCCGCCAAGGGCTCTTTTCTCAAACAAGGCAACCTTCATACCGCCCTGAGCAGCACGCTCGGCGCACAGATAACCGCCGGGTCCGCCGCCCACGACAAGCAAATCGAACAGTTCCATGGGCAAGGCTCCTTACTTGGACAGCAGAACGGTGAAGTTCTCCAGATTGAATGCCAGCTCCTTCTGGAACTTTGCGGCAGGCGTGCCGTCAACAGCGCGGTGATCGTAAGTCAGGCTCAGACCCATTGCAGGATACAGCTCGATGCCGCCATCCTTGCCCTTGCGGACGCGGTCGATGGTGCCGCAGACACCAAGGATGCCCGTCTGGGGAGGATTGATCACGGGAGTGAAGGACTCGACGCCCATATTGCCCAGATTGGAGACGGTGAAGGAACCGCCGGACAGCTTATCGGGGCTGATCGCGCCGTCACGGCACTCAGCAGCCAGAGCCTTAACAGCCTTGGAGATCTCCAGCAGGCTCATCTCGTCAGCATGGCGGATGGTGGGAACCATCAGACCGCGGGGAGTATCCACCGCAACACCCAGATTGACATGGTTGAACAGACGGATGTTGTTGTCATCCAGCATGTTGGCGTTCAGGTCGGGGTGGTTCAGCAGGGTACGGGAAACAGCATACAGAATGATGTCGCCCAGCGTGATGCCTGCGTAATCGCCGCCGGCAGCCTTGAGAGCCTTGCGGTAGTTGAGGATCGCAGTTGCATCGAAAGAAGTGTTGTGGGTCAGCTGCGCCATGGTGTGCAGGGATGTGGTCATGGACTTGCTGATCGCACGGCGGATGCCGCTGAACTTGACATCCTTGTATTCCGCCTCTGCCTCAGGTGCGGCAGCAACGGGTGCTGCAGGAGCGACAGGAGCAGCAGCGACGGAAGCGGGAGCAGCGGCTGCAGCAGGTGCAGCAGCGACTGCGGGAGGATTGGCCATCAGCTCACGCACATCGCGCTCGATGATGCGGCCGTTGGGGCCGGTGCCGGTTGCCAGAGAGGCATCCACGCCGGCAGAAGCAGCCAGCTTCTTTGCTCTGGGAGAAACAGGTGCGTTGGAAGCAGCGGGAGCGGCAGCTGCGCCGGCAACGCCGACCTTGCAGACAGCCTCCAGACAGGGAACCTCGTCGCCGGCCTGATAGAGGATCTCTAGCAGCTCGCCTTCGGCGGTGGACTCGCACTCGAAGGAAGCCTTGTCAGTTTCGTAAGTAAAGAGGATATCGCCGATCTTGATCTGATCGCCAACCTTCTTCATCCATTCGCCGATGATGCAGCTTTCCACAGTGATGCCAGCCTTGGGCATGATCACAGTCTCAACACCGCCGGCAACAGCAGCGGCAGCGGGTGCAGCTTCGGCAGCGGGAGCAACCTCAGCAGCAGCGGGAGTACCGCCAATGCCCTTCAGGCAATCGGTGGGTTCGCCGTGAGGACCGACAGCGCAGACATTCTCAAGGCAGGGAACCTCGTCGCCTTCTTCATAGAAGATCGCCAGCAGCTCGCCTTCTTCGGTGGACTCGCACTCGAAGGAAGCCTTGTCAGTTTCGTAAGTAAAGAGAATATCGCCGACCTTGACCTGATCGCCAACCTTCTTCAGCCACTCGCCGATGATGCAGCTTTCCACGGTAATGCCAGCCTTGGGCATCAGAACACCGCGGGCCTTGGTGGCACACGCAGCGGCAGCGGGAGCAGCGGCGGGTGCTGCAGCGGGGGCAGCAGGTGCTTCGGCGGGAGCATCAGATGCGCTGCCGCCTCTGAGAGCGGAGCAATCCTCACCCTTGACGCCGATGGCACAGACGTTCACCAGACAGGGTACTTCATCGCCCTCTTCAAAGAAAATGTCCAGCAGCTCGCCTTCGGCTGTGGACTCACACTCGAAGCTTGCCTTATCGGTTTCGTAGGTAAAAAGAACATCGCCGATCTTGACCTGATCGCCAACCTTCTTGACCCATTCACCGATGATGCAGCTTTCCACGGTAATGCCCGCCTTGGGCATAATTACTGCGTTTGCCATGATATAGTTTCCTCCTTAAGTAAATGTTACTTTATGTTATTTATAACATTTTATAACATCGCAGTCAATAGTAAATTTCTGTTTTTGCCCAAAAAGATGGACAACGGAGAACAATTTCTCCGTTGTCCCTTGTTTCGATATTTAACGCTCCGCAAGACGCGGACATATGTCCTTAGCAATGTAACATACAGTCTGCATTACAGAAGCTTTGCGTTCCCCTTCATAAGCTCTGCCTGCACCGTCTCCGGCACAGCATCATCTGAGATGAAATAGTCGATGTCGGAAAAGCGGGCAAAGGTATAGGGCATCAGGCGGCTGAACTTTGCCTTGTCGCACATCAGCACCCGGGTTCTTGCCTTGCGCAGAACCATGGTCTTAACGCTCATATCCCCTTCCGTGCCGCAGGTAAAGCCAGCCTCCGCCGTACAGCCGGAAACACCCACAAATGCAAGGTCGATGTTGATTTTCTCAAGCATTTCCAAGGTATTTTGACCGGAAAGTGACATAGTCTTCCGATTCAGATTGCCGCAACAAAGAGTGATGTTGGTGTTCTGCAAACGGCAAAGCTCAAGGGCAATATTTGGGCCGGTGGTGAACACATTCAGCTTGATGTCCGGCATTACTCTGGCAAGAACCAGATTGGTGGTACTGGCATCGAGAAAGACTGTGCTGCCCGGTTGGATGAGCGTCAAAGCCTTGTAAGCCATCGCCAGCTTGCCCGCGTTGTTCTCCTGCAAACGCTCCTCAAATCCGGGATCGCCGGAGTGACGCACTGAGCGGGCACCGCCGCGGATCTTCACGATCGCGCCGGATTGCGCCAACGCATCCAAGTCTCTGTGTATGGTCATCAGGGACACATCCGGGAACAGTCCCTGCAGCTCTTTGATCGTCACGATCTGCCGGGATTCAATATAATCGCAAATGCTTTTTTGGCGGATACTGTTCATAGCTAACCTCAAAATGTTATATTCAAGTAGTTTGTAACAGGATTATAACGCCATTATAACATTTTGTCAACACCAATTTCACATAAAAATCAACCGCGTCAATCCAAGAGCAACGCAACAAGATCATCCCGTGAAAGTCCGGTGATATAATCGGACACCGGTATGCCGTCAAGTGCCGTCAGGAGCGCATCCTTCGCCAAAGGCTTGCCGATCAGTTTTGCGGCAAGCTCTTCCGTTGGCAGGGTGGAAAAATAATCACCGTGGAAGCGCAAAGAGGTGATTTTTGCGTTTTCCGTGGAAATATGAGCCTCCACGCTGCCGCAGCCTTCAAATCTGCGTTTGTGGGTGATCTGAGCAGCTTCGCAGAAGCCGTAATTCCACTCATGCAGAGCGTAACGCTGTTTCTGGATCTCAGTGATAGCGGCAATATCGGTATCCGTCAGCTCATAACGCACGAAATCGTCACCGCGAAACAGCGACTGAGTCAGTGCAGTGCGGAACTGCTCGATGGTCATATCCTCCCGCAGACACGGACGGACGTTCGTGACACGGCTGCGGACAGACTTGACGCCCTTGTTCTGCATCTTGGCGGGATCAGGCTTGAGTGCCGGGTCAAGAACAGACATGTCGGAATCAAAAAGGATCGTGCCGTGGTGCATCACTCTCCCCTGCCGCACATATTGCGCGTTGCCGGAGATCTTTTTTCCGTCGATCAGGATGTCGTTTCTGCCGTCCACTGTTGCATTTGCGCCGAGGGCGCAAAGTGTATCGGCAATCGGTTGACAAAACCGCCGCAGATCCACCTTCTGCCCCTGCTCAGCATCCACGATGAAGGTAAAATTCAGATTTCCAAGGTCATGGTACACCGCACCGCCGCCGGAAAGGCGACGCACGACCCGGATCCCCCTCTCACGGACAAATTCCTCATTGATCTCAGCAACGGTATTTTGATGTCTGCCGATAATGATGGCATTGTCGTTTCGCCACGTCAGAAAATATTCATTTTCCCGAGGCATATGCTCAAAAACATACTCCTCCAGCGCAAGATTGAAGGTCGGGTCGGTTGTCCCGACTTCGATATAGACGATTTTTTTCATAGAGGTTCTCCTCAAATAGAGCATTGCCGGACGCAATTTACATCCTGCTTCAACGTTATAGGTTAACTTAATTTTTTAAGAATATAGAATTTATCCATTTGGCTGTCGTACAAGCCGACAACTTTCTGATTGTTGTAATCCTCCAGTGTGAACTTTGCGAACATGCTGCTCGAAAAGTAAGGATTGGTGCATACTTTTCGTGTTGTACCCCGATCGTTGATGGTTACAGTATAATACACCGCGCCACGGTACGCATACGAGGTGGAAACATTATCAAGCATGACCTCATGCGAATTAAACTCCGCAAAGTGCTTTAACAGATACCACATTTTGTATCCGTAAAACATCACAAAAGGCAGGAATATCGCACTGTATATTGCCGTCACGATCAACCAAGCTTCAAAGCGCAGAGCGATATATTGCATATCGCCAACGCTTGTTAAAACCAAGGCGAAAAACATCACAACAGTTAGGATCGCCCAAATTGCGAGCATCGATTTTAACGAGCTTTTTCTCCACTCGTATTCGACACTATTCTTAATGTCTTCTCTGGTGAAACTGTTCATAAAGTGTAACCCTTTCAAATAAGTCATCCATTATTTTATATCATGATTCTATATATTTTACAAGACATTATTAAAACGCAAGGCTAACCATTGAATGAGATGGAGGGATTTGATTTAATTTCGGTGTTGCCGCCGTCCAGCCGGCGGCAAGCAACAGTCCCCCGGACTGTTGCATTTAGATCGGTTCAAATCCCTCTTCTTGATCTCCGCCAAAAAAGACCACCCCGTTGGGGTGGTCTTTTTTGGCGGAGATGGAGGGATTTGAACCCCCGCACGCCTTGCGGCGCCTAGCGGATTTCGAATCCGCACCCTTCAGCCACTTGGGTACATCTCCATTGACAGCTTGACTATTATATCAGTAACTCATGGAAAAATCAAGTTTATTCCTGCGTCAGCGCATCTTTTTTTGCAAGCTGCAGAACCTGCGTCATCTTCTCCATGATCCGATCATAATTCTCTTCGCGGTGAGGAATCAAGCAGCGGGAGCAATCCTTGATGCCGTTATCCGTATAAGTAAACGCGCCGCCGCATTGATCGCCCAGTGCATACAGCGGGCAGTAGCAGAACAAACAATTAAAGTTCTTCGGATCAGCCCCCTGATGGCACGGGAAATAGGCACAATCCCGATTTTGAAAGTAACGTTCACTTGCCATGTGTTTTCTCCTTTTCAAACAGATCATTTTGTGCTATAATACCCGCGAGGTGATCAGATGCATGTTTTGATCGACGCAGATGCCTGCCCTGTTGTCAGGATCGCGGTGGAGCTGTGCCGCAGTTATCAAGTCAGCTGCGTTTTACTCTGCGACACTGCGCACAGAATTGAGCACGATGGTGCTACGACCCTGACCTTCGACAAAGGAAGCGACAGCGTGGATTTCGCATTGGCAAACCGTGTCGCATCCGAGGATCTTGTCATTACGCAGGACTATGGACTCGCCTCCATGTGCCTCGCCCGCGGCGCGCGGGTGCTGCATCAGGACGGCTGGGAATACACTGCGTGGAACATCGACGCTCTGCTCCTGCAGCGTCACGAAGCGCGCAAATTCCGCGCATCCGGCGGACGCACGAAAGGTCCTAAAAAGCGCACCGCGGATCATGATCGCGCATTTTCCGAAGCACTGGAAGCCATTCTTCAAAAACAATCCCACGGATAAGCCGCGGGTGGATCAAGGGTAAATTCCACCCGTTTTCCCGTTTTCGGATGGTCAAATGCCAGACGGCAGGACCAAAGGGCGATCTCACAATCGTCTTCCCGTGTGCTGTATTTCCGTTCACCGACCAAAGGCATACCACGGCTTGCAAACTGGACACGAATTTGATGCGTCCGCCCCGTTTCCAAACGAATACGGACAAGACTCATCCCCTTTTTCTTTCCGAGTACACGATAGTTCAGTACCGCAGGCTGCACGCCTTTTCCTTCACATGAGGCGACCATGGTCATCTTACGTGCCTTGTCACGGATCAAAAGATCATACAGTTTTCCAACATCATATTCCGGCGTGCCATGGACAACTGCCGTGTATTCCTTTTCAAAGGTGTTCTCTCTGATTTGCCGGGAAAGCTCCGACGCAGCTACTGCCGACCGGGCAAGCACCATCAAGCCACCAACCACGCGGTCAAGTCTGTGAACCGTGCGCACATCCGCTTTCGGGTCGCCCAGCGCGGCACGAACAAGCTCCGGCACACCGCCCGGCTCGTCCGTCGAAAGAACCCGCTGCGGCTTTACGCACACGACGATATCGTCATCACAATAGAGAATTTCCATATTGCCTCCCCGATGTTTACTTCTATTACTATACGAAATTATTAAGAAAATTGCAACAATAAAAGGAGTTTTCCAATGGATATTGTAATCCTCGACGGCTATGCCCTAAATCCCGGAGATCTCGACTGGGGCTGCCTCGACCGCTTTGGTGCAGTTCGGTATTATGACCGCACCGCAACAGAAGCTGAAACCATCGAGCGCATCGGCTCTGCCGAGATCGTTCTGCTGAACAAAACGCCCATTACCGAGTCCGTGCTTGCTGCCTGCCCCTCTGTCAAGCTCATCTGCGTTCAGGCAACCGGCTATAATGTTGTGGATTGCGCCGCAGCGGCAAAGCGGGGCATTCCTGTTTGCAACGTACCCGACTACGGCACGCAGGCGGTTGCCCAGTTCACCTTTGCGCTTTTGCTGGAGCTGTGTCACCATGTGGGATTGCACAGCAACAGCGTTCACAACGGTGAATGGACAAGCAACCCCGATTTTTGCTACTGGAAAACGCCGCAAATGGAGCTTGCAGGCAAGACCATCGGCATCATCGGCTATGGACGGATCGGACGCGCTGTGGCAAAGCTGGCAGAAGCGTTCGGCATGAATGTGCTTGCATATAACCGCACGCAATACGAGGGAGAAAGCTATGTTTCCCTCGACGAGCTGCTTGAGAAATCCGACATTATCAGCCTTCACTGTCCCCTGCAGCCTGAAACAGCACAGATCATCAATGCAGATTCTATCTGCAAAATGAAAGACGGTGCGATTTTGATCAACACCGCCCGCGGTCCGCTGCTCGACGAGCAGGCAGTCGCAGCTGCGCTTATAAGCGGCAAGCTCCGCGGCGTTGCAGTGGATGTTGCCGGACAAGAACCGATCCCTGCAGACTCTCCCCTGCTCACAGCACCGAATTGTATCATCACGCCCCACATTGCGTGGGCGCCGCTGGAGAGCAGACAACGCCTGCTGGACTGCGTCGTATCCAACATCGAGCATTATCTGAACGGAAAAATACAAAATGCCGTCAACCTTTGATATTGGGAGGAACATATGCGTCAAATCAGTGCAAAACAGATTACCGATACGGTTCGCAGACTTTGCATCGAAGCAAACTGCATTCTTGGAAATGATCTGCGTGAACGCATCGCCGCAGCCTGCAAGGAGGAACCTTGGTCGCAGGCACAGCAGATATTGGAGAAGATCATCGAAAACTATAAATTGGCAGAGGAGCGCCAAATGCCTATCTGTCAGGATACCGGCATGGCATGCGTCTTCTTGAAGCTGGGTCAGGATGTCCATGTAGACGGTGATATCAACGAAGCCATTCATGAAGGCGTCCGTCAAGGCTACGCTCAGGGTTATCTTAGAAAGAGTGTCGTCCGCGATCCTCTTGACCGTGTCAACACCGGCGATAACACGCCGGCGATGATCTACATAGAACTTGTCCCCGGTGATCAGATCGAGATCACGGTTGCGCCGAAGGGCTTCGGAAGCGAGAATATGAGCCAGATCAAGATGCTGCGTCCCTCCGACGGTGTGGAGGGCGTCAAGGATTTTGTTGTCCGCGTTGTGGAAGAAGCAGGTCCAAATCCCTGCCCGCCAATCGTGGTAGGTGTCGGCATCGGCGGCACCTTTGACAAGGCCGCATACATGGCAAAGAAGGCACTGCTGCGTGATGTAGATACTCCCAATTCGAACCCCTACTATCAGCAGCTGGAGCGGGAACTATTGGAAAGAATTAACGCTCTTGGCATCGGACCGCAGGGCTTTGGCGGAAAGACAACAGCTCTCGCCGTCAATATCGAAGCCTGCCCAACCCATATCGCAGGTCTGCCGGTGGCGGTAAATATTAACTGCCACGTCACTCGTCACAAAACGGAGGTGATCTAATATGGCGGAAATCAAACTGACCATGCCCCTCACCCGCGAAGCAGCACGTTCCCTGAAAGCAGGTGACAGCTGCCTGATCAGCGGCGTTATCTACACTGCCCGGGATGCCGCACACAAACGCCTATGCGACCTTCTCAAAGAAGGAAAAGATCTGCCCTTGGATCTGAAAGATACCGTTATCTACTTTGTTGGTCCAACCCCCGCAAGACCCGGTGAACCCATTGGCTCTGCAGGACCGACGACCTCATATCGAATGGACGCATACAGTCCACTCCTGATTCAGCAAGGACAAACCGGCATGATCGGCAAGGGAAAACGTGGTTCTGAGGTGGTTGACGCTATGAAGCAATACGGTGCCGTGTATTTTGGAGCCATCGGCGGCTGCGGCGCTCTGTTGAGCAACTGCATCAAGAAATCAGAGATCGTTGCATATGAAGATCTGGGTGCCGAAGCAATCCGCCGACTTGAAGTCGTGGATTTTCCTGTGATCGTCGTGATCGACAGCGAAGGGAATAATCTATACGAGACCGGCAAGGCAGCCTATCTTGAGACACTGTAAACAACACGCCCCATGTGCAGACCGCACATGGGGCGTTATTTTGGTTAACAAAATTAAATGATTCCCAACATATCAAAATAGTCGTCTAACCATCTCCTTGTGTTTCGTCCAATGTTACAAGGTAAATTATCCTTATTAAACCATTGAACGTCTAATACCTCATCTTCCTGAAGGACAATTTCACCTTCAAATCTATGGCAATAGTATACTATATCGATGCATGAGACTTCATCACCATTAGGATAAATGTTATGATTATCTGGTCCAGAGTAAATATTTAATAGTTTATATTCTAAAACTCTTAAACCAATTTCTTCTTTAATTTCTCTAATCATTGCATCTTCGACGCGTTCATCTATTTCAATGCTGCCGCCGTGAGTTGCCCATGTATTATCATCTTTTCTGAGTTGAAGCAAAATATTTCCCTTGCCATCACCAATAATTGCACCCGCGCAAGGCATCAGCAAGGTACGGTGCCCCACAACTTTCCTAAGATCCATAATATAGCCCATATACAAATTCCCCCGTCAAATTCTGATTCCTTTAACAGAATTATATCACGAAGAATCAGAGGAATCAATAGCAGGGTGAAAACCGGTAACGGTACGTCCGCCGGGTCGATATTGGTTCTATATCGGAATCCAAAAATGACATGCCGGGGGCATGTCATAGGCAGAAAAAAGCCCCGACTTTACGTCGAGGCTTTGTGTTGGCATTACCTATCTTCCCGGGCAGTCGCCCGCCAAGTATTGTCGGCGCAAACGAGCTTAAC